>DASZTL010000112.1:0-48772 GCA_035548055.1 Mycobacteriales bacterium | reverse complement strand
CAGAAGCACAAGTGGCCGGCCGAGACGATGTATCCGAGTGAGGTCCTGCTGCGCAGCGGCAACATGGGCCCGTGGGACGCGCACGACATCGCGGGCGAGCTCAAGGGGATCAACCCCGGTGGCGTGAAGCGGTGGGGGATCGACAACTTCCAGATCTTCCCGAACCTCGAAGTGCTGATCTACGAACGCAACTGGTACCTCACCTACCGCTTCTGGCCGACGTCGCACAACACGCACGTCTTCGAGGCCGACCTGTGGTTCACGCCGGCGAGGACCGCGCGCGAGCGACTCGCTCGTGAGTACGCCGCGATCACCGTCAAGGAGTACGCGCTGCAGGACGCCGGCACGCTCGACGGCACCCAGCTCGGCCTGGAGTCCGAGGCGTTCGACGACTACCCGCTCAACGACCAGGAGATCCTGGTGCGCCACTTCCACAAGTCGGTCGCCGACTGGCTGGCGGCCGATGCTCCGACCGGCGTGACCGGATGACCGCGATGCTCCCCGCGGAGTTCGCCGACCTCGAGCCGTTCGCCGCCACCTGGTGCCTTGCCGAAGAGCCCGCGCGCTGGGAACAGCGGCTCGCCAGCTCGATGGAAGAGATGCGGGCGTTCTACGACGCATGCTTCCCGCGCGCCGAGGCGGCGATCGCCTACTGCGACCAGCTCGACCTCAACGCGCTTCCCGAAGAAGCGTCGAACCTGCTGAACCTGCTGTTCTCCTTCGCCCTGGTGTCCTATCCGATCGAGGTGTGGGACCAGCCGGAGCCGGTCCACACCGGCAACGCGCGCCTCGACCGGGTTCGCGAGCCCCGCCACTGATGGACATCACTGACGTCGACGCGATCGACTTCTGGCGTAGCGGCCCGATCCTCAAGGATCCGTATCCCTACTACGAGGCGCTGCGCGAGCGCTGCCCGGTTCATCGCGAGCCGCATGAAGGCGTCGTGATGATCACCGGGTACGACGAGTCGCTCGAGGTCTACCGCGATCCGGACACCTGGTCGGCGGCGAACTCGGTCACCGGGCCGTTCCCCGGCTTCCCGGTGCCACTCGTCGGTGACGACGTCACCGAGCTGATCGAGAAGTACCGCGACGAGCTGCCGTTCAGCGACCAGCTGCCGACCTTCGACCCGCCGAAGCACACGGCACATCGCGGGCTGACGATGCGGATGCTTACCCCGAACCGGCTCAAGGAGAACGAAGCCGCGATCGGCGGCATCGCCGACCGCCAGCTCGACGAGTTCATCGAAGACGGGGCCTGCGAGTTCGTGTCGGCCTTCGCGTCGCCGTTCGCGATGCTCGTCATCGCCGACCTGCTCGGCGTCCCTGACGAGGACCTGCCGGAGTTCCGCGAACAGCTGGTAGCGATCAAGGGGTTCGGTCAAGGCCAGGGACAGCAGATGGCACACACGCCGCTGGAGTTCCTCTACGAGAAGTTCAGCGCCTACATCTCCGACCGCAGGCAGAGCCCGCGCGCCGACATCATGACCAAGATGGCGCAGGCCACCTTCCCGGACGAGTCGACGCCCGAGGTGCTGGACGTCGTACGGGTCGCCGCGAACCTGTTCTCCGCCGGGCAGGAGACGACGGTGCGCCTGCTCGCCGCCACGTTGTATTTCCTGGCCGAGCGACCCGAGCTCCAAGACGCGTTGCGCGCTGACCCGGCCGCGATCCCGAACTTCGTCGACGAGGTGCTGCGGATCGAAAGCCCGATCAAGGGCGACTTCCGCGTCGCGCGCGTACCGACGACCGTGGGTGGCGTCGAGATCGAGCCCGGTACGACGGTGATGCTGCTCAACGGCGCGATCAACCGTGACCCACGCAAGTTCGAAGACCCTGCCGTCCTCGACCCGCAGCGAGCCAACGCGCGAGAGCACATGGCGTTCGGGCACGGCACGCACTTCTGTCCGGGTGCACCCCTCGCGCGCACCGAAGGCCGGATCGCGCTCGAGCGGATCCTGCAGCGGACCCGCCATATCCGGATCTCCGATGAGCAGCACGGGCCGGCAGGGGAGCGGAAGCTCCGCTACGCCCCGACGTACATGCTGCGTGGTCTGATCGCGTTGCATCTCGACTTCGAGCCGGCCTAGGAGAAGCAATGAGTGACGAGCTGGCCGGCAAGGTCGCCATCATCACCGGCGCCGGAAACGGCATCGGTCAGGCCACCGCGGAGGTCTTCGTCGCCGAGGGCGCGAAGGTCGTCATCGCGGACATCGATGCCGAGGCCGGTGGAAAGGTCGCGGCCGATCTCGGCGACGCGGCGCACTTCGTCCCCACCGACGTCTCCGACGTCGACAGCGTCAACGCGCTCGTCAACGCGGCGGTCGAGCACTTCGGGAAGCTCGACTGCATCGTCAACAACGCCGGGATCTCCGGCTCGTTCCGGCGACTGATGATGGACGACCTGCGCGACTTCCAGAAAGTCATCCAGGTCGACCTGCTCGGCGTCATCCTTGGCACGCAGGCCGCGGCTCGTGTGATGCAGCCCGGAGGATCGATCGTCAATACGACGTCGATCGCGGGAATCCAGCCGGGCGTCGGGTTCACGTCGTACCGGGCGGCGAAGGCGGGCGTCATCCACTTCAGCCGGTGTGCCGCGATCGAGCTGGCCGAGCTGGGCCTTCGGGTCAATGTGATCGCGCCGGGCAACATCCAGACCAAGATCAACGCCATCTTCGACACCGAGTCCGTCGTCGCGCAGATCCAGCCGTTGCAGCGCCTCGGCTCACCGACGGACCTGGCGAACGCCGCTGTCTACCTGGCAAGCGACCGAGCCGCGCAGGTCACCGGAGTAGTGCTCCCGGTAGACGGCGGAACGACGGCAGGACACCCACCGCTGAAGACCGAGACAGTGTTCAAGGACAAGGCCCCGCGCGGCTAGCGCGTCGACACCTCGCCAGCCGAGTAGTCGATGGTGCAGAGGGAAGATCTGTGACATGACTGCAGGACTCATCGTCGGGTTCGTGCTGATCGGCCTGGTCGCGATCGTGATGCTGTATGGCGTGTTCACCGAACGCCGCCGCTAGGCGCCGAGCCTCCCGAAAGAAAGTCGATCTCTCCGTCGGGTGGTCCGCCCGGGTGAGTCACGGGCCCGGTCAGGAGTCCCCGTAGGCGCGACGTGCGTACTCGTCCACCATGCGATGGCCGGAGAAGAACGACGCGTTCAGCGCGATCGCGTTTCGCCGTACGGCGTCGAACCTGTCGGGGTCGCGGTAGTACATCGGGATCACGACGTCGCCAAGCAGCCGGTACAACGCCTCGGCGTGCTCCGACGCTCCTTGAGGTCCCTCGGAGGTGCTACCGATCGCCCAGCCGGTCACGCCCTCGATGTGCCCTTCGAGCCACCAGCCGTCGAGCGTGCTGACGCTCGGGACGCCGTTGAGCGCCGCCTTCATCCCGCTCGTTCCCGACGCCTCGTTGGGTGGCTCCGGAGTGTTGAGCCAGACGTCGCTTCCCGCGCACATCAGCCGCGCCAGCGACATGTCGTAGTCCGGGAGAAAGACGATGCGCACCCCCGGCGGAGGCGATGCCGCGCCCATCACCACCCGTCGTAGGAGGTCCTTGCCCAGACCGTCCTGGGGGTGTGCCTTGCCGCTGACGAGAACCTGCAGTGGTCCGCCCCGCGTCGCGAGGTCGGCCAGGCGACGCGGGTCGGAGAGCAGGAGGTCGTTGCGCTTGTAGCCGGCGAAGCGTCGCGCGATTCCGATGGTGAACATCTGTGGGTCGAGGGTCACGCCGCTTCGGCGCTCGGCTTCGTCGCACAGGTCACGCTTCGCCTGGTTGTGCGCCACACGCAACTCCGAAAGAGAAAGGGCCGCGACGTAGCGGAGCTGCGAGCTGGCGGCCCGCCAGTCGGGGATCCGACGGTCGAAGAGGGAGGCGAGCGGCTCGCCGGCCCACGTGCTGCTGTGCACGCCGTTCGTGATCGACTCGACGGCCGCCGAGGGAAACATCTGCCTGGTCACGCCTCGGTGCCTCACCGAAACGGCGTTCACGAAGCGGGAGAGCGACATCCCGAGCAGCGTCATGTTGAGCGTCCCGTCCGCTTCGAGCAGCCCGTGCTCCTCAAGAGCTCTCAAGGGGTTGAGGCCGAGCGTCGCACCCGCTACCGCGGGGTCGAACCGATCGTGGCCGGCGGGGACCGGCGTGTGCGTTGTGAACACGCACCGGTCGCGCACCCACTCGAGGTCGGACTTGGTCAGTTCCGGCAGGGTGTCGGGCACGCGGCCGCGGGCCCCGGCGGGGTCACGGTTGGCCAGCACCCCGAGGGGGACCAGCGACGCGTGGCCCTCGTTCATGTGATGGGTGCGAATGGTGCGATGACCGAGCGCGTGGAGGGCGAGTGGTCCGCCGGTCCCGAGGATGACCTCTTGGCTGAGACGATGTGCGCGGTCGCCCAGGTAGAGCCGGTCGGCGATGGCGCGGTCGGCGGGTGGGTTCTCATCGAGATCGGTGTCGAGGAGGTAGATGGGGACCTGGTGTCCTCCGACGCCCGTGACGACATGGCGCCAAGGGCGGACCACGACGTGGCGGTCGCTGAGGGGCACGTGCACCCGCTCGGGAAGCTCCTCGAGCAGCCAGCTCGGCTCCCATTGCACGGGTAGCTCGACCTGCGCACCGTCGGCGCCGACCTCTTGGCGGAAGAAGCCGAAGCGGTAGAGCAGCGTCACAGCGACGAGCCGGATCCCGCGATCGGCAGCGGACCGGACGTGGTCACCGGCGAGGACCCCGAGACCACCGCTGAAGGTCGGAATCGCGTCGGAGATCGCGATCTCCATGGAGTAGTAGGCGGTCTCGTCCCGGCCAGGACGGTACATGGCGCTCCTTGGGTAGTCCCCGATACGGGACATACCCACCGCCGGCCGGGTTGTAGGCCGCCGCTATGTACGAAGGGCCCGCAAGGTGGGGTCGTTCGACTCCACGTCGGCGCCTGGTCGCCGCGATTGACTGGGTGCATGGAAACGGCGTTCAGGGCAGATCACGCGGGGTCAGATCATGGACGGCACGAGGTGGCCGCCTTCATCCGTGCCCACCGGGACTCCTTGCTGGTGGAGGCGGCCGCGAAGCTCGAGTCGGCGCCGCCCGTGCACTACCGACGCGCTGGAGCCGAGGCGATCGAGGCGCGACTGAGCGCGCTGCTCGACATCGTCATCAGTGGGTGCACGACGCGGCAACTCGACAAGGCGATCTCGTACGCCACCCAGTTGGCGCGAACCCGACAAGGCGATGGGTTCGAGCTGGCGGAGGTCCAGTCGGCCGTCAACGCTCTCGAGGAAGCGGTATGGCGGTCCATCAGCGCCGAGATGTCCGCGACCCATCAGGCCGAGGCGCTTGCACTCGCGGCCACCGTGTTCGGCGCCATCAAGGACCGCATTGGCACCGAGTTCGTCGCCGGCGCGACTACTGGCCGTCGACCGCCTGTCGACGTCGGCAAGCTCTTCGACGGCACCGAAGCAAACCTCGGCACGGGTGACCTGTAGGGGCGCCATCCGGGTGCCAGGAGATGCTGCGCGGCCGGCCACTGCCCAAATACCCCTATAGGTATTTGACAGATACCCGTAGGGGTATCACTCTGGGGACGTTGCCCATCACCCGGAGATGCCGATGACCGCCACTGGCTTGTCGATCGACTCGCCGGCGCCGACCGCGCCACAGACGGGACCGCTCGGCCGCCTCGGACGGGTTGCTGCCGGCCGGCCGCGTCGTGTGATCACTGTCTGGCTGCTCGTGCTCGCCGCGCTGGGCATCTTTGCGCCGCGAGTGGAGAAGGCCCTCGCGGGTGCTGGATGGGAAGCGTCAGGATCGGAGTCCGTCGCCGTACGCGACATCGTGCAGCGTGACTTCGCGGGCCTGTCCAGTGCGGCACTCATGATCGTGGTTCATCGCGACGACGGGCCGGTCCTCGAGGGTCGTGGCGCCGTGGTCGTCTCACGGGTCGAAGCGATGTTGCGGACGGACAAGCGGGTCTCGACGATCGTGCCGCCCCGGCCCGGAGTGTCGCTGTCCTCGGACGGTCGGACCGCGGTGATCCAAGGGGGCGCCGCCGGGCCGGACACCAACGTCCTTGTTCGTGCGGCCGACGACCTGAAGGGCCCATTGGGGAAGCTCGGCGGTGACGGCGTCACTGTGGCGCTGACCGGCTCCTCGGGTCTGTGGAGTGATTTCAACGAGGCCAACCGCACGGCCATGATGAAGAGCGAGCTGTACAGCTGGCCGGTCACGCTGGCGATCCTCGTGCTCGCCTTCGGCAGCCTGGTCGCGGCCGGATTGCCTCTGCTGCTCACGATCGTCGGGCTGATGGCAGCGGCCGGCTCGCTCTACCTCAGTACGAAGCTCGGCGCGGTTTCGATCTGGGCGATGAACTTCGCCCTGATGTTCGCCCTCGCGTTGGGCATCGACTACGCCTTGTTCGTCGTGGTGAGGTTCCGCGCCGCGCTTGCGGCAGGCGGGAAGCGCCTCGAGGCCGTGCAGACGGCGATGGATACCGCTGGCAAGGCAGTCCTGTTCTCCGGTCTCACGGTGCTGATCAGCTTGTCGGCCGTGATGCTCGTCCCCTCGCCGGCGATTCGTACCACGGCGCTCGGCATCATCCTCGCGGTCACCTTCGTGCTCGCCGCGACGTTGACGTTGCTCCCCGCTGTGCTCGGCGCGCTCGGGCCACGAGTCAACGCGGGCGCATTGCCCTGGGCCAAGACGGGCGAGCACCGCTCCAAGGTGTTCGCGGCGTGGGCGGAACGTCTGTGGCGCCGACCGTGGCGCTACGGCCTCACCGCGATGGCGCTCCTGGCCCTTGCGGCCGCGCCACTGCTCGGCCTCCGAACCGGTATGCCGAGCATCACCGTCATCCCGTCGGACGCGAGCGCGCGAGTCGGCTACGACCTCGTCGCCTCGGCATTCGGGCGCGGCGCACCTGGTGCACTGCAGGTGATCGCGCCCGCTGCTGTAGCGGCGCAGGTCACTGACGTGCTCGAATCCGATACCGGCATCGCGAGGGTCCTCCCAGCGATGCCCGGATCGGGCGGGCGGGTGTTGGTGCAAGCCGTGCCGACCACCGGTCCGGCGGCGAAGTCGACCGGCGCGACGATCGACCGCCTCCGCACCGCGCTTCCGTCGTCAGCGCTGGTCGGCGGGGCCGCAGCCGAGAACCACGATCTCGAACGGCTGCTGCGCGACAAGACGCCCGTTGTCATAGGAGTCGTACTCGCGCTCGGGTTCCTGTTGCTGCTCGTCGCCCTGCAGGCGCCCCTGGTGGCACTGCTGGGGACCGTGACGAACCTCCTCGCGACCGCGGCGGCGCTCGGGGTCGCGCGACTGGTCTTCCAGGACGGGCACGGTGCCTCGCTGCTCGGCTTCGAGCCGCAGGGCTTCCTCGACGCGTGGGCGCCGGTGTTCTTCTTCGCGATGATCTTCGCCATCGGCATGGACTACACGGTGTTCCTGCTGGCCAGCGCCAAGGAACACTGGGAGCGCGCCGGTGACGCCCGCGAGGCCATGGTCGGTGGCCTCGCGCACTCGGGCCGGGTCATCTTCGCGGCGGCCGGAGTCATGGTCGCGGTGTTTCTCACCTTCGCCTTG
This sequence comes from Mycobacteriales bacterium, assembly GCA_035548055.1. GTDB lineage: Bacteria > Actinomycetota > Actinomycetes > JAFAQI01 > JAFAQI01 > DASZTV01. Next base: position 41,198 of record DASZTL010000112.1, on the reverse strand, counting down.
TCCGGGCCTCTGCCGCCGAAGGAGATGGGCGTCGTACTGGGTCTCGCGGTGCTGCTCGATGCTGCCCTCGTCCGGCTGGTGCTGCTTCCGGCTCTCCTTCGGCTCACCGGCCGTGCTGCCTGGGCCTCGCCGGCCTGGCTGCGCCGGTTGCTCCCCAGCGTTCGCTTCAGCCATTGATCACGCGTCGGTGGGTAACGTGACATCCCGCTCGAAGGAGACCTGATGCAGCTCGATGACCAGTCCACGAAGACGGCCGTCAACCGGCTCCGCCGCGCAGAGGGTCAGATCGCGGGCGTGATCCGCATGCTTGAAGGTGGGCGCGACTGCAAGGACGTCGTGACGCAGCTCGCTGCCGTCTCGCGCGCCTTGGACAAGGCCGGCTTCAGCATCGTCGCCAGCGGGCTCAAGCAGTGCCTGGCGGCGGGGGACGACAGTCTCGACGTTGCCGATATGGAAAAGCTCTTCCTCAGCCTCGCGTAGGAGCGACATGTCCGAAGCCCCCTCCCTTCCCAGGCGCGCGGAGCGGCAGACCGATCAGCCGCCCCGCAATCTGCCGTGGCCAGGTCCCGACGACGACACCGTCGTCGTCGACACCACCTGGGGTCATTTGCAGCCGCACACGCCGGTCGCCGGTGTCCGGACCGTCGGGGAGGTCGAGGTGCTCGACCTGCTCGGGCGCGGTGCGATGCTCATCGACACCCGCGTTGCCGACAGCCGCAGTGGCTTCACGTTGCCCGGCGCACAGCACGTTCCCCATGATCGGATCGAGAACCTGGTGCTGCCCGACGACGACGACACCGTCCAGATCTTGTTCTGCAACGGTCCCCAGTGCGGCCAGACGCCCGACGCGCTTCGCACTCTCGCCGGAATGAGCTGGCCGCTGGACCGCCTCGCCTACTACCGCGGCGGCCTGCACGACTGGATCACGCTCGGTCTGCCCGCCGAACGCCTTCCGGCGAATGGGACCGCCGGCTAGCGCCACGGGCCCGAGGTCCAGGACCCCGAGAAGCTGAGGACGAGGGCACCCGTCGCGACCGCGACCGCAACGGTCAGTGCAGCGACGGTCAGCCGGCCCGGTGTCCCGGGGATGTCCCGCGGGACGGCGCCCGTCGCCGGCAGGAGGCGGCTGAGCTGGAGTGCCGGCACGAAGCGGCCGAGCAGGTGTAGCGCAGTGCTGCTGATCCACAGCACGAACGCGGCCTGATGCAGGGTGACGGCACTCACCCCGAAGCCAACGAGAGTGAAGGCGTTGTGGCGTGAAGCCGCCTGACCGAGTGCGACGAGGCTCAAGCCGGTGCCGAGCACAGCGAGTGCCCCGAGGACGACGAGCGGGCCGAGGACCCGCAGCGGCAACGGGGGCGGACCGCTCTCGAGGTACTTCTCCGAGCCGGTGTAGTACCGAAACATCCGCCAGCCCGTTGTGGCGGTCTTGAGCAGCACCAACGGCACGAGGAACGCGCCAAGAAAGATGTGCACCGCGATCAGGCCGCTCAGCGAGATCAACGTGGCGCACTCGACGACGAAGAGGACCAGGAGAACGAGACCGATCCAGGCGGTCAGCCGCGCGTTTCCTGCCGGACCGCCGGTGGTCGGGCTGACCGGGTCCCGTCGGTGCGTGCGACCGATCGCCGTGGCGAGCGTCTCACCCAGCGCCGAGTTCTTCGGGGCGGCTTGCGTTGTCATGTCAGTCGGCTCGAATCTCGCCGTTGGCGATGTGAACTGGGATCTGGCTCAGGGGGGTCGGCGGGGGGCCGCCAACCACCGCCCCTGATCGCGCGCTGAAACGGCCGCCGTGGCACGGACAGACGAACTCCATGCTCGAGGCGTCGAAGGCGACCACGCAGCCCGCGTGCGTGCACACGGCTGAGAAGGCCCGCACCGTGGCGGCGTTCGGGCGCAACACCCAGCCCGGGCGACCGGTCGCGGGATCGGTGAAGCGCCTTCCTTGGCCGACGGGCACCGCACCCAACGGTGCCAACGCGACCCCCTTCGGCTTCGAGCCGCGCGATCCGCGGCGACGGCGGGCAGGCCTCGACGACGGTGTCGGGGCGGTCGTCGCAGGCGGGCTCGCGTGGCTCGCCGACAGCGACAGGAATCCGGAACCTGCGTGTCGGGTTCCGCCGACGGCTCGTCCGATCAGCGCCGTCGATCCGCCGACGAGTGCGGCCACACCGGCGAGCAGGACCGTCGACGGTGCGGCGATCAGCATCCGCCGCCGTACGGCGTTCACGGTGTTCCGAGGTCGCCTCCTGCCACCGGCGAGCCGGGCGTCGATCCAGGCGTCGAGGCTGAGGACTTCGGCTGCTCCACACGCCGCGAAGACAGACCACGCGAACACGAAGACGATGTCCGAGCCGTAGAAGTACGGCGTTGTCGACCAGCTGACCGTGAGGAAGAACGTCAGCGAGAGCAGCATTCCTCCGATGGCCGCCACGCGGGTCCACAACCCGAAGAGGAGACCGAGTGCGACCGCGAGCTCACCGAGGGCGATGAGCAACGCGAACAGAGTGGGCGCGTGCAACGACCATCGCAGCAACGGGGCGATCGGGCTGGTCGACTCGAGTGCCCTGGACTGCGCGACGAACGAGCCCGGCGAGCTCGCGTGCAGATAGTTCGGGTTGGCCAGCTTTTGCAGTGAGGCGTAGAGAAACGTCACGGCGAGGAAGCCGCGCAGCGGAATCAGCCGCCAGCCCAGCTGCCTGAATCCCTCCGTCGGCCAGTTCGGGCCGAGCGGGTGCGGTGCCGGTGCTGGTTGCACGACTCCACGGTGCACGAGGCATCACTAAGAAGTCGTTCAGAACCGCCACGCCCCGATCCGTCGCCGTACGGTTGTGCCGTGCCGGTTTCGCGGGCGGGTGACGGCCTCGCCGGGTTGCGGGTGCTGATCGTCGAGGACGACGCGGCGATCGCCGAGCAACTGGTGCGCGGTCTCCGGCGCGCCGGGTGTGACGCGACGGCGGTACGAACCGCCGCGGAGACCGCTGAGCGACGCAACGCAGATCTCATCCTGCTCGACCTGGGGCTTCCCGACGGCGATGGCATCGACCTGTGCGCTCGCCTGCACCGTCGCGATCAGGTGCCGATCATCGTGGTGACGGCGCGCGGTGACGAGCCGGAGCGAGTCGCTGCTCTGGACGCGGGCGCCGACGACTACGTGGTGAAGCCGTTCGGCTTCGACGAGCTGATGGCACGAATGCGCGCGGTCCTGCGACGCACTGATCGTGGCCCTGTCGTGATCCAAACCGGGCGGCTCCGCATCGATGTGACAGCACGCCGGGTGTGGGTTGATGAGAGCGAAGTCGCACTGACCCCCAAGGAGTTCGACATCCTGGCCTGCCTCGGCTCCGAGCCGGGACGTGTGGTCACTCGTGACGAGATCTTCGAGCGCGTGTGGGACCGACACTGGTACGGGCCGACCAAGGTGTTGGACGTCCACGTCGCCGCGCTTCGGCGCAAGCTGGGCGAGGCAGCTCTTGTCGAGACGGTCTACGGCCGTGGGTTCCGGCTCGGTGGGACATGACCAGGCGCGTGCTCGCGAGCTTCGTGCTCGTTCTGATTGCGATGATCGCCTTCGTCGAGATTCCGTTGGGTCTCGAGCTGGCGAGCCACGAACGCGAGGACTTTCGGCAGACCACCGCCGCGGCCGCGCACTCGCTCGCGGCGTCCGCAGAGGAGGTCCTCGGCGACGCTGACCAGCAGTCCGGCGCGACGCGACTTCACCTCCATGCCGAGGCCGGTGATTCCGTCGTCGTGGCGAATCGCGACGGTGACGTCATCGCCACCTTCGGTCCGGCTCTCCCGACGGCTGCCATCGTGTCCGCGCTGGACGGTCGGTCGACGACCGTCGCGGACCGGACACTCGCAATCGTCGACGTCGGCGACGGCGGGACCAAGGACGGGACGATTCTGCTGGCCCGAAGCTCGGAACCGCTCGATCATCGGCTCGCCTCGCTGACTGTCGTCCTGATCGCGGCCGCGCTCGGGGCGCTCATCCTCGGCGCCGGTGTCGCTGTGGTGCTTGCGCGGTGGATCGGCCGCCCGGTCGATGGCCTACGGCGAGTCGCGAACGAGATGGGGAGCGGAAACCTCGGGATCCGAGCCGCGGAAGTCGGACCGCCGGAGATCCGTGAGCTCGCGAGGGACTTCAACCAGATGGTGATCCGGATCGGTGACCTGCTCACCGGCCAACGCGCGATGACCTCCGATGTCTCACATCAGCTCCGCACCCCGCTCGCAGCGCTACGACTCCGATTGGAGAACCTGCGGGCCGAGGCGCCGGCGGACCTGCACAACGACCTCACAGCGACCCTCGAGGAGATCAACCGACTGAGTCGTCTGGCTGATGGGCTGCTGGCCGTCGCGCGCGCCGAGGAAGACGCTGTCACTCCGGAGCCGATCGCCGTCGATGCTGTGATCGCCGAACGTCTGGCGCTGTGGGGTGACCTTGCCGACGAGCATGCGGTCAGCTTGTCCGACGACTCCGAACCCGTCGCGGCGCTGCTCGGACCGGGGCATCTCGAGCAGATGCTGGACAACCTTCTTTCCAACGCCTTGGAGGTTGCTCCCGCCGGCAGCACCATCAGCGTTGCCGCGACGCGGGACGGAATGAGCGTGTCGATCACTGTTGTCGATCACGGTCCGGGCTTGCCGCCGGCGGCACGGGAGCGGGCGTTTCGCCGGTTCAGCGGGCTCAGCGACCAGGACTCGCGATCCGCCGGGCTCGGCCTGGCGATCGTCGGCAGCCTCGCCAAGGCCAACCGCGGATCAGTGCGCCTGGAGCCGACAGCCGGCGGGGGCCTGACCGTGGTTCTCACACTGCCCGTTGCCGAGCAGGTCACCCGGTCGGGCCATCGGCCGGGATGACCCGGACGCCGTCACAGGCGCGCCCGCCCGACTGACCAAGTCCGAGGTCTTGCGGGTCAGGACGCCGGTAGGTCGAACAGCTCCTCGAGGTTGCCGAACAAGGGCGTCACGTTCGCGGTCTCGCCGCAACGTCGCCGGTGCTCCTCGTCGAACCGCCCGAACGCGTGCTTGGTGTCCACGGTCTGTGACGCTCGGCACTCGAGGCATACGACCCAGACGGCCTGCGTGGCCGGACCGTGGCTTTCTTGATGGCTGCGCACATGTCCATGGTGTGAGGCTTTCGTTGCGATTCTCCCGACGCGTTGATGACGATCTTGTGACGGGCTGAGACGGCCCGCCGACTGTCACGCAATCGTCATCAGGCTGGCGCGAAGACGTCGCACGGCCTCCGCATCATGGGTCGGAGGAGGTCGCCCGGCATGAGCGTGGTCTATCAGCGCGGCGAGGTCGCGCGGGTCAGCATCGACGGCTTGCTCGACACCGCTGCCGCGCTTGCCCTCGGAAGTGTCTGCCGCGAGGTCATGCGGGACTGGCCGAAGCGGGTCGAGCTGGACATGAGCGCGGTGACGACCTACACCGCGGACGGTACGGCGGCCGTGTCGGACTGCCTCTCGTTGTGCCGGCGCCTCGACAACGGCGTGTGCATCACGGTCGCAACCGACGCCGGACGGCGGGCTCTGCTCGACTCGATGGCGCTCGTCTGATACCTGATCAGGTCCGACAAGGGACAATGGATGCTGTGCCTGACTCGGTGTTGGTGGTCGACGACGACGACCGCATCCGTGCCTCGCTCCGGCTCGCGCTCGAGGACAACGGCTACCGGGTGATCGACGCGGCCGATGCCGAGAGCGCCCTTGAGCTGATCGCTCGTGACGTGCCTGACATCGTCTTGCTCGACCTGATGCTTCCTGGCATCGACGGCTTCGAGTGCTGTCGGAGGATCCGCCGCGAGCACGACATGCCCATCCTCGTCGTGAGCGCGCGAGCCGACAGCCATGACGTCGTCGCGGGTCTCGAGGCGGGAGCGGACGACTACATCCGCAAGCCCTTCGACATGCCTGAGCTCACCGCCCGGATCCGGGCGCTGCGGCGGCGCCTGCAGCCGGCAGCGGTAGCCGACGGCACGACGGAGCTGCAAGGTGCCGGCGTGTGGGTCGCACCGGAGCGCGGCGAGGTGCGCGTCGACGGCGAGCCGGTTCACCTGACGAAGACCGAGTTCCGCCTGTTGCTCGAGTTCATGCAGCATCCCGGCCGGGTCTACACCCGGGAGGTGCTCCTCGACCGGGTCTGGGAGTACGGCTACTTCGGTGACCCCAGGATCGTCGACGTCCACATCGGCCGGCTTCGCGCCAAGATCGAGGCGGACACCGCCAACCCGACGCGCGTGGTGACCGTTCGCGGATTCGGCTACAAGTTCGACGCCTGATGCGCAGACCTCTGCGACTGCGACTGTCAGTACGGCTCGCGGTGACCTTCGGCGTCGGCGCGCTGCTGGTCTCGGCGTTGCTCGCGTCGAGCGCCTACTTGCTGTCGCGCCGATACCTCGCCCAGGAGCAGGAGCACGCCACGCTGCGCCAGGCGTACTTCAACGCCGCCGTGGTCCGCACCGGAATGCAGGCGCAGACCCCGGACGTCCCCGGACTGCTCGACCTGCTGCCGTCCGGCATCGGCACGAACGCGCTGATCGAGCAGAGCGGGCGCTGGTACTCCACGTCGCTGACCGTCTCCCGGGACGGGCTGCCGCTGTCGGTCAAGCGTCCGGTCCTCAACGGGGCGGTCGTTCAGGCGTGGATCCGCAGCAACGGAGCGCCCGCGCTCCTCGAGGGGATCCCGCTGCCCAGCGTCGACGGCGCCTACTTCCAGATCACCGACGAGGCCGCGCTGGCCCGGACGCTGTCGGTGCTTCGCGCGGTCCTCGCCGCGGCGGCGGGTGCGGCGTCTCTTGCCGGGGCGCTGGTCGGGTGGTGGGCCAGCCGTCGCCTCACCGCCCCGTTGCGAAGCGTGGCGGCCGCGGCGGAGCGCATCGCCGTCGGTGACTTCCAGACATCACTGCCGCCGGAGGCCGACGCCGAGCTCGGTGGTCTGGTCGACAGCTTCAACACCATGGTCGAGGCGTTGAAGGAGCGCATCGAGCGTGACGCGCGCTTTGCCGGTGACGTCAGTCACGAGCTGCGCTCACCGCTGACCACCCTCTCGACGGCATTGTCGGTGCTGCAAGGCCGGCGCAACGAACTCTCGCCCCGCGGAGCTGACGCGCTGGACCTGCTGTCCGGCGAGGTACTGCGCTTCCAGCGCCTCGTCGAGGACCTGCTCGAGATCTCACGCGCCGACGAGCCGGGGGCACCGGTCGACCGTGAGCCGATCCGGATCTGCGAGCTCGTCCTGCAGGTGCTCGCCGAGGGTCAGTACGGCGAGGTGACGACCGATATCGACAGCCGGCTGCTCGACGCAACGGTCGATGGTGACAAGCGTCGGCTGGAGCAGGCGCTTCGCAACCTGCTGGACAACGCGCAACGGCACGGCGGTGGCATCGTTCGCGTTGCCGTCGAACCGCAGGAGGGCGCCGTAGCGCTCGTCGTCGACGACATGGGACCCGGCGTACCGCCGGCCGACGTCGACCGGATCTTCGACCGCTTCGCGCGTGGCCGGCTGTCGCGGCGCCGGGGATCGCAGGGCGGCACGGGTCTCGGCTTGGCGATCGTGCGGGAGCACGTGCGGTGGCACGGTGGACACGTCACCGTGCGGAGCCGTCCCGGCGGCGGGGCGCGGTTCATCATCGAGCTGCCGGCGAGCGGAGCCGAGTGATGCGTCGCTGGATCGTCTTCGTGATGCTGTTGACGGCGATGACGTCGTGCGGTCTGCCGATGTCAGGCGAGCCGCATCGGATCGACCCGTCGACCGTTCCGTACGGCTTGCTCGCGAGCCAGCCGGCCACGCCGAGCTCGCCCGAGGCCGGGCCCCACGTCGCGATCTATCTCGTCGACGGTGACCACCTCGTGGCCAGGTCACGACAGATCACCGGGCTCAACGTGCCGGCCGAGGCGCTGCGCAGCCTGTTGCTGGGCCCGACGCCGGCTGAGAGCGCGCAGGGGCTGATCAGCGACATTCCCGCGCAGACCCGGCTGTTCTCGCTGGACCTGCGGGGCACCGTCGCGACGGTCGACCTCAGCTCGACGTTCGGTGCGGCGGGAGGCAGCCAGCAGGTGCTGGCGATCGCGCAGATCGTCTACACGGTCACGGCATCCCGTTACATCGACGCCGTCCGGTTCTCGCTGAGCGGGCGCCCCATCGAAGTGCCGAACGGGACCGGCTCACTCGCGCCCGGCGCGCGCAGCCGGGCCGACTTCGAGCGGGAGGCGCCGGCCGGTTCATGACGGTCATATAACGACTGCGCCCCTGTCGCACAACCGTCATATGGCGCGGGCAGTGTGGTTGGTAGCACCGACCCAACGCCAACTCGCCAGCGGGTGGAGGCCATGACGGACAGGAAGCGGTCTTCGGTCGTGCTCACCCATGAACGGCCAGCCGGAGAGGTCGAGATCCTGCTCGCCGGCCGGCTCGACCTCAGCTGCGTCGGTCGGCTCCGCGATGCGGTGCTGCAGGCATCCCGCGCTGCGAACGGTCGAGTCGCGGTGGACGTCTCACGGGTGACCGCCGTCGACAGCGTTGGCCTGCGCACCCTGATCGCCTGTCGGCGCCTGGCTGCTGCAGTCGGCGTCCAGATGGTGCTCGAGCGCCCGTCCAGGGTCTTGTATGCGCGGCTCGCGACCACTGGACTGCTCCGCACCTTCAAGGTGACGGGCGCCGAACCGGCTCTTGAGCCGGTCGGCTCGGTGTCGGACCGCCGGGCCGCCTCGGCCCGCTGACGCTGACGCTGAAAGCAGGCAGCACGATGTGCGGTCGGATCGGCGGCGACGCGCGCTCGGCCTTGGCGCGAGAAGTACGCCTCAGGCGGATACCTCTTCACCGTGGTGAGCCGCGAGCTCGTCGAGCTCGTCGATCCGGATCATCAGGACCTCGGCCAGGAACATGTCGCCGGCGCGCTGTGCGGCCTCGATCTGACGCTGCGCGCTCTGCCGCTGCAGTCGGAGCTCATCGTTGAAAGCGGTGCGCATGTCGGCCTCCACGTTCTTCTACTGCTTGTGGTCCTCCGACAATGGCTGGCGCGTGTGTCGGACCGACAGTGATATCTGTGAAGGTTTCGTGACGCTGGGCCGGCATAGGTGACGGCGCGTGCCCTGACCCGCCGGCTGACGCTGCCAGGCGGGCGACGCGACGCGAGGGTTGCGAGGGAGTTCACCACCGGCGTGCTCGAAGACGGTGGGATAGCGGCGCCAGACGCCCACGACGCCGTCCTCGTCGTGAGCGAGCTCGTGACGAACGCGGCGCTGCACGGCCGCGGTCCGGTGTTGCTGGATGTGTCGGTCAGCGAGGTCTCGGTGGTGATAGCGGTCTCTGACGCTGGTCAGGCAGACCCGGCGCGACAGCCGCCGAACCATCTCGCCGAGGACGGCAGGGGTCTGCGCATCGTGGACCGGCTGGCGACCGACTGGCGGGTAGAACACGAAGGAGACCGCAAGACGGTCGTCGTGGTGCTCCCGCGCTAGGAGGGCAACAGCTCGGCGAAGACCTGGTCGATCGGCTTGTCGCGGACCGCCTCGGGTGTCCTCGACACGTACATCTGGGCGCAGTGGCCGCCGAGGTCGAGCTCGGGGCCGGGATCGAGCTTCTGGGAGCGCAGTCCGGCGAGCGCCGCGTCACGCTCCGCCGGGCTGGCGAAACGGCGTTGCGGCACGGTGAATCCCTCGACCTGCTCGGTGACCATGCCGAGCTCACCGAGGGCCTCGGCGATCGGTGCGTAGTCGACCCATCGAAGGCTCAACGCCGCGATCCATGGAGGGTCATCGCCGGCGGCCTCGACCACAGTCCGGAACGTCTGCTCGCCGATGTACCCCACCGCTCCGGTCACGGTGACGAGATCGATCGTGCCGAGCACGTCCGCCTGCGCGGCGTCCAGCTCCTCATTCTCCAGATCGCCGATCAGCCCGCGGTCCAGCAGCCCGACGGCCGTGGCGTAGTGCACCGCCCGATCGGCGGCGTCGAACCCGACCAGCGACACCGCATCGTCTCGCCGGCGCTCGCCGAACCACGCCGCGTCGGCGAGCATGAGCGCCTCCGACGGGGCGGACGCGTCGAACCCGGCGTAGTGCTCGAAGAGCTCCGCCAGCTCGACGTCATAGTTGAGGAGCGCCGCGTTCACGCCGTAGCTGCAGCACAGATCGAGCACTGTCTTGCCGTCGCGACCGCCCAACTCGTCGAGCAGCAACTCGAACGGGGCGGTGCCGTGGGCGGGGATCTCGTACCCGAGTTCGCCGAGCACGCGGTAGTAGTGGCGGGGATCCGGCTGGTTGTAGATGTTGCTGAAGTCGACCTTTGCGTCGTAGAGGTTGGAGCTCTCGGCACTCGACACAGACAGCCCTCCCGTAGTCGTCCTCGCCCCAAACCGGTCCGGCGTTGTGCCGGGTGAAGTGCAGGCACGGCGGCGCGGCCGCGGACTCGGGGAGTACCTGAGCGGCCTGACCGCAGGGATGCCACGCTTTCAGTGCCACGCAATGGCCCGATGTGGATCTTGTGACGGTTTCGTGACGAGTCGCAGCCGCGACCGCTGGCTATGCGGGTCGGGTGACCGCTTCGTGTAGCGCGGCTTGCTGGTCGGGGTCGGCTATCGCCAGGATCTCGTCCCCGGCGGCGAGCGCGGTGGAGCCGTCGAGCGGCAGCAGCCGGCCGCTGCGGACGACGATGCTCAGCCAGACCTCCGGAGCCAGTTCGGCGAAGTCTTCGACTCGTCGCCCGTCGGCCGGGGAGCCGGGAGCGACGGTGAGGACCTGAACTCCCTCGGGCTCGTGCAGCAGCCGGACCCCAAGGCTCCACGGCTCGGGCTCGACATCCCGCATCGGGACGTTGGTGAGCCGCGCCACCGTCGTGATGAGGCCACCTTGCGCGACGACGGAGAACGCTACGACGATCACGATCACGGCGTACAGGCGCGCCGCGTGCGCTACATGCTCGGAGAGCAGGAAGCTGCCGAGCAGGATGGGCACGGCGCCCTTCAACCCGGAGAAGAGGACGAAGGCCCGTTCACCTCGGTCCAGTCGGCTGCGCAGCAGACAGACTCCAACCGCAGCCGGCCGGATGAGGACCGTGAGGATCGCCGCGATTCCCAGACCGGGGAGCCAGACGTCTGCCCGGCTGATCTCATCGAAGTCGACAGTCAGGCCGAGCATGACGAAAGCGACGATCTCGCCGAGGCTGGCGAGTGCGGAGTGAAACCGCTCGATCTCACGCTTGTACGGCGCGCGCGCGTCACCGATCGCGATACCCGCGCCGAAGACTGCGAGGAATCCCGAACCGTGCGCGAGCGTGGTCACGCCGAACAGCAGCAGGACGCTGACGAGCACCCGAAGCGGGTACAAGCCCTCGCTGGGCAGCGGCACCCGTCGCATCATCCACAGCAGGCCGAAGGCGCCGATCACGGCAAAGCCCGTGCCGATCGCGATCTGCTGAACGAACTCGACCGCTGCGTGTCCCAACGCACCGCCTTGCAGGCTTCCGGCGCTCAGCAGCGCGGCCATCAGCGCGATGCCCACGGGGTCGTTCGCGCCAGACTCGCCTTCCAACAGGGCGCCGCTGGAACCTGAGATCTCCCGTTTGCCGAGCACTGAGAAGACAACTGCGGGATCAGTCGGCGCGAGCGCGGTACCCACCAGCAACGACAGATACCAGGACACGTCGAGCAGCAGGTGTGTGGCAAAGATGAGGGCGGTCGCTGTCAGCAGCGTGCCCGCCAGGCCGACCGCCAGCACTGGACCGGTGATTTTCCGAAAGCGCCTCAAGCCGAGATGCATGCCGCCGTCGAACAGGATGAGAACGACCGCGACCGTCACCAACCGCTCGATGAACTTCTCTGACGGAGCCTCGAACCCGTTCACGAGATTGGCGGCGAGCGCCCCGCCGGCGAGGAACAGCGCCGGGCTGGGGATCCGGGTCAGCGAGCTCAGTCGGCTGGACAAGACCGCAGCAAGCCCGATCGCGCCGGCGATTGCGACGACGGCCCCGAAGGGATGGATATCGGCCATGTGGTGCTCCTGCGTCGTCGACACCCATCACGCCACCAAACCTGACGTCTGGACAGGCAAGGCAAACCTAGACGTGGCAAATCTAGACGTGGCAGGTCCCAAGCCGCGGTCTTCGGCAGGTGGTCCGGCAAGGCGGCAGGACTCGACGGTTGCGATCGCCGTCGGGGCACCGGTTGAGCGAACCGCGATCTCGGCGACCGCCCGTCGGCAATAATGTGTTCCGTGCGACGACGTGTCGGCGCAGGATCGGAGTCGACCGCCGATCCGTTTGCGCCCGAGAGCGCGCCGGGGCTCGGCATGTCGTTGTGAGGGATCAAGGTCGCGCCCGCACCCGCGCCCCAGGCGCGGCGTTGCCCTTGCCGAGCGACGTGCGGGACTCGCTCTTCGACTGGATTCGTGGCTCGGCGAGTGGGCTGGTTCCCCTCGGTCTCCTGGTCGGCGCGGGAGCGGGCGCCGGTGCGGTGCTGTTTCGCTACCTGATCCTGTGGGTCACCGAGCTCGCCACCGGCCGCGACGACTACAGCGACGCCGGGCGAATCGGCAGTCCGCACTTTCCCGGACTCGGGGTGTACTTCCTGTTGCTGGTGCCGGTGATCGGCGGGTTGATCTACGGGCCGCTGATCGACCGCTTCGCCAAGGAGGCCCGCGGCCACGGCGTACCGGAGGTGATGCTCGCGGTCGCCGAACGTGGCGGGCGGATCAGCTCCGCGGTCGCGGTCGTCAAGTCTCTGGCTTCGGCGCTGTGCATCGGAACCGGGGGATCGGTCGGCCGCGAAGGTCCGATCGTGCAGATCGGCTCGGCGCTCGGCTCGACCATCGGGCAGCGGTTACGACTGCCCGAAAGCCGGCTACGGCTCATGGTCGCCTGCGGGGCGGCGGGCGGGATCTCCGCGACCTTCAACGCGCCGATCGCCGGTGTCTTCTTCGGGCTCGAGATGATCCTCCGGGACTTTGCAACCGAGTCCTTCGGCATCGTCGTGCTGTCGTCCGTAACCGCCGACGTGATCGGTCGCGCGGCCTTCGGCAACCAGCCGTTCCTGTCGCTGCCGGGGTTCTCGGTCACCTCCAGCTGGGACTACCTGCTCTACGCGCTGCTCGGTCTGGTTGCGGCATTCGTGGGTGGCGTTCATCAAGGTCCTCTACGGGATGGAAGACCTCTTTGACCGCTGGTGGCCAGGCCCGATGTGGTTGCGACCGGCCACTGGTGGCCTGCTGCTGGGCGGCCTGCTGATTGCGCTTCCCGAGATGTACGGCGTCGGCTACCCAGTCCTCGAAGCCGGCATCAAGGGCCACTACCACGGCGGCTTCCTCATGCTGCTGCTTGCCGGCAAGCTGCTCGCAGTCAGCCTGACTATTGCGATCGGCGGGTCAGGCGGGGTCTTCGCTCCGTCGCTGTTCATGGGCGCGATGCTCGGCACCGCGTACGGCGACCTCGCCCATCTGCTGTTTCCGGCTGCTGCCGGACCGGCCGGCGCCTATGGCTTGATCGGGATGGGCGCGGTCTTCGCCGGGGCTGCTCGCGCGCCGATCACCGCCGTACTGATCATCTTCGAGCTCACCGGCGACTACCGGATCGTGCTACCGCTGATGGCCGCGATCGTCCTTGCCGCCGGCATGTCGAACCTGCTGTCCGCCGACACGATCTACACCTTGAAGCTGCGCCGGCGTGGCATCGACATCATGCACAGCCGGGCCGCGAACATCATGACTGTCCTGAGGGTTCGTGACGCTATGCGGCCGGTGCCGCATCCGCTGCATCAGGAGATGCCGCTCGCGGAGATCATCGACCGCTTCCAGGGCGAGGACGTCGACGCCCTGCCGGTCGTCGACCACGACGGCACCTACCGTGGCACCGTCACCACCGCCCAGCTCGAGGCCGGCGCCCGCGACGACGCGATTGCGGCCACTGCCGGCGATCTGGCGATCCTCACGCCGACGATCCGCGTCGACCAGACGCTCGACGACGCCTTGCGACTACTCGTCGTCAACGAGCGGTCCGGGTTGCCGGTGATCGAAGGTGCCGCCGTCAGCGGCTGGTTGACGCACCGCGATCTGCTCCGCGCCTACAGCGAGCACGTGCATGCCGACCGGTCGTGAGATGGCGTCACCGCGGCGGTCGCCGGGCAGTGCTCGCCGGGCAGTGCTCGCCGGGCAGTGCTTGCCGGTTGGCTACCCGCGCCGCGATCTCTTGGCGCGGCGGCTGGTCCGTTTGACTTGGGGGGTAAACCGGCACGGACCAGCCGCCGCGACCACAGGCTGTCAAACCGTTCGCGGCTGCGCGGCCTTGATCACATGTCAGTTTCATGACAACTCGCCGGGCGGTCAGGTGCCGGTTGGGGCCTTGAGCCGGTCCAGCGCGGCAGGCGCTACGAGCGGCCAGGGTCGGACCTGTTCCAGGAGGGCTGCCAGGTCGAGCAGCAGCCCGTCGGCGTGGCGCATGCCGACGATCTGCATCCCGATGGGCAGGCCGCGTGGCGACAGCCCGGCCGGAACGCTGATCGCGGGCAGGCCGGTGATGTTCATCGCCATCGTCAGCCGGCCGGTGTTGAACGCGTCGACCTCGACGCCGTCGACCGCGGAGGGGGAAGGCCCTTCCGCGGTGAAGGCGTCGTCCGGACAGGTTGCCGCGAGGACGACGTCGGCCTGCTCGAAGAGCGTGGCGACCGCCTCGTTGAGCTGCTTGCGCACCGGGTCGATGGCCGCAGCCATCGCGATGTCGTAGCTGGCGGCGAGGTCGAGAGCAGCCGCGACCTCGGTCGTGACCATCTCCCGGACGTCCGGCCAGAACGGGCCGGCGCCCGCCCACATGATCGGCAGCGCCGGCGCCACCCACGCCGCACCCATGTCGGGCAAGGTGAGGTCGATGTCGACCCGCTTGAGGCCGGCGGCCGCGATGAGCTCGGCAGCCGCGTCCTCGACGACACGGACCACGTCTGGATGTACGACGGCGCCGCCGAAGTCGGGAAGCACGGCCACTCGAAGACCCGCGAGGTCATGGCTGCCGAGGCCGGCCTCGAAGCCCTCCAGTCTCGGCAACGAGAACGGGTCGCGTGGGTGCGCGCCGTTCGCGACGTCGAGCCATCGCGCGGTGTCACGCACCGAGCGTGACAGGCAACCAACGGTGGAGGTCAGCGGCTCCATCTGGGCCATCGGCGCGAACGGGATGCGGCGGAACGAGGTCTTGAACCCGACCAGCCCGGTGTAGCCGGCCGGGCCGCGGATCGACCCGCCGCCGTCGGTGCCGGTGCCGATCGGCACGAGGGCACCCGAGACGGCCGCCGCCGTACCTCCGGAGGAGCCGCCCGGAGTCCGGGTGGTGTCCCACGGGTTGGTGGTCGTGCCGTGCACGATCGTGCTCGTGTAGCCGACGAGCCCCATCTCGCTGCTCGTCGTCTGCACGATGGGGATCGCGCCGCCGAGGTCGCGGATCCGCTCGACGTGCACCATCGTGTGGCTGCCGGTCATGCCCTCGAGCAGCTTGGTGCCGTAGGCATACGGCCAGCCCTCGACCATCTCGAGCTCCTTGACGGCGAACGGCACGCCGCCGAATGGCTTCGTGATGTCAGCCTCCGCCGCCGCCTGCCGGGCGCCGTCCGCGTCGATGTGGCAGATCGCGTTGTACGGGTCGGACTCGGCCGACGCGATGACCGTCTCGACCGCGTCGGAAGGCGTGAGCTCGCCGGCGCGAAACGCCTCGACCAGCGAACACGCGTCGCCCAGCCACGGCGTACTCATGCCTGCGGCCCGGTCGAGCCGTACGTCGCAGCGGCGCCTTCGCTGGCGCGGCCGGCGCGCACGGCGGCAATGGCGGCGGCAAGCGCGGCCAGGAGATCGGGAGCGACCTTGGCGTGGAACGGCGAGAGCATGAAGTGCAGTCCTCCTGGTTGACGGTCGGGGTACCAGCCCGCCTCGACGAGGGCATCGCCCACTGCCGAGACGTCGAGGTCGTCGCTGCCCACCTCGAAGATCGAGAGGTCGGGTTGCTGCGCGACGCGCAGCCCGTCGATTCCCTCGATGCCTCGCAGCAGGAGGTCACGAGTATCTCGGAGGACGCGAGCCAGGTCGAGGTACCCATCGGCGCCGAGGAAGCGTAGTGCCGCCCAGGCTCCGGCGATCGGGGGAGCGGGTCTCGTGCCCGCCGGGGTCGGCGAACCGTAGATGCCGCCGCCCCACGCGCCGTCATCGAACCACCACTGCTTGCCGTAGTTGGCCGGGTCGCGGTGCAGGAGGACCGACGCGCCCTTGTAGGAGTAGCCGTACTTGTGGATGTCGGCGCTGATGCTCGTCACTCCCGGTACCCGGAAGTCCCACGGCGGCACCGGCTCACCGAGCCGCTCCCAGAAAGGGAGCAGCAGCCCGCCGAGGCAGGCGTCGACGTGGCAGAGGATGCCGCGTTCGGCGGCGACGGCGGCGATCCGCTCGACCGGGTCGATGACGCCGAACGGGTAGTTCGGCGCCGAGGCCACCACCATCGCGGTGCGGTCGTCGAGGGCGTCCGTCAGCGCGTCGACGTCGATCCGGTGATCCGCACCGACAGCAACTCGGGTCTGCTCCACCCCGAGGAGATGGCAGGCCTTGGCGAATGCCGGGTGGGCGGTCAGGCCGGTGACGAGCACCGGCTGGTTGTTGCCGCGCTCGCGGGCGAGCTCCCGCGCGACGTACACGGCCACCAGGATCGACTCGGTTCCGCCGCTGGTCAGCCCGCCCGCGCCGGGCGTGCCGTGCAGCAGGTCGGCGACCATGTCGGCGGTCTCGCGCTCCAGGCGCGCCAGAGATGGGAAGCGAAACGGGTTCAGCGCGTTCTCCGCGAGGTACTCCCGCGACACCGCCGCGAGCGTCTCCTCGAGCGCCGGGCGGTCCGGGTGGTAGACGAGGCTGAACAGCCGGCCGGCGCGCCAGTCCGCATCGTCGTGCCGGTTGGCGACGAGCTCTGCGAGCAGTTCGTCCCTGCCGGTGCCGTGCTGCGGGAACGTCGCGGGGTCGGGCCACTGTGCTTCTTCGGACTTGGTCGCCTGCGCCACCTACGTACATTCCCACGAAGCCCGCCGTCGTGCCGGCCGGCCACTAGCGGTGGATCGGCCCCTCGGTGTGGGTCAGCGGGCGGATCTGTTGCCGGCCGTTGCGTGCCGCGATGATCTCGGCGCAGATCGAGATCGCGGTCTCTTCGGGCGTTCTCGCACCGAGGTCGAGGCCGATCGGGGAGTGCAGGCGGGCGAGCTCCTCGGGCCGAACCCCCGCCGCGAGCAGCTGCGCGGCTCGTTCCTGATGTGTACGTCGGCTCCCCATGACTCCGATGTAGCCGACGTCGGTGGCCAGGGCGCAGACGATCGCTGGAACGTCGAACTTGGGGTCGTGGGTGAGCACGCAGACCGCGTCTCGCTCGGTCAGCGTCGCGCCGACCTTCGCGAGGTGCGCCTGCGGCCATTCGGCGACGACGTCGTCAGCGAGTGGGAAGCGCGACCGGGTCGCGAACGCGCTGCGCGCGTCGCACACCGTCACCCGGAAGCCGAGCACCTTGGCGATCCGGACGAGCGCTGCGCTGAAGTCGATCGCACCGAAGATGATCATGTCGGGCGGCGGGACGAAGGGCTCGACGAAGACCGTGAGGTCCTCGCCGAGGGTCTCGCCGTCGGCGCCGTAGTGCCTGACCCGGGTCGTTCCCGTCGCGAGGTCGCCAACCGCGTCGCGGGCCACCGCGGCGTCGAGTCGGACGTCGCCGAGACTGCCGACCGCTGCCCCGTCCGCCCGCAGCAGCAGCTTTGCGCCGGCGCCTCGCCCGCCGACGATCGTCGCGAGCGCCGCCGGCATGGCGCGGTCCAGCGCAGCGCTCAGCTCGGCGACGATCGAGCGGTCCCACAGGTAGGGCTCGACGAAGAGCTCGATGGTCCCGCCGCAGGTCAGTCCGACCGCGAAGCCGTCGGCATCGGAGTAGCCGAAGCTCAGCAGCATGCCCTGGCCGGACTCCAGTGCCCGCCCGCATGCTTCGACGACCGCGCCTTCGACGCAGCCGCCGGACACCGAGCCGACGATTTCGCCGTCATCCGACACCGCCATCGCCGCGCCGGCCCCGCGAGGTGCGGACCCGGCCACATCGACGACGCGTGCGACAGCAGCCCGCTTGCCGTGCGCGCGCCAGTGCTCGAGGCTGCCGAGCAGCTCTTTCACGGCAGGACCGCGGGTCGTGAGGAGGGTGCGGTCACATCTTCTTCGCACCGGCGAGGATGGCCTCGCGGATGCGGTGGTAGGTACCGCAACGGCAGATGTTGCGGATCTCGTCGAAGTCCTTGTCACCGATCTTGCGGCCCTCGGCATGCGCCTGCTTGACCTTGGCCACCGCCGCCATGATCTGGCCGGGCTGGCAGTAGCCACACTGTGCGACGTCCATCTCGAGCCAGGCTTCCTGCATCGGGTGCAGCTCGCCCTTCACAGTGTCGGCCAAGCCCTCGATGGTGGTGATCTCGTCGTCGGTCTTGATGTCGGAGATCGGTACCGAACAAGGTTTGAAGGCCTTGCCGTTGATGTGCGACGTACAGGCCTTGCACACGTTGAGACCGCATCCGTACTTCGGACCGTGGACACTGAGGATGTCGCGAAGCACCCACAGCACGCGCACGTCGTCAGGACAGTCGACGTGGACCCGCTTGCCGTTGAGGATGAAGGTGTGTTTCGGCACAGTCAGTCTCAGTGCTCCTCGTACGCGTTGGCTCAGTAGATCTTGTCCAGGCCGTTGGTGGGTGACTGCGGGACGGATGGCGTGGTCGGCAGCGGATCGAAACCAAGAGGCTCGTCGTGGTTCACCGGGAACTTCGTCGGCATCCGGCCGGTTGCCCGGGCGTAGGCGCATGCGACGGCGGCCTTCGCTGAGGCCACGCCGAGCTCGCCGGCGCCGCCGGGCTGGTTCGTCGTCTGGGGCATGACGATCACCTTGAGCTTCGGCGGGACGTTCCACTGCCGGGTGTACCAGTAGTTGTCCCAGCTGCCTTCGAGGAAGTGACCGTTGCGCAAGTGCAGGCTCGATGTCAGTGCGACGGCGATGCCGTCCATCATCCCGCCCATCATCTGCGCCTCGAGGCCGCGCGGGTTGATCGGCAGGCCGACGTCGACGACCGTGATCGCCTTCGTGACACGTGGGCCGGTGTAGGCGTCCTCGATCTTGCGCTTGACGGTGCGCGGACGACAGTCGAGCTCCACCAGGGTCGCGCAGAAGCCCTTGTACTCGGCGTGCAGAGCGATGCCTTGTGCGGTGCCGTGGGGCATCTTCCGGCCCCAGTCTCCAGCCTTGGCGAGCCGGTCCAGCACGGCGATCCCGCGGTCGTCCTTGAGGAACTTCCGCCGGAACTTGTAGGGGTCGAGCCCCATCTCCCTGGCGAGCCGGTCGGTCATGAGCTCGCGTGCGGTCGCGACGTCAGGCGAGTAGATGTTGCGCATCGAGCCGGTGACGAAGTCCATGTCGACTTCGTTGAGCACCTGGTCGGTCAGGCCGTACTCGTAGGGCATGTTCTGGCTCAGCTCGAACACTGTCTGGGCGAGCCCGATGAAGTTGAAGCCCGGCAGGGTGCCGGCGAACGAGCTGACGAGGTCGCCGAACCCGTGGCCGAAGTCAGTCGACACGCTGGTGTGGCGCTGCTCGTAGGTGAGCACGTTGTCGCCTTGGACCGTCACACGAATCCGCGAGGTCGCCATCGGGTGCACCCGGCCCTGTCGGAAGTCATCCGTCCGGTGCCACATGAGCTTGACCGGCTTGCGCATCTTCTTCGAGATCTCGGCGGCTTCCAGCGCAGTGTCGTGGAACAGGTGGCGGCCGAACGATCCGCCGCCCTGTACGACGTGCACCGTCACTGCCTCCAGTGGCATGCCGACCCGGTCGGCGATCGCCTGCTGCGCGACGATCGGCGCCTTGAGGCAGGCCCACACCTCGGCGCTCTTCGCTCGCACGTCGGCGATCGCGGTACCGGTCTCGAGCGGGGAGTTGCTGGCGAAGCAGAAGGTGAACGCCAGGTCGATGGTCTTCGCGAGCGGGCTGATGTCGGGCACCGCCAGCGGGAGTTCGTTCTTGTGCAGCTCGGCGATGATGTCGGCGTCGGAGGCGTGGCCGACCGGGCCGTCGGCCCACGTGACCTTGAGTGCGCGCACCGCGTCGATGCACTGCCCGAACGTCCTGCCGCGCACGGCGACGCCCGTGGAGATCGTGACCACGTCCGTGATCCCCGGCATCTTCAGCACCGCAGCCCGGTTGCGGACCCGCTTGACCGTGCCCTTGATGGTCGGCGGTCGGCAGACCATCGTCGGCAACGCGCCGCGGACATCGTGGTCCATCGCGAACTTCTTGCGACCCGTCACGATCTCGTGCGCATCGATCCGGTTGTGCGACTTGCCGACGAGCCGGAGGTGGTCGGTCGGCTTGAGGTCCGCCGTCATCGGCAGCGGGCGTGACGCGGCGGCGGCCTTGGTCAACGAGCCGTACGTCGCTGAGCGGCCGTCGCTCGCGTGGATGACGCCGTCCTTCACCGTGAGCGTTGATGCGTCGACCCGCCACCGGGCAGCCGCCGTGTCCACCAGGCGCTTGCGGGCGATCGCGGCAGCGTGGCGCACCGGGGCGTACAGCGAACGGACCGAGTTCGACCCGCCGGTCAGCTGGTTGAACTGGAACTCCGGCCGGGCCTTGGACAAGGTGACATGCACCCGGTGGATCGGGATGTCCATCTCGTCGGCGATCAGCATCGCCATCGTGGTGGTGATGCCCTGGCCGACCTCGGCGCGCGGGACGGCGAAGGACACGGTGCCGTCCTTGTGAACCTCGACGGTGATGAGGTTCGAGGTCACCTTCGTGGCGAGCACCTGCAGCTGGCCGAGGTCGTAGAGGTCGCCCGGCTCCGGACCGGTCGGGACGTTGGCGGCGGCCGGGGTGGGATTGGCGGTCTCGACCGCGATCTGGCTGGCGGCGACCAGCGTCGGGCCGGCGACCAGGAACCCGAGGAACCGCCGACG
Organism: Mycobacteriales bacterium; assembly: GCA_035548055.1. Lineage (GTDB taxonomy): Bacteria > Actinomycetota > Actinomycetes > JAFAQI01 > JAFAQI01 > DASZTV01. Next base: position 20,211 of record DASZTL010000112.1, on the reverse strand, counting down.
CGAGGTGCCTGGCGCTGAATCGTCCGATCCGGTTGGCGCATTGTGGCCGGGTCGGACAGAGACCGTCATATGGATCGCGCCTTCCGGTGAGCTGCTGCACCGCCGACCGTACTCGCCTTCGATCTTGGTTCTGGTATGACCAACCGGGTGAAGATCGTCGGGCTGGTGCTGGCGGCTGGAGCCGGCCGGCGCTTCGGCGGCCCGAAGGCCCTTGTCGAGCTCGACGGCGAGCCGCTCGTCGAGCGGGTCGTCCGCATGCTGGGTGACGGCGGATGCGACGAGGTCGTCGTCGTGCTCGGCGCCATGGCGGACACGGTGCGGGACGCGGCCGGAGCGCACGCTGCGCGGTTCGTGGTCGCCGAGGACTGGGAGCTGGGCCAGGGCGAATCTCTGCGCGCCGGGCTAGACGGTGCGGCTGCGGCTGGCGCCGACGCCGTGGTCGTCGCGCTCGTCGATCAACCGTGGGTGGGTGCGTCGGCAGTACGACGACTTCGGGACGCGGCCGAGGCCGGCGCCGAGGCGGCGGTGGCGACGTACGGTGGCCGGCCGCGCAACCCGGTGCTGCTTGCTCGGTCGGTCTGGAGTGAGGTCAGCGCCGCCGCAGTGGGTGATGTCGGGGCGCGAGCGTGGCTGCGCGGCAACCCGTATCGCGTCGTGGCGGTCGACTGCGACGGCACCGGCGACCCGCGTGATGTCGATACGCCCGCCGACCTGCCGGAGTAGTCCCCGCCCGGCCAGTGGAGACAATGAGCGCATGGCGTGCGTGCGGTACTGGGCCGGCGCCCGTGAGATCGCCGGCACAGCCGAGCAGTCGGTGGCCGCGACCTCGCTCGCCGGGCTGCTGGCAGCCGTCTGCCGTGAGCACGGTGACCGGATGGCTCGTCTTGTCGAGGTCGCGCTCGTCCTCGTCGACGGCGAGCGGGTGGCCCGCGACGGCGACCAGTCGCTCACCGATGCCGCGGTAGTCGAGATCCTCCCGCCCTACGCCGGCGGCTGATCAGCCTGACGACGCTGCTGCCGCCGACACCGTCACCGCGCCGGGCGTGATCAAGAGGTTCGCGCGGTCGCCGCTTCGCAACGGCTTGCCTCGACTGGTCGTCCGGTCGGCATGGAGGACCAGGTTGGTTGCCACGCCGACGCGTACCTCGATGACGCGGTGCTCGGGGAAGTCGATGACGTCGGTGACGATGCTCGCCGGACCGCTGCCGCGACCGAGCCGGATCGCCCGCGGGTTCACTACGGCGACGACCGGGGTACCGGGCTGCAGCCCCGTCGTGTCAGCCGGGAGCGTCACGCCGTCCGATGAGGAAACCGCACCGGTGCCGGTGACCGTCATGGCGAGCGCGTTGGGGATGCCGAGCAGATGGGCGACCTCGGGGGTGGCCGGCCGCCGATAGAGCTCCGACACCGGTCCGGTCTGCAGGGTGTGCCCGCCGGCGATGACGGTGACGTCATCGGCGAGCATCGCCAGGTCCGCCGGGTCGTGGGTGACGACCACCGTTGTGATGTCTGCTTCTGCGAGGACGTCACGGAGCATCCGTCGAAGCTGTGCCCTGGCGGGCGTGTCGAGTCCCGCCAGCGGCTCGTCGAGCAGGAGCAGGTCGGGGTCACTCGCGAGGGCTCGCGCGATCCCCACTCTTCGCCGTTGACCGACCGACAGCTGGTCGGGTCGTCGGTCCGCAAGCGGCTGCAGGTCGAGGCGGTCCATCCAGTGCATCGCCAGGCCGTGGTCGGAGCCGGCACCGAAGCCGACCTGATCGCGCACCGGAAGGTGAGGGAGAAGGCTTGAGTCCTGTGGCAGATAGCCGATCCGTCGCCCCTGAACGGGAAGGGCGGTGAGGTCACGGCCACCGAGCTCGGCGCTGATCGCCAAGCTGTCGACCACCCCGGCGAGTGAGCGCAGCATGAGCGTCTTCCCGGCTCCGCTGGCGCCGATCACCGCCAGCGTCCTGGCCGTCGAGCCGCGCCCGTGCACCGAGAATCCGCCGGCAGTCGCCCGCAGGTCGAAGGTGAGGATGCGTCGCTGGTGCGGTGGTCGGGCGCGCGTGACCTGCGCAGCTCGCCGAGGAGTACCGCCGGACAGTCGCGGTCGCCACCGCGTGGCAGCGACCGCGCCGAGGAGCACGACGAGAGCGGCGCACAGCGCGGCCGCGGTGGGCAAGAGCGTTGCGGTCAGTCCGGTGGAGCCGAACTGCACATAGGTGAACACTGGGAGCGAGTAGGGGTGGTAGGCGAGGATCACCGTCGCGCCGAACTCGCCGAACGCACGCAGCCACGACAGCATCAGCCCGGCGGTGATTCCCGGCATCGCGACCGGAAGTGCGACCTTGATGAACCGCGCCAGCCCGCCGTGGCCGAGTGTCGCGGCGACGTCGTTCAGTGCCGGGTCGACGGTGGCGAACGCCGATCTCGCGGCGACGATGAGGAACGGTGCCGAGACGAAGACCTGGGCAAGGACGATGCCGGCCCGCGTGTCGGTGAGCTGCCCGCCGAACAGCCGGCCGATCGAGGACTGTGGCCCGACGACGTAGAGGAGCATCACGCCGCTGATCAGCGGAGGCAGCGCGATCGGCAGCTGGACGGCGACGCCGACCACCGCAGAGCGCCGTGACCGGCCCTGCGCGAGCAGGTACGCGAGTGGCACCCCGAGGACGGCGATGATCGCGGTCGCGATGGTGGCGGTCTCGATTGACACGGCAAGGGCCGCGCCGGCGCCGGGAGTGGCGAGGCGATCGGCTGTCGCCAGTCGGCCCACGAAGGCGCCGATCGGGCTGAGCAGGTAGAGCGCGAGGACCGCGCCCAGCCACGGCAGCGGCGACCGGCGCCAGGTCCAGGCCGACGTCATCCGGCCAGCAGGGTGCGCAGGGCCGCCGGGACCGCTGCCCGGTCGCCGTGGAGTGTCGGTGTCTGCACCTGCACCCCGCCTGCGGCGAGCGCCGGCCGGGCAGCGGTGAGCAGGTAGCGGACGAACGCGATGCCCGCCGTCGCGTCCGCCGCGCGCTCGAGGACGGTCACGGTGTAGGTGGCCGCCTCGTGCACGCGGCCGAGTGGGACGGTGCGCAGATGGGCGGGAACCGCCTCGCTCGTGTAGAAGAAGCCGACGTCGAGCTGGCCGGCCTGCAGTCTTCCGAGCAGGTCTTCTTCCGGGAACACGCTGGCCTCGTCCCGCACCGAACTGGCGAAGGTGCGGGGCAGTCCGTAGGCCCGCTGCGCCGCGTCCAGCGCGGTGACCGTGAGCTTGCCCTTCGGGTCGAGCACCGGGTCGGTGATGCCGACCCGGATGCCGGGCTCGGTCAGTACGTCGACCCACCGCCGGGTTCGCAAGTCGTCGGCGTACCGGCTTGACGGCGAGTAGGCGAGGACGAGCGGCGCGGTGCCGAAGGATGCGTACCAGCGGACCCAGGTGCCGTTGGCCCGACCGGTCAAGGTGTCGTTCACGGACGGGCTGGCGGCGACGAACACGTCGCCTGTCTTCACGTCGGCCTTGATGGCGTTGGCGATCGCCCGCGAGGCCGCGCCGTACCCCTGGTATCCGTCCCCGCTGGCGTGGGCGAAGCCCGGCCCGATCTGCCGTTCCATCAGGTTGACCAACGAGCCGGCGTACAGCACATGGGCGGTCGGGCGGTCGTGGCCGCCGCACCCGGCGAGGGCGATGACGAAGCCGAGGATGGCGACGACGCTGCCGGCTACGGGTCTCGTCATCCCTGCCCCGAGCGGGAGCCCCGGGGCCGCTCGACGGTGACGTTGGTCGCCTTGATGGACGTGACCACCTGCACTCCCGGATCGAGCCCCAGCTCGTCGGCGGCCTCACGACTGAGCAGGCTGACGACCCGGTACGGGCCGCACTGCACCTCCACCTGGGCCATGACCTTGTCGCGCTTGACCTCGGTGACGATGCCGAGGAAGCGGTTGCGCGCCGACGCCGAGGCGGTCGACGGGACCCGGGTCGCCTCGCCGAGCGAGCGGGCCAGCCGGGCCAGCTCGACGCCGCCGATCTGCTTCGGTCCTTTCCCGGCTGCGGTGGCCGTCAGTCGCCCGGACTCGATCCACCTGCGGACGGTGTCGTCGCTGACGTGGAGCAGCTCGGCGGCGTCGCGAATCCCATAGGTCGGCATGACTGATGCAGTCCTCCTGTATCCGCATTCGCGGATATCGGTCCGCAGCGTAGTACCGCACCTGCGGACACATGGCGCCCGACGCCTAGCCTGGACGGATGGCCGAGCGGTACGACGGGCTGGTGATCGCCGGGGGCCGCGCTCGCCGCATGGGGGGCGGCGACAAGACAGCGCTCGCGGTTGGCGGCAGACCCATGCGGGAGGTGGCCGTCGCGGCGCTCGCGGGGGCCGACCGACGCCTGGTCATCGGCTCCGACGGTGATCTGCTCGAAGAGCCGCCGGGCGGCGGGGCACTTGCGGCGATCGCGGCCGGACTGACCCAGGTGACCGCGCCGATCGTGGTCGTGCTGGCCGCCGACCTGCCCTTCGTCACCTCGGAAGCGGTCGAGCGGCTGGTCGATCAGGCGAGCGCCGTCGCGGTCGACGACGCTGGACGGGCGCAGTACCTGCTGGCGGCGTACCGGGTTGCTGATCTGCGGCGCGCGATGCCGCCGGCCCCGTCGGGTCGGTCGATGCGCAGCGTCGTCGACCGGCTCGGCCCGACCCTCGTTGCGCTGACGGGATCCCCTCCGCCGTGGTGGGACTGCGACACCCCCGAAGAGCTCGAGCAGGCGAGGATGTGGACATGACTCTCGAGGAGTGGGTGACGGCGGTCTGCGCCGAGCTCGCGGTCAGCGAGCCGGACGCGAGCATCGTGCTCGACCTTGCACGCGACGTTGCGCACGCGGTGGGTCGTCCTGCGGCGCCCTTGACCTCGCTGATCGTCGGGCTTGCGGCGCATTCTGCTGCCGACCTGCCAGAGGTGATTGCGCGGGTGCGCGGGCTGTTGCCGGAGCCGACCGAGGCCTAGGCGTGATGCCCCGCTAGGTCGTTGACATCGTTCTGGGATCGGCAGGGCCTGGTCGAGATGGCTACGCGCAGTTGACCCATTCGTCGCTGCCGTCAGCGAAGAACTGGTGCTTCCAGATCGGCACCTCCGCCTTGATCGCGTCGATCAGCCGGCTCGACGTGCGCAGCGCGGCGTCGCGGTGTGCCGCCGACACCACCACCACGACAGCGGTGTCGCCGATCCCCAGCCGGCCCACGCGGTGCTCCGCGGCGATCGCGACGACGTCGTCAGTGACGAATCGTTCGCACACGTCACGCAGCGTGGCCTCGGCGGTGGGGTGTGCCTCGTACTCCAAGGCAGTCACCGGGCGGTCGTGATCGTGATCGCGCACGACCCCGATGAAGCAGCCGATACCCCCCGCGGCCGGGTCGGCGACTGCGTCGAGGCACTCATCAAGGATCAGCGGCTCGCCGCTGATCCGCGCCAGCCGCACGCTAATGGTCGCCGCCGCGGAGCTGATCGATGGCGTGGGGGAGTAGCGGGAGCAGGGCGCCGATGCCTTCCTGCACCGCGCCCGGCGAGCCGGCGAGGTTGACCACCAAGGTCCGGCCGACGACGCCCGCGACTCCGCGCGACAGCACTGCAGTGGGAACCGACCCCGACCGGCGAATCAGGTCGGCCAATCCCGGAGCGGGACGCTCGATCAGGGCAGTGGTGGCCTCGGGTGTGACGTCGCGGGGGCTCAGACCCGTGCCGCCGGTGGTGATGACGACGTCCTCGCCGTTGGAGACGGCGGCGCGCAGCGCGTCGCGGATCGTGTCGGCATCGTCGGGGACGACCGCGGTCGTCACGGTGAAGCCGGCCTCGGTCAGCAGGTGCGCGCCGAGCGCGCCGCTGGTGTCCTCGCGCGTGCCTCTGCTCACCCGGTCGGACACGGTCAGCACGTGGGCCTTCACTCGCGGAACCAGTCGCCGGAGCGACCACCCGTCTTGGCCGTCAGCTTCACGTCCGTGAGGACCGCCGCGGGGTCCACCGCCTTCACCATGTCGTGCAGTGCGAGCCCGGCAACCGCGACCCCGGTCAGTGCCTCCATCTCGACGCCGGTGCGGTCCGTTGCCCGGCACGTCACGGCGATGGCAACGCCGTCGTCGGTGACCTCGAGCTCGACGTCCACGCCGTCGAGCCGAATCGGGTGGCACAACGGGATCAAGTCGGCGGTGCGCTTGGTGCCCGCGATCGCGGCGATCCGCGCCACCGCGAGCGCATCGCCTTTCGGGACGCCGCGACCGCGCAACAGCTCGACGACCTCGCCGGAGGTGCGGAGCAGCCCGGTCGCGGTCGCGCTCCGCTCGGTCACCGCCTTGGCGGCTACGTCCACCATGCGCGCCTGTCCGGTCGAGTCCAGGTGAGGGAACGAGGTCATCAGCCGCCGATCGCCGACATTGCACGTTCTGGCTGCTTGAAGTCGACGTGATCGACGCCGTGACCGGCGGCCTTGCCCCACATCGCCTGCTGCCAGCGCCGGGCCAGGTCTTCGTCGCTCGCCCCGGATCGCATCGCCGTGCGCAGGTCGGACTCCTCGGTGGCGAACAAGCAGTTGCGTACCTGCCCGTCAGCGGTCAGCCGGGTCCGGTTGCACGATGCGCAGAACGGCTTGGTGACGGCGGCGATCACCCCGACGCGGTCGGGGCCGCCCTCGATGACCCAGGTCTCGGCCGGTGCGCCGTCGGTCCGCGGCTGCGGGGTGAGGTCCCATCGCGACCCGAGCCGGTCGAGGATCTCGTCGGCCGTCACCATCTGCGTCCGGTCCCAGGAATGCATCGGGTCGAGCGGCATCTGCTCGATGAAGCGCAGCTGGTACCCGTTGGCAAGGCAGTAGGACAGGAGGTCGATCGGCTCGTCGTCGTTGATGCCGCGCAGCAACACCGCGTTGACCTTGATCGGTTGCAGCCCGGCGTCACGCGCTGCCGCCAGCCCGGCCAGCACGTCGTCGAGCCGGTCGCGATGCGCGATCGCCGCGAAGCGGTCCCTGCGAAGCGTGTCGAGGGAGACGTTGACCCGCTGCAGCCCGGCTTCGCGCAGCCGCACTGCCCGGTCGGCCAGTCCGACCCCGTTCGTCGTCAGCGAAACGCCGACCCCGAGTGCCGAGGTCGCGGCGATGATGTCGTCCAGTCCGGGCCGAAGCAGTGGTTCCCCGCCGGTGAAGCGCACCTCGCGCACGCCCAGCCGCGTGACGGCGACCGTGATCAGTCGACGTACCTCGTCATCGGTGAGCAACGTCGCCTTCGGCAGCCACGGCAGGCCCTCGACCGGCATGCAGTACCCGCAACGCAGGTTGCATCGATCGGTCAGTGACACCCGCAGGTCGGTGGCCACCCGGCCGTACCGGTCGGCGAGCTGCAGGCTCGTCACGTTGTGGCTCTCACTCTCGCGATCCTAGGGCGCGGCACGATGTAGCCGTGAAGCCGTTCCTTGACCACCTTCGTGACTGCCGTTCGTTGCGAGTACGAGCGACACCGGTGTCGATGTCGATCTTCGACGCGGTCGGTCTCGAGCTCGCAGAGCCAGTGCACGCCTCCGCGCCGTACCCCGCGTTCGTCGCCAGCGCCATGGACGGCTACGCCGTCCGCGTCGCCGACCTGCCGGGCCGGCTCCGCGTCGTGGGTGACGTGCCGGCGGGCAGCGTGCCGGACGTCGGCGTAGAGCCGGGCACCGCCGTACGGATCATGACCGGATCGTTGGTGCCGGTGGGTGCGGAAGCCGTTGTACCGGTGGAGGAGGTCTCGGTCGACGGTGACCACGTCGAGGTCGGAGTGACGACGACTGTTGGCCGGCACATTCGTGGGATCGGCGATGACGTGGCGCCGGGTGACCTGGTCTTGAGCGCCGGCGAGATCGTCCGGACCGCGCAGCTCGCCGCGTTGGTCGCGCACAACGCTGCGACCGTGACGGTGCGTCCGCGGCCACGAGTCGCGGTGCTGTCCACCGGGGACGAGCTCGTGCCGCACGGCACGCAACCGGGTCCGGCACAGCTCGTCGACTCCAACGGCCCCGGCTTGCAGGCCGCCGCTGAAGCCGCTGGTGCCGAGGTCGTTCATCGCAGCCACGTGAGTGATGACCCGGGGGCGTTCCGCGACGCGATCGCGGGGCTGCCGGACGTCGAGCTGATCGTGACCAGCGGGGGCGTCAGCATGGGGGCGTACGACGTGGTGAAGGCGGAGCTCGCGGATCGTGGCATCCGCTTCGAGAACGTGGCCATGCAGCCGGGGCGTCCACAGGGGTGGGGCCGGCTGGACGGCGAGGTGCCGATGCTCGGGCTGCCGGGGAACCCGGTCTCGGCGCTGCTTTCCTTCGAGCTGTTCGGTCGCGCCGCACTGGGTCGTGAGCGGCCGGTGGCGACGGCGCTGTTGGCCGATCCCATCCCTCGCTCGCCGAAGGGCAAGCTTCAGCTGGTGAGAGGGCGGCTGCGCGACGGCGAGGTCAGCCTGGCCGGCGGACACGAGTCGCATCTGGTGGTGGGGCTCGCGCGCGCCGACTGCCTGGTCATGGTCGACGAGCAGGTGGAGAGCCTGCCTGCCGGCGCGACGGTGCGAGTCATCTCGCTGATCTGACCCGGGCGATGCCGTCACACCGGTGCGCCGGTGGCGAGGACCTGAGGCATCGCCTCCCACACGTCAGCAACCCGGTCAGCGGTCACGGCTCCCCGGACGTTGTGGCTCGTGGGTCGGAAGGAAGCCGGCGGCTCGCGACGAACGTCGCAGCGTGGGCGTCTCGCGAGCCAGGTGTGCGCGGATCGTCATCGCGCTGGCCGTCCTGCTCGGCGGCGCGCCGCTCGTGGCCGGTGCTGCGCCTGCCGCGCAAGCCGCACCTCGGTCGGGTTTGGTCGCCGTGCCGCAACCTTCGGTCTCCGGCCCGGTCAGGGGCGGGCTTCGTGGCCACCCGTTCATGGGCTTGCTGTCCGTGCCTCGCGGGTACGTCCAGGAGGAGTACCTGGTCAGTGGCATGGCACGGCCGTACTACGGGCCGTTGGTGCTCGCGCAGCTGCATGTAGCGGCAACGTCTCAGCTGCCGGCCATGCCCTACACGACCCGGATCATCGTGGTGCGGCCGATCCGCCCGCAGCACTCGAACCACACCGCGGTGGTCACCTGGGAGAACGTGACGTTCGGCCACGACATCGATGAATGGTTCGACATCGGTCGCCAGGTCGAGGCCGGCGGCTACACCTACGTCGATGCGAGCGTGCAACTTGCGTCGGCGCCGCTTCTCAAGGCCTTCGACCCGGTGCGCTATGCCACGGTCAGCATCCCGGTCGATGCGTACTCCTACGACATCTACTCCCAGGTGGCTCAGGCGTTGCGCCATCCCGATGCCATCCACAGCACCCCGTTGCGTCATGTGCTTGCTCTCGGCGCGTCGCAGTCCGGCTTTGCCCTCGACCAGTACCTCGCTGACGTACAGCCGGTTCAGCAGCGCGTGTACGACGGGTTCCTGGTCGCCGTCGCGAACGGACCGGACCATCACACCGACCGGCCCGTGATCCGGCTGCTGTCAGAAGACGAGATCGACGGCACGTCCGACAGTCCCGACGCGAAGCTCTACCGGCAGTGGGAGATCGCTGGTAGCGCGCACGGCAACAAGGCTGACTTCGACTACATCGCGGCCACCGAACGGCGTGACCTCGGCGTCGACCTGGTCGACCCGCTGGCGGGTGATAACTCCCCGCTCGGCCTCACGGCTTGCCAGATGAACCGCTTCCCGGCTGACCAGGCGTACGCCGCGGCGCTGGTGGCGCTACGGCGGTGGGTGGTCGAGGGGAAGGCGCCGGCGGTGCAGCCGAGGGTCAAGGTGGTTGCGGGTGCGATCGCGCGCGACAAGGTCGGGAATGCGATCGGCGGGATCCGGCTGCCTGCCATGGCCGCGCCGACCGCGGCGTACAACCGCACCGGCGACTGCGTGGCCCTCGACGGCCGGACCGAGCCTTTCACGACCGCTCAGCTGCGCCGGCGATACCCGACGCACGAGATGTACGTCGAGGCGGTGACGCGGGCTGCGCGTCGCTCGGTTCGGGATGGCGTGCTGACCCCGCTCGATGCGCATCGCGTCAGCGCGGAGGCGCGCGCCTCCCGAGTGCCGGGGCCGTGAGCTCCGGCGGCTAAGAGGTCGCCGGGCGCATCAGGTCCTCCAACGCGGCACGTGCCTCGTCGGGCCATGGCGCCGCACCGGTAGCGGACCTGCAGACGACGACGACTTCGGCGAGTGCAACGCAGTCCTCGCCCTGCCAGGCGGCCTGCTCGTAGGTCGCCGACGTCGTACCGATCCGAGAAACCCGCAGCCGCAGATGGATCGGCTGGCGGTAGCGGGCCTCGCGCACGTAGTCGATCGCGACCCGAGCGATGAGGTTGTACGTCTCGGCCCGATGGAGCGCTGCCGGGACGCCGGCCTCGAAATGCGAGTGGACGCGGCTCTCTTCGAAGAACCGTCCCATCATCACGTTGTTCACGTGCATGTTGGTGTCGAGGTCGCCGAACAGGACGGGCAGATCGAGCCCCGGCCCCGGATAGCACTCGCGATCGGTTCGATCCGGTGTCCAGCGCGCCGCCATCGCCAACCCTTCGCGTCCTGACAGTGGGAGACGACCGGGGCCTGGCGGGCCGTGGTCGCGCGTCGAATCTAGGACGACCCGACCACCGCCCCCGGCATGAGGGGTGGGGCTAGCGGGCGCCCGCCCGACCGCGCGGGTTGGTCGCTGGCTTGAGATACCTCGCGACGGCAGGGCTGACGAGCTCGACGAGCTCCTCGTCCGTGGCGGTCGCGAGTGGCGCGACGCGAAGAACCGTCGCCGCGAGCATGAGGCCCAACAGGTGAGAGATGGCGGCGGCGACGTTGGCTTCGGGAACGCCGAGGATTTGCGCGAAGCGGGGGAGTAGGAGGTTCTCGACGAGGTTGCGCATCAGTGCGGCACTGTCGGGATCACCGATCGCGCGTCGTGCCATTGCCTGCAGCGCGGGTCCGGTGGCCGGGTCGCGCCACGCGGCGATGAAGGCGGCGGTGAACCGGCGTGGAAACCGCGAGCAAGGCCCGCTCGCCAGCAGGTCGGTGACCAGCTCGATGGGGTCGAGCGGCCACTGCAGGACCTCGAGAAAGAGCCGGTCCTTCGTGCCGAAGTAGTGGTGCACAAGCGCCGGGTTCACTCCGGCGTCGGCCGCGACCGAGCGAATCGTGGTTGCGCCGTAGCCGCGCTCGGCGAACTGCGCCCGAGCTGCTGTGACGATCGCGTCCTTCGTCTGGGTCGGTCCCGGCCGCCGGCCGGCGCGTGCCATCGCTTGCCACCTTGTCGTCGATTGACTACGGGCCCGCTGCTCTCGATAGATTTAAACACATGACTAATAGTGCGGTCCTGGTGAGCGGCCTGCGCGTCGTACGCGGCGGTACTGAGGTGTTGCGCGACCTGTCCTTCGAGGTGCCGTCGGGAACCGTGACCGGTCTGTTGGGGCCAAGCGGCTCGGGAAAGACGACCCTGCTGCGCTGCGTGCTCGGCGTGCAGAAGATCGCTGGTGGCACCGTGACCGTCCTCGGCCGGCCGGCCGGGTCTCCGGCGCTGCGCAGCCACGTCGCGTATGCATCGCAGTCCGCGTCGGTCTATGACGACCTGACGGTGGTGGAGAACCTTCGATATTTCGCGGCCGCGCTTCGCGTGCCTGCTGCGGAGGTCGACCGGGTGATCGATGCCGTCGACCTGGCGTCGTACGCCGGACGGCTGACGGCGCGACTCTCCGGTGGCCAGCGCTCACGCGTCAGCCTGGCGGTCGCCATGCTCGGCGCACCGAAGCTGCTCGTCCTCGACGAGCCGACCGTGGGGCTCGATCCGGTCCTCCGGGAAGAGCTGTGGGCCCTGTTCCACCGACTCGGCGCCACCGGCATGACGCTGATCGTTTCCAGCCACGTGATGGACGAGGCGGAGCGCTGCGATCGGCTGCTCCTCCTGCGCGACGGGAAGGTGCTGGCGCAGGAGACGCCGGACAGCCTGAAGCAGCGCACCGGTGCCACATCGATGGAGGAGGCCTTTCTCCGTCTGGTGCGTGCGGCGTGAACCCGCGCATCCTGCTCGCGACGGCACGACGGGTACTCACCCAGCTGCGCCACGACCCGCGCAGCGTGGGCCTCATGGTGCTCGTGCCCTCCTTGCTGATGGTCCTGCTGCGCTACGTGTTCAACTCGGGTACGGCGTTCGACCGTTTCGCGCCGGCGCTGCTGGCCTTCTTCCCGTTCCTGCTGATGTTCCTGACCACCTCGGTGACGATGCAACGTGAGCGCACCTCCGGGACCCTCGAGCGGCTCCTCACGACACCTGCCGGGAAGCTCGACCTGCTCGGTGGCTACGGCATCGCCTTCTCCGTCGTGTCGGTCATACAGGTCACCCTCGCCGTACTGGTGAGCGTATGGCTGGGGTTGTCGATCGCCGGCTCGTTCGCCTGGCTGCTCCTGGTGGCACTGCTCAGCGCGCTGGTCGGCGTCGCGCTCGGTCTGCTCGCATCCGCCTTTGCGCGCACCGAGTTCCAAGCGCTGCAGTTCATGCCCGTGATCGTGCTGCCGCAGTTCCTGCTGTGTGGTCTGTTCCGTCCACGGGAGGCCATGGCCGACGTACTGCGATGGGCCTCCGACGTCATGCCGCTGTCATACGCCGTCCAAGCCGTGAACCGCGTCACGAGGGATCCCGGGCTATCCACCGAGTTCTGGCGTGACGTCCTGATCCTCGCGGGTTGCACGATCGCGGGGTTGAGCCTGGCCGCTGCGACGCTCCGTCGTCGTACCGACTGACCCGAGAGCCTCGCGTCGCCGTTCGTGCAGCGAGATCGCGACGCTCAGGCCCAGCACGACGACGACGAACGCAAGTGTCGCGATCGTCGGGATCGCGACGTGCTCCTCGATGACGAGGTTCACCCCGATGCCTACGAGGATGACGGCCAGGCCGCGCCGCAGGTGCGCCAGGCGGTCGATGCCTTCGGCCAGCAGGAAGTACATGGGTCGCATCCCCAGCAGCGCGAAGGCGTTGGCGGCTGTGACGACCCAGGCGTCGTGGGTGACGGAGAAGATCGCCGGCACTGAGTCGACGGCGAACACGACGTCGACGACGGCAAGTGCGAAGAGTGCGACCAGCAGGGTGGTGGCACGCCGACGGCGGCCGTTTCCGCTGGCCACCAGGTAGCGGTTGCCGTGATCGCCCTCGGCGATCGGGACGAAGCGCTGCGCGAGGGTCACGATTCGCGGCGGCCCGTCGCCGGGAGCCTCGTCCTCCGCTCGGAACATTCGCAACCCGGACACGATCAGGATCGCGCCGAAGAGGTAGAGCACGAGGTGCACCTGTTCCAGCAGTGCGAGCCCACCGGCGATGAAGGCGACGCGCAGTCCGAGCGCGGCGAGAATCGCGTGGTCGATGACCCGTCGCTGCCGGGCCGGCGGGATCGCCAGACTCGCGATGATGACGGCGAACACGGCGACGTTGTCCAGCGAGAGCGACTTCTCCAGCGTGTAGCCGGTCACGTAGTCCATCGCGGCCCCGCCACCGTGGAGGGCCCACACCACCCCGGCGAATGCCAGTCCGACGACGGTCCATCCGAACGTGTCCACCGCGGAGCGGCGCAGGGTCGGCTGTGTCGTCGGGTCGCGGTGCAGTCGCTGGTCGATGACGAAGGCGGCAGCCGCCGCTACCGCCAGCACGGCCCACGTCGCCCAGGTCGTCATCGGGAGCGTCCTCGAGATCCGATCATCGCGGGACCGACACTAGGCGCCGGGTCGGCGCCGTACTGCGGGAAGAGTCGGAACCAGCCGCTCAGGCTCCTTGCCGGATTCCGGCAATGAAAGTCTCAGGTCGTGACCCCAGGCAGATCACGGGCCGGCCAGTCGAGCAGCCGGGCTGCGAGTAGTGCGAGCTCGACAGTCAGCCGCTGCTGTGCATCATCGATGTCGCGGCTGAGAACTGCCTGAATCCGCTGCATGCGGTAGGTCAGCCCCCGGACCGACAGGTGCAGTGCGCGCGCCGTCGCGGTCGCCGAGCTGTTGTTGTCCAGGTACGCCTGCAACGTGTCGATCGCATCCGCGGCACCGCCGCGCAGGCCGGTGAGCGGCGTCAGGACGGAGGTGACCAGCTCGACGAGAAGGTCCGGGTCGCGGGCCAGCGCGAGATAGGCGATCAGGTCGTCGGCGTAGGCGGCGTCGACGTGGAGGCGGAGTCGTTCGCTGAGGAGAAGGCAGTCAGCCGCCTCCCGGAACGAGCGCATCGGGCCTACCTCACCGGCGCGACTGCGGCCCACCCCGACCTCGAGTTCGGGCGTGGACCGGCGCAGCATCGTGACGATGAACGAGACGGCCTCGCGGCTCTCGGTCTCTGGGCCCGCAACGATGACGATGAGGTTGCCGTCCTTGGTGGTGACGAGCGAGGGCGGGCTGCCGGGAAGCCTGCGGCAGGCGTCGATTGCATACCCGACAATGACTTTCGAGTCGTCGAGCCTCTTGCCCGGCTCGCGGAGCACCGCCACGCGGTGGCCTGCCGCGAGATGCAGGCCGAACGCCTCCGCGCGGGTTGCTAGCTCGCCGGCGGCTCCGTGATGCGCGAGCAGGTCGTCGATGAACTCGCGGCGGGTCGCGGCGGAGTGGGTCAGCTGGTCGGCGTTGGCACGCTGGTAGCCGGCCGCGACGGCAGCCACGACGTCGTCGGAGGTGCGCAGCATCCCGACGCCGGCGTCGAGCAGCTGCGCCGGGCGGGCATGTCCGGCCGGCCGCGCGGTCAACGCCGGCAGCTCGCGCCACAGCCGCCACGCGGCGGACAGATAGAGATCGACCAGTGCGGACAGGCCGACCCCCAATGCGGCGGCCTCCTCACCGTGGCGCTCGTAACGGCGCACCCGTCGCTCGGTGAGCCGGCGGCCGGAGATGAGCGCTCCCGTCGCGTCGACCAGGAAGTCGCCGAGCAGCGACGCCGGCACGCGGCTGTCGGCTGATGCGCCGATCGCGACGGCGGCGAGGATCTCGTCATCCAGGTCGGCACTTGTCGATCGAGGTGCGGCCATGTCTCGAGTGTGCTCGGATTGCCGACTCCCGGCAATCCGTCTGAAGGAACGGTGCCGGTTCGGCCCGCTGGATTCGGCTCGAGGAACGGGCACGCTGACGGTGTCAGACAGGGGGACGAGGAGGTGGATCACGATGCGCGTCCTCTCCACGCGACGAGAGCCCCGGACTCAGGCGGCGGCGTCGATCCAGCCCGACGAGGGCGCGGTGATCGCCGGGGTGCACCCGGGCTCGGGTCGGCTCGACGAGATCGTCGGTCGCGCCCGGAGCCTGGCCGAGGAGCAGGACGTCCCGGTCGTCTTCGTGATGGTGGTGCACCGTCAGCCGCGCGGCGATGAGCTGGAGCGGATGCGTGAGCGGCTGCGGCGATACGGCTACCCCTGCCATCTCGTGGCGACCTGGATCGCGAGCGACGGTCTATCGGCGCGCGGCCGCGACGACCTGGTCGGCCGCGAGCTCGCTGCGGCGGCGGAGCGGTTGTCGGCGTCGGCCATCGTCGTCGGTCACGGCCCCGCCCCTCACGCCGGTCCCAGCCGGGTCGTGTCCACGCTCGCTGCTCGGCTCGCAGACAACACCGAGCTCTGCATTGCTCCACCCCCAGGTGTCGCGTCGACCTTCGAGGCGCGGAGGACGAGAGGAGATGACCCATGGAGCACTTCCTCGGAAGTGGCTGGCGCTGGCAGATCGCCGTCGGCGGCGAGGTGCTGAATCTCGACGCGGTGCTCGCGACGGTCATCGCCGCGGGTGCGGTCATTGCCGGGACGTTCTTCGCGGCCCGCCGGGCCGAGCTCGGCCGGCGAAGCCAACTTGCCGCGCTCGCCAGCATCTCGCTCAACCAGTTCGATCGAGCCGTGACTGCGGGTCCGCAATGGGCCCGGCGTCGGATCGCCGGACTGGCGTTCGCGCTCTGCTGGTTCGTCCTGCTTGCGCACTGGATGCACCTGATCCCGGCGATCACGCTGCGGGCCCCGACCTCCGACATCAACGTGACGTTGGCACTCGGGTTGCTCACCCTGGCTGTGGTCAACGTCACCGCGGCGCAGGTGGTCGGCGTACGGCGGTACCTGCGGCACCACTTGCGGCCGATCTACCTGATGCCGGTTCGCGTGGCCGAGATCGGGCTCAAGACCGTCACGTTGGGTCTGCGGCTGTTCGGTGTGCTGTTCGCCAGTGCGGTCCTGATCGAGGTCGTCAACGACCTCGTACCGCCACCGGTCGCGGTCCTGCCGCTGGTGTTGTGGACCGCGTTCGACATCGCGATGGCCGTGATCCAGGCCTACATCTTCGCGATCCTCGCGGTCACCTACTACAACATCGCGGTCGAGTCAGTCGGCGCCCTCGGCAGTGAGCCGGCGGCAGCTTCCCGCGAGCCGATGGTTGCGCCCAGTGAGCCGGCGCCTGAAGCGCCGACCGGATCCCGCCCAGAACTCGTCACGATTGGAGGCCGCTGATGTCCAGCGCCGGAGACTTCCTGCTCCCAGGTCCGACACTCATCGTCGAGTGTGTGGTGTTCGCGGTGGTGGTGTACGCGCTGTCGCGGTCGGCGCTGCCACGCCTACGCACCGCGATCGAGCAGCATCACGAGCGGCTCGCGAACGCGGATATCGCTGCGGCTGAGGCCTTGGTGCGCCGTGACGCCGCCCTCTCCGAAGCGCAGTCGATCACCGAGTTTGCGCGATCGGAGGCGTGCCGGATCATCGATCGCGCGCACGCTCGCCACGACGAGCTGGTCGCCGAAGGGCGCCGCGCCGGTCGTGCGGAGTACGAGTGGATGGCGGGCCGGCTTCGGCGCGAGCAGGAGCGGGCCGCCCCGCGACGTACTGCCATCAGCCCAGTCCGCCCGACCAAATAAGGAAAGGGAGACACCATGTCCGTTCACCAGTGCCCGAAGTGCCAGCTGCGGTACCTCTACCGCGCCGAAGTGGAGCTGCACCTGCGTGAGGACCACCGTGAGACTGCTCCGGAGACGGATGTCGACGTCGACACCCCGACCCCTGCGTCCACCACGGGGCCGGCGCGGCGCGAGGCAGCAGCCTCGCTAGCAGCAGCTCGGTAAAGCGTGCGCGTCCGGTATGCGTGCAAGTCGCGGCGTCCGAATGCGACAACCCCGGCCGCGACGATCACGACGCTGACTGCGATGAGGTCCGAGTAAGGCAGCGACAGGTCCGCCGGCTCGCGCACCGCATCGGCTGTCGGGACAGACTCTCGTCTTCGTGATTGACCTGATGTCGGTCAAGCAAGTCGCTGCCGCGGACGTCGCGCAGTGTCCGTGGTGGCCTGTCGACGGATTGCTTTCCCGCTGATTGTGGTCGCGGCCGCTTCGGTGTTCGCCGCGCCACCGTCGGCCTACTTCGGTCGTCTCCGCGCCGGCATCTCGGCGATTGCGTTGGCCGGATCGCTGTGTAACACTGCACCAAATGGTTCAGTATTCCTCTATCGACCTCGACACTGCTTTCGCGGCGCTGTCGGACTCGACGCGGCGTGGAGTGCTCGAGCAGCTCGGCCAGGCGGAAGCCTCGATCACGGAGCTCGCCGACCGGTTCCACATGACCCTCACCGGCATGAAGAAGCACGTAGGCGTACTTGAGGTCGCGGGCCTCGTCATCACCGAGAAGGTCGGCCGAGTGCGCCACTGCCGACTCGGCAAGCGCCGGCTCGAGGAAGTGGAGTCCTGGGTCGAGCAGTACCACCAGCTGTGGGAAGCGCGCTTCAGCGCACTGGACGACGTCGTCGACGAACTGAGACTTAAGGAGAAGATCGGTGAGCGCAACAAGAAGTAGCGAGCGGAACCCCGTGACGGTGGAGCGGACGTCGGATCGCGAGGTCGTGGTCACCCGCGTCTTCGACGCGCCTGCTCGCCTTGTGTTCAAGGCGTGGACGACGCCGGAGCTGTTCCGGCAATGGTGGGTTCCGAAGTCGATGGGCATGACGCTTCATGCGATCGATATGGATGCCTGTACGGGTGGGACCTACCGGCTCGACTTCGGGGACGGGATGGAGTTCCACGGCACGTATATCGAGGTGACTCCGTACTCGCGCATCGTCTGGACGAACGACGAGGGTGGCGAGAACGCCTCTGTTACGACGGTCACCTTCGAGGAGGACGGCGACACGACGCGGCTCGTGATGAGCGAGCTCTTCCCGTCGAAAGAAGCGTTCGACGCCGGCGCCGGCGCTGAGGACGCGACGCACGAAACATTCGGCCAGCTCGACGACCTGCTCGCAGATATGCGCGACTAGATGTCGTAGTAGAGCGCGAACTCGTGGGGGTGCGGACGAAGCCGGATCGCATCGACCTCGTGCTCGCGCTTGTAGTCAACCCAGGTCGAGATGACGTCCGGCGTGAAGACGCCGCCCGCCAGCAGGTACTCGTGATCTGCCTCGAGGTGGTTGAGCACGTCGTCGAGCGAACCCGGAACCTGCGCGACCGACGCCAGCTCGTCCGGCGGCAACTCGTAGAGGTCCTTGTCGACGGGCTGCGGCGGCTCGATTTTGTTCACGACGCCGTCGAGGCCGGCCATCAGCATCGCCGAGAACGCGAGGTACGGGTTGCACGACGGGTCCGGCACCCGGAACTCGAGGCGCTTGGCCTTCGGGTTCGAGCCGGTGATCGGGATTCGGCAGCATGCCGACCGGTTGCGCTGCGAGTACACGAGGTTGACCGGCGCCTCGTAGCCCGGCACCAGCCGGCGGTAGGAGTTCGTCGTCGGGTTCGTGAACGCGAGCAGCGACGGCGCGTGCTTGAGCAGCCCGCCGATGTAGTGACGCGCCATGTCCGACAGCCCGGCGTACCCGAGCTCGTCGTAGAACAACGGCGAGCCGTCCTTCCACAGCGACTGGTGGCAGTGCATGCCCGAGCCGTTGTCCTGGAAGATCGGCTTCGGCATGAACGTCACCGTGCGGCCGTGCTGGCGCGCGACGTTCTTGATCACGTACTTGAAGTTCATCAGGGCGTCGGCCGTCTTGAGCAGCGTGCCGAAGCGGAAGTCGATCTCGGCCTGGCCCGCCGTACCGACCTCGTGGTGCTGCATCTCGACGTCGATGCCGATCTCGAGCAGCACCCGGGTCATCTCCGAGCGCAGGTCGGTGAAGTGGTCGGTCGGCGGGACCGGGAAGTAGCCACCCTTGTAGCGCGGCTTGTAGCCCTTGTTGCCGCCCGGCTCCTCCTTGCCGCTGTTCCACGCGGCCTCGACCGAGTCGATGTAGTGGTACGCCGAGTGCGGGGTCTGGTCGTAGCGGATGTCATCGAAGATGTAGAACTCCGCCTCGGGCCCGAAGTAGGTGGTGTCCGCGATGCCCGAGCCCTTGAGGTAGTCCTCGGCCTTCTTCGCGATGTTGCGCGGGTCGCGGCTGTAGGCCTCGCCGGTGAGCGGGTCGTGGATGAAGAAGTTCATGATCAGCGTCGGGTGCTGACGGAACGGGTCCATGTACGCCGTGGTGGGATCCGGCAGGAGGAGCATGTCCGACTCGTGGATCTGCTGGAAGCCGCGGATCGACGAACCGTCGAACATCAGGCCGTCGGTGAACACCGACTCGCCGAAGTTGGACGCCGGGAACGTGAAGTGCTGCATGATCCCGGGCAGGTCGCAGAACCGCACGTCGACGAACTGGACGTCGTTCTTCTTGATGTACGAGAGGACCTCGTCCGCGCTGCTGAACATCCTGCGATCTGCCTCCTAGCGCGAACCCCTCGCGCCCTCGTGTGGTGGCGCCGGCGGCTGCCGACCGGACGAACCTACCGCCGGGGTGTTTCGGCGCTGTTACATGGCTCCCCGCCTGCGCCGGATGTTGCGCCGGTTACGGTGGCCGAGTGGCCAAGGGGGAGTACGCCGAGCCGGACCGCTCGCCGTACCCGGAGTCCGGCCCCGGCAGCGTCGCCCACTTCGGCTCGCGGCTGCTGGCCTTCGTCGTCGACGGGCTGCTCGCCGACGTGATCGCGATCATCGCCAACGGCGGGCCGCACACGTCCGACCGGCAGAACCTGACCGTCTACCTGGCATTCCTCGCGATCGAGATCGTCTTCGTGGCCGTGGCGTCGCAGACCCCGGGCATGCGGGTGGCCGGGATCGCGGTGGTCCGGGCCGACGGCAAGGGTCGACCGCAGCTGCGCTGGGTGCTGGTGCGCACCGTGCTGCTCGCGATCGTCGCGCCGGCGCTGCTCATCGACCAGGACGGCCGGGCCATGCACGACCGCGCCGC
>DASZTL010000111.1:0-52501 GCA_035548055.1 Mycobacteriales bacterium | reverse complement strand
GGCCAGATCGAGCGCTGAAGGCGGGTCGGCCGCGAGCCAAGCCTCGACGTGCGTCGCCAGGTGGGTGACGTTCGCAAGCCGAAGCAGCTGCGGCGTCCCGTCGCTGACCATGTCGGCGGCCACTGCGTCGAAGACCTCACGGACCGAGTCAGCAGCGATCCGGTGTTCGAGCGCGTCCTTCGACGATGCGAGCAGCCACCGCTCGAGGGCCGCGTCCTCTTCGGCGTCACCACCGTGGCGGATCGTGCCCGCGAGGACCAGGGACTCGGCGTGCCGACCGAGGCGGCGGACGAGTAGCTCCGGAGACGCGCCGACGAGCCCGTCGCAGACGAAGGTGAAGCACGAGGGGAAGCGAGCCGCCAGCCGTGCCGCGACCGCCCGAGGATCCAGTACGGCGGGCGCGGTGACATCGAGCGCGCGCGCCAGCACGACCTTGTCGATCGCTCCGGCACGGATCGAGGCGACAGCACGCCGTACGCCGTCAGCCCACTCGGCTTCGGACGGGACAGCCGCCGCCAGCCTCGCCGGCGGAGCCGTCGCAGCCGCGACCGGCCGACGGCGGAGCGCAGGAACCTCGACCGCCCCAGGCGGGTTGACGAGGGTTACCCACGAGCGGCCGTCGCGACGCCCGAGTACCACCTTCGGCACCACCACGACGGAGGCATCGACCTCAGGGGAGAAGCCAAGGGACACCATCGCGACGGGTCCGCTGCCGGGTAGCCCCACGTCGTCGCGCGCGGTGATCGCGGCGAGTGCGGCGGCGACCTCCGCCGGATCGCGCGTGGCGAGCCGTGCCGCCTCGCCCCAGCCCACGATCCCGTCGCCGCCACGAAGGAACCCGAACGCGTGACCGGCGGGCAGCCAGGTGAGCAACTCGCCCGGGTCGTCGACCTCAACGCTCCACGCGACGAGATCGGCGGCCTCGATCGACGCCAGTGCCTCCTTCATCCGCCCGGCTTGTCCAGCTCGGCCTGCAGCGCATCGTTCTTCGATCGAGCAGTGGCAGCGAGATCTCCCTGGAACCTCACCATGGCGGCGCGCAGCTCGAGATCACTGATGCCGAGCATCCGGATCGCGAGCAAGCCGGCATTGCGAGCGCCGGCGACCGACACCGTAGCCACGGGTACGCCGGCTGGCATCTGCACGATCGACAGCAGCGAGTCGACGCCGTCGAGGTGCGACAGCGGCACCGGAACGCCGATGACGGGCAACGGCGTCACCGACGCGAGCATCCCCGGAAGATGCGCGGCTCCGCCCGCCCCGGCAATGACGACCCGCAACCCGCGATCGGCCGCGCTAGCCCCGTACTCCAACATGTCCGCGGGCGTGCGATGGGCGGATACCACCCGGACCTCGACCTCGACGCCGAACTCGGCGAGGGCGTCCGCCGCCGGTTTCATTGTCGGCCAGTCCGAGTCGCTGCCCATGACGATTCCGACCATCACGCTCACGACGCATCCCCCCTCAGCACCTCGACAGCCTTCCGGGCTTGCGCCCGGATCTCCTCGAGATCATCGCCGAGCACAGTCACGTGACCGAGCTTGCGACCCGGGCGCGCGGCCTTGCCGTACAGGTGCACCGAACCGCCGGGCACCGCCTCCAGCGCGGCCGGCAGGCTCGTCGAGAGATCGGTCGACGGGCCTCCCAGCAGGTTGACCATCACGGTGAACGGGGCCCTCGTCCGAGTGTCGCCGAGCGGCCAGTCGAGGACGGCGCGGAGGTGCTGCTCGAACTGGCTGGTCGTTGCGCCTTCGATCGACCAATGACCTGAGTTGTGCGGACGCATCGCAAGCTCGTTGACGAGCAGGCCGCTCGGCGCCTCGAACAGCTCGACGGCCAGCACACCGACGACGTCAAGCTCCTCAGCGATCCGCACGGCGAGCGCCTGCGCCTCGGCGGTCAGCGAGTGGCTCAGCCGCGGCGCAGGAGCCACCACCTCGACACAGATCCCGTTCTCCTGGACGGTCTCCACGACCGGCCAGCACCGGCTGCGGCCCGACGGGGTTCGCGCGACCTGCACCGCGAGCTCGTGAACGATCGTCACCTTCTCCTCGACGATCACGTCGCCGTCGGGCAACGGATCGCCCTCGCCGACAATCCACACTCCCCGGCCGTCATACCCGCCACGTACCGCCTTCGCGACGTACGGCCGCGGTAGCGACCTCGGGTCGTCCGACCACTTGGGCATCGGAACGCCGAGCTCACCCAACCGCCTTCGCATCGCGCGCTTGTCCTGCGCATAGCGGAGCGCGCTCGCCCCGGGCCGCATCGTGACGCCGGCCGCCGTCAGCGACGCGATCAGGTCGTTGGGCACATGCTCGTGGTCGAAGGTGACGACATCACAGGACTTCGCGAAGCGCTCGACCGCCGCCGCGTCGGAGGCTGAGCCGATCTCGACATCGGGAGTGACGAGCGCCGCACCGTCGTCCGGGTGGTCGGCAAGGACGTGCAGGCTCAACCCGAGAGAGATCGCCGCCTGATGGGTCATGCGCGCCAGCTGGCCGCCGCCGACCATGCCCACGACCGGCAACCCGGTCGCCTTCGCGGTCACTGGGGACACTACAGACCTAGGTCGCGGGCGATGAGCATCCGCTGGATCTCGGAGGTGCCCTCGCCGATCTCGAGGATCTTGGCGTCGCGCCAGTGCCGGGCGACCGGGAACTCGTTCATGAACCCGTAACCGCCGAACACCTGCGTCGCATCGCGGGCGTTGTCGACCGCGATCGTCGAGGAGTACAGCTTCGCGATGGCAGCCTCGCGCTTGAAGGTCTCACCGGCGAGCATGCGCGACGCGGCATCGAGGTAGGCGCAGCGCGCGACATGCGTACGCATCTCCATGTCGGCGATGCGAAACGCGACGGACTGGTAGCTGCCGATCGGCGCACCGAACGCCTCGCGCTCCTTGGCGTAACGCACCGACTCGTCGACACAGCCCTGGGCGAGCCCCACCGCCAGCGCGGAGATCGCGATGCGGCCTTCGTCGAGGGTCGACAAGAACTGCGCGTAGCCGCGGCCCCGCTCGCCCAGGACGTTCGCCGACGGCACGCGGCAGTCCTTGAACGAGAGCTCACGGGTGTCGCTGGCGTGCCACCCGACCTTGTCGTACTTCTTCGATGGCGTGAACCCGTCGCGAGGCACCGGCACCATGATCGACGTCAGCTCCGGCCTGCCATCGGCGCGATCGCCGGTCCGGCACAGCACGGTCACCAGCGAGGTGATGTTCGTACCTGAGTTGGTGATGAACGCCTTCGTCCCGTTGACCACCCACTCATCACCGTCCTGCACAGCACGCGTGCGGGGGTTGCCGGCGTCAGAGCCGCCACCGGGCTCGGTCAGCCCGAACGCGGCGAGCGCCTCCCCGCTGCACAGCGACGGGAGCCACTCCTTGCGTTGTTCCTCGGTCCCGAACCGGTAAACCGGCATCGACCCGAGGCCTACAGCCGCCTCGAGCGTGATGGCCACGCTGGAGTCGATCCGGGCAAGCTCCTCGATCGCCAGGCAGAGCGCGAGGAAGTCCCCGCCCATGCCGCCGTACTCCTCGGGGAACGGCAAACCGAACAGGCCCATCTCGCCCATCTGGGCAATGACGGAGTACGGGAACTCACCGGTGCGGTCGGCCGCCTCGGCCTGTGGCGCCACCACGTCGCGCGCGAACGTCGCAACGCTCTTCCGAAGTGCATCGTGCTCGTCGCTCAGCCGGTGGCTCACCCCACGATTTTCGCACGGTTGATCAGCGAGCTCGGCCGCCCGACCCGTACCCTCGGATAGATGGTCGGAGCGAAGGTCAAGCACCTCTATTCGACCTTCGAGCACCTGATCCACGAGATCGCGAAGTTCGGCGTCGTGGGCGCCATCGCATTCGTCGTCACGACCGCGCTGAACAACCTCTTCCACTTCAGCGCCGGGTTGGGGCCGCTGACCAGCTTCGGTCTTGCTACCGCGATCGCCGCGACGCTCTCCTACTTCGCGAACCGACATTGGACCTGGCGCCACAAGACCGACAACGGCATCACACGTGGCCTGTCGATGTTCCTGCTGCTGTCCGCGATCGGGCTCGGCATCTCCGAGATCCCCGTGGGCGTCAGCGAGTACATCCTCGGCTTCCACTCACCCCTCGCCTACAACATCTCCTCGACGCTGGTCGGTACGGCGTTGGGTACGGTCTGGCGCTTCTGGAGCTTTCGGCGGTGGGTCTTTCTCGAGCCCGAACCCGACCGCTCCGAGGATGCCGAGCAGAACGCTTTGGTGTGAGAGTCCTATACCGGCGTAACGCCGTGGCGGCGGCGCGAGAAGTCACGGTTCTTGTTCCTGTACGCCGCGAAGCGGCGGATCAGGTCGTGACGTAGCTGCTCCGGCTCGACGATCGCATCGACCACCAGCTCGCTCGCGAGGTGGACGATGTCGATGTCGGTCTCGTACTCCTCGCGGAGCTTGGTGACGAACGCCTCGCGCTCGACTTCGTCGCTGATCTTCTGGATCCGGTTGTAGTAGACCGCGTTGATCGCGGCTTCGGCGCCCATGACCGCGATCTTGGCAGTCGGCAGCGCGAGTGTGGCGTCCGTGCCGAACGCCGGCCCGGACATCGCGTAGAGGCCCGCGCCGTACGCCTTCCTGACGATCACGGAGATCTTCGGAACGGTCGCCTCGCAGACGGCGGTGATGAGCTTCGCGCCGTGGCGGATGATCCCCTCGCGCTCGACGGCGGTGCCGACCATGTAACCCGGTACGTCGGCGAGGAAGAGCAGCGGCACGTTGAACGCGTCGCACAGCTGGATGAACCGCGCGCCCTTGTCGGCGGAGTCGACGAAGAGCACCCCGCCCTTGATCATCGGGTTGTTGGCGACGACCCCGACCACCTGACCGTCGAGTCGACCGAAGCCGACGACCAGCTCCTTCGCCCACAGCTCGTGCACCTGCATGAAGGACCCGGCGTCGAGCAGCGCGGCGATGTAGCGCCGCATGTCGTAGGCCTGCCGGTCGTTCTCCGGCACCATGCCGCGAAGGTCACCGCCGGCCGGCTCGGCCGCGTCGATGGCCGGCGGCTCGCCCTGCCAGTTGGAAGGCAAGTAGGAGAGGTAGCGCTGCACCGTCTTGATCGCGCTCGGCTCGTCCGGCGCGAGGAAGTGCCCTACCCCTGACACACTGCAGTGCATCCGGGCGCCACCCATCTCCTCGAGCGTGGTCTGCTCGCCGACCACCATCTCGACCATTCGCGGCGACCCGAGGTACATCGAGGCGTTGCCCTCCACCATCACCACGACGTCGCAGAAGGCCGGGATGTAGGCACCACCGGCCGCGCTCGGACCGAAGAGCGCGCACACCTGCGGGATCGATCCGCTGGCGCGCACCTGGTTGTAGAAGATCCGGCCGGCATGACGCCGCCCGGGGAACATCTCCACCTGGTCGGTGATGCGCGCGCCGGCTGAGTCGACCAGCCACACCATCGGCACGCCCAGCGTGTAAGCCTGCTCGATGACGCGGACGATCTTCTCGACGGTACGCGCCCCCCACGAGCCGGCTTTGACCGTCGAGTCGTTGGCCATGAGGCAC
Source organism: Mycobacteriales bacterium (assembly GCA_035548055.1). GTDB lineage: Bacteria > Actinomycetota > Actinomycetes > JAFAQI01 > JAFAQI01 > DASZTV01. The sequence goes on along the minus strand of DASZTL010000111.1, from coordinate 46,951 downwards.
ACCTGCCGGCCGTCGACCTTCGCCGTCCCGGTGATGACCCCGTCCGCGGGCAGGTCACCCGCCAGCGCGTTGGCGAACTCGCCGTCCTCGATGAAGGAGTCCTCGTCGACCAGCAGCCGGACCCGCTCGCGCGCGAAGAGCTTGCCCTTCTCCGCGTTCGCCGCGTGGTACTTGTCGTCGCCCCCACGCGCGATGTCATCGCGGAGCTTCCGGATGTCGGTCACGACGCGAGACTACGTTCCATCCAGAGCACGTCCCACCACCGGTCGAACTTGCGTCCGACCTCCGTCATCGTGCCCATCTCGGCGAACCCGAACTTGCGGTGCAGTGCGACCGACGCGTCGTTCGGCAGGGCTATCCCGGCGTACGCGCGGTGGATGTCCTCACCGCTGAGCTCCTCGAACAACCGCCGGTACAGCGCAGATCCGATCCCGGCACCAGTCGCCGCAGGGTGCAGGTAGACCGTCACCTCGATCGAGGGGTCGTACGCCGGCTTCACCCGAAACCGGCTGCTGCTGGCGTACCCGAGCAGCCCGTCTGCCTGGCTGGCCACGAGCAGCCGATGGCGTCCGGAGCTTCGGTAGTGGTCGAACCACGCCCGCCGCGAGTCGACCGTGAACGGCTCGAGATCGAAGGTGGCCGCGGTGTTGACGACGTAGTGGTTGTAGATCTCGGTCAGGGCCGGCAGATCGGAGTCGACCGCGTAACGGACTTCTGTCACGTCGGGGTCGTACGAGTCCGGGGGCCGGCGCGAAGCACCTGGCTCGGCAGCGTCCGGCCCACGATTCGCTCGGCCGTGGCCGCCGCCTCGATCATCGCGTCAAGGTCGACGCCGGTCTCGACGCCCATGTCCTCCACCATGTGGATCAGCTCTTCGGTTGCGACGTTGCCACTGGCGCCGGGCGCGTAGGGGCATCCGCCGAGACCGCCGACGCTGGCGTCGAAGTCGTCCACACCCAGCTGCAGCGCGGCCAGCACGTTCGCCAGTCCGGTGCCACGAGTGTTGTGGAAGTGGAGGTTCACCGAGACGTCGGGGTGCGCCATCCGCAGACCGCCGACGAGTTGAGTGACGCGACTGGGCGTCGCCATTCCGGTCGTGTCACCGAACGCGATGCCGTCCGCGCCGTCGCGGACCGCCCGACCGGCGACCGCGAGCACCCGCTCGACCGGGACGTCGCCCTCGTAGGGACACCCCCAGGCGGTGGCCACGATGACCTGCACCCGGGCATCCATGCCGTGCGCGAGGGTGATCAGCTCGGCGATCTCGTCGAGCGACTGGTCTGTGGTTCGGTTGATGTTCCTGCGGTTGTGCGTGTCGGAGGCCGACACCACCACCTCGATGTCCCGGAAGCCCGCACCGAGTGCGCGGTGCGCACCGCGAAGGTTCGGCACGAGGGCCGAGTATCGAACGTCGGCGTTGCGCGCGATGCCCGCCCAGACCTCATCCGCGTCCGCCATCTGCGGGATCGCCTTCGGCGAGACGAAGCTCACGGCCTCGATGCGCCGTACGCCGGTGGCCGACAACGCGTCGAGCAGCTCGACCTTCGCTTCTGTCGAAACCGGCGCCTCGTTCTGCAGGCCGTCACGCGGGCCGACCTCTCGGAGGCTGATCGACGCAGGGAGATCGCTCACCCGTCCACACCCTTCTGCCGTGCCGGCTGACGCCGATACCGAGCCTATGCGGAGGCACGCCGGAGGCGAGACGGGTGCAACATCGCGTAGCCGCGCACCGGCCGCGGCGGGACCCGCTTCACCTGCCACGCCGGATCGCCGTCGAGCGCCGCGGCGAACTCTCGGTCGACGAGGACGGTACCCGGCCGCGCGATCGAGGTCAGCCGGCTGGCGAGGTTCACCGGCTCGCCGTACACGTCACCCAGTCGTGACAGCACCGTGCCGTAGGCAAGGCCGACCCGCAGGTCGGGCATCGACTCGTCGGGGAGCTCCTCCGACAACCGCATCCCGATGTCCGCGGCGGCATGGACGTCGTCGGCGACGAAGAGCACCTCGTCACCGATGGTCTTGATCACCCGGCCGCCACCTCGGGCGACGACGTCGGACGCGCGTGCCTCGAACTCCTCGACCAAGGCGCCGAGCTCGGCATCGCCGATCTCCCGGGTCAGGCTGGTGAAGCCGACCATGTCGGCAAAGCCGACGGCAATCGTGCCGGCGGCGAACTCCTCCCCACTCGACGCGAGCACCCGGCCCGCGACCGCGGCCAGATGCCGTCGCCAGACATAGCCGATCAGCTGCTCGACCACGGGGACGAGCTCCTCCGCGCGATGCAGCGCCTCTTGCTGCGCGATCGCCGGATCGAGCGCCGAGCCGATCGCAGCGAGCTGCCAGTCGGCGAGACGCGACAGCGACTGCCCGAGCGCCCGCGCCATCGACACCTGCAGGTCCTCAGGCAGCCAACCCGCCTCACCGAGTGCGGTAACCGTTCGCACCGCCCACACGTCGCGATCGGTGAAGGCGCACACGTCGTCATCGACGTCGGCGAAGCCGAGTGCGTTCCACAGCGCGGTTGCCCGCTCGATCGGCACGCCGGTGAGCTCGGCGACCTGCAACCGCGTGTAGCGGCGCTCCCCACCGAGCAGCTCGCGCTCGAGCTCGGCGGCGTCCAGGTCTCGCGGCTCAGTCATCCCTTCACCTGTCACCCGCGCCGCAGGCGTCCAACCGCCGCGGCGAAGCGATCCTGGGAGGTCGCGGGGTCACCGAGGGCGTCGTGGAGCAGCGCCCGTCGCTTCGCGGTGGTGGAATCGCGGCCCCCGGTTGCGGCAACGACGAACGCGTCCAGTCCCGACAGGTCGGGCCCGAGCAGGAACCCTCCTCCGGTCGAAGGGAACCGGCGGGTGTGTGTGCGCCGGCCCATCCCTCTGGTGTCGGCGACGGCGTACGGGCGGTCGTAGGCGAGGTACTCCGCGATGACGCTCGACACGTCGAGGACCATCGCTGCGGCGCCGGCCATGGTCCGCTCGATCGGCTCGTCGTCGGGCACCCTGCCGACCCGCTTGACGATGGCCTCATGGGCACGGCGGACGTCGGGGTGACGCCGCCCGGTCAATGGGTGCGGCCGATAGCGAACGGTCACGCCGGGGTTGGCAAGGAGTGCGTCCACGAGCCTGACGCCGAGGTGAGGCAACGAGCTGTGATGCGGGTCGTCACCCCAGCCCTCCCACGTCGGCGCGTACACGATGACGGGGGGCTTCGGCGGTGGCGTGTCCGGCGGGACGAACTGTGGCCGGCCCACCTCGCGAATCACGTCGTCACGGACCCCGACCGCGGCCTCGGCGTACCGGCGCCGCCCGAGCGGCCCCGCGACCCACACCTCGTCGTACACCCGGGCATACGGGTTCGAGCTGTCCGGCTTGTCGCTCTCGCCGTGACCGACGAAGACGCACACGGTCTCGGGGCGCCGCAGCATCGACAGGTTGTTGCCACTGTGTGTGACGAACAAGGTGACGACCCGCTTCGGAAGTGGCAACGAGGCGATCAGGCCGTTGTAGGTCGAGCTGACGACCGGGAACGGCGAGTCCGTCAGCTCGTCCATCACTGCATCGCTTCGGAGCACGACGAGAGCGCGTACGCCGAGCCGGTCGACAGGCGCGAACCACATCCGCAACTGGTAGACCTCCTCCGGGTTCCCGGCGAAGTAGAGGATGACGTCCGGCTCGAACCGCCGGACTGCGGTGGAGATCGCATCGACCGCTCGAAGCCGGAGGCCGGAGCGGTGATCGCGCCAGAGCAGCCAGCCGAGAACCGCTACCGACGGGACGGCCAAGACCACGTCGACCAGCGGCCCGCCGCGCGGCCGCATCAGCAGCCGCGGAACGCGAGCGGGCGCCTCGAAGTCGGCGAGCTCGAGACCACGGCTTCGCAGCGGCGTACGGCGCATCCGCGCCAGGAGTCGACGCAACGCCTCCGCCACCGCGGTCGCGACGATCACCACCGCCGTCACGGCCGCGACGACAACCGCGCCGACAAGCGCGAGGCTCCTCGCCGCGACCAGTGTGACGACGACGCCGGCGACCCCGACCCAGATCGGTGTGCCCAGACCAGCCAACCTTGCTTTTGAGATCACTTCAGCCGCTGCGCCTCGTCCTCGACCAGGCGGTAGATCTCACGTTGCACTTCCTCGACCTTCGGGACGTCGGTCAACGCCACCTGACCGCGCTCGCCCGCCGACTCGATGGTCAGCGTGCCTGAGCCGAACAGGCGCTCGACGAGCGTGGTCTTGAACGACACGTCGTTGACGCGCGTCAGCGGCACGTCACGGCCCGTCTTGGACAGCACACCGCTGCGCATCAGGACCCGGCGATCAGTCAGCACATAGCGGGTCGTCAGCCAGGTCAGGAACGGCCGGAGGCACCACCACACGAGGACGATCAGTGCCGCCGCGAGGACGACCCACCGCAGGTACTTCTGGAACCCGTCATCATCCAGCTTGAAGTAGCAGTACGACGCCACGCCTACTGTGATCGGGGTCAGCACGACCGGTCCCGCCACTCGCCGCCAGTGCGGCCGAAGGTTGCGGATCACGTGCTCGTCCGCGTCGAGAATGTTTTCTGGAAAGCCCATCACTGCGCCTTTCGCACGTGGGTCACGTCGCCGACCAGCCAGGCCCGCTGTTGTCCGGTCTCGCCGTCCTCGACCACCAGCCTGCCGGTGTCGTCGACGTCGGTTGCGGTGCCTCGCACCATGTCTCCCCCTGGCAGCTCGATCTCGACCTCGCGCCCAATCGTCTCGCATCGCTCCCGATAAGCCGGGATCACGGACCCGGGATCTCCTGACCACCGCCACGCCGTGTACCGACGGCCGAGCGCGCGGAGCACCTCCTTGAGCAGCGGCTCGCGGTCCGTCAGCCCACCGCACAGCAGCAGGCTCGTCGCTGTCGGGACCGGGAGCTCGTCCTCACGCATCGAGACGTTGAGGCCGATTCCGACGACGGCCGCACCTCCCGCGAGCTCCACCAACAGGCCGCCCAGCTTGAAGCCGTCGACGAGCACGTCGTTGGGCCACTTCAGCGTCGCCTCGACGTTGCCCACTGCCAAGAGCGCCTCGACCGTGGCCAGTCCTGCGATCAGAGGCAACAGGCTGAGCTGCGCCGGCTCGAGCGACGGACGCAGCAACGCGGAGAAGGTCAGCCCCGCCCGGGCCGGTGACTCCCACTGCCGATCCAGCCGCCCCCGGCCGGCGGTCTGCTGCTCGGCGACCAGGACGAAGCCCTCGGGCTCACCCCCACGCGCCGCTTCGGCGACGTCCGCGTTGGTCGAGACCGTCGTCTCGACGACGGACACCCGTCGCCACAGGTCACCGGCAAGATCGTGGTGCAGTCGCTTCTCCGACAGCCGAGGACGAGACAGGTCGCTCCACGGGGAAGGCACGCGCCGTACGCTACGGCCTCATGAGCGCACAACCCGCGACCCCGGCCGACGCCCCGCACGACGGGCCCGCGCCGCGGACCACCGCCGGCCGCATTGCCGAGCTCGAGCGGCACATCGACGAGGCCGTGCACGCAGGGTCGCAACGTGCAGTCGACAAGCAGCACGCCAAAGGCAAGATGACCGCCCGCGAGCGGATCGCCCTGCTGCTCGACGAGGGATCGTTCGTCGAGCTCGACGCGCTGGCTCGCCACCGCGCCCACGACTTCGACATGCAGGACGAGCGGCCATACGGCGACGGCGTCGTGACCGGCTACGGCACGATCCACGGTCGCCAGGTGTGCGTGTTCAGCCAGGACTTCACGGTCTTCGGGGGATCGCTCGGCGAGGTCTTCGGCGAGAAGATCTGCAAGGTCATGGACCTCGCCATGAAGACCGGCTGCCCCGTGATCGGCATCAACGACTCCGGTGGTGCGCGCATCCAGGAGGGAGTGGTGGCTCTCGGCCTCTACGCCGAGATCTTCTACCGCAACGTCATGGCGTCCGGTGTGATCCCGCAGGTGTCACTCGTCATGGGTCCCTGTGCCGGCGGCGCGGTGTACTCCCCTGCCATCACCGACTTCACGATCATGGTCGACCAGACCTCCCACATGTTCATCACCGGACCGGACGTCATCAAGACGGTCACCGGCGAGGACGTGACCATGGAGGAGCTCGGCGGCGCGCGGTCCCACAACACGAAGTCGGGCGTGGCGCACTTCATGTCGGCCGACGAGCAGGAGGCGCTCGAGCTCACCCGTGCACTGATCTCGTTCCTGCCGAGCAACAACATGGAGCAGCCGCCGTCGTTCGACGAGACCGAGCTCGCTTCGCTCGAGCCGGACGGGTTCCTCGACACGTTCGTGCCGGACTCGCCGAACCAGCCTTACGACATCGTCACGGTGATCGAGCACATCGTCGACGACGCCGACTTCCTGCAGGTGCACGCGCTGTTCGCACCCAACATCGTGTGCGGCTTCGCGCGCATCGACGGCCACTCCGTCGGCGTCGTGGCGAACCAGCCGATGCAGTTCGCGGGCACCCTCGACATCGACGCCTCCGAGAAGGCGGCACGCTTTGTGCGCACGTGCGACGCCTTCAACATCCCCGTGCTCACCTTCGTCGATGTCCCCGGCTTCCTGCCCGGCACGGAACAGGAGTGGAACGGCATCATTCGTCGCGGCGCCAAGCTGCTCTTCGCCTACGCGGAGGCGACAGTGCCGAAGGTCACGGTCATCACGCGCAAGGCGTACGGCGGTGCGTATGACGTCATGGGCTCGAAGCACCTGCGCGCCGACGTGAACCTGGCATGGCCGACCGCCGAGATTGCCGTCATGGGCGCGAACGGCGCGGTCAACATCCTGCACCGGCGCACCCTCGCCGACGCCGCGAATCCCGAAGCGGCTCGCCATGAGCTCGTCACCGACTACGAGGACCACTTCGCCAACCCCTACATCGCGGCGGAGCGCGGTTACGTGGACGCCGTGATCAAGCCGTCCGCAACCAGGGCCGAGGTGGTGAAGGCGCTGCGCCTGCTGCGCACCAAGCGCGAGTCACTGCCGCCAAAGAAGCACGGGAACATCCCGCTCTAGCCATGACTGACGAAACTTCGCGACCAGTGCTGCGAGTCATCGCAGGTGGTGAACCCACCGACGAAGAGCTTGCGGCACTCGTCGCTGTGCTCTCGACGCGAAGCGCAGCCGAAGCCGAGGAGCCGCAGCCGTTGCGACGCCCGCTGCCGCAGTGGGTCGCGAGCGGCTTGGTCAAAGGCACCCGCACCAAGGCCTGACGTGCTAACTACTCGGCTCCGGCCGCGATTCGGGTCGACACCAGGCGTACCGCGGTTTCGTAGGCATTGTCGACGGCTGCTTCGAAGCGGGTGAACGCGTCGGGTGACGACGGACCGAGCAGGTACTCCTTCAGGCGAACCCGCGCCGGCGCGAGTGGATCCTCGGTGCGGATGAGATCGAGGGTCGTCTCGATTCGCTCAGCGGCAGGATCGAGCAGGTAGGCCTGCCCCGCACTCGGGAACTTCTCTTTGAAGTCGTTCTCGGACAGGCCGGTGAGGTTCGGGACGACGTACGGCTTCTCGCTCGAGATGAAATCGCTGAGCACGCTGGAGATGTCGGCAACCAGGACGTCAGCATCATTGAAGCAGTCGTAGAGGGACGGCGACGTGCCGACGATGGTCGCGTGCAGCCCGCCGGCGCGCGCAATCGTGGCGCGGATCGCCGCGTCTGCCCGGCCGGCCTCAAGACTCACGCTTCCGGTCAGCGGGTGCGGCTTGTAGACGACCCGGACGTTCGGCATGCCGGTCAGTCGCTCAACGAGCGCCGGACCGGTACGAACGAGTGAGGTATGGGTGGGATCGCCCGTCCAGCCCTCCCAGGTCGGCGCGTAGAGCACCGTCAGCATGCGGTCACCGATCGGTCCGGCCTGGGCGGGTGTGATGCCGCCGAGCTGCGGGCGACCCACCTCGACGAGGTCGTCGTCGTGAATGCCGACGCCGGCCTTGCTGTAGCGGTCGCGGCCCGCCTTACCGGCAACCCAGATCTCGGTATAGACCTTGCTGAACGGGTTCGATGACGCCGCCTTGTCGCTGTCCCCGTGACCGATGAAGACGTGCCGCACCCCGGGCTCGCGCAGCATGTGAATCGTCTTGCCGACGTTCGCGGTGTACATCGCGACTCGTACGTCGGGAAGCGTGAACGTCATGAAGTCCACCGGGTCCGGAATACAGACTGCGGCCGAGCTGGTGGCGCCGAGCTGGGCGAAGCACTCCCGCTCACGCACGACCACCAGCGTCGGGCGCTTCAGCCGGTCGACGGTCGACAGCCACATGTTGACCTGGTATCCGGTGTCCTCGGTGCCCGAGTGGTAGAGCATCACCTCCGGGTGCAGCGCCGTGACCCGCTTGAGGATCGCCGCATGCAGCCGGTCCCGGACGACGGAACCGCGCGATTTGAACAGCCAGGCCAGCTCCCATCCGACGAAGCCCACCTCGGCGGTGGCCACGGCGCCGGTGATGACGAAGCCGATGACCGCCTCGTGGCTGGCGACGGCGATACCCGCCCCCACCAACGCCGTGGCGGACAGGCCGTGGAAGCGCTCCGAGAGGCGGCGACGAGCGACGTCGGGCACGGACGGTGGCAGCCGCAGCCCGGTCAGATCGATGTTGCGGGTCTCGACCGGGTGCAGCGATCGACGCCGGACCATGACGAGCAGCAGGTGGTAGCCGTACCGCAGGCCCGCGACGGCGAGCACGAGGATGGCGGTCGCGCGGGCGTTCCCGCGACCGGTCCACGCGGCGGTCAGGACCAGCGCGACGACACCGAGCTCGCGGACGAGCGTGCGCGTCGCGATGCCGAACTGACCGCGCGCCAGCGTCGACCTGACATCCTCGTTACCGACGATCAACAGGTCGAGCCCTTGGCTCGCCACGATGGCGACGAGTGCGGCGATCGACCACGAGAAGACACCGGCGAGAACCACCGTCACGTAACAGGCGATGGCGAGGATCGCGATGGTGCGCGGACCGCGCGACGGCATCCGCGGGTCGTGGTCGCGGCCCTCCTCGGCGGCGTCGCCGACAGTGCCGATGATCGGGTCGGTCACGAGCCGACGGTGCCCACGGGGCGGCGTACGTCGATGACCTGGCCGGTGATCTCCGAGACCAGGACATCGACCGAGCTCCGGGCGACCTCCCCCGAGTCGAGCAGATCGCCCGGCGGCTCCACGCCGAACGCCTTGGTGCGCATCGGCGTGGCGGTCCGCTCCGGATTGATGCAGTTGACCCGCACGCCAATGCTCAGCCACTCGTCGGCCAGCGCCTGGGTGAGGTTCACGACCGCGGCCTTCGTGGAGGAGTACAGGCTGTAGCCGGCTCGGCCGCGCGTGTAGCTGCTCGACGTGAAGAGCAACAGCTGCCCCTTCGTCGCCTCGAGATAGCCGGCACCGAGTCGCGCGATCTGCACGGGTGCGATGTAGTTGACGCCGATCATCTCCTCGACCGTCGCGTCATCGACGCTGGCCAGGTCGCCCGTCGTCAGCACGCCCGCCGTCACGACGATGTAGTCGATCCGACCGGACTCGGCGTGCGCCTGCTCGAGCGCTGCGCGGATGTCGTCAGCCCGTTCGACGTGGGTGCCGGTGGCGGAACGACTGAACGGGAAGACCTTCGCGCCGTGCGACTCGAGCAGGGTGACGATGTCGGCGCCGATTCCATAGCTTCCGCCGAACACGACCGCAACCCGGCCGCGCAGCGCTTCGGCGTAGGCCTCCGGGCTCGGCAGCGCGTCGACGGACGCCGAACCGAGCTGGAACAGCTTGTCCGCGATGAAGAGGTCGACCGGCGCCGTGACCTTCATGTTCTGCTCGGCGCCCTCGACCATGTGGATCGGTACGTCGGGCAGGTACTTCAACACCACGCTGCAGTCGTCGGTCGCCTTGAAGTCGGGGTCCTGCCAGGCGATCTCGTAGGCGCGCCGGATGGTCGAGAGCCGGAAGCCTTGAGGCGTCTGACCGCGGCGCAACCGGGACCGGTCAGGGATCTCCGTGATGATCTCATCGTCGTCGACGACGACGATCGTGTCAGCGGACGGGATCCCGACATCGACGGCCTCGTAGGTGCGCAGCGCGTTGACGCACTCGCGGATGATCCGCTGACTCACCAGTGGCCGCACCGCGTCGTGGAACAGGACGTTGCACTCTTCATCACCGAGATGCGCCAGCGCGTTGCGGGTGGAGTCGTTGCGGGTATCGCCACCCTCGATGACCGCGCTCACCTTGTGGAAGCCTCGAGCCGACACGATGGCCTTCACATCGTCGACGTATCCCGGAGTCATGAGGACCACTACGTCGTCGACCTCCGCGGAAGCCTCGAAGACCGCGAGCGTGTGCTCGATCACCGTCTTCCCGGCGATCTTGAGCAGCTGCTTAGGGATCGAGAGCCCGACTCGCGTCCCCACGCCACCGGCGAGCACGACCCCGACGGTTCGGAGTCCGGGCGTTCTCACTGCCATGACGAAGCGAGCCTACCGGCGGATAGGTTCTAGACCGTCATCAACCAGGCCGACGGATCGTCAGATCTGTCCAGCGTTGTAGGGCGGGGGCAGACCGTGGACGTCGTCGTCGTGATGCCGACCTACAACGAGCGGGACAACATCGAGCACATCGCCCGCGCGGTCGTCGGGCGACCTTGCCGCCCCCGCCTCCTGGTCGTCGACGACGGCTCGCCGGACGGCACCGCGGAGATCGTCAAGGGGCTGGCCGAGGAGATGCCCGGTCGCATCAGCCTGCTCGTCCGCCACGCCAAGGAGGGCCTGGGCCGCGCTTATGCCGCCGGATTCGCCCATGCGCTGTCTGAGCTCAAGCCGACATGCGTCGTCCAGATGGACGCGGACGGCTCGCACGACCCGGCCGACATCGACCGCCTGGTGGCCGCCCTCGAGGACGCCGACCTCGCGCTTAGCTCCAGATACATGCCGGGGGGCGACGTGGTCGGATGGAGCAAGCATCGGGAGTGGCTCTCGCGGGCCGGCAACCTCTATGCCCGGGTCGTGCTCGCGACCCCGCTGTCCGACCTGACCGGCGGCTTCAAGGCCTGGCGCAGCGAACTGCTCGAGAAGGTCCACGCCGAGACGACCGAAAGCCACGGCTACGGGTTCCAGATCGAGATGACCACGCGGGCCCGAGCCCTCGGCGCGAGGATCGTCGAGGTGCCGATCGTCTTCCGGGAGCGAGAGACCGGGACATCGAAGATGTCGGCCCACATCGCGCTCGAGGCGCTACGAGGCGTCCCGGCGATGCGACGCATCCTTCGGTGAGCCCTCGCGGGCGACCTCGTCAGACGATCGGCGGGCGGCCCAGCCGGGTGAGCCGCCACGCGGTTCGCCAACGGATCGGGCGACGCGGGCCACACTCGGTCCGCATCCCCACGATGAATCCGCGGAGCGCCGCCTTGGTGCCGCCGCCTTGCACCGAACGGACCAAGGTGGCGCTGATCCACACGGCGAGGTATCCGACGAGGAGTGGCAGCGGCAGGTTGCGTCGCGCGACCCAGACCCGGTTACGAGCGTCCATGAAGCGGTGCTGCGGGCCGCGGAACGGAGCCGCCGGCGGGTTGTGGACGACGAGGTCCGCGTCGTACCTGATCCGACAGCCCGCATCGACGAACCGCCAGGCCAGCTCGATCCCCTCGTGGCCGTAGAAGAAGGCGCCGGGCCAGTGGCCGGCCGCATCGAACGCGGTACGCCGCACGAACGACGCCCCCTCCCAGAACCACGCGACATCACCGCTGCGTTCGGCATCGCTCGCCCGCAGCCTCGGCACGTGCCGCCGAGCCGTCGCCGACCCGTCCGGGTCGAGGGCGCGGGGCTGGACGACCGCCAGCGCATCATCAGCGGCGAACTGCGCGACGACGCGGGCGACGAGGTCGTCGCCCACGAGCTCGATGTCGTCGTCGAGGAAGAGCAGGATGTCCCCCGCGACCTGCCCGGCTCCGATGTTGCGGCCCGCTGGGACACCCACGTTCTGGTCGAGTTCGACGGTCGCCACCTCGGGAGGTAGTCCGACCGGCTGCCAACCGTTGCCGACGACGACCACGGAGAGGGTCACATCCCGCTGCGCGAGGAGCGATGCGACCGCCCGCGACAGCTCGTCGGCGCGGTCGCCCTGGCTGAGCAGGACACAACCGACGGACAGGGTCACCGCACGCGATCCGACGCGAGCGTCGCGAGAAGGTGGCCAGCAACCACGACACCGGCGATCGCCAGAAGCACGACGGACAGCACGCGCGTCGCACCGAGGCACCCGCGGCCGGCGTCGACTGCCGCGGCGACGACTGCGAGCACCGTCATCTCGAGGGCTAGCAACGCACGGTTGAACGGCAGCGTCCCGGCCAGCCGGCGGAGCTGTCGGAGCAAACCGTCTCGTGGTCGGGCCACCTCCGCCGTGTCGGTGATCGGCGGCCGGCCCGACTGCACTCGCGCGACGTGGACGAGATCGGTCTCCGCCTTCGTCAGCAGGACCAGAAACCCCGCCGCGAGACCGACCGTCGTCCAACCTGCGATGTGGTTGAGGCCACCGTCGGCGTGCACGCCGACGCCGATCGCGAGAAGTCCGTCCGTCACGTAATGACCGATCCGGTCGAGATAGATGCCGCTCGGCCCGCGCTGGTCGCGCCACCGCGCGAGCTCGCCATCCACGCAGTCGAGCGTGCCCTGCACCTGAATCACGGCGAAGGCGACGATCGGACCCCACAGATGCGGCACGGACATCGCGAGTGCTGCGCCGGGGCCGGTGAGCAGCATGGTCCAGGTGATCGCGTTCGGCGTCACCCTCGTCGGAGCGAGCAGCCGGGTGATGTGGATCGAGACGCGACGCTGGTAGAGCCGACCGGCCCAGTGCTCTCCACTGACGCGCCCCACGACGGAGTCCGGCTGCGCGACCGCACGCAACTCGGCAACCGATGGGCGAGACGACACGTCAGGCCGAATCGTCGTCGGCGAGATACATCTCGATGATCTCCTCGATCGGGCCCTCCACTGGGGCCTGCTCACGCCGCAGATAGATGCCCCGCTGGCACCACCGAAGCAGGTCCTTCTCGTTGTGCGAGACGAGCAGCATGGTCCGGCCACCGCTGAGCATCTCGTCGATGACGACGCCACACTTCTTGCGGAACGCCTTGTCACCGACGGCGAGGACCTCGTCGACGAGGAGGATCGGCTCTTCCATCCGCGTCACGATCGAGAACGCGAGCCGAGCCCGCATGCCACTGGAGAAGTGCATGACCGGAGTGTCGACGAAACGCTTCACTCCGGCCCAGCTCATGATCTCGTCGAACCGCTCGTCGGTCTGCTCGCGAGTGAATCCGTGCAGTGAGGAGATCAGGTAGACGTTGTCGCGCGCGGTCAGGTCGCCCACGAATCCCGCCGACAGCTCGATCATCGCACCGACGCCACCGTTGACCTGGATCGTCCCCTCATCAGGCAGCATCACGCCGGCGACGAGACGCAGCAGTGTGCTCTTGCCGCATCCGTTGCGGCCGACGACGCCGACCGACTCGCCCTTCTTGACCCGGAACGAGACATGCCGAAACGGCCAGTACTCGCCCGTTCCGGTCGTCACGGTGCGGCCCTGAATGAGGAGGTCCTTCACCCCGATCCGACGGCGGCGGTTGATCGCGAACTTGATCCCGACGTCCTTGACGACGATCGCATCCTGCTGCTTCTTCTTCTTTGGAGGCATCGGCAGCGCTACAGCTCTTTCAGGACGGCGCGCTCAACCCGCGCGAAGACGGCGAAGCCGAGCAGGAGGAACAGGAGTGAGCCGATCGCGGAGTACAGCACCGGCTGCCAACCGGTCCAGTACGCCGGAAGCCATACCGCGCGATTGATCGTGAGGATCCCCACCATCGGATTGATGGACGCAAGGTGCTGCATCGGCGTTGTCAAGCGCGACAGCGGGTAGAGCACCGCCGAGAGAAAGAACAGCATCCGAACGACGATGCCGATTCCCTGCTCGATGTCTCGCAGCACCGTGTTGAGCGACGACACGAGGAGGGCAAGCCCTACACAGAGCATCAGTTGCAGCACAAACGCGAGCGGCCAGGCGAACACGTATGCGCTGGGTTTGACCCCGTAGATCAGTGCCAGAACCAACAGGACCGGCAAACTGAGCACAAACTCGACCGTCTTCACGCTGACCTCGGCGAGCGGATAGATCTCGCGGGGCAGCGCGATCGACGTGATCAGTCGTGAGTTCTTGCGGAGTGTGCTCGTCGAGGAGTTCACAACGGAGGAGAACCACTGCCACGGCAAGATCGCGGATCCGACGAAGAGCGGGTACATCGGGTAGCTGCGGTTGAAGATCTTGAGCAAGATGAAGTAGGTGAGCACGAAGGCGGCCGGTTCGAGCATCGACCAGGCGTAGCCGAGCACCGAGTTCGCGTACTTGTGGCGCAACCCTCGCTCGGTCAGCATCCGCAGGACGTCTCGGCGATCCCAGATGTCGAAGAGCCGGTCGACTATCGGCTGTCCGACCGCGGACCGGATCCGGGTGCCCTCGTGCAACCGCCGAAATCGAAGCCCTGCAAGGCCTAGCGACGGTTCGGGCACCCGATCACGGTATCTGGGTCAGCAGCTCACGCTTGACATCTGCGAGCGACGCGCAGCCTGCAAGCGCCATTGTGAGCTCCAGCTCGGCGAGCAGGCAGCGCAGGACGTGGCGCACGCCCGCCTCGCCACCGATGCCGAGTCCATAGATGTACGGGCGCCCGATGAGGACGGCGTTGGCGCCCAGCGCGAGTGCCTTGATCACGTCGGACCCGGTGCGGATCCCGGAGTCGAACAGCACGTCCGCCCGGCCCGCGACGGCATCGACGACGCCCGGCAAGGCGTCGAGCGCAGCGATCGATCCGTCGATCTGCCGGCCACCGTGGTTGGACACGAGAACGCCGTCCATCCCGGCGTCGACCGCGCGCCGCGCGTCGTCCGGGTGGAGAACGCCCTTCAGTGCGATCGGACCGTCCCAGTGCTCGCGCACCCAGGCGAGGTCTGCCCACGTGTTCGACGGATCACCGAACATCGACTGCCAGTGCATGACGGTCGCGAGATGGTCGGCATCGGGCGCCTTGCCCAGCCCGGCGAGGAAGGCGGGATCGGACTCGTAGTTTGCCAAGCCGAGGCGCGACAGGAACGGCAGGTAGGCATTGACGAGGTCGCGCGGTCGCCAGGCGAGGATGAAGGTGTCGAGGGTCACCAGCAGCGCGGAGTAGCCCGCAGCCTTGGCGCGCGCCAGCAGCGACGCACCGACCGCCCGGTCCCGCGGCCAGTACAGCTGGAACCAGCGTGGCGAGTCGCCGCCTGCCGACGCGACGTCTTCCAAGGTGTACGACGAGACCGTGGACAGCGCCATCGGCACCCCCAGGTCCGAGGCGGCGCGGGCGACTGCGAGCTCCGCGTCGGGGTGCACGATGCCCTGCACCCCGACCGGGCCGAGCACAACCGGCGCCGGCATCGGCGTTCCGAGCACGGTCGTCGACAGGTCGCGGACCGAGACGTCCTGGCCGAGGAAGCGGGGCACGATCCGCCACCGCTCGAAGGCCCGTCGGTTCGCCCGCGCCGTCGACTCCGTTCCCGCACTGCCGGCCACGTATCCGAAGGCTTCCGGGGAGAACCGCTCCTGCGCGGCCGCCTCCAGCGACGCCGGATCGATCGGCAGCTCAGGACGCACTCCCAGTGCGCCGTTGAGATAGATCTCGGACTGAAACGCGGAGAAGGGCTGCTCGCTCACAGATCGTCAGCCTGCCACGACGTGACCGCGGATTTCGACACACAGCCGCTTGCGCCGGCGAAGTCGGCTCGCGGTTCGGGTGGCTGGATGGCGCGGGGGACGTACTGAATAGAGTCTCTGCCATGCGCAAGGTGCTGATCGCCAACCGAGGCGAGATCGCAGTGCGAGTCGTTCGCGCCTGCCGCGACTCGGGGTTGGACAGCGTGGCGATCTACGCCGATCCCGATCTCGACGCCCTGCATGCGAAGCTCGCCGACGAGGCCTACGCCCTGGGCGGCTCGACGCCCGGCGAGACCTATCTCGACATCGCCAAGATCCTCGACATCGCCAAGCGTTCGGGCGCGGACGCGGTGCACCCGGGCTACGGCTTCCTGGCCGAGAATGCGGCCTTCGCGACCGCGGTCGCGGCGGCCGGCCTCACCTGGATCGGGCCACCGCCGGCGGCGATCGACGCGCTTGGCGACAAGGTCCAGGCGCGGCACATCGCCGCCGACGTCGGCGCACCGCTCGCACCCGGAACCCCGAACCCGGTCGAAGGCGTCGACGAGGTGCTCTCGTTCGCGGACGAGTACGGCGTGCCGGTCGCGATCAAGGCCGCCTACGGCGGCGGCGGCCGCGGGCTGAAGGTCGCCCGCAACCGTGACGAGATCCCTGAGCTGTTCGACAGCGCCGTCCGCGAGGCGGTTGCCGCCTTCGGACGCGGCGAATGCTTCGTCGAGCGCTATCTCGACAAGCCGCGCCACGTCGAGACCCAGATCCTGGCCGACACCCACGGCAATGTGATGGTCGTCGGTACCCGCGACTGCTCGCTGCAGCGTCGACACCAGAAGGTCGTCGAGGAGGCACCCGCACCGTTCCTGACCGAGACGCAGCTCGAGCGGTTGTACGAGGCGAGCAAGGCGATCGCCCATGCCGCCGGCTATGTCGGCGCGGGCACCTGCGAGTTTCTGGTCGCGCAGGACGGCACGGTCTCCTTCCTCGAGGTCAACACGCGGCTGCAGGTCGAGCACCCGGTCACCGAGGAGACCAGTGGCGTCGACCTCGTACGGGCGCAGTTCGCGATCGCCGACGGTCAACGACTGTCCGCGCACGACCCGGTGCCACACGGTCACGCGATGGAGTTCCGGATCAATGCCGAGGACGCCGGCCGCAACTTCCTGCCGGCGCCGGGCCGGATCACGTCGTGGCGTGTGCCGTCCGGCCCAGGCGTACGAGTCGATGCGGGCTACGTCGACGGCGACACGGTCCCCGGGGCCTACGACTCACTGCTCGCGAAGCTGATCATCACCGGTGCGACTCGCCAGGAAGTCGTCGAGCGGTCCCGTCGCGCGCTCGCGGAGTTCGAGGTCGGCGGGATGCCGACGATCATCCCGTTCCACCGCGCCGTGCTCGAGGATGCCGACTTCACCGACGAACCGTTCCGAGTGCATACCCGTTGGATCGAAACCGAGTGGACCGGCTCGGTCGATCCCTATGACGGTGGTGGCGATGCCGGCGCACCCGCCGAACGCGAGCGGATCACCGTCGAGGTCGGCGGGCGCCGCCTCGAGGTGTCACTGCCGGGCGGTCTCACCGCCGCGACGACCGCATCGCCTCCGGCTGGGCGCAAGCCACCGTCCGCACACAAGGCATCCTCCTCGGCCAGTGCCGCCAGCGGTGACTCGCTGACGGCTCCGATGCAAGGAACGATCGTGAAGGTCGCGGTCGCCGACGGCGATCTGGTCGAGGCCGGCGACCTCGTCGTCGTCCTCGAGGCGATGAAGATGGAACAGCCGATCAACGCCCATCAGGCCGGGACCGTCACCGGCTTGTCGGCGAGCGTCGGCGACGTGGTCAGCAGCGGCACAACGCTGTGTGAGATCACCCCCGCCTGACCCCCGAAGCAGCACATAACTCTGACCGACGCTCGCGCCGAACCGGGCATTCAGCATCAGAACGCCGGCGAACGCACCCAGCCGTGTGCTACTTCGAGCTGGTGCTGCGCGTTGTCAGTCCTGGACTGAGAGGTGGAGCTGCCTCGCGGCTTCGGTGATGCTGCCGCTGATCGACGGGTAGATCGTGAACGAGTGCGCCAGCTGGTCCACGGTCAGGCCATGCTGGACGGCCACCGACACCGGAAGGATCAGCTCACTCGCCCGCGGCGCCACCACGACGCCGCCGAGCACGATTCCGGTTCCGGGGCGGCAGTACAGCTTCACGAAGCCGTCCTCGATGCCCTGCATCTTCGCCCTGGCGTTCGTGGCGAGCGGGAGCTTCACCTCGCGAACGCCGGAGCGCTCGCCCGCCGCCTCGACTGCCGGCAGGCCCACGGTGGCGATCTCGGGGTCGGTGAAGACGTTGGCGGCGACGGTCGCCAGCCGCAGCGGCAGGACCGTGTCGCCGAGCGCATGCCACATCGCCGTACGGCCTTGCATCGCCGCAACGGAGGCGAGCAGGAGCAGACCCGTGCAGTCACCGGCGGCGTAGACACCTTGCACGTTGGTTCGTGAGACGCGGTCGACCTTCACGTACCCGGCGTCGTCGGTTGAGACGCCGACCCGGTCCAACCCGAGCGCGGACGTGTTGGGGACCGATCCCACCGTGACGAGGCAGTGCGATCCGCTCACCGTCCTCCCGTCGCGGAGCTCGACCTCGACGCCGTCACCGCAACGGCGTACGGCGGCCGCACGCGCCTGCTTCACGATCCTCATGCCGCGCCGGGTGAAGACCTCCTCGATGAGAAGCGCCGCGTCGGCGTCCTCGCTCGGCATGACCCGGTCACGACTCGACACCAGCGTGACCTCACTGCCGAGCGAGATGTACGCGCTCGCGAACTCCGCACCTGTCACCCCGGATCCGACGACGACCAGATGCTCTGGCAACGACGGCAAGTCGTAGACCTGCTGCCAGTTGAGAATCCGCTCACCGTCCGGCTCGGCGCCGGGTAGCACCCGAGGCGAAGCGCCGGTTGAGATGAGGACGACGTCGGCGGCGATCTCCTGGATGCCGTCGGAGGCGACGACCTCGATCCGGCCCGGGCCGACGAACCGCCCATTGCCACGCAGGATGTCCACGCCCTCCGCGGAAACCCGTCGGGTGATGTCGGCGGACTGCGCGGCGGCGAGTGCCTTCACCCGGCTGTAGACGATCGCGGCGTCGACCTCGACGTTGTCGGTCGCGGCCCCGCCGCCGCGCGGCCTGACCCCCAGCGCCTCGCTTCCTTCGAGGGCGGCGATCGACTCGCTCGTGGCGATCAGTGTCTTCGAAGGGACGCAGTCAGCGAGCACACAGGCGCCACCCACTCCGTCGCGCTCGACGACGACGACCTCGGCACCGAGCTGCGCGGCGACGAGCGCCGCCTCGTAGCCCCCGGGTCCCCCGCCAAGAATCGCGATGCGCGTCACGCGTCCATTCTTCCCGCCGTGCCCTGACGCTCAGAGTCAGGGCACGGATACCTAGAGTGCTGTGACGTGGCGGTCTACGCGGCGTACGGGTCGAACCTCGACCCAGCCCAGATGCACGACCGCTGCCCGCACTCCCCGTGCCGCGGGCCGGGGTGGCTCGAAGGTTGGCGGCTGACCTTCGGCGGCGAGGATCTCGGTTGGGAAGGCGCCCTCGCGACGGTCGTCGAAGATGCGGCCTCGCGCGTCTTCGTGATGCTCTACGACATCGAAACCTACGACGAGGCGACGCTCGACGAGATCGAGTTCGCCGCCACCGGTCTCTACAACAAGATCCGCGTCAGGGTGCACACCCTCGACGGCTTCCAGCTTGCCTGGCTCTATGTCCTGGCCGGATACGAGGGCGGGCGACCCTCTGCCCGCTACCTCGGGGTGATGGCCGACGCGGCGGAGCGGGCCGGCGCCCCGGCGGACTACGTCGCCGATCTTCGTGGCAGGCCGTGCCGCACGATTGGCGAAGAGCACTCGGGTGACTGAGACCGAACGCATCGGACACACCCCGCTGCAGCGACTGCTCGGGATCTTCTATCTCGACGATCTGGCCGATCCGCCGGCTGACGGATCGGCGACCGTGCAGGGCGACGTCCGCGCCGACTTCAAGGGCCCGGCGGGCTCGATGGAGGGCGGCCTCGTCGCCACCCTGATCGACACCGCCGGGGCAACAGCGGCGGCCCGCGCACTCGACGGCCTGGTCGCCACGCAGTCGATGACGATCGCGTTCCTCTCACCCGTGCGCGTCGGTCCGGCGGTCGCGAGAGGCGTGCCGGTCCGGGTGGGCAAGCGCGACGCCGTCGTCGAGGTCCATCTCACCGACGCCGGCAACGACAACCGCCTCTGCGCGACCGCCCTGCTCACCGTCGTACGGATCGGCGACCGCCCGGCGCTGGGCGAGGACGGGCTGGCAACCTAGCCATCACCGGGCGCCAGCGCGACTCCGGCGAGTAGCGAGACGCCGACGTCGATACAGCGCTCGTCGACGTCGAAGCTCGACTGATGCAGGTCGTAGAGCGCAGGGCTTTCCGGCGTTCGCACCCCTAGTCGAGCGAGCGCCCCGGGGACCCGATCGAGGTACCACGCGAAGTCCTCACCTCCGAGGCTCTGAGCGGTCTCACCGACAACGACACCGGAGATGTCGTTGGCGGCCGACGCCAGGCGCTTGACGCAGCCGGCGTCGTTGACCACCGGTGGGACGCCGCGGACGTAGGCGACCTCAGCGGCAACCTTGTACGGCGCGAGCACGTCACGGATCACCTCCTCGACGAGTGGCGGCAGCACATCCCAGGTCTGTCGTGACAGCGTCCGAACCGTCCCACGCGCCGCGCCGGAGCGCGGGATGACGTTGGCCACGGTCCCCGCATCGACCTGACCCCAGGTGAGCGTGGTGCCCGACCGGGGGTCGGCCCGTCGCGCGAGCAGGCCCGGCGTCGCCGAGAGCAGCGTTCCGAGGGCCGCAACCAGATCGACGGTCAGATGGGGCCGCGCAGTGTGACCGCCGGGTCCGGAGAGCCGGACTTCGAGCAGGTCGCTGGCCGCCGTGATCGGACCGCTGCGCAGCGCCACAGTTCCGACATCCGTCCCGGGATCGCAGTGCACGGCGTAGATCCGCCGGACCCCGTCGATGCCACCCGCCCGGATCACGTCGAGGGCACCACCGGGGATCACCTCCTCAGCCGGCTGAAAGACCAGCCGGACGCCGTGCGGCAGGCCACCACGCGCGGCAACTCCGGCCAAGGCGAGCCCGGCTCCCAGGACGACGGTCGTGTGGACGTCGTGGCCGCAGGCATGCGCCACGCCGTCCACCGTCGAGCGGTACGAGACGTCCTTGGTGTCCGGGATCGGCAGCGCGTCGAGGTCGGCACGCAGCGCAACGGTCGGCGGCTGCTCGCCGATGTCACACACCAGGCCGACCCCGCCGGGGAGAACCGCCGGCGTCAGGCCGGCCCGAGCGAGGGCGTCGGCGACGAGCCCTGTGGTGCGGAACTCGGCGCGCGCGAGCTCGGGGTGGGCGTGGATCTCCCGGCGCACCTTGACCAGGGCCTCACCCACCTCGGCCGGACCGGAGGACGCGCTCACAGGGCGAGGCCGGCAGGCGCGTCCTGCTTCATCTCGTCGAGCAGCCCATCCACCACGGCACGCAGATCACCACTGGATGCCTCGGCACACGCGCGCTGCCGCAGATAGCTCGGGCCGACCTCCAGCACGTCTTTGACCCGCAACAGCTCCGTGGCGCAGCCAAGTCGCTCGCCGATCGGCACGAGCTCGTCCACCAGCTCCACGACCATGTCGCGGAGCGGCCGTGTCCCGCCGGCGTCATCGACGATCAGGTCGGCGTCGATGCCGTAGCGCGCCGCCCGCCACTTGTTCTCCCGGACCGTCCAGCCCTTCGGGACGGGGAGGACGTAGCCGCGGTCGAGCTGCCCGTTCAGCATCTCCACCAGGCACTGCGAAAGCGCCGCGGCCCACGTGATCTCGAACAGCGTGGGAAGCCCATCGCAGATCCGCAGCTCGACCGTCCCGAACTGCGGATGCGGACGCACGTCCCACCACACCTCGCGCACCGAGCTGATCGTGTCGGCGCTGATCAGCGTGGACATGAACTCCTCGAAGTCCTCCCACCCGGACAGCTGGTAGGGCACTCCCGCCGTCGGCAGCCCCTCGAAGACCTTGCTTCGCGCGGAGGCGAGCCCGGTGTCGGCGCCCACCCAGTACGGCGACGACGCGGACAACGCCAGGAAGTGCGGGATGTACGCCGTCAACGCGTTGACGATCGGGATGGCCTTGTCCGGTGATCGGACTCCGACGTGGACGTGCACGCCGAAGATCTGCAGCCGGCGGGCCAGCCACTGCATCTGCTCCACGAGCTTCTCGTAGCGCGGGTTGGGGCTGATCTCCTGCTGCGCCCAGTCGCTGATGGGATGGGTACCCGAGCAGACGACCCCGAGGCCCCGCCGGGCGGCCGCGTCGGCCACCTCGGCAACGGTGCCCCGCAGATCGGCAATCGCCTCGTCGACGGTGGTGCAGACCCCGGTGATGACCTCAATACATGACTCGAGCAACTCGTGTTTCGCCTTGGGGTGCTCCGCGCCGTTGCCGAGCTCGGCGAGGATTTCGCTCGCCGCGCCCACGAGTTCGCGGGAGTCGAGGTCGACGAGCTCGAGCTCCCACTCCACGCCGAGGCTCGACCCCGCGGAGGAGGTGAAGGGGATCTCCACGGCGCGCCCTACCCGAACCGATAACGTGGACGCGATGGCTCGTCGCCTCGCTGCGGGTGTGACCGCGGCTGTCCTGATCGCCCTGTCAGCCCCGCCGAGTGCTGCAGTGGCGTTGCCCTCACGCGAGCACGCGGCGACACAGCATGCTCATCCGATCGGTGGCGACCAGCTCGGCACCTCCGGCGTCGTCGTGAACTGGGTGCCTGGAGCTCCCGCGCTGCCCGCGCCATCACAGCTCCCCGCTGACTCGTGGCTGGTCGCGAACCTCACGACCGGCGAGGTCCTTGCCGCCAAGGCGCCGCACGCGAAGTTCCTACCCGCCAGCACGCTGAAGATGCTCACCGCGGAGACCTTGATCCCCCGCCTCGATCCGAACGCGATGTGGCGCGTCTCCTACCACGACGAGATCGTCGACGGCACCAAGGCCGGGCTCACCGTCGGGAAGCTCTACAAGATCTCGATGCTGTTCCAGTGCATGCTCGAGATGAGCGCGAACGACGCCGCGGAGGCCCTCGCCGAGGCGTACGGCGGAGTCAAGGCGGCGCTGCACGCGATGAACGCCGAGGCGAAGGTGCTGCAGGCCTACGACACCCGCGCCAAGACTCCGAGCGGGCTCGACGGTCCAGGCGAGACGACGTCGGCCTATGA
The DNA here is from genome assembly GCA_035548055.1 of Mycobacteriales bacterium. Classification (GTDB taxonomy): domain Bacteria; phylum Actinomycetota; class Actinomycetes; order JAFAQI01; family JAFAQI01; genus DASZTV01. The sequence continues at coordinate 23,941 of DASZTL010000111.1, read as the reverse complement.
CCTCGCGTTGATCGCGCGGGCCGCCTTCAAGCTCCCAGCATTCCGGCACTACATCACCCAAGCCAGCACCGAGGTCCCGGCCAAGCACGGACGGCACTTCCAGATCCAGAGCCACAACGACCTGCTCACCACCTACCGCGGAGACATCGGCGGCAAGAACGGCTATACCGTCGCCGCGCAGGCGACGTACGTCGGTGCGGCGAGACGGCACGGCCAGACGATCGTCGTGTCGCTGATGCACGCCTACCCCAACTGGGCGCCGATGGCGCGTGCGTTGCTCAACTGGGGCTTCAAGGCGAACGGCAAGGTCGCGCCGGTGGGACAGCTGGTTCAGCCACTGCCGCCGGCGCCTGCGGTCAGCCCGCAACCGTCGAACGTTGCCGCCACAACCGTTGCATCGCCGTCACACAAGAGCCACACCGGACAGATCATCGAGACTCTCGCGGTGATGCTCACAGCGTTCGCCGCCGGCATGACGGCAATCCGTCGCATCGTGCCTCGGCGCAGCGCATCAAGGCTGAAGCTGCCTCCGATCTGACCTGATTCCGCGGGTAGTGGATCGGGTGGCGGGTGGGGACCTGGGCGGGTATCGTCCCCCGCAATCTGCTCCATACCGGAGCGAGGTTCGAGCACCTGGGGTCAGTTGTGGCGCAAGGCACGGTCAAGTGGTTCAACGGTGAAAAGGGCTACGGGTTCATCGCAGTAGACGGCGGCAGTGACGTCTTCGTTCACTACAGCGCGATCGAGATGGACGGGTACAAGACTCTCGAAGAGGGTCAGCGGGTCGAGTTCGAAGTCACCCAGGGACAGAAGGGCCCGCAGGCCGACAAGGTGCGCGCAGCCAGCGCGTAGCTCGTTCGGCCGCGACGAAGCGGGCGGGTGCTCCGAGGGCCCCGCCGGCTTACCAGCCTTCGTCGGTGCGCGCGAAGCGCTCCTCGGGCGGTCCCGGCAGACCACCGGACGAGAAGGCGAAGTCCCGCTGCGGTCGCCAATGCAGATCGGGACCTTGCTCGAACAGCGAGAAGCCCCAGACCTCGAACTGCGCGTCATAACCGGCGAGTTCATGCAAGGCGCGGTAGAGCGCCTCGTCCGGCAGGTCGTGCGCGACGGTGACGTGCGGGTGGTAGGAGTAGTCCAGAGCGCGGGCCAGCGGGCCTGACCGCACCTGCGCCTCGATCTGCTCGCACTCCGCGATGCCCTGTACGAGCGGGACGAACACGACGGAGGACACCGGCAGGAACGTCGCCGATCCGCGTAGCCGGAGATCGAACGGCTTGAAGCGCGCGGCGACGCGGCGCAGGTGCTCCTCGATCTCCGCCAGCGCACCGGTGCCCACCGTGGTCGGCGGGAGCAGCGTCACGTGCGGCACGATGCGTCGCGCATTGGGATCGCCGAGCCGCTCCCGCCAGCCCTGCAGCTCGCCGCCGAACGGTTCTGGGATCCCGATCGCGACGCCGATCTTCCGGGTCTCGCCGACTTCGGTCATCGGCGAGCGGGCAAGAAGCCGACGGCGTCATAGGCCGCCGCCAACGTGGCGGCCGCAAGCTCGCGAGCGCGCGCTGCCCCGGCCGCGAGCACGGCGTCGAGACCGTCGTCGTCTGCGAGCCACTTCTGGGTGCGCTCGCGAATCGGTGTGAGGTAGTCGACGACGACCTCCGCAACCCGACCCTTGAGGTCGCCGTACCCTTTGCCGGCGTACGACGCGACCAGGTCTGCGACCGGGATCCCGGACAGCGTCGACTGGATCGTCAGCAGGTTGGTCACCCCAGGTTGTCGCTCCGGGTCGAAGCGCACCTCCGAGCCGGTGTCGGTGACGGCCCGCTTGATCTTCTTCGTGATCGCGGCGGGCTCGTCGAGGATCTCGATGACGCCGGCCTGCGACTCGTTCGACTTGCTCATCTTCGAAGTGGGGTCGGCGAGGTCGACGATCTTGGCGGTCTCCTTGACGATCAACGCCTCGGGAATGACGAATGTCTCGCCGAAGCGGCTGTTGAAGCGCTGCGCGAGGTCCCGGGTGAGCTCGATGTGCTGGCGCTGGTCCTCACCGATCGGGACGGCGTGAGCCTGGTAGAGCAGGATGTCGGCTGCCTGCAGAATCGGATAGGTGAAGACACCGACACCGATCTTGTCGGTGCCATAGCGCGCCGTGCGGTCCTTGAACTGCGTCATCCGGCTCGCCTCGCCGAACCCGGTGAGGCACTCCATCACCCACGCGAGCTCCGCGTGCTGCGGCACATGGCTCTGCACGAACAACGCGCAGCGGTCGGGGTCGAGGCCGGCGGCCAGCAGCTGAGCGGCGGCAACTCGGGTACGACGTCGCAGCGCAGCGGGGTCGTGTGGATTCGTGATCGCGTGCAGGTCAACCACGCAGTAGAACGCCTCATGGGTGTCCTGCAGCGGCACCCAGTTGCGCACGGCACCGAGGTAGTTACCCAGGTGGAACGAGTCCGACGTCGGCTGGATGCCGGAGAGCACCCTCTCCTTCGAGCCCCCCGGTCCCACGGTCATGACTCCATTTTCGCTGGTCGGCCGCGCGCAGCGCGCTTGTCCTCGGCGCGCGCGAGCACCGTGACCCGGATCTTCGAGATCCGACGGCCGTCAAGCTTGGTCACCTTGAGCCGAACCCCATCGAGCTCGACCGCGTCACCCACCTTCGGCAGTCGACCCAGGGTGGCGACCAGTGCGCCCGCGACGGTCTCGTAGGGACCGTCAGTCAGCGTTACCTCGACGGCGTCAGCGAAGTCGTCGAGGTTCATGAGGCCGTCGACCTCGATGTCGCCCCCCCGAAGCGGACGAGCCTCGTCGTCGTCGGCGTCGTACTCGTCGCGGATGTCGCCGACCAGCTCCTCGATCAGGTCCTCCAGCGTGACGATCCCGGCGGTGCCGCCGTACTCGTCGACGACGACCGCGAGGTGGTCGCCGGAACGACGCATCTCCGACATCGCGGCGAGCACGCGGTTGGTGGACGGCAGCATCGGGACCTCGCGGACGAGATCCCCTACCTTCACCCCGCGACGCTGGCCGGTCGGCGGACGGAACAGGTCGCGCACGTGGATGAAGCCGATGACGTCGTCCTGGGAGCCGCGAACCACCGGGAACCGGCTGTGCGGAGAGCCGTGCGCGGTGCGCGTCGCCTTCGCCAGCGACCATCCCGCGTCGAAGAACTCGACCTCGGTGCGCGGCACCATGATCTCACGCAGCTGCCGGTCACCGGCCTCGAACACCTCGTCGATCAGCCGCCGCTCCTCGCGTGACAGTGCCTCGTGTCCGACGACGAGCTCGCGAAGCTCGCCCTCGGAGATCTCCTCGCGGCTGATCGAAGGGTCCCCACCCAGCAGCCGCACGACGCCGTCGGTGGACACCGACAGCAGCCAGATCACCGGCCGCATCAACGCGGCGAAGCGATCCAGCGTGGGTGCCACCGCAGTGGCCATGCCCGCACCGCGCTGCAGGGCGAGCCGCTTCGGCGCCAGCTCGCCGATGACCAGCGTGACGTAGGCGATGAGCAGGGTGACACCGAGGAAGCCCAGGACGTTGGCGAGATCACTTCCCATGCCCGCGTCTCGCAGCCCGTCGGACACCGATTCCGACAGCGTCACCGCGCCGAAGGCGCTGGACAACAACGCGGTCGTCGTCACGCCGATCTGCACGGCGGACAGGAACCGGTTCGGGTTGGACACCAGTGAGGCAAGACGCTCGCCGCGCTTGCCCTTGCCGGCGAGCGTGGTGACCTGTCCCTCGCGCAAGGTCACGAGTGCCATCTCGCTCGCGACGAACGCGCCTTCGACGAGGATCAGCAGGAGCACCACAACGAGGCTCACCGGCCAGGTCATGGCGCCTCCGTCCCGCTAAAGGTTGGCGACGTCAGCTTGTTTGGCACGGACCGCCTCTGCGGCCTCGAGCAGCCCGGCCTTCTCAATGTCGGAGAGGTCACGCTCGACCACCCGGCGCGCGCCGCCGGCTCCGAGCTCAGCCTCGACGCCGAGATACACGCCGGAGATCCCGTACTCGCCGTCCACCCAGGTGCACACCGGCATCACCGCGCCGCTGTCCTCCGCGACCGCCTTGGCCATCCGCGCGGCCGCGGCCGACGGCGCGTAGAAGGCCGAGCCCGTCTTGAGCAGCGCTACGACTTCCGCCCCGCCGTTGCGGGTCTTGTCGACGAGCTCGTCGATCGTCGCCTGGTCGAGAACCTCCGACAGCGGCTTGCCGTTGACGGTGCAGGCGCTAGGCACCGGGACCATCGTGTCGCCGTGCGACCCGAGGGTCAGTGTCGTCACGGCGGCAACCTCGACGCCCGCCGCCTCCGCAACGAAGTTGGTGAAGCGGGCGGTGTCCAGCATGCCGGCCTGACCGATCACGCGCTGCTTGGGGAAGCCTGTGACGTTGGCGGCAAGCGCGGTCATCTCGTCGAGCGGGTTCGACACGACGATCACGACCGCGTTGGGCGAGTGCTTCGCGACCTGCTCCGCGACCTGACGCACGATCTTCGCGTTGGTCTCGATGAGGTCCATGCGGCTCATGCCGGGCTTGCGCGGCAGGCCCGCCGTGATGACCACGATGTCGGACCCGGCGGTCTTGTCGTAACCGGAGCCGTCGGTGCCGGTCGTGACGCCGACCACCTTGGTCTCGAAACCCTCGACCGGACGCGACTGGTTCAGGTCGAGCGCGAGGCCCTCGGGTCGGCCCTCGATGATGTCGGTCAGGTAGACCGTGTCGAAGATGTCGTACTCGGCGAGCCGCTGCGCGGTCGTCGAGCCGTAGAACCCGGCCCCCACGACGGTGACTGTCTTGCCCATTGCTAGGACTTCATCCCTTCGAGCTTGGAAATGATGGCGTCGGCGTACTCGGAGGTTCCGACGGCCGTCGGGTCGTCACGGTGCGGCTTGAGGTCATAGGTCACGCTCTTGCCCTCGGCGATGACCTCTGACACGGCGCGCTCGAGGTTGTCCGCTGCGACCGTCTCGCCGATGTGGCGCAGCATCATCTGTCCGGACAGGATCATCGCGGTCGGGTTGACCTTGTTCTGGCCCTTGTACTTCGGCGCCGAGCCGTGGGTGGCCTCGAACACGGCCGCATTCGCGCCGATGTTCGCCCCTGGCGCCACACCCAGGCCGCCGACCATGCCCGCCGTCAAGTCGGACAGGATGTCGCCGTAGAGGTTCGGGAGCACCAGCACGTCCCACTCCTCCGGACGCTGGATCAATCCCATGCAGGTCGCGTCAACGAGGTTCTCCCACGGCTCGATGTCCGGGTAGTCCTTCGCGACCTCGCGGAACACCGACAGGAACAGGCCGTCGGTGTACTTCATGATGTTGGACTTCGTCACACAGTGGACGCGCTTGCGTCCGTTGCTCCGCGCGTAGTCGAAGGCGTAGCGGATGATCCGCTCCGAGCCGAACTCGCTCATCGGCTTGATCGACAGACCGGAGCCGGCGCGGATCTGCTTGTCCTGCAGCCCGTTGAGGTACTCGATGACCTTGTCAGCGGCCGGTGTGTGAGCTTCGTACTCGATCCCGGCGTAGAGGTCCTCGGTGTTCTCGCGAACGATCACCACATCGACGTGCTCGAACCGCGTGCGCATCCCCTCGTATGTCTTGCACGGACGTACGCACGCATAGAGGTCGAGCTCGTAACGAAGGGCCACGTTGACGGAGCGGAAGCCGGTGCCGATCGGCGTCGTGATCGGGCCCTTGATCGCAAGGCCGGTGCGGCGGACCGACTCGAGGGTCGCGTCGGGGAGCGGTGTACCCGCCGTCTCCATGATGTCGACGCCGGCTTCCTGGGTGTCCCAGGTGAATGACGCGCCGGCGGTCGCGGCAGCGGCTTCGAGCACTCGGCGGGTGGCTTCGGTGAGCTCGGGACCAGTCCCGTCACCGGGGATGAGGGTCACCTCGTGGGTGGTCATGCAGGCTCCTGCGATCGTCGGCCCGGGTTGTCCGGCCCGGCAACGAGGTTAGTGCAGTCGCCCAGTCCGCCCGCGGTCAGCCCTTGCCGCTGGGGAACGGCGTGACGGCTGCCAGGACGCCGAGCGTGATCGCCAGACCGGCCATGATGAGGACGTCGAGTCGTCGGAACCGTACGACGAGCGACCCGGCGTCACGCTCGCGCAGCACCAGCCGGAGCACCGCGCCCGCCGCGAGCGCGGCGCATACGATCCACATACCGATCTGCGGCTGATGGAAGCCAGCCACGACCAGGCCGCCGGCAACCAGCAGCGTCACCACAGCCAACGGATCGATCCGCCGCCGGGGCGGCGGTGGCTGCATGCTCATCACCGTCGATCGTACGGCGACGAGTAGCAGCGCCGCGGCGACAATCCGCTAGTGGCCGGCGCGCGACTCCGCTGCCTCGACCGCGTTCCGGAACAGCATCGCGATGGTGGTCGGGCCCACTCCGCCGAGCCGGGGCGTGATGGCGCCGGCGACTTCCTCGCACGACTCGTCGACGTCGGGGAGCAGCTTGCGCCCCTCGTAGCGCACCCCACCGCCGATGACGGTCACGCCTGGGGTGATGTGCTCGGGCTGCAGGATGCCAGGCACGCCGGCGGCTGCGATCACCACCTCGGCGGCGCGGGTGTAGTCGGCCCAGTTCGGGACGCCGGTGTGAACCACGGTGACGGCCGCGTTGGCGGTCGGCCGCTTCTGGCTCAGCAGCAGCGCGAGGGGACGTCCGAGCGTCGTACCCCGGCCGAGGATGCAGACGTGCCGGCCCGCGATCGGTATCTCGTAGTGCGCGAGCAGTGCCTCGATACCCGCTGGTGTGCACGGCACCGGCCCCGGCATCCCGAGTGCGAGCCGGCCCATGTTGACCGGGTGCAGCCCGTCGACGTCCTTGTCGGGGTCCATCTCGAGCAGAGCGGCGTCGAAGTCGATCTGCGGCGGCGTCGGATGCTGCATGAGCATCGCGGTGACCTCGGGCGCGTCGTTGAAGTCCCGGATCGCCGCGATCACATCGGCCTGCGTGGCCTCCGGCGGCAGGTGAATGTGCGGCGAGGCGAACCCCAGCTCGGCCGCCTTCTCCTGCTTCATCCGGATATAGCCCGCACTGGCCCCCTCATCACCCACGAGGATCGTGCCGAGCCCGGGCGTGTGGCCGGCCCCGAGCAGCGCCTTGATCCGTGGCGCAAGGTCGGCGAAGACGGCCTCCGCAACCGGAGCGCCGGGCAACATGCGTGCCGTCATCTGGTGGTCTCCTCAACCTGTCCGTGTCTCACGCGCCTATGGCGCGCGGAGACACGGACAACTCGAACGTCAGTGGTAGAAGTGCCGGGTTCCGGTGAAGTACAGCGTCACGCCCGCTGCCGTTGCCGCCGCGATGACCTCCTCGTCACGAACCGATCCGCCGGGCTCGACGATCGCCTTCACACCGCCGTCGACGAGGATCTCCAGACCGTCAGGGAAGGGGAAGAACGCGTCGCTTGCCGCGACCGAGCCCTTCGCACGGTCACCGGCCCGAGACACCGCCAGCCGTGCGGAGTCGACGCGATTGACCTGGCCCATCCCGACCCCCACCGATGCGCCGCCACTTGCCAGCAGGATCGCGTTGGACTTGACAGAGCGGCAGGCCCGCCAGGCGAACGCCAGATCAGCGAGCGTCTCGTCATCTGCTGCCTCGCCGGCCTGCAAGGTCCAGGTCGACGGGTCGTCGCCGGTAGCGTCGACGTGATCGACGGTCTGCAGCAACAAGCCTCCGCTGACCGGCCGCATCTCCACGGCGGCCGGCGCCGAGTCCGGCTCACACCGCAGAACCCGCAGCTTCGCCTTGCCGCGGAACACCTCGAGCGCGGCGTCGTCGTACCCAGGGGCGCAGATCACCTCGGTCAGGACCCCGGCGAGCTGCTCCGCGAGCTCCTTCGTGATCGTGCGGTTCGCTGCGATGACGCCGCCGTACGCCGACACCGGGTCACACGCGTGTGCGAGTCGGTGTGCCGCCGCGATGTCCTTGCCGACGGCGATGCCGCAGGGGTTGGCGTGCTTGATGATCGCGACGCACGGCTCAGCGAAGTCGTAAGCGGCACGTCGTGCCGCGTCCGTGTCGACGTAGTTGTTGTAGGACAGCTCCGGCCCGTGCAGCTGTTCGGCCCCGGCCAGGCCGCTGTCGGGAGCACCGATGTAGAGCGCGGCGCGCTGATGCGGGTTCTCGCCGTACCGAAGGACGGCCGAACGCTCCCAGCTTGCCCCGACCCAAGCCGGGAAGCCGGTGCCGTCATCGCTCGGCGCGAGCACGTTGCCCATCCAGGACGCGACGGCAACGTCGTACGCCGCGGTGTGCTCGAACGCCTTGCCCGCCAGCCGCTGTCGCTGCGCCATCGTGAAGCCACCGCTGCTCAGCGCATCGACCACGTCCCCGTACCCCGCCGGGTCGACGACCACCGCCACCGACGGGTGGTTCTTCGCGGCGGCGCGCACCATCGACGGGCCGCCGATGTCGATCTGCTCGACGCACTCGTCGGGGTTGGCGCCGGAGGCGACGGTCGCGCTGAACGGGTAGAGGTTGACCACGACCAGCTCGAACGGTGCGACGCCGAGATCCTCGAGCTGCTTCGCATGGTCGTCCTTGCGCAGGTCGGCCAGGATGCCGGCGTGCACCTTCGGGTGCAGTGTCTTCACCCGGCCCTCGAGGCATTCCGGAAAGCCGGTCAGCTCCTCGACCGGCGTCACCGGCACACCGGCGTCGCGCAGCTTCGCCGCGGTCGACCCGGTCGACACGACCTCCACGCCCGCGGCAGCCAGCGCTTGGCCGAGCTCATCGAGACCGGTCTTGTCATAGACGCTGACCAGCGCCCGCTTGATCGGCCGCTTGCCGTCCGTCATGCCTCTCCCTCATCTGCCGTGTGGCCCTTGGATGCTGCGTGCGCGAGGTCGCGCACCGTGTCGACGAGCATCCGGCGCTCGACGACCTTGATTCGTTCGTGCAGGGACGCCTCGTCGTCACCGGGTTCGACCGCGACCGTCACCTGGGCGATGACCGGACCGGTGTCGACCCCGGCGTCGACGTAGTGGACCGTGGCACCGGTTTCCGGGACGCCTGCCGCAAGTGCGTCGCGGACGGCGTGGGCGCCGGGGAACGCCGGGAGCAAGGCCGGATGGGTGTTGATGGTGCGCGGGAACTCGGCGAGGAACGTCGTACCGAGAATCTTCATGAACCCGGCCGACACGACCAGATCGGGCTGGAAGACAGCGGTCGCCTTGGTGAGCTCGGCGTCCCATTCCTCGCGCGTGGCGTAGTCCGCGACCCGGCGCACGAAGGTCGGGATGCCCAGCCGCTCGGCCCGGTCAAGTCCTTCGATGTTGTCGCGATCCGCGCCGACCGCCACCACCTCCGCGCCGTACGACGGGTCCGTGCACGCCTCGAGAAGTGCGCCGAGGTTGGTGCCCGAACCGGACACCAGCACGACCAGCCGCGCAGCCAAGGAGCTCCCCGAGAGCAGAACAGAAAGGGAAGAAACATCAGGATACCGTCGCCCTCATGACGCAGCCGTACGACCCGAACCAGCCACCGCCGTATGGCGCACCGGCTCAGCCGTATGGCGCACCGGCTCAGCCGCCCGCGCCGCCTGCCTACGGCGGACCGGACTACGGCGGCTACGGGCCACCACCGGGTCAGCGGGTGAACGATCCAGCGCCGATGGGCATGCGCCTGCTTGCCCGGATCATCGACGGGCTGCTCGTCTCTGTCGCATCCATCGCCATCTCGTACGCGGTGGGGATGCATGTCTTCTCGACCACGAACAGCAACGGCACGCATGAGGTGTCGTTCCAGGCCTACAACGGCGAGTACTTCGAGCTTGCCCTGATCGGGCTGCTGCTGACCTGCGCCTACGAGGTCGGGATGCTCGTGGTGAAAGGTGCCACGCTCGGCAAGATGGCCGTCGGGGTGCGGGTGGCGATGCTCGAGAACGGCCAGAACCCGACCCTGTCCGCCGCGTTCACCCGGTGGGTGATCCCGGCAGTTGCCGGCGCCGTCTTGCCGTTGTTCGAAGCCGTCATCTTCTTGTCGCCGCTGTTCGACTCGACGCACCGCAACCGAGGCTGGTACGACCTCGCCGCGAAGACGATCGTCGTACGGACGAAGTAGGGATCAGCTCCGCGCGACACCGGGCAGCGAGCGCCACAGCCGCCACCAGGCCTGAATCGCCACGACGACGAGAGCCACGCCGGCAACCTCACCGCCGATCGTCAGTCCGACCTGCCAGGGCGAGGGCCCGACGGCGGCAAGGCGCCCCGGCCCGAACGGGCCGCCCGAAACAGCGGCAAGCAGCGCGGCGGCAGCGCCGAGGACGACGCCGGTCGCGAGAGCCGCGCGCAGCTGGGCGGCCAGGTCAGCGCCGACGTCCTGCCGGATCCGCCAGCCCGCCAGCAGGCCGGCGCCGAGCGCCGCGACGATCGCGAGGGCAACGACTGGCCACGCCGCGCCGCCATGCGGCAGGGCGGCAAGGACGGGGAGCGCCGGGGTGGCGCCGACGTGCGCCCCGGCCAGGCTCACCGACGTGCCGGACCCGATCGCGAAGCCCGGTCCCGCCAGGTAGGCAGCCGTGAACAGGATCGCGTTCGGCAGCATGAAGAGGCTGATCGCGGCGACGGCGAAACGGCCCGAGCCGTTGCTGTAGCCGTCGATGCTCTTTCCGACGAGATCGGAGTGATGCACCATCGCGGCGACCGTCAAGACGGTGGCGGTACCGAAGAGCACCGCGGCCGCGGCACCGGTCGCCCGCACAGCGTCACGCACGGCCGCCGGAAGCTGCTCCCAGATCGTCGGCCACTGCCCGGCGCCGCGAAGTCCACCGGCAGTGGTGGCAACCAGGCTGAGGATCCCGGTCGTGACGAACGCCGCCCCCGCCGAGGGATGGATGGTCGGGGTCCGAGCCAGCACGGACAGTCCCGCCGCGAGGCCGGCGTACGGCAAGGTGACGGCCAGCACCATGGCGCCGACGGCACCGGGCTCCTGGCTGGCAGCGTCCCGGGTGAGGACGCCGGCGAAGCGAGCGAGCAGCAGGCCGAGCAGCACGGTGAGGCCGAGCGGGGCGAGCGCGATTCGGCCGCCGGGCACCGACAGCGGCACGCGTTGCGCGTCGAGCCAGAGCGAGACGGCGAACCGCATCGCCGACCCGGCACTCGTCGTCGTGCGCGAGTCGGCGGACCAGACGACCAGTGACACCACGATGAGCACCGCGTTGCCGACGACCACCGCCCACACCGCTGCCAGCAGGCTGCGCAGCCACAGCGGCGTCGGTCGCTCGACCCGGGTCGACGTACGCCGTGCGCTGGTGCGCGGACGCTCGAGGACCTGGGTCACCGCCCGATCGTGACAGCCACACACTGCTGTGGCTGGTGTTACACGCCGTGCGTTAGCGCGGATGTGCCATCCGCCCCTCCATAGCCACAGCAATCTTCCACGCGATCCTCGCCCACAGCCTGCGGTCGCTCGCGTGCGACAGTCGCGAGACGGGCCGAATGTCGCTGGCATGACGCTTCAGCAGCTTCTCGACTCTCAAGACCAGGTGCTCACCAGACTGCAGGCTCTGGAGCATCTGTCGGATGGGGCACTACAACACCGGCTGAAGCGCTCTTGGCGAATCTTGCTGCCGGGGGTGTATCTCGCCGCGACAGGCGAGCCGACCGCCCGGCAGCGCTTACGGGCAGGACTCTTGTACGCCGGGCCAGATTCGCAACTTGCCGACCACACCGCGCTAACCGTGTACGGCGTGCGCTATCTGCCTCGTGATTCGACGACCTACTTGTTGATACCCGCCGAGAACCGGCGCATGAGCCGGGACGGCGCCGTGATCAGACGCAGTTCACGCCTCGCGGCACCGTGGCAACGAGAGGGACTCCCCTATAGCCCGCCGGCGCGCGCGTTGGCGGACTTCGTGGCACGGATCGGCAACGACAGGACGGCGCTTGCCGTTGTGGCGGACGCCATTCAGCGACGGATCACGTCGACCGATGAGGTCGTCGATGAGCTGTCGCACATCACGGGCCGAGGGTGCGCCCTCGCACGCCGCATCACGCAACGGATCAGCTCCGGCGCAAGATCGGTTCCAGAGGCAGACTTCCTCGACCTTTGTGCGAAGTCGAAAGTCCTGCCGCGGCCGATGGTCAATGCCCTTCTGGAGCTGCCGGATGGCAGACGGATCAGCCCAGATGCGTTGTGGCCCGACGCGGCCCTCATCCACGAGACGAATGGCCGATCAGCCCATGCCGCAACCGATCTGTTCGAGGACATGCAAGAACGACACGGCGCCGTGACGGCCGCGGGCTTCACGGCGCTGCACAGCTCGCCGTACCAATTGCGAACGGAAGGAGATCGAATCCTCGCGCAGCTCGAGAGCTGCTACCTCCGCGATCAGCACAAGGGCCTACCGCCGGGGGTAACCCTCCTGCGACGTAGCGCGTAAGTGCCATCCGCCCAGCTATAGGTGGGCGGATGTGCCATCCGCGCTACTTGAGGAGGTCCTTCATCAGGCGGGCCGTCTCGCTGGGCGTCTTCCCGACCCGCACCCCCGCGGCCTCCAGCGCCTCCGCCTTCGCCGCGGCCGTGCCCGAGGAGCCCGAGACGATCGCACCGGCGTGGCCCATCGTCTTGCCCTCGGGTGCGGTGAACCCGGCCACATAGCCGACGACCGGCTTCGTCACGTTCGCCTTGATGAACTCCGCTGCCCGCTCCTCGGCGTCGCCACCGATCTCGCCGATCATCACGATCGCCTCTGTGTCCGGATCGTCCTGGAAGGCCGCTAGGCAGTCGATGTGCGTCGTACCGATCACCGGGTCGCCCCCGATGCCGACCGCGGTCGTGAAGCCGATGTCCCGAAGCTCATACATCATCTGGTAGGTCAGCGTGCCCGACTTCGACACCAGCCCGATGCGGCCCGGGCCGGCGATGTCCGCCGGGATGATGCCGGCGTTGGCCTGTCCCGGCGAGATGAGACCCGGGCAGTTCGGCCCGATGATCCGCGTGGTCCCGCGCTCCTCGGCATAGGACCGGAAGTACGCCGTGTCCTGAACCGGCACGCCCTCTGTGATGACGACCAGCAGCGGGATCGCCGCGTCGACCGCCTCGATCGCCGCGTCGCGGGTGAACGCCGGTGGGACGAAGCCGACCGACACGTTCGCGCCGGTCTTCTCCATCGCCTCGGCCACCGTCGCGAAGACCGGGATGCCGTCGACGTCGGTGCCGGCCTTGCGCGCGTTGACGCCCCCGACCACGTTGGTGCCCGACGCGACCATGCGACGCGTGTGCTTCGTGCCCTCCGACCCGGTGATGCCTTGGACGATCACCAGGCTGTCCTTGTCCAGGAAGATCGCCACGACTAGGCCACCCTTCCCGCGAGCTCGGCGGCTCGTCGTGCCGCCCCGTCCATCGTGTCGACCTGCTCGACCAGCGGATGCGCTGCCTCGGACAAGATCCGCCGTCCTTCTTCCGCGTTGTTCCCGTCGAGCCGTACGACGAGCGGCTTCGTCACGTCGTCCCCGCGAGACGCCAGCAGCGACAACGCCTGGACGATGCCGTTGGCGACCGCGTCACATGCGGTGATGCCACCGAAGACGTTGACGAACACCGAGCGCACCGACGGGTCGGACAGGATCACATCGAGGCCGTTGGCCATGACCGCAGCGGAGGCGCCGCCGCCGATGTCGAGAAAGTTCGCCGGCCGTATGCCGCCGAAGTCCTCACCTGCGTATGCCACGACGTCGAGCGTTGACATCACCAGGCCGGCACCGTTGCCGATGATGCCGACCTCACCGTCGAGCTTCACGTAGTTGAGGTCCAGCTCCTTCGCGCGGACCTCGAGCGGGTCGGTCGCCGAGATGTCGCGGTACGCGTCGTGCACCTCTGCGTGACGGAACGACGCGTTGTCGTCCAGGGTGACCTTGCCGTCGAGCGCGAGGACCTGGTCGTCCGGGGTGCGCACGAGCGGGTTGACCTCGACGAGCGTCGCCTCCTCACCGGTGAAGACGTCCCACAGCTGGCGGATCACCGCCGCCGCCTGGTCACGCACCGCCTCGGGGATGTTGCCCGCAGCTGCGATCTCGAGCGCCTTGGCGTCGTCGACACCGGCGACCGGATCGACCGCCACCCGCGCGAGCGCGTGCGGCTTCTCGACCGCGAGCTGCTCGATCTCCATGCCGCCTTCGGCGGAGCACATCGCCAGGTAGGAACGGTTGGCTCGGTCGAGCAGGAAGGAGAAGTAGTACTCCTCGCCGATGTCGGCGGCCTCGGAGATCAGGATGGTGTGGACCGTATGGCCCTTGATGTCCATCCCGAAGATGTTCTTGGCGTGCGACTCGGCGTCGTCAGCGGTCGGCGCGAACTTCACCCCGCCGGCCTTGCCGCGGCCACCGGCCTTGACCTGCGCCTTGACCATCACCGGCAAGCCGAGCTCCTCGGCGGCGGCGCGCGCCGCATCGGGCGTCGACACCACCTTCTGCTTGGTCGTAGGTACGCCGTACTTGGCAAACAGCTCTTTCGCCTGCCATTCGAACAGGTCCACTACGCCTCGCTCCTCAGGTGCAATCAGAAATACGTCTCAGCGTCGAACGTTACCCGCCGCGGTTCGCAGGACTTCGAGGGCCTGCGCGGAACGTACGAGAGATGAGCAGGAGGGCGGTCGCAGCGGCCGTCATCGCGCTGGCTGCCGCGAGCGCCACAGTCGCACCGGCTGCCAGCGCCCACGAGCGCGCCAGCCGTGGAACGGCACCCCACCGTGCCTTCACGGTTCGCACCCTGACCTTTCACGTCACGGTGCCGAACGAGGCGGTCGGCGGCAGCGGCACACAGCAGTGCTCGATCATCGGCGACCTCTACAAGCCGTCGAGCGCCTCGGCCGCGAACCCGGTGCCGGCGATCCTCACCACAAACGGCTTCACCGGCAGCAAGAACGACCAAACCGCGATGGCGGAGGTGCTCGCAAGCCACGGGTACGGCGTGCTGTCGTACTCCGGTCTCGGGTTCGGCGGGTCCAGCTGCAAGATCACGCTCGACGATCGGGCGCACGACGGTCGGGCCGGCAGCCAGCTGGTGACCTTTCTCGGCCGCCAGCCGTGGATCGTCCATGACGCCACCGACCACGCCGGCCATCACGATCGTCACGACCCGCGGGTCGGGATGATCGGCAACTCCTACGGCGGAGGAATCCAGTACGCCATCGCGGGCGTCGATCCGCGGGTCGATGCGATCGTCCCGATGATCACGTGGAACAACATGGCCTACTCGATCGCCCCGAACAACACGAACCTGCTGCACGGCGTGACCTACGGCACCAACGCTCCTGGCATCGCCAAGACGATCTGGCTGCCGGAGCTGTTCGCGGCAGGCGTCGCCGCGATGGTGCAGCACGGCGACACCGACCCGACCCGGATCGCAGTCTGCGGCGGCTTCATCACGATCGTCTGTCCGGCCGTCACCGAGCTGCTGGTGAACGAGTACTTCGCCGACAACCTCTACACCTTCGCGCGCGAGCGTTCCGTCGCGGATCACATCCGCGACATCCGCATCCCGGTGCTCCTCATGCAGGGCGAGAACGACACCTTGTTCAACCTTCAGGAGGCCGTCGCGACGTATCGAGCCCTGCGCAGACAGGGCACACCGGTGAAGATGGTGTGGCACTCCTGGGGTCACAACCTGCAGGTGCCCGCCCGGGGCGAGTGGGTGCAAGGCCACGGCATGCTGCGGACCTACGAGGGTCAGCGCGTCTACGCATGGTTCAACCACTACCTCAAGGACGAGGACGTCTCGACCGGTCCACGCTTCGCCTATTGGCGCGACTGGGCGCCGTTCGACGGGACCGGCCCCGACACCGTGCAGTACGGCACGTCGAGCCACTACCCCGTCGGTCGCACCAAGACCTACTTCGCGTCGGGTAGGTCAAGCCTCGTGTCCAGCCGCGCCGCGGTGCAGCCGGGATCGACGACGTACGCGAACCTGCTCGGCCCGCTGCCGCTGTCGTACTCAGAAGTGTCCGACGTCCAGCACCAGCGGCCGTTCAGCGATGTTCCACCGTTCGACACCCCCGGCAGCTACGCACACTGGTCGACACCCCCGCTGAGTCATGACGTCGACGTCGCGGGCGTTCCGACGGCGACCCTCCATGTCGCCGCGCCGACCGCAGCCGACGCCGTCCCCGGCACCGAGCTCGAGCTGTTCGTGAAGCTGTACGACGTGGCGCCTGACGGCAGCGTCGAGCTGCTGCACCGGCTCGTCTCGGCGGTGCGGGTGCTCGACCCCAGCAAGCCGTTGCAGGTGGAGCTGCCGGGCATCGTGCACAGGTTCGCGGCCGGCCACCGCTTCGAGCTGGTAGTGGCCGCGACGGACTCCGCGTTCCGCAACTCGAACGTCGTGCAGCCCGTGACGATCAGTACGAGCCGAACCGCACCCGGCGTACTGCGACTGCCGGTCGTGAGCTAGCGAGCTAGGCGCCGGCTGTCGCGGGCACGTGATCGCGGACCCACTCCACGATCGCGCCGGTGGGGGTTCCGGGCGTGAAGACCTCGGCCACCCCGATCTCCTTGAGCGGTGCGATGTCAGCGTCCGGGATGATGCCGCCGCCGAAGACGACGATGTCGCGCGCGTCCTGTTCGCCGAGCAGATCGACCACCTTGCGGAACAACGTCATGTGCGCGCCTGAGAGCACGGACATCCCGATGGCCTGCGCATCCTCTTGGACCGCGGTCGCGACGATCTGCTCGGGCGTCTGGTGCAGCCCCGTGTAGATGACCTCCATGCCGGCGTCACGCAACGCGCGGGCGACGACCTTCGCGCCGCGGTCGTGGCCATCGAGACCTGGCTTGGCGACGACAACGCGAATAGGCACGCTGCAAGACTAACGCGCAATGAACGCCGACCGAGAACGGCTGCCGAGCTGGAGCGAGGCGCTCGCGCCCGCGACGGAGGAGCTGCGGAGCTCAGACGCGCTGCACGCATCCATCGCCGCAGTCGACGGTCGGGGGGCGGTGTTCCTGCGTTGGGACTTCGGCCGGCACGGCGGGACCTTCGGCATCGACGAGGCGGAAGTGTTCGAGGCGGCAACCCGGACCGCGATCGCCCGCCGGCTGCCGCTCGTGACGATCACGCGCTCGGGCGGGACCCGCCTTCCCGAGGGCATGCGAGCGTTGGTCGGCATCCCGCGCGCAGTGCTCGCCCTCGCGGACCTACGTGCCGCCGGGCTCGCCCATCTCTCGATCGCCGACAACCCCACGACCGGCGGGGTCTGGGTGGCGATCGGGACGCAGGCCGACCTGCGGTTCGCGATCGCGCCCGGCACCGTCGGCTTCTCCGGACCACGTGTCGTCCCGGTGATGACCGGTCGCGAGCTCGACCCCGGCGCCAACACGGCGCAAGCGGCGTACGACGCCGGGCTGGTCGACGCCGCGGGCGATCACGACGCGGCCGGTGCGTGGCTGTCGACCGCACTTCGAGCGCTCGATCCGGACGAGGCCGGCGGCGTCCCCGCAACAAGTGGCGCGACCGACCCGCCGGTAGCGGACGGCGCGGAGCAGTTCTCCAAGAGCCGCGAAGTCGACAGACCGAGCGGCAGTAATCTGATCGACGGACTTCTGACAAACCGGGTCGAGCTGCGCAGCCGCGACGCCCAGACGAGAGCGACACTGGGGCGCCTAGTCGGCCGTCGGGTCCTAGCAGTGGCGCTGGCCGCAAACCGGGGCGGAATGCCCACCCCCGCAGGCTTCACGTTGGTGAGCCGCGCGGCACGGTTCGCCGGCGCTCTCGACGTGCCGCTCATCACGCTTGTCGACACGCCGGGCGCGGATCCGCACACCGAGGCCGACGGGCTTTCGGCATCGATCGCAGAGTCGATGACCGCCGTGCTCACCACGACCGCACCGACCATCGCGCTGCTGCACGGCGAGGGCGGCTCGGGCGGGGCGCTCGCCGCCGCCACCACGGATCTGATCGGCGTCGGCCCGCATGGCTGGTTCGGGGCCCTCGGCCCCGACGGCGCCGCTTCCGCCTTGCGATCGTCCCCCGCAGATGCCGCCCGGATGATGCGCATCACGCCGCGCGAGCTGATCGAGGACGGCGTAGCCGATGCCTTCGTCGCCGAAGGCGACGAGGCGAGCTGGATCGCTACTGCGATCGACCGATTGAGAAGCCTCCCTACGGGGCAGCGACTTTCCACCCGTCGCACCCGCTGGTCATCGCCATTGTGAAAATCCCCACGACACCTTCAAGGTGCGCCGGGTCCAGACGATGGGAACAGGTAACGTCGGCTCGGCCGCCGCAAGGCTTCCCCGCCCAGATGTTCCTTCCCCAGAGGACGCTGCAACAAAGAGCGCAGGAGGACGACGAGTTGGGTATCAGCCGCGGCGCGCGCACCCTGCTGACGGTGGGCGGCGTGACCGGAACCGTCGTCGAGGTCGCATGGCTTGCGGCGCACGTCGCCAGCTACCCGTTCGGAGTCGTGCAGGAGAAGACGCGCGAGGTCGAGGACCCCTTCACCCTCGACGGCCTTCGTCCCGTCCAGCGCGGCCTGCTGATCAACGACGTCGAGGCCGCGGGCACACCGATCCTGCTCCTGCACGGAATGGTCGACAACCGCTCGATCTTCACGCTGCTGCGCCGCCAGCTGCGCCGCCGCGGGTTCGGTCGTGTAACCACCATGAACTACAAGATCTGGACCTCCGACGTGCGGAGCGCCGCGAAGCAGCTCGGCGCCACGATCGAGGCGATCTGCGAGCAGACCGGCTACGAACGGATCCACGTCGTGGGTCATTCCATGGGCGGTCTGATCGCGCGCTACTACGCGCAGCGGCTCGGCGGCGACGCGCGGATCCACACGCTTGTCACTCTCGGTACGCCGCACCGCGGCACGCACGCGGCCCGACTCGTCCCGACCGGCGTCTGCAAGCAGCTGGTGCCTGGCAGCGAGGTGCTCGAGGAGCTCGAGACACCCGCCCCGACTTGCCAGACCCGCTTCGTCTGCTTCTGGAGCGACATCGACGCGCTGATCACGCCGAAGCAGTCGGCCCGACTCGATCACCCTGATCTGGCGGCGCGCAACATCCTGGTGCGCGGCGTCGGCCATCTGTCACTTCCGATCCACCGTCGCATCGTGCACGAGATCGTGTCGACGCTTGCCCACCTCGACTCCGATGGCGCGACCGTCACCGCGGGCGTCACCCGCCTCGCCGCCGCTCCGCCCACACCGCAGCGGCTCCGAACCAAGCTGCGGGCGCCCCGCCGGACCATGAGCGCCGGCTAGCAACAGCACGTGCATTAACGTCAGCCACCGAGGGGATCGGTTGGCTGATGACGATCACTGAGCGGCGCGCTCCGCGCGTCTTCCAGCGTGGCGAACCCGCCGCGGCAGGCACGCCTGCCCTCGTGCGGCCCACCTGGTGGATCCAGGTGCTGATCATCGTCGGGTTTGCCGTGGCCTACGACGAGGTCCGCTCGCTGCACGGCGACGTCGTAGCCGCGGGGGTACGTCACGGTCGCGACATCCTGCAACTCGATCAAACGCTGCACCTGAACTGGTCGGCGCCGATGAACCACTGGCTCGTCCACCACGAGTGGGTCGGGGACGCGCTGTCCGGCTACTACGTCGTGATGCACCTGGGCATGACCGCGCTCACGCTGCTGGTTCTGTGGATTCACGGTCACCGTTATCGCTACCACCGCAATGTGCTGATCCTGCTGAGCCTGATCGGTCTCGGCGTCTACTGGCTCTACCCGACGGCTCCGCCGCGGCTGATCGACGCCGGCTTCCACGACACCGTCGCGGCCACGCTGCCGTTCGCTTACCGAGTCGAGACTGCGAGCGCGAATCTCTATGCCGCGGTGCCGTCCCTGCACATGGCCTGGGCGCTGTGGGTCGCGATCGCGATCTGGGCGATGACCACGCGCTGGTGGTTGCGCACGCTCGCCGCGCTCCATCCGGTCATGACGGCCGCAACGGTGCTCGCGACCGGTAACCACTACACGATCGACCTGCTGGCCGGCATCGCCCTTACTTGCGCCGGCTACCTGATCTACGCGCCGTCGATCCGGCTGGTGCGTCCTCGATCGGCCGCAGCAGAAACGCTGCGAGCACCACGAAGAACAGCAGGAAGTTGAGGATGTGCACGCCGGTGCAGTACTCGCAGATCGCCTTGAGGTGGATCTCCACCGCGACCAGGTAGATCACCATTCCCATCGCGCCGCTGACGGCGGCAAGCCGCAGCCGATGCACCCACTCATTGGCCATCCGCCACGCCCACGGCGTCATGAGCAGGGTCATGACGGCGAAGTACACGAGCCCGACAACCGCCACGGGAATGTGCCCGAAGATCTCCGACTGCGAGCTGGTCGTGACCTTCGCGCAGTCGATGGTGCCGCCCGACTTGCAGATCAGGGCACCCGGGTGGAAGTGCGTGTAGGTCAGGTACGACGAGTCGGCAAGGCCGAGCACCGCAAGCGGAAGGCTCCACCACCACGCCCACCTGGCGTTCGGTCGTGCCACCGCCTCAGGCACTCTGGGTCGGAAGGTTGATCTTCGTCACTCCAGACGCGGAGCAGACCGACGACGGCTGACCGTTCGTCATCTTGCAGATCATCGCCGTGAAGACGTTGGCCTCGCCGAGGATGTCCTGCGCCACCTTGCTGGTGGGGTCCTTGAGCTGATCGCTGATCTGGGCCCAGTTGAGGTCCTTCAGATCACCAGGAGAGAACGACGGGCCGGTGACGACGTACTTGCCGCCGAAGTCCAGGAACGGGAAGCCCTGGCTGTATTTGAACCAGATCGCCTTCTGGGCGTCGGTCACGTCCTCGAGCGGTTGTCCCGTCCGGTCCTCATTCTCGATCGGAGTGAAGGCGAGGTACTTGCTGGTGTAGGAGGACTTGTAGAAGCTGAACGTCGCGGTGTTCGGGTCGACGTCGGTGGACGAGGACCGGACGGTCTTCAGGTCGTTGAAGGTCCCGAACTTCGACAGCGCGACGATCAGCGGCCAGCGCTCGGCCGCGCAGTAGGGGCAGAACTCGGCCAGCACGCCGAACAGCTCAGGCTTGCCGTCCTTGGTGAGGGGGGCGTCGTTGATGGCCTTGGCCGTCATCTGCGCCGCGCCTTCCCCGACCTGGTCGAGTGACGCCTGCTCGACCGAGGTCACCGCACTCACCACCGAAGCAGCGGCATCCGTGCGGTTGCCCCCTGCGCTCTGCTTCCCGCCTCCCGAGGTGATGGCGAAGACCGCGATCAACGCGATGACGACAGCAGCTCCGATCACGGAGCTCAGGATCGTCTTGGCGCGGCGGCGCTGGTCGACTCGCGCCTGGACGGCACGCGCGGCGGCGGCCTTCTCCCGCGCAGTGCCCGCCTGGCGCTCCCGTCGCTGCTTGTTCGTCTCGCGTCCCACGACAACCCTCTCGCGTCAGTGAAGCTCAGCCTCAAGGCTAACTGGCAACACGTAACCAACCTGAGAGTGCGTTCAGGTCGCGACGCGCCGCAGCGGCCTAGAGCTTGGTGAGCGGCGCGTAGCGGAGCAGCAGCCGCTTCCGGCCGACCTCGTCGCCGAAGTCGACCTCGGCCTCCGCGCTCGTGTCGGCGCCACGGACCGTGACCACGGTTCCCATCCCGAACGCGTCGTGCGTGACCCGGTCCCCGGAGGACAGCGAGGGAACCACCCGAAGCCCGGTTCCCGCGCTGCGGCCGGCTCGGTTGGCGCGGCTGATGACGTGCTGGGTGGGACGGCGCTGCGTCTCGCCCTGCCACTCGACCAGCTCGCCCGGTACGTCGTCGAGGAAGCGGGACGGCGGGTAGAACTCCGGCGACCCCCAGGCCGACCGGACGTTCGACCGGCTCAGGTACAGGCGCTTCTCGGCGCGGGTGATGCCGACATAGGCAAGTCGGCGCTCCTCCTCCAGTTCTTTGCTGTCGCCGAGCGATCGCATGTGCGGGAAGACGCCGTCCTCGAGCCCGGTCATGAACACCACGGGAAACTCCAGGCCTTTCGCGGTGTGCAGGGTCATCAGCGTGATGACGCCCTCACCGCCGTCATCGGTCGGCACCTGGTCCGCGTCGGCGACCAGCGCGACCTGCTCGAGGAAGTCGATGAGCGTCCCCTCGGGGCGGGTCTGCTCGAACTCGCGCGCGACAGAGATCAGCTCCTCGAGGTTCTCGACTCGGCCCTCGTCCTGCGGGTCGGCGCTCGCCCGTAGCTCGGCGACGTAGCCCGACCTATCGAGGACCGCCTCGAGGATGTCGCCGGCCGCACCGCGGGCGCCGTCGTCGCTGTCCTCCGTCATCGCTGCCAGCTCGTCGTAGATCTGGACGAAGCCCTTGATCGCATTCACCGACCGCGACACCAGACCGGGTATCTCCTCGACGCGGTGCATCGCGTCGGCGAAGCTGATCCGCTCGCGCTCGGCGAAGGATGCGATGGCACCCTCGGCTCGCTCACCGATGCCGCGCTTCGGGACGTTGATGATCCGGCGCAACGACACGGCGTCGTTGGGGTTCACGATCGCGCGTAGGTAGGCGAGGGCGTCCCGAACCTCGCGGCGTTCGTAGAACCGCACCCCGCCGACGACCTTGTAGGGCAGGCCGACCCGGATGAACACCTCTTCGAACACTCGGCTCTGCGCGTTGGTTCGGTAGAAGACCGCGACGTCACAGGCGCGCAAGCCGTGCTCGTCGTGCAGCCGGTCGATCTCGCGAGCGACGAAGGCCGCCTCGTCGTGCTCGTTCTCCGCGACGTAGCCGACGATCTGCTCGCCCTGACCCTGATCGGACCACAACCGCTTCGGCTTGCGATCCGGATTGCGGGAGATGACGGCGTTGGCAGCCGACAGGATCGTCTGCGTCGATCGATAGTTCTGCTCGAGCAGGATCGTCGTCGCGTCGGGGTAGTCCTGCTCGAACTGCAGGATGTTGCGGATCGTCGCACCCCGGAAGGCGTAGACCGACTGGTCGGCGTCACCGACGACGCACAGCTCGGCCGCCTCCTGACCCGGGCCGGCACCGGACAGCTCGCGCACCAGCACGTATTGCGCATGGTTGGTGTCCTGGTACTCGTCGACGAGAATGTGCCGGAACCGTCGCCGGTAGTGGTCGGCGACGTCCGGGAACAGCTGCAACAGCGAGACCGTCGTCATGATCAGGTCGTCGAAGTCCATCGCGTTGGCGCGGCGCAGCCGGTCCTGGTAGCGCTCATAGACCTCGGCGGTCGTGCGCTCGATGTGGTTGGTGGCGCGTGCCTTCGCGTCCTCGAAGTCGATGAGCTCGTTCTTCAGATTGCTGACCTGGTTCGCGATCGAGCGCGCCGGGAAGCGCTTCGGGTCCAGGTCGAGATCGCGCACGACCGTGGTCATCAGCCGGCGCGAGTCATCCGCGTCGTAGATCGAGAACGAGCCCGTGAAGCCGAGCCGCTTGCCCTCCGCGCGCAGGATCCGCACGCAGGCGGAGTGGAAGGTCGACACCCACATCGCCCGCGCACGCGGGCCGATGAGGTGGGCGACCCGATCCTTCATCTCGCCGGCGGCCTTGTTGGTGAATGTGATCGCCAGGATCTGGCCCGGTTGCACGTTGCGCTCGCCGAGCAGCCAGGCGATGCGGTGGGTGAGGACGCGGGTCTTGCCCGATCCGGCGCCCGCGACGATCAGCAGCGGGCTGCCCTCATGGACGACCGCCTTGCGCTGCTCCGGGTTGAGGCCCTCGAGGAACGTCTCCGGATCGAAACGCTGAGCGCCCGGCCGTTCCGGCGGCCGATCCGGAGCGTCGTAGTCCAGGGTGGGAGGGTCGGGCGTAGAAGGTGTCATCAGCCCGTCGAGCGTATGTCGCCGCGAGGACATCCCGCCCATTGCCGGCTAGGCACGCTAATGGGGCTGCAGCCGGCCTGAGTCTGGGATCGTGCTGTCCGAGCCGTCGACGGGGTGAGCACTGATGCCCGCCGGCCTTTTGGTTAAGGCCTAGCTCTAGATCGTGCCCCTCGTCGACTGCCGGGAAGGCAGG
>DASZTL010000110.1:0-17485 GCA_035548055.1 Mycobacteriales bacterium | reverse complement strand
GGTCACTCGCCTCGCAGTCCTCGACGACCCGCATGCGCGCGGCCGCCACGACGCGTTCCGGCCGAAGTCGTGGAACCACAAGATGGTGTGGCACTTCGGTGAGTCGTGCGGCACCGGCTACGAGCAGGGCGACGACGGCGGTGAGATCACCGCCTTCAGCCCGCTCTCCTCGATCGGCGGCGAGAACCTCGCCGGGCCACTGCTGGATCTCCCTGGCCTGCTGAGCAACGGCTACATGGTCGGCGAGTCGTCCCTCACCATCTTTGGCGTGCACTGCAACCAGGTGCTGTCGGCCGAGACGCTGATGATGATCCGCGAGTACGTCACGAACCACTACGGCCAGGTGCACAGCATCGTCGGCGGTGGTGGGTCGGGCGGCGCGATCCAGCAGTACACGATCGCGAACGGCTACCCCGGGGTCCTCGACGGCGGCACGCCGATCCTCAGCTTCCCGGATGTCGTGTCGACTGCCATGACGGTCGGCGATTGCGTCGTCCTGAAGCACTACTTCAACGCCCACAAAGGTTGGGGCCTCGGCACCCAGACCGCGGTGACCGGTCTGGCCTCCTCTGCCGCGTGCAGCGACTGGGAGGACCTGTTCGGCGACAACCTCAAGCCCACGTCGTGCCCGGGCGAGATCCCCGATGCCGAGCGGTACAACGCCGAGACGAATCCGCACGGCGTCCGCTGCGACCTGCAGGACGACCTGAAGAACGTCCTCGGTACCGATCGCAAGACCGGTGCGGCCCTCCGCCCACTCGACAACGTCGGCGTGCAGTACGGCCTGAAAGCGTTGCAAAGCGGCAAGATCACCTCCGCGCAGTTCGTCGCGCTGAACCGAGGCGTGGGCGGGTTGGACCTGGACGGCAACTTCATGCCGGAACGTGAGGCGATGTCGACGTACGAGGCGCGCCGCGTCTTCCGCAACTCGTTGGTCGGTGAGTACGGCGCGATCAACCAAGCGCCGTTCATCGACCAGACGATCCCCGTCACCGACGAGGTGCCGAGCGTCGACATCCATGACGAGATCCGGCCCTACGAGATCCGGGCCCGGCTCGACGCCAACTACAACTCGCACGCGAGCCAGGCGATCTGGAGTGGAGTGCCACTGCCGTCCACTGCGATCGTCGTCGTGGAGCAGTGGCTGAACGCCATCGACCGACTGCAGGCGCACTACCCGTACAAGTCACGGGCCTGGCTCGTCGCCCACGCCCGGCCGGCCGCGGCCGCGGACCAATGCCGAGCCGGCGGGGTGGGCGTCCCGGTTGGTTGCTCGGTCCTGATGCACTCCAGTCCACGCCAGGCGGCGGGCGGACCTATCAGCGAGGACGTCGTGAAGTGCCGGCTGCGGCCGCTGCGCCCGAGCGACTACCCGCCGTCGTTGACCGTCAAGCAGTACCTCGCCCTCGAGAAGATCTTCCCGACCGGCGTGTGCGACTACAAGAGCCATTCGGTCGGCTGGGTGCGACACAGCCGGACGTGGGTGTCCTACGGCGACCAGACGCTCTACCGCGAGCCCGTCGTCGTGCCATATCCGCTGGTTCGCTCCGCCGTCCCGACTAGGCGCTGAGGCGTTCGAGAATCAGCTCGCGGGCGCGCTTCGCGTCCGCCGAACCGCCGGTCGCCTTCATGATCGCGCCGACCAACGGGCCGACGGCACCCTGGTTGCCGTCACGAACCTTCGCCGCGATGTCGGGCGAGGCCTCGATGGCGGCATCGACGGCGGCAATCAGCTCGTCCTCGCCCGCGACCCGCCAGCCGTGGGCGTCGATGACGGCGTCGACGTCACCCTCACCGGCAATGACGGCGTCGGCGACCTGGCGCGCGAGCTTGTTGGTGAGCGATCCCTCGTCCTCCAACGCGCTGATTCGTGCGACCGATGCCGGTGTCACCGCCAGCTCGCCGACGTCCACCCTGAGGTCGTTCGCCCTGCCGACGAGGTACCCCAGCCACCAGCCCTTCGCTTTCGCGGCGGGGGCGCCGGCGTCGATCGTCGCTGCGACCAGGTCGACGACACCGGCGTTCATCATCTGGTCCATGTCGACCGGCGTGTAACCATGCGTCTCCGCGAAGCGAGCTCTGCGCACGCTCGGCGGCTCCGGCAAGGTGGCACGTAGCTCTTCCACCATGTCTCGCGGCGGCGCCAGCGGGACCAGGTCTGGCTCCGGAAAGTAGCGGTAGTCCTCGGCATCGGACTTGACCCGTCCGGAGCTCGTGCTGCCGCTGTCCTCGTGGAAGTGGCGGGTCTCCTGGACCACGCGATCTCCGGCATCGAGCACTGCGGCCTGGCGCTCCACCTCGTATCTGACGGCACGCTCGACAGACCGCAACGAGTTGACGTTCTTGGTCTCCGTTCGCGTGCCCAGCCGGTCGGCGCCCGGAAGCATCAGCGAGACGTTGACGTCCGCCCGCATCGAGCCCTGCTCCATCCGGACGTCGGAGACGCCCAGGTCACGCAGAACGTCCCGCAGCTCGGTCACGTAGGCGCGGGCAACCTGCGCGGCCTTCTTCCCGGCGCCGCGCACCGGACGGGTGACGATCTCCACCAGCGGGATTCCGGCGCGGTTGTAGTCGACGAGCGAGTGCGTCGCCCCGTGGATGCGCCCGGTCGATCCGCCGACGTGCAGCGACTTGCCGGTGTCCTCTTCGAGATGCACCCGCTCGATCTCGACACGATGCGTCTCGCCGTCGACGACGACGTCGAGGTAGCCATCGGTGCAAAGCGGCTCGTCGTACTGGCTGACCTGGTAGTCCTTCGGCATGTCCGGATAGAAGTAGTTCTTCCGGGCGAACCGGCACCACTCGGCGATCTCGCAATGCAGCGCGAGGCCGATCTTGATCGTGAACTCGATTGCTCTGCGGTTCGTGACCGGCAGCGACCCCGGCAGGCCCAGACACACCGGGCACACCTGGCTGTTCGGGTCCGCGCCGAAGGTTGTCGAGCAGCCGCAGAACAGCTTCGTCGCCGTACCGAGCTCGACGTGGGTTTCCAGGCCGAGCACCGGCTCGTAGCGCTCCAGGACATCGTCGTAGGTCACTCATCTAGTTTGACGTAGTGGTTGAGCGGGAGATCCGGCGCTGGGGTGATCCCGTGCTTCGAACCCCCTGTGATGAGGTCACGGACTTCGACGACTCGGTGGCCGCACTCTGCCGCGACCTGATCGACACTGTCACTGCACGCGAGGGCCGAGCCGGTCTCGCCGCCAACCAGATCGGCGTCGGGCTGCGGGCATTCAGCTGGTTCGTCGATGACGAGGTCGGCGTTGTCGTCAACCCCAGGCTCGTCGCAACGGAGGGTGAGCAGCACGGGGACGAGGGCTGCCTGTCGCTACCCGGTCTGTGGTATCCGCTCCGCCGCGCCGAGTTCGCGGCGGTCGAGGGCGTCGACGAAGCCGGCAGGCCGACCCGGGTTGAGGGCACCGGGCTCATGGCGCGTTGCCTCCAGCACGAGTGCGATCACCTCGACGGCAAGCTGTACGTCGACCGGCTCGACCGCGACCTGCGACGTGAGGCGTTGCGCGCGGCGCAGCGCCTGTGAGCAGTTACGCGGCGACGGGCTCGTGCGTGCCGACGATCTCCTGCTCGATCTCTTCGAGACTTCGGCTCTTGGTCTCCGGCACCTTCACCGCGAAGTAGGCGAATGCGACCACGCCGAGGCCGGCATAGACCCAGAAGGTTGCAGCACGGCCGATCGCATCGACCATCTGAAGGAAGTAGTAGCTGACGATGAAGTTCGCACCCCAGTTGAAGGCCGTCGCAATCGCCATCGCCTTGCTCCGCAGGTGCAACGGGTAGATCTCGCTGATCATCAACCAGAACACCGGCCCGAGACCGATCGCGAATCCGATGATGTAGACGATCAGGCACACCAGGCCGACCCAGGAGTGGCCCTGGTTGATGACCGGCCAGTGGAAGTAGGCCCCGAGCGCTACCAGCGCCACCGTGAGGATCGCGGTGCCGGGCAGCAGCAGCTTGCGGCGCCCCACCCAGTCCATGAGGAGCGCCGCGACGATCGTCGTGATGAAGTTCGTCAGCCCGACGAAGACCGCGAGCGCGACGGAGGTGTTCGTCGAGACGCCGGTGTACTTCAAGATGGTCGTCGCGAAGTAGATGACCGTGTTGATGCCGACGAACTGCTGGAACACCGCGAGCAAGATCCCGACCATCATCAGCGACCGCAGCTGCGGGCGGAACAGGTCACGAACCGAGTAGCGCGACGATGCCTCAACGACTCGCTTCATGTCCTCGAGCTCGGCGTCGATGTCGGCGTCCTGCCGCGTCCGTTCGAGAACCGCGCGCGCTTCGTCCTGCCGCCCCTTGCTCATCAGCCAACGTGGCGTGTGCGGAACGAACACCATGCTGATGGCGAGCACAGCGCCCGGCACGGCACCGATGCCGAGCATCCACCGCCAGTTGTCCGTGACGTCGCGCAGCCCGAACCCGACCAGGTAGGCCAGGAAGATCCCGAGCGTGATCATGATCTGGTTGTAGGTGACGGTCCCACCGCGCACTCGTGGCGGTGTCTGTTCGGAGATGTACTCGGGACTGACGAACGACGCGGTCCCGACGGCGAACCCCAACACGAACCGCGCCAGGCACAACCAGATCACGTCCTGCGCGAAGGCAGCGGCAATCGCCGCGACGACATACACGCAGCCTGAGAGACACTTCGTCCACTTGCGACTGATGCGATCGGACAGATAGCCCGACCCGATCGCGCCGACGACCGCTCCGAGCAGGAGCGAGGCGACGATCCACGACTGCTCGAACGCAGAAGCGTGGAACTCCTTCGCGATGTAAGGCAGTGCCTGGCTGACGATGCCGGTGTCGTAGCCGAACAGGAAGCCCCCGATGGCAGCCAGCATGGCGATGCCGGTGACGAACCGGTGGCGTCCGGAGAATGCGAACTTGACGAACGCCAGACCGGAGGTGGTAGTTGCCGACTCGCTGGACACGAGATCGACGTGCCCGCGGTACGGGCGGCTATGCGCGAGAAGTTTGTGACGTGCTGCGTGCCCATGCCTCGTCGAGCAGTGCCACGGTGTCGAGGGCGCCCTCGAGCGCCGCGCCTACCCGGTACAGACGGTCGTCAGCCAGCACCGGGGCCATGACCTGGAAACCGACTGGCAGCCCGTCGTCGGACAGCCCGCAGGGCACCGACATCGCGGGACCGCCGTACAGGTTGGACGGAATCGTGCACAGATCCGCCAGGTACATCTCGAGCGGATCGTCCACCCGCTCACCCAGCTTGAATGCCGTGGTCGGCGTAGTCGGCGACACGAGGACGTCGACCTGCTCGAAGGCCGACTCGAAGTCGCGCTTGATGAGAGTGCGGACCTTCTGCGCCTGGCCGTAGTACGCGTCGTAGTAGCCGGCCGACAACGCGTAGGTGCCAAGGATGATGCGACGCTTCACCTCGGCGCCGAATCCGGCCTCGCGCGTCGCGGCCATGACTGCTTCGGCGGAAGCCTCGCCGTCGTCGCCGACGCGCAGTCCGTATCGCATCGCGTCATAACGGGCGAGGTTGCTCGAGGCTTCGCTCGGCGCGATCAGGTAGTAGGCGGCGAGCGCATAGTCGAAGTGCGGGCAGGACACCTCGACCACCTCGGCGCCAAGGGCGGCGAGGGTCGAGACGGCCTCGTCGAAGCGCGCGCTGACGCCGGGCTGGTAGCCGTCACCGGCGAACTGCTTCACAACCCCGATCCGCATGCCGGTCACATCACCGCTGCGCGCTGCCTCGACCACATGCGGCACGGCCGCGTCGATCGATGTGGAGTCGCGCGCGTCATGGCCACCGATCACCTCATGCAGGAGAGCGGCATCGAGCACCGTACGGGCGCACGGTCCGGCCTGGTCCAGTGAGGAGCTGAAGGCAATGAGCCCGTAGCGCGACACGCCGCCGTACGTCGGCTTGATACCGACCGTGCCGGTCACCGCAGCCGGCTGGCGGATGGACCCGCCGGTGTCGGTCCCGATCGCCAGGGGCGCCAGAAAGCCGGCGACTGCGGCCGAGGAGCCTCCGCCGGATCCGCCAGGAGTGCGGTCGAGGCCCCAGGGGTTGTGCGCGGGCCCATACCCGGAGTGCTCCGTCGAGCTGCCCATGGCGAACTCGTCCATGTTGGTCTTGCCGAGCACCACGATGCCGGCCTCACGCATCCGCTCGACGATGGTGGCGTCGTACGGCGGGACCCACCCTTCCAGGATCCGAGAACCGGCGGTCGTGGGTACGCCCTTCGTGACGATGACGTCCTTGAGCGCAAGCGGGACGCCGGCGAGCGGCCCACTCACCTCTCCGGCATCGACGCGCTTCGCCTGGGCGAGGGCGCCGTCGGCGTCGACATGCAAGAAGGCGTTGTAGTCACCGTCGAGTGCGGCGATCCGGTCGAGATGCGCCTGCGCCACCTCGACCGCTGATACGTCACGATCGGCAATGCGGCGCGCCGTCTCGGTCGCGTCGAGTCGGCAGATCTCCCGGGCGGTCATTCCTCGTCCAGGATTCGCGGCACCCGGAAGCGCTGCTCCTCGGCACTCGGCGCGGCGGCGAGCGCGTCGGCCGGCCGCAACGACGGGGCCGGCGCGTCGTCGCGAAGCACGTTCGTCAGCGGGAGTGGGTGCGAAGTGGGTGGGATGTCCGCGGCCGCGACCTCTTGCACCCGGCTGACAGCGCCGAGGATCACGTCGAGCTGTCCGGCCATGACGTCCAGCTCGTCGTCGGTCATCGAGATGCGGGCCAGCGATGCGAGATGCGCCACGTCAGCGCGGCTGATAGCGGCCACGCAGCGAGTCTAGGAGCCCAGGGCGTCCGGCCCGCCGGCAAGCAGCATGTCGAAGCCTTCCTCGTCGAGGATGGGCACGTCAAGATCGACGGCCTTGTCGTACTTGGCGGCGCCGGGCGCGTCGCCGGCAACGACGTACGACGTCTTCTTGCTCACCGAGCCGGTGACCTTGCCACCTCGGGACTGGATCGCATCGGCCGCCCCATCTCGGGTGTAGCCCGCCAACGTCCCGGTCACGACGATCGTCAGGCCTTCCAGGAGGCCGGACCCCCGTTCGGGTGCGTTGTCGTCAACCATCGACACACCACCGGTCCGCAGCCGCTCGATGATGTCGCGGTGCCGCTCATCGGCGAACCAGGTCGCCGCCGCAGCCGCGATCGTCGGGCCGACGCCGTCGACCGCCGCGAGCTCCTCGGGTGAGGCTGCCGCGATGGCGTCCAGCGAGCGGAACTCGCGCGCCAGCGCCTGCGCTGCAGTAGGTCCGACATGCCGAATCGACAAGCCGACCAGGAGTCGCCAGAGCGGACGGTGCCGCGCCGCATCGAGGCCGGCCAGGACCTGCGCGATCTTCTTGTCACCGAATCCGCGCAGGCCCTCGAACGACTCGGGAGTCAGGTGGAACACGTCGCCGATGTCGCTGATCCGCTCCGCGTCGAGCAGCGCGACCGCGGTCTCGTAGCCGAGGCCGTCGATGTCGAGCGCGCCCCGGCCGGCGATGTGGAACACCGCCTCGCGCCGTTGGGCAGGGCAGCTGACCGTATTGGGGCAGCGCCAGTCGACTTCGCCCTCACCCCGACCAAGTGGGGTGTTGCACTCCGGGCACACCGTGGGCATGACGAAGGCCTTCTCGTCGCCGGTGCGCAGATCAACCACCGGTCCGACGACCTCGGGGATGACATCGCCCGCCCGCCGGACCACCACGGTGTCGCCGACCAGTACGCCCTTGCGCTTGACCTCGTCCTCGTTGTGCAGCGTCGCGGTGCTGACGGTGACCCCGCCGACATGCACCGGCTCCAATGCCGCGAAGGGGGTGACCCGGCCGGTCCTGCCGACGTTGACGAAGATCCCGTTGAGCTTGGTCGTCGCCTCTTCCGGCGGGTACTTCCAGGCGACTGCCCAGCGCGGCGCCTTCGACGTGGCCCCCAGCCTGCCTTGCAGGGCGAAGGAGTCGACCTTGACCACGACGCCGTCGATGTCGTGCTCGATGTCGTGGCGGTGCTCGCCCCAGTGCGCGACGTAGCGGCGCACACCCGCCACGCCCTCAACGACCTCATAGCGCGCGCTCACGGGCAGGCCGAGGGCTTGCAAGCCCGCGTATGCCTCGGACTGACTGGCCGCATCGAACCCTTGCCGGGCCCCGATGCCGTGCAGGGTCAGCGCCAGCGGCCGGCTCGCGGTGACCCGCGGATCCTTCTGCCGCAAGGACCCGGCTGCCGCGTTGCGCGGGTTCGCAAACGGCGCCTTCCCGGCCTCGACCAGACCGACGTTGACCTCGGCAAACGCCGCGGTCGGGAAGAAGACCTCGCCGCGCACTTCCAGCAGCTCGGGCAGCTTCTTTCCGGTGAGCCGCGATGGCACGTTGGAGATGGTGCGGACGTTGTGCGTCACGTCCTCGCCCGTCACTCCGTCGCCACGAGTCGCGGCTCGTGCCAGTCGGCCGTTCTCGTACACCAGGTCCACCGCAAGCCCGTCGATCTTCAGCTCGCACAGCCAGGACTGGACGGGGGTCTCCCGTGTCGCGCGCGCGACCCAGGCATCGAACTCCTCGTCGGAGAAGACGTTGTCGAGCGACATCAACCGCTCTAGGTGGCGCACCTCCGCGAAGTCGGTGGACAGCGACTCCATGACCTTCTGGGTGGGCGAGTCCGGCGTGCGCAGAGAGGTGTGCTCGGCCTCGATGGCCTCGAGCTCGCGCATCTTGGCGTCGTACTCGGCGTCGGCGACCGTCGGCTGGCTGAGGACGTAGTAGCGGTAGGCGAGATCCTCGAGCTCGGCCGACAGCTCCCGGTGACGATGCACCACGCTCAGCGGAGGTTCGCCGCGTTTCCCGGCCATCAGCTGACCCCTTCCGGCGCCTCGGACAGTGCCCGCGCGACCTGTCCCAACAGGCGGTATGCAGTCGCGACCCAGCCCGGTGACGCTCCCGCGAGCCCACATGCGGGCGTGACCCCCACCGCGGCGGGTAGCTGCTCAGCGTCGAACCCGAGCTCGTGCCAGAGCCTGCGGACCGGCGCGGCAACGTCGCGAGCGATGGGCGGGATACCAGGACCGAGTGACGGCACGACCCCGAGCCAGACGACTCCGCCGCCGTCGATGACCTCACCGAGGCCGTCACGATCGACGTCCCCGAGGGTCAGGTCGATGCCGACAACGGCCGCGCCCGCAGAGCGGAACAGCCGCAGCGGCGGCTGAGCGGCACAGCAGTGCACGGCCACGGGTACGTCGACCGAGTCCACGACCTGGCCGAGGGCGGCGACGACATCGGTCTCCTCCGGAACCCGCAGCGTGCCGAGCCCACTCTGGGTGCGGACTCGACCGGCCAGCACGGCCGGCAGACTCGGCTCGTCCAGCTGCAGCACGAGCTGTGCCCCCGGGACCCGTCGGCGAACGTCGGCGACGTGCTCCCTCGCGGTCTCCGCCAGGGAGGCGACCAGGTCGCGAACCGCGCCGGAATCACCCAGGGCTGCCCCGCCGCGAGGTAGGTCCACCGATGCCGCCAGCGTCCACGGACCCGCGAGCTGCAGCTTCAGGGATCCGTCGTAGCCGGGCCCCGCCACTGGCAGCAGCGCATCGAGATCGGCTTCGAGCAGCTGTTGCGCCGCCCGCTGGTCGAGACCGGGCCGGTCGACCAGGCGCCATCCGGATGGGGTCCGGTCGATCCCGAGCCCGGCGAGCCGCGCCGCGGTCCGGCCGATGATGTCCGCCCCCGGACCACGGCCCGGAAGCTCTGGGATGTGGGGCAGGTCCGGCAGCGCGTCGAAGGTCGCGGCCATCGCGGCATCGATGTCGGTGCCCGGGAGCGAGCCGATGCCGGTCGCGACTCCCGCCAGCGTTGCTCCCATGAGGGTCGAGACTAGGAAACCCTGGAGACATCCGGGGCTGACACAATCACGGCCGTGCGCCGATTCGTCATCCTGCTGTCGACCGCTGCTCTCGTCCTCGCCGGCGGCGGGCTCGTCGCAGGAGCGCCCGCTGCGCACCACACGCCAGGCAAGAAGGCCCTGTCGAAACTGGGCATCCATCACGTGTTCGTCATCGTGCTGGAGAACGAGTCGTCAGAGTCGACGTACCTCCACAACCCGCATCCATACCTCGGCAAGACGCTGCAACGACGAGGCACGCTGCTCACCAACTATTACGCGACCGGGCACCTGTCGCAGGACAACTACATCGCGATGATCTCCGGCCAGGCACCGAACCCGCTGACCTCAGCCGACTGCCCGCTCTACCTGGACTTCAACGGCACGACGGCGGCCGCTCCGATGACGAGCTCAGGCCAGGCGGTGGGCGTCGGCTGCGTCTACCCGTCGAACGTCAAGACGCTGGCTGACCAGCTCTCCGCCCGTCACATCAGCTGGCGCGGCTACATGGACAGCATGGGCAACAACCCGGCCAGGGAACAAGCGCGCTGCGGCGTGCCGCACACCGACGCGCTCGGCCGCGACGCAACGCAGACCGCGACGGCGCGGGACCAGTACGCCGCGCGGCACAACCCGTTCGTCTACTTCCACTCGCTGATCGACTCCGGCCGGTGCCGCAAGCACGTGGTACCGCTGACGGCGCTGCGGGCAGACCTGCGGCGCGCGGGAACGACGCCGAGCTTCTCCTTCATCACTCCCAACCTGTGCAACGACGGTCACGACACGAACTGTGCGGGGCCGGACGCGAAGGGTCAGCGCAAGGGCGGCCTGGCGTCGGTCGACAACTTCCTCTCGGTGTGGGTGCCGCGGATCGAACGCTCACCGGCGTGGAAGAAGGGCGGCGTGCTGATCATCACCTCCGACGAGTCGGAGACCTCGGACTCGTCCAGCTGCTGTGGTGAGCAGGCCGGGCCTACCAACCCACTCCCCGGAATCACCGGTCCTGGTGGTGGACGGATCGGGACCCTCGTCATCGGCCACTGTGTGGCCAAGGGCAAGCGCGACACCATGCCGTACAACCACTACTCGTTGCTGCGTAGCCTCGAGGACATCTTCGGGATCACGACCGGTGGGACCGATGGCAAGGGCCACCTCGGCTATGCAGCGGCCAGCGGCCTGAGACCCTTCGGCCACGATCTCTTCTCTCGCTGCCCCTAAGTGCGCGACGAGCGCCTGGCTGTCGCGCGCTTGGCGGAGGTCGCCCGCTTCGGGCGCGACGAGGACTCCGGCTCCTCGAGGTCCGCCTCCTCCTGCGCCGCCTCGTCGCCGTCGGCCGGCGAACGGCCGGCGCTGGTGCTGCTTCGGGTTCGCCCCCGTTCCAGCCACGCCACGTCCGCGCGCAGCGTCTCGAGCAGCTCGTCACGGTCCGCCGTGGCAGAGCGCACCGCGATGCTGTAGCGCGCGATGACGTCGAGGTCGGTCAGCTGGACGGAGTCGGCCATGCCGGGGAGTTTATGTCGCGCCCCGCGTACAACCGGTCACCCTTCGTCAAGCAGTTCGAGCATCGCGAGCACGGTCCGCCAGTTGCGCGCCGTACCGCCGACGCCGACCTTCTTGCGCCAGGGCAGTGTCGCGAGCTTCGACCTCCCGGCGCCGTTCGGAAACCACAGGTAGATCTCAGTCCCGGACACCACGAACTCGTCGGGTGCGTACTTCTCGACGTCGATCGAGGCGACGCCCTGGGCGTCGGGCTTGCCCGTCAGGAAGCTGACGTGGAGCTTGGACGGCTCGCCGACGCGGTCACGCATCGGGTTTCGGTCGATCACCCTGGCGAGCTGGGTGCGGCTGCGCACGGTCACGTCGACGTCGAGATCACGACCATCCCGGATCAGCGCGGTGACCTGGTTTCGCACGACGTCGGCCGTCGCCGCCGACGACACGACGAGATTCCCGCTCTGCAGGTACGTCGCGACGCCTTCGAAGCCGGCATCTGTCGCGGCATCACGCAGCCAGGCCATCGGCACCTTTTTGTGGCTGCCGAGGTTCACCGCGTGCAGCCAGACCGCGTACCGCGTGGTTCCGGGCGTGGGTGAAACCCTCAAGCGGCGGACTCAATCGTCGCCGAGCCGATCACGCGGTCGGCCTCGTACAGCGCGAGCGTCTGCCCCGGCGCCACCCCTGCCAGCCGATCGGCGAGCTCGACGACCAGTCGACCGTCGTCGAGGTAGGCGGTGCATGCGACCGGCTCGGCGTGGGCTCGCACCTGGGCGAGCGCAACGACCCGATCCGGTGCGAGCGCGGCACCACACCACGTGGGCTCGCCGCACTCGATGCGAGACACCTCGAGGCGTTCGGCCGGCCCGACGGTCACCGTTCGGTCGACCGGCGAGATCGACAACACGTAGCGCGGACGGCCGTCCTCGGTCGGGCTGCCGATGTTGAGGCCCTTCCGCTGTCCGATGGTGAACCCGTACGTCCCCGAGTGCTGACCGACCACCGAACCCGACTCAT
Organism: Mycobacteriales bacterium; assembly: GCA_035548055.1. GTDB lineage: Bacteria > Actinomycetota > Actinomycetes > JAFAQI01 > JAFAQI01 > DASZTV01. The sequence goes on along the minus strand of DASZTL010000110.1, from coordinate 5,118 downwards.
CGAGGATGTCGCCCGGCGCGTCGCCCAGCCGCGAGCGCAGCCAACCGGCCGTGTCTCCGGACGGGATGAAGCAGATGTCATGGCTGTCCGGTTTGGCGGCGACCGCCAGCCCGCGCCGGGCCGCCTCCTCCCGCACCTCAGCCTTGCGCGACTGTCCCAAGGGGAACATCGCCGCCGCGATCTGGTCGGGCCGCAAGACCGCCAGGACGTAGGACTGGTCCTTCTCGCCGTCGAGCGCGCGGTGCAACCGCCCGTCGACGATCCGGGCGTAGTGACCGGTCGCGACCGCGTCGAAGCCAAGAGCGAGCGCCCGATCGAGGACCGCCGCGAACTTGATCCGCTCGTTGCATCGCACGCAGGGGTTCGGCGTACGGCCCGCGGCGTACTCGGCGACGAAGTCCTCGACGACGTCGCGGTTGAAGCGCTCCGCGACGTCCCAGACATAGAACGGGATACCGAGAACGTCGGCGGCCCGGCGAGCATCCCGTGAGTCCTCGAGAGAGCAGCAGCCGCGCGCGCCATCGCGAAAGGAGGCGGGCTTCGGAGACAGGGCGAGATGAACTCCTGTGACGTCGTGACCGGCGTCGAGCGCCCGCGCCGCGGCCACGGCCGAGTCCACGCCGCCTGACATCGCGGCAAGAACCTTCATGACTAGCGCGCCGCCGCCGTGCGTGCTCGTTCCACAGCCGGTCCGATCGCGGCGATCAGAGCATCGACGTCGGAAGCCGTCGAGCTGTGCCCGAGGGAGAAGCGCAACGACGACTTCGCTCGCTCCTCATCCTGCCCCATCGCGATCAGCACATGGCTCGGCCGAGCCACACCTGCCGAGCAGGCCGAGCCGGTGGAGCACTCGATGCCCTGCGCGTCGAGCAGCATCAGCAACGCGTCACCCTCGCAGCCGGGGAAGGAGAAGTGGGCATTGCCGGGCAGCCGATGTGCCGGGGCGCTCGTCGGATCACCGTTGAGTTGGGCATCGGGTACGACGTCCAGCACGCGACGGATCAGGTCGTCACGGAGGGCGGCCAACGACTCGGCCCGCTGCGCCTGCTCCTTGACGGTGACCTCAACCGCGACCGCGAAGGCGGCGATCGCCGGGACGTCGAGGGTGCCCGATCGGACGTCACGCTCTTGCCCGCCGCCGTGCAGCAGTGGCGCGCATTCGACGTCGCGCCCGAGCAGCAGAGCACCGACCCCGACGGGACCACCAAGCTTGTGCCCCGTGACGGTCAGCGCCGCCGCACCCGATGCGGCGAAGTCAACCGGCAACGATGCGGCGGCCTGCACCGCATCGGTGTGCAAGGGGACGCCGTACTCCGCAGCCACCTCGGCGAGCTCGGCGACCGACGCCACCGTGCCGACTTCGTTGTTGGCCCACATCGCACTGACCACAGCCACCTGGTCGGGCGCCTCGTCGATCGCTGCCCGCAGCGAGTCCGGGGACAACCGACCGAGCGCATCCACCGGGACGACCACGAGCTCGCCGCCACCGCGCTCGGCGATCCATACCGCGGGGTCGAGCACGGCATGGTGCTCGACAGCGCTGACCAGGACGCGGCGGCGCAGGTCATCGGCGTCGTGCCGAGCCCAGTAGAGGCCCTTCACGGCGAGGTTGTCGCTCTCCGTGCCACCGCTGGTGAAGACGACCTCGCTGGGCCGGGCACCCAAGGCCGCCGCGACTGTCTCACGCGACTCCTCGACGATGCGCCGTGCCTGCCGACCCGCGGCATGCAGCGACGAGGCGTTGCCGACCCGGCCGAGCAGCTCGGCCATCCGGTCGACCGCCTCGGGAAGCATCGGCGTCGTCGCCGCGTGATCCAGGTAAGCCACGTCTGCCACCCCACCCCCGCCCTGAACTGAAGCCGATTGCACCGGCACTGACATTCAGAGCCTAGAAGGCTCGGCCGAACCGGCCTATTCCGCGAGAATCCGCTCTGAGTAGTGCTCGCCGCGCAGGCTCTGGATCTCGTACGGGTCGGACAGGACGATCTGGGTGGGCAGAGCGCCGGCGAGCGAGCGAATGTCCGCCGCCGCCCCGATCACCATGGCGGCCGCATCGCCACCGTTCGCAACGACCCGCACCACGACGCGTGAGCCCCCACGGCCTCGCCGTCCTGCCACGATCCGCCAGTCACGGATGTCTTGCCGCCCGCCTAGCGCGGTGGCAATCGCCCGGAGGTCGATGACCTCGCCATCGGTGCCGAGCCCGCTCACCAGCGCGTGGCGGCGCAATCCCTCAGCGCGCGGCAGCGCATGGTGGCACCCAGGGCAGGGCTGGGTCGTCACGCCGGTGACGACGTCGCCGGTCCGCCACCGCAGCAGGGCGCTGCCGCGCATGCCGACCTGGGTGAGGACGAGCTCGCCGCCACCCGTGGTGTGTTCACCGGACTCCGGATCGACCACCTGCAGCACATCCAGATCGGGATACGCGTGCAGGCCGGTCTTTCCGCCGGACTGCCGGCACTCCCCCCAAAGGACTCGGGCACCCGCCGGTGCGTGGACAGCAAGAACGGCGAGGTCGCCTGCACCGACGGCACGGTGCGCCGCGTGGGTCGCCGCGAGGCGCTCAGCGTCGGTGGGGGCGCCGACGAGCAGCACCGTCCGCAGCGAGCTGAGGCCGCGTAGCCGATCGAGGACCTCGACGGCGGCGTCGGTGGGCAAGGCGAGGACTGTCGGGGGGGCGAGCCGCGCCGCCGCGGCGATCGCCTCGGGCCGGCTGCCGGGAAACAGCGCCGGAGCGCCTGCGCCGAGCGCGGCGTACTGCAATGCGACGTGCTCTGTCGTCGCGGCCGGCTCGACCCCCGAGAGCAGGACATCGTTGCGGGTCAGACCGAGGACCGCCCACAGCCGCGCCCCGGCCCGGGCAATGGTGTCGAGGTCCGCTCGAGTCGACGCGATCGGGTAGCGCATCCCGTACCCGGAGAAGACATACGAGGTCGCGCGCGTGTCCGCATCCACGGCCCGCTGATAGGCGTCATTGCGCATTACCCGCAGCCGCATCGCCCGGCGCAGCGCCGGCCCTTCCGCGTGCAGCGCGAATCCCGCTTCGCCGGCCTGCAGCACCAGCGCGGCCATGCCGGCCGGGTCACCGGTCGGGCTGACCTCCCGCTCGCCCATCGCCGGGATCGACTCGAGGTCGGCGACGCTGCGAATCGTGGCGGCCCTGCGGTTGAGCTCACTGAACCGCCGCCGCCACAGCGGCGAGAACGGCGCGACCGAGTCGCGAACCTGCGCCGCGACCAACTGGTCCTGCAGCGAGGCGAGCGAGCTCGGGGTGTGCTGGAACCAGGCCGTTGCCACGTCGAAAAACTACAGGGAGAACCCTGCAGTCAGCCCTTGCGCGCCTCGATCTGCTCGGTTACCTGCGGGACAACGTCGAACAAATCGCCCACGACGCCGAAGTCGACGAGCTCGAAGATCGGCGCTTCGGGGTCCTTGTTGATCGCGACGATCGTCTTCGAGGTCTGCATACCGGCCCGGTGCTGGATCGCGCCGGAGATGCCAACTGCGATGTAGAGCTGCGGCGAGACCGTCTTGCCGGTCTGCCCGACTTGGTTCTGATGCGGGTACCAGCCGGCATCGGTCGCGGCACGTGATGCACCGACCGCGGCACCGAGCGAGTCCGCGAACTTCTCGATCAGGGCGAAGTGCTCCCCGGATCCCAGGCCGCGGCCACCGGAGACGACGATCTCGGCTTCGGTCAGCTCGGGGCGGCCGCCCTTCTTCTCGCTGACCCGCTCGAGGACCTTGGCCTTCTTCGCGGCGTCGGAAAGCGATACCGCCACCTGCTCCTCGACCGGCGTCGCGGGCGACGGCTCCGGCGGCGTCGAGTTCGGGCGAACCGTGATGACCGGCGTTCCTTTGCTCACCTGCGACTTGACGGTGTAGCCGCCACCGAAGATCGACTGGTCGCACACGAAGCCGTCGCTCACACCCACCGCATCGGTGATGATGCCGGAGTCGAGCTTCACGGCGAGACGTGCGGCGATCTCCTTGCCCTCGGGCGAGGACGGGATCAGCACCGCAGCGGGCGATGCGCTGCCGACGATCTGGGCGAGCACCTCCGCCTTCGGCGCGATGATGTAGTTGTCGAGCTCGCCGTCGGCCGCGATGTAGACCTTCTGCGCGCCGTACTCGGCGAGCACCGCCTTCGCGTTGTCGTAGCCGGCGCCGACGTATACCGCCGACGGCTCACCGAGCGAACGCGCCAGGGTGAGCAGCTCGAGCGTGACCTTCTTGGGCGCTCCCTCGAAGTGCTCGACGAGAACCAGGACCTCAGCCATCTTGCGTTACCTCTCCTGTCGTCCCGGTCTCAGATGATCTTCTGCGAAGCGAGGAACTCGGCGAGCTTGACGCCGCCGTCGCCCTCGTCCTTGACGATCGTGCCGGCCTGCTTCGGCGGCCGAGCCGCGAACTCGGCCACCGAGGTGCCGGAGCCGCCCAGACCCACCTTCGAGGTGTCGATGCCGGCGTCGGCGACGCTCAGCGTCGTCAGCGGCTTCTTCTTGGCCGCCATGATCCCCTTGAACGACGGGTAGCGCGGCTCATTGATCTTCTCGACGACCGAGACGATCGCCGGGGTCTGCGCCTCGACAACGTCGTAGCCGGTATCGGTCTGCCGCTCGATCTTGACGGTCGAGCCGTTGACCTCGACCTTGCGGGCGAACGACAGCTGCGCGGCACCGGTGCGCTCGGCGAGCATCGCCGGGACCACGCTCATCCGCGCGTCCGTCGACTCGACCCCGAGGATGACCAGGTCGTGCTGGATGGTCCCGAGCGCCTGCGCAAGGGCGTACGACGTGGCGAGCGCGTCCGAGCCGTGCAGCGCCGGGTCGACGACGTGGACGGCGGCGTCGGCACCCATCGACAGCGCCTTGCGGATCGTCTCGACCGCCTTCTCCGGGCCGACGGTGAGGATGGTGACCTCGCCGCCGTGTGCCTCCTTGAGCCGCAACGCCTCTTCGACGGCGTACTCGTCCAGCTCGTTCATGACGCCTTCGACGCCCTCGCGGTCGAGGGTCTTGTCAGCGTCGCTGAGCTTCTTTTCCTCGTAGGTGTCGGGCACCTGCTTCACGCACACGACGATGTTCATGGCCGGCGGCCGACCTCCTGCGGTAGGTC
>DASZTL010000109.1:0-33943 GCA_035548055.1 Mycobacteriales bacterium | reverse complement strand
GTGGCGCTGCAGCTCGCGAAGCCGGCAGGCCGCCCGCCCCGTGAGGTCGCGGAGGTCATCGCCGCCCAGCTGAGGGACACCGCCGGCATTCACTCGGTCGACGTCGCCGGTCCCGGCTTCCTCAACATCACCCTCGAGGTGGCTGCGCAGGGCGAGCTCGCCCGCACGATCGTGGCGGCGGGCTCGGACTACGGACGTACCGACACCCTCGCCAAGGAGCGGATCAACCTCGAGTTCGTCTCGGCCAATCCGACCGGCCCGGTGCACATCGGGGCGGTCCGGTGGGCAGCCGTCGGCGACGCGCTCGGCCGGATTCTCGCCGCGGCCGGCGCAGACGTCGTACGCGAGTACTACTTCAACGATGCCGGCTCCCAGATCGACCGCTTCGCCCGGTCGCTGCTCGCCGCCGCCCGGGGCGAGGAGATCCCGGAGGACGGGTACGCCGGTGAGTACATCGGCGAGATCGCCGCTGCCATCGTCGTCGACCGCCCGGAGGCGACGAGCCTCGACGAGGCCGACGCACTCGAGCTCTTCCGGGTCGAGGGCGTCGAGCGCATGTTCCAGGAGATCAAGCGGTCGCTCGAAGACTTCGGAGTGGTCTTCGACGTGTACTTCAACGAGAAGTCGCTGCACGAGAAGGGTGAGCTCGAAGCCGCGTTCGGGCGGCTCACCGAGCTACGGCGGATCTACGAGTCCAACGGCGCCTTCTGGCTGCGCACGGTCGACCTCGGGGACGACAAGGACCGTGTGCTCCGCAAGAGCGACGGGGAGTGGACCTACTTCGCGGCCGACTGCGCCTACTACCTCGACAAGCGGGAGCGCGGCTTCGACCGTTGCATCTACATGCTCGGCGCCGACCACCACGGCTACGTCGGACGGCTGCGTGCGATAGCCGCTTGCTTCGGTGACGACCCGGACCAAGCGATCGAGATCCTCATCGGGCAGATGGTGAACCTGCTCAAGGACGGCGAGCCGGTGCGGATGTCGAAACGGGCCGGAAACGTCGTGCTTCTCGCCGACCTCGTCGATGCCATCGGTGTCGATGCGGCTCGCTACGCCCTCGCGCGATACAGCAGCGACTCGCCGATCGACCTCGACGTCGATCTGTGGGCACGGAAGACGAACGACAACCCTGTCTTCTACGTGCAGTACGCGCACGCGCGGATCGCATCGTTGTTGCGCAACGCCGCCGAGCTGGGGATCGCACGTGGCGACGACTTCGACAGCGGTCTGCTCGCCGAGCCGAGGGAAGGCGACTTGCTGGCGGCGCTCGGGGAGTTCCCGAGGATCGTCGCGAGCGCCGCCGAGCTCCGTGAGCCGCATCGGGTGGCGCGCTACCTCGAAGAGCTGGCTGGCACCTACCACCGCTTCTACGACGCGTGCCGCGTGCTGCCGATGGGCGACGAGCCGGCGACCGATCTCACTCGGGCCCGCCTGTGGCTGGTCGAGGCAACGCGGATCGTCCTCGCAAGCGGCCTCGGTCTGCTCGGCGTGACCGCCCCGGATCGGATGTAGTCGGTCATGAAGGCCCATCCCGCCGGCGCGATGCACGCCGACACCACGACGTCGCACCCGCTTGGTGGACCACCCGAGTCGCTTGGCGCGCTGGACCCGCGGATCTGGCCACTCGGGGCCGAGCGCGTTGATGGCGTCATCCGGGTCGGCGGCTGCGACGTGCGGGACATCGCGACCGAGCACGGCACGCCGGCCTACCTCCTCGCCGAGGACGACGCTCGTGCCCGCTGCCGTGGCTACCGGGCTGCCTTCGGCGACGACACCGACATCTACTACGCCGGTAAGGCGTTTCTTTCCAAGGGCTTCGCGCGCTGGGTGCAGGAGGAGGGCCTCTCGCTCGACGTCTCGAGCGGCGGTGAGCTCGCTACCGCGCTCGGGGCCGGCTTCCCGGCCGACCGGATTCTCATGCACGGCAACAACAAGTCGCGCGATGAGCTCGCCGCGGCGGTTGCGGCGGGTGTCGGACGGATCGTGGTCGACAGTGATCACGAGATCGCCCGCCTCGCGCACGTCGCAGAGGCCGCCGGGATTCGGCAGCGAGTGCTGGTCCGGGTCACCGTCGGCGTCGAGGCCCATACCCACGAGTTCATCGCCACTGCGCACGAGGACCAGAAGTTCGGCTTCTCCCTTGCCGGCGGCGCGGCGCTCGAGGCGGTTCGCCGAGTCACCGCGCTTCCGTCGCTCGAGCTCGTGGGCCTGCACAGCCACATCGGCTCGCAGATCTTCGACACGGCTGGGTTCGAGGTTGCGGCGCACCGTGTCGTCGGCCTGCTCGCGACGATTCGAGATGTCACCGAGGTCACGCTGCCTGAGCTCGACCTCGGTGGCGGCCTCGGCATCGCCTACACGCCGGACGACGACCCGGCGGACGTCGCCGAGGTGGCGAAACAGCTGCGTGCGATCGTCGAGCGTGAGTGCGAGGTGGCGTCGCTTCCGGTGCCGCGACTGGCCGTCGAGCCCGGGCGGGCCATCGTCGGCCCGGCCGGCGTGACTCTCTACGAGGTTGGCACCGTCAAGGAGATCGACGGCATCCGGACCTACGTGAGTGTCGACGGCGGAATGAGCGACAACATCCGGACCGCGCTGTACGACGCGACATACACCTGTCTGCTCGCGTCACGCGACAGCGATGCGCCGCCGATGTTGGCCCGCGTCGTCGGAAAGCACTGCGAAGCGGGGGACATCGTCGTGCGTGACGTGTGGTTGCCGAGCGACCTGGCACCGGGTGATCTGCTCGCAGTGGCGGCGACCGGCGCCTACTGTCGCTCGATGGCCAGCAATTACAACGCCGTTCCGCGCCCCCCGGTCGTCGCGGTCAAAGCGGGAGCGAGCCGAGTGATGCTGCGCCGCGAGACGAACGACGACCTGCTCGACCTGGATCTTGGATAGCGGGGCAGTCGAATGAGCAAGCCGTTGAAGGTTGCGATGCTCGGCTGTGGCGTCGTCGGCAGTGAGGTCGTGCGGCTGATCAACGCCCACGGAGACGACCTCGCTCATCGCATCGGTGCACCGGTCGAGCTCGCGGGTATCGCGGTCCGCCGACCGCAACGTGCCCGCGACGTTGCCGTCGACCCCTCGCTGTTCACGACGGACAGCGCGGCGTTGGTCGCCCGCGCGGACGTCGACGTCGTCATCGAGGTGATCGGTGGGATCGAGCCCGCTCGGTCGCTCCTCGTCGCTGCGCTCGAACGCGGCGCCTCGGTGGTCACCGCCAACAAGGCGCTGCTTGCCGAGGACGGCGGGACGCTGTACGACGCGGCGGAACGCGGCAATACGGACTTGTACTGCGAGGCGAGCGTCGCGGGTGCGATACCGCTTCTCCGGCCGTTGCGCGAGTCGCTCGCGGGGGACCGAGTGAACCGGGTGATCGGCATCGTCAACGGCACAACCAACTACATCCTCAGCAAGATGGATGCGACGGGCGCGAGCTTCACTGACGCGCTGGAGGAGGCGCAGGCGCTCGGCTACGCCGAGGCCGACCCGTCGGCCGACGTCGATGGCTTCGACGCTGCTGCGAAGGCGGCGATCCTTGCCGGGCTGGCGTTCCATACGCGCGTGACGGCCGCGGACGTCCATCGAGAAGGCATCTCAGACGTCACAGCAAGCGACGTGGCGAGTGCGCGTGACATGGATGGCGTCGTGAAGCTGCTCGCAATCGCGGAACGCGCGCCGGACCACAACGGTCGTGAGTCGGTCGGCGTGCGGGTGCACCCGGCCATCCTGCCGCGCAGCCATCCCCTCGCCGGGGTGCGTGACGCCTACAACGCGGTGTTCATCGAGGCGGACGCCGCGGGTCAGCTGATGTTCTACGGGCGCGGAGCCGGTGGGGCACCAACCGCCAGCGCGGTGCTGGGTGACCTGGTGGCGGTGTGCCGCAACCGGCTGTCCGGCGCGCGCGGTGCCGGCGACTCGTCATACGCCGCCCTCCCGATCCGCCCGATGGGTCAGACCGTCACTCGCTATCACGTGAGCCTCGACGTCGCCGACAAGGCGGGGGTGCTCGCCAGTGTGGCGCAGGCCTTCGCGGTGCATGACGTGTCGATCCAGACCGTGCGCCAGGAAGGCCGCGGGGACGATGCCACGCTAGATCTCGTGACGCACGACGCAACAGACGCTGCACTGGCCGCGACGGTCGAGGAGCTGCGGCAGCTCGACGTGGTCCGCGCGGTCGCGAGCGTGATGCGAGTCGAGGGAGGAGCCTCATGACGGCCGCCGTAGGTCGGTCGGCACCCTGGCGTGGGGTGATCGAGGAGTTCCGGGACCGGCTACCGGTCACCGATGCGACGCCCGTCATCACCCTGCTCGAAGGCGGTACGCCACTCGTTCCCGCGCCACGCCTGTCACGGCGCACCGGGTGTGACGTGCACCTGAAGGTGGAGGGGCTCAATCCCACGGGATCGTTCAAAGACCGTGGCATGACGATGGCGATCAGCAAGGCTGCCGAAGAAGGTGCGAAAGCGGTCATCTGCGCCTCGACCGGAAACACCTCCGCGAGTGCGGCGGCGTACGCCGTGCGGGCGGAGATGGTCTGCGCTGTGCTGGTGCCGCGCGGCAAGATCGCGATGGGCAAGCTCGCGCAGGCGCTGGTTCATGGCGCGCGGCTGCTGCAGGTCGACGGCAACTTCGACGACTGCTTGAACCTGGCGCGCGATCTCGCGGACAAGTTCCCGGTGGCGCTCGTGAACTCCGTGAACGAGTTCCGCATCGAAGGCCAGAAGACGGCGTCCTTCGAGATCTGCGACGCCCTGGGAGACGCGCCTGACGCGCACTTCCTGCCGGTCGGCAACGCTGGCAACATCACGGCGTACTGGAAGGGCTACGTCGAGTACGCCGCGGACGGTCTTGCGACGCACCGGCCCGTCATGCGCGGGTTCCAGGCTGCGGGCGCCGCGCCCATCGTCCGCGGCGCGCCGGTGCAAGCGCCGTCGACGATCGCCACAGCGATTCGGATCGGGAACCCGGCGTCCTGGCAGCAGGCGCTCGCTGCTCGCGATGAGTCCGGCGGCGCGATCGAGGCGGTCACCGACCGCGACATCCTCGCGGCCTACCGGATCCTTGCCAAGGAAGAAGGCGTGTTCGTGGAGCCGGCGAGTGCCGCGAGCGTCGCCGGCCTGTTGCAGGCCCGGCACGAAGGCACGCTCGATGCGGGGCTACGTGTGGTGTGCACGGTCACCGGCAATGGGTTGAAGGACCCGGAGTGGGCGATCGCCGGCGCCCCGGCGCCGCTGACCATCCCCGCCGAGGTCTCCGCGGCGGCCGAGGCGCTGGACCTCTGATGGCACGCAGGTCGGGGCCGACGTTCAAGGCTGCGCCGATTCGGGTGCGGGTTCCTGCAACGAGCGCCAATCTCGGACCGGGGTTCGACGCGCTGGGGCTCGCGCTCGAGCTCTATGACGACGTTGTCGTCCGTGTCACCGACGAGCCCGGGCTCACCGTCGACGTCGCCGGCATGGGCGCGGCGAGCGTGCCCCGAAACGCGCGGCACCTTGTCGTGAAGTCGATGCGCGCGACGTTCAAGATCCTGGGCGGCGCCCCGTCCGGGCTCGAAGTCGTGTGCGCCAACCGCATTCCGCACAGCCGGGGCCTGGGTTCATCCGCGGCAGCGATCGTCGCGGGTGTCGTCGCTGCACGCGCTCTTGTCGTTGGCGGCAACGAACGCATGGATGACGGCGCAGTCCTTGCATTCGCTGCCGAGCTCGAAGGACATCCCGACAACGTCGCCGCGTGCGTGCTCGGCGGGCTGACGATCGCCTGGACCGACGCCTCGGGTGCGCGCGCGGTCAAGGCTCCGGTCTCGCCCGCTCTGGCACCCGTCGCGTTCGTGCCCGGCACGAGCTCGTCGACCAAGGCCGCGCGCAAGCTGCTGCCGGACACTGTCCCGCACTCGGATGCCGTCGCCAACGCGGCGCGCGCCGCGCTGCTCGTGGAAGCCTTGCGGTCACACCCCGACGACCTGCTCGCCGCGACGGAGGACCGGCTGCATCAGCCCTACCGCGCCTCGGCCATGCCCAAGACCGCGGCGCTCGTGGCCGAGCTCCGCGAGGCAGGTATCCCCGCTGTCGTGTCCGGGGCCGGGCCGACGGTGCTCGCCCTCACGACGAACACGAGTCGCGACCACGCGGTGACGTTCGCCCGCCGCGGCTGGAGCGCCTTGCCACTCGACGTCGACAGCAAGGGCGCCCATCTCGCGCCCCTCTAGCTCGAACGGCACACATCCGCTGCTGCCCTGGACGAGGCTTCTTCTGTGCCTCGGTGTCCGCCTCTCGAGCCGTGCGAGCCGTGTCGTGTGCTGCTTCGGGCAAGGGATGGACACACTGGAATAACGGTTCGGTGACCTTTGTTGGCAGGAATGGACGGCGACGACTAGGCTGTCCCTGCGATAGCCGCCCCATAGGGGCGAGGTTTCCGCTCTGCAGCGAGTCAACGTCCCCGGTACCGAGCCTCACAAAGTCTCCTTGCCGTCGATCGACCCGCAGCTTCCCCGCCTCGAGCCTTGGGGCGCACGCGCAAATCCTCCCCCGGGACCGGCTCCATGACAGCTCCCGCCGCGAAGGCGGGTCTTGGTGCCGCCGTGGCGTTGCCCGGCCGCACCCACCAGAAATAGGGAAGGACCTAAGTGAGCGACACTCACGAGGCCGAGTCCACCGCCGCCCCGACCAACGGGCGCCGCAAGGGGCTGTCCGGAATGCTGCTGCCCGAGCTTCAGACTCTCGCCGGCGATCTCGGCATCACCGGCACCGCCAAGATGCGCAAGGGCGAGTTGATCGAGGCCATCCAGGCGAAGCAGGGGGGCGGCGCTCGCTCCGGCGCCGCGTCGGCCCCCGAGGCGACGAACGGCACGCCGGCGCCACGCGCCCAGCGCGACAGCGACTCCCGCCCGTCCGAGGCACGCCGTTCCAACGAACGTCACGACCGAGACGACGATCGTGACGATCGCGACGATCGGCAGGGCGAGCGGCGCCCGGACAGCCGGGGTGGGCAGAACCGCCCGACCAACCAGAACCGCCAGAACAACAACCAGAACAACCAGAACAACGGTCAGGCTCGCGACCACCAGGGCCGCGAGGGCCAAGGTGATAGCGACGACGAGTTCGGTTCGAACCGCTCCCGCCGCGGCCGCTTCCGCGAGCGGAACCGCGGTCGTGGCCGTGACCGCTTCGGCCCGAACGACGCCGAGCCCGTGATCTCAGAGGACGACATCCTCGTGCCGGTCGGTGGCATCGTCGACATTCTCGACAACTACGCGTTCGTCCGGACCAGCGGCTACCTGTCCAGCCCCGACGACGTCTACGTCTCACTGTCACAGGTACGCCGTTACGGTCTGCGCAAGGGCGATGCCGTCACAGGCATGATCCGCCAGCCGCGGGAAGGTGAGCGGCGTGAGAAGTTCAACGCGCTCGTCCGCCTCGACACGGTCAACGGCATCGATCCCGAAGAGGCCAAGAAGCGTCCGGACTTCAGCAAGCTGATCCCGCTGTACCCGCAGGAGCGGCTGCGTCTCGAGACCGAGCCCACCGTCTACACGACGCGCGTCATCGATCTCGTTGCTCCCATCGGCAAGGGGCAGCGTGGACTCATCGTCTCGCCGCCAAAGGCCGGCAAGACGATGGTGCTGCAGGCAATAGCCAACGCGATCACCACGAACAACCCTGAGTGCCACCTCATGGTCGTCCTCGTCGACGAGCGACCCGAAGAGGTCACCGACATGCAGCGGTCGGTGAAGGGTGAGGTCATCGCCTCCACCTTCGACCGCCCGCCGTCGGACCACACGAGCGTCGCGGAGCTGTCGATCGAGCGCGCCAAGCGCCTGGTCGAGCTCGGCCATGACGTCGTGATCCTGCTCGACTCGATCACCCGGCTCGGTCGCGCCTACAACCTGGCCGCGCCGGCGAGTGGTCGCATCCTGTCCGGCGGCGTCGACTCGACAGCTCTGTACCCGCCGAAGCGGTTCCTGGGCGCGGCGCGCAACATCGAGAACGGCGGCTCGCTGACGATTCTCGCGACTGCGCTCGTCGAGACGGGCTCCACGATGGACACCGTGATCTTCGAGGAGTTCAAGGGCACCGGCAACATGGAGCTCAAGCTCGATCGCAAGCTCGCGGACAAGCGGATCTTCCCGGCTGTCGACATCGACCCGTCGGGCACCCGCAAGGAGGAGATCCTGATGTCCCCCGAGGAGCTGCAGATCATCTGGAAGCTCCGACGGGTGCTCCACGCGCTCGACTCCCAGCAGGGCATGGAGCTTCTGCTTTCCAAGCTCAAGGAGACGCACAGCAACTACGAGTTCCTGCTCCAGGTCCAGAAGACCAGCCCGGCTGAGGGTGCATAGGGAACAAGCGCTGACCGCGTCCGGTTCCACTTCAGGCACACTGGAAGAAGCACCGGTACCGGTTCACCCTGCATTGCGGGGACCCGGCGACCAATCGATGAGGAGCGAAGACGTGAAGCCCGAGATCCACCCCGAGTACGTCGAGACCAGCGTGACCTGTACGTGTGGGAACACCTTCACCACGCGGAGCACCGCGAAGAACGGCGTCATCCACACTGACGTGTGCTCGGCCTGCCATCCCTTCTACACGGGCAAGCAGAAGATCCTCGACACCGGCGGCCGCGTCGCTCGTTTCGAGCAGAGGTACTCCAAGAAGAAGTCTTAGCGCGGATCAGCCGCACGCGGCGCTCTCCCTCGCTTGCGTGCGAGCGCACCCCTGGTCTCGCGCGAAGGAGTTGGAGAAGTCGTGTTCGAGCACGTTGACGAGTTGGTTGCCGAGCACGCGGATCTGGAGAAGCAACTCGCGGATCCTGAGATCCACACCGACCAGGGCAAAGCCCGCGCCGTCGGCCGTCGCTATGCCGAGCTAGGCCCGATCGTGTCGAAGTACGCCGAATGGCAGCGGGCCGGCGACGACCTGGCGGCGGCCAAGGAGCTCGCTGACGAGGACGCGTCGTTCCGTGCCGAGATCCCGGACCTCGAGGCCGCCGTCGCGCGACTGACGGACGAGATGCGAGTGCTGCTGGTCCCCCGCGATCCGAACGATGACAAGGACGTGATCCTCGAGGTCAAAGCCGGCGAGGGCGGCGACGAGTCCGCGCTGTTTGCTGGCGATCTATTGCGGATGTACCTGCGGTTCGCCGAACGGCAAGGCTGGAAGACCGAGGTTCTCGATGCGACCGAGAGCGATCTGGGCGGCTACAAGGAAGCGACGATTGCGCTTCGCGGCCGTAACGAGCCGATGCCGTGGAGCCGGTTGAAGTACGAGGGGGGCGTGCATCGCGTTCAGCGCGTACCCGCAACCGAGTCGCAGGGTCGGATCCACACGAGCGCGGCCGGCGTCCTCGTGATGCCGGAAGCGGAGGAAGTCGAGATCGAGATCGATCCGAACGATCTGCGGATCGACGTCTACCGCTCGTCAGGCCCCGGCGGTCAGAGCGTCAACACCACTGACTCGGCGGTACGCATCACGCACCTCCCGACCGGCATCGTCGTGTCGTGCCAGAACGAGAAGTCGCAGCTGCAGAACAAGGAGAGCGCGATGCGGATCCTCCGCGCGCGCATGTTGCAGGCAGCACAAGAAGCTGCCGACGCCGAGGCGTCAGAGGCCCGGCGCAGCCAGGTGCGCACGGTCGACCGAAGTGAGCGGATTCGTACCTACAACTTCCCCGAGAACCGGATCAGCGACCACCGCGTCGGATTCAAGGCCTACAACCTCGACCAGGTTCTCGACGGCGACCTCGACGCAGTGGTGCAGGCACTTGCCGATGCCGACACTGCTACTGCACTCGGCGGGTAGGTGTAGCGCAGTGTTGACGGTTCGACAGGCGGCGAGCCGATTGGCCGCCGCTGGAATCGACAGCGCAGATCACGACGCGCGGATCCTGGCCAGGCATGCCGAGGCAACTGGATCCGACCTCGAAGGGCTGGTGGTGGCCCGGGAGTCCAGGATCCCGCTGCAGCATCTCGTCGGCTCCACGGGATTCCGCTATCTCGAGCTGGCGGTGGGTCCGGGTGTCTTCATTCCCCGCCCGGAAACCGAGGTGGTCGTCGATGCCGTTCTCGCAGCCGTCCAGGACATCGAGCGGCCATGCGTCGTCGACCTCTGCGCCGGCAGCGGGACGATCGGGTTGTCAGTGGTGCACGAGAATGCAGCCGCCGAGGTGGATCTGGTCGAGGTCTCGGAGCAGGCGGTCGAGTGGATGCGGCACAACCTGGCCGCCCTGGACGAACCGGAGCGCCAGCGCGTGCGCGTTCATCATGCCGATCTCGACACCGCGCCGACGGACCGCGACGGTCTCGTCGACGTGGTCGCGTCCAACCCGCCGTACGTCGCGCTCCACGAACGCGAGCAGGTGGATCCGGAAGTACGCGACCACGATCCCGAGATGGCGCTGTGGGCGGGGGTGGACGGGTTGGACGTGATCCGACGGGTGGTGCGGCGCGCACGGGTGCTGCTCCGACCAGGCGGGACGTTGGTCGTGGAGCACTCCGACCGGCAGGGCGAGTCGGCGCCGGGCGTCTTCAGTGATGCCGGCTTCGCCGATGTCCGTGACCACGTCGACCTCACCGGGCGGCCGCGCTTCACGACGGGACGGTGGCCGGCATGAGCAGAGTCTTCGATTGCGCCAAGCCGGACGAGCGCGAGACCGGAATCGAGGAGGCCGCCGCCGCCCTTCGAAGCGGTGAGCTCGTCGTACTGCCCACCGACACCGTGTACGGGGTCGGTGCTGACGCGTTCCTTCCCGCCGCGATCGACGCGTTGCTGACCGCGAAGGGTCGGGACCGCTCCATGCCGGTGCCGGTGCTCGTGTCCTCGCCGGCGATGCTGGACGCGCTCGTCGACCAGATGCCGGCGCCCGCGACTGCCCTTTCCGAGAAGTTCTGGCCGGGCGGCTTGACGCTTGTCGTACGCCACACCGCCCATCTGGTCTGGGATCTCGGCGACAGCCGTGGAACGGTGGCCGTCCGGATGCCCGCCGACCAGATCGCGCAAGACCTGATCAGCCGGACCGGACCGCTGGCCGTGTCGAGCGCCAACCGGACCGGACATGACGCGGCGACGACGGCGATGGAGGCCCGGCTTCAGCTGGGCGCTGCTGTGTCGGTCTATCTCGACGGCGGTTCAAGCGGCGGTTCCGTGGCGTCGACGATCATCGATGTGACGGGCGAGCGGCCTCGGCTCTTGCGCACCGGTGTCCTGGACCTGGGCGACTTGCGCG
Organism: Mycobacteriales bacterium; assembly: GCA_035548055.1. Lineage (GTDB taxonomy): Bacteria > Actinomycetota > Actinomycetes > JAFAQI01 > JAFAQI01 > DASZTV01. The sequence continues at coordinate 22,717 of DASZTL010000109.1, read as the reverse complement.
AAGTCGTGCCCGACCTTCAGGTCGAGGGCGAGTAGCGGTGGCTGACGTGTACCGCGTGCTGTTCGTCTGCACGGGAAACATCTGCCGCTCACCGTTCGCCGAACGTCTGCTGCGCGCGCGTCTCGACAGCAAGCTCGGGGATGCCGCTGCGCGGATCGAGGTGGCGAGCGCAGGGACGTTCGGGCTCGTCGGAGAGCCCATGATGCCGGAGGCGGCGCAGACGCTGCTCAGCTACGGGGGAGTCGACGACGGCTTCGCAGCGCAGGCGCTCGGTGTCGACGCGGTCGACGCAGCCGATCTCGTCCTCGGACTGACCCGCGAGCATCGGTCCGCGGTGCTCAAGATGGTGCCTCGCGCGGCGTCGCGCACCGTGACCGTGCGGGAGTACGCGCGGCTGCTGTCCGACATCCGACCGGCCGACCTCGCGACGCTGAGCACCGACCCGGTCGAGCGCTTCCGGGCGGTGACGGCCGCTGCGTTCGGTCGCCGTGGATATGCGCCGCCACAGGACCCGTCGGACGACGACGTCCCGGATCCATACGGTGGGCCGATGGCGGGCTACGAAAGGGCCGCGGCAATGATTGACGAGGCGCTCGCAGTGCCGCTTTCGCTGTTGGTCGGATAGCGCAAATCGTCTGTTTTCGGGTGATGCGAAACGCCCGGTGCGGGCGTTCGGTGTCCTGCTGTTCGTGCGTCGTACAGTGAGCAGGCATCCATCGGAGGAGGTTGTCGCCCGCCGTGCGCGAGTACGTGCTCACCGGTGTCTTGGTCGCCGCGGTCACCTATCTCCTCACGCCCTTCGTCCTGCGTCTCGCCGTTCGGTGGCACGTCCTGACCGAGGTCCGGGACCGGGACGTCCACACGATTCCGACGCCACGAATGGGTGGCGTCGCCATGTTCGCCGGCATCTGCGCCGGTCTGCTCGTCGCCAGCCGCTTGCCGACCCTGCAACGGGTCTTCGACTCCAGCGACGCCCAAGGCGTGCTGTACGGCGGCGGCGTCCTCGTGCTGCTCGGGGCGGCCGACGACCGTTGGGGGCTCGACGCACTCACGAAGCTCGCCGGTCAGATCGTGGCCGCCGGCGTGATGGTGCTGCAGGGCGTGCAGCTGCTGTACGTGCCGCTACCCGGCGGTGGTGCGCTGTCCCTCGATTCGGATCTCGGCGTGCCGCTGACCGTGTTGTTCGTGGTGGTCACCATCAACGCGATCAACTTCATCGACGGGCTGGACGGACTCGCGGCCGGCGTGGTCGCGATCTCGTCGCTGTCGTTCTTCGCCTACTCCTACGAGCTGTCCGTGGTCCATCACTTCGACCGGGCCACGGCGCCGACGTTGCTCGCGGCGGTGCTGGCGGGCGCCTGCATCGGATTCTTGCCGCACAACTTCAACCCGGCCAAGATCTTCATGGGCGACTCGGGCTCGATGCTGCTGGGGCTGGTGTTCTCTGCGGCTACGGTGAGCCTCACGGGACAGCTGGATCCCAACGCGCTCGGCTACTACGGGCTGGTGCCGACCCTCTTGCCGCTGCTGCTCCCATTGGCCTTGCTGGCGATCCCGTTCGGTGATCTGGTCTTGGCGATCGTGCGACGCAGTCGGGCCGGTCAGGCACCGTGGGCCCCGGACAAGCAACACCTGCACCACCGCTTGCTCACGCTCGGGCACTCCCACGCGCGCGCGGTGCTGATCATGTACACGTGGTCGGGCCTGATCGCGGGCGGGACCGTGGCGCTCGGGTTGTCGCATGGCCGCCCGCTCGTGGTGACGGCAGTCGTCCTTGCGGCGGTCGCGACGCTGCTCGTGGCGACGAACGTGCCGAGGCTGCGGTTCGTCCACCGCGGCCCTCGCGGCTAACGTAGAGGTGGCGGACAGACCCCCGACGATCAGCCTCACCAGGTTGCTCGGCGTCGGGACTACGTTCGGCGTCTGTGTCGGTCTCGGAGTGTTTCTGGGGGTGCTCGGAGACCACGAGTGGGCGACCTCACCCCTGCTCGCACTGCTCGGCTTGGCGGTTGGTATCTTGGGTGGCGCAGCCAGCGCCTATCAGGTGATCCGGCCGTATACCCGATCCAGCGCCGTTCATACCCCAGCAACCTCAATCACAACTCAATCCGCCAGACCTGACGAAGAAGTCCGATCCGACGAACAGTGAGAGGAAGACGGTGGCCCTCGACGCTCAATGGAGCGCCGTCGCGCGCGGGTATCGGAATGCGCTGATCACCGCGGCGGCGTTCGGCGCCGTCGCCGTGGCTGCTGGGCTCGCGGTCGGGCGTCCGGCGATTGGCCCGTTTGTCTGCTTCGGTCTCGCTATGGGCGGCTACAACGCTCGCAAGCTGTGGAACGACACGCAGGCTCTCAATCCGAGCGCACCGAACCCGCGGACGGCGGTCATGAAGACCTCCCTGGCGCGGCTCGGGCTGATCTCGCTCTTCGCCTTTCTGATCGCCGCGCTCTACCGCAGCAACGGCTGGGGGATCTTCGTCGGCCTGGTTGCGTTCCAGATTGTGCTGATGACGCTGCTCGTCGGCCCGCTTCGCCGGGTGGTGGCCCAGTGATCCATCCGGTCGCGGGCCGAGTGCTCGCAGCAAGCATCGAGGTCGGAGAGCACCCCCAGTTCAAGTTTCTCGGGATGACGTTCAACGTCGACACGATGTATACGACCGCGATCGCCGCGGTTGTGACGGTCCTCTTTCTCTGGTGGGTCGCCCGTAAGGCAACTAGTGGGGTGCCCGGCCGCGCGCAGATCGCGGTTGAGACCGTCGTCACGCAGGTTCGGACATATGTCACCGGCGCAGTTGGTCATGACGTTCCGCCGTGGCTCGTGCCACTGGGCTTTGCGCTGTTCTTCTTCATCCTGTTCTGCAACTGGTTCGAGTGGATCCCGTCGGGTCACCACCCGGAACGACTCGGACCGCCGACCGCCGATACAAACCTCACGTTCGCCCTCATGGTCGTCGTGGTGATCGGCTACACGTACGTCGGATTCAAGCGCAAGCGCGTTCGATACGTCACGTCGATGCTGACGGCGAAGCCCAAGGGCGTGGGTGCGTTCATTGCAATCGTCATCGACCAGATCGCCAACCCACTTGCGCTTGCGCTCCGGCTCTTCGGCAATGTGCTCGCCGGCGGGATCATGCTTGCGGTGATCGCGTTGCTGCCATGGCAGTGGTTCTGGCTGTTCGGGCCGGCCGACGTCGTTTGGCGGATCTTTGACGCCGGGCTCATCCTGTCAATTCAGGCGTTCATCTTCTCGTTCCTCACCATCCTCTACTTCGGCTTCGCACTGGCCGAGGAGCACTGACGCGCTCGGCGACGAGGCGTCCCACCCAAGGAGAGAAATAACAGTGGCCGACCCAACCAACTATGAGAGCGCGATCAAGACCGCTGGTGGTCTTATCGGCGGCGGCCTCGCTCTTGGCGGCGGCGCAATCGGTGCCGGTATCGGTGACGGTATTGCCGGTAACGCGCTGATCAGCGGCATCGCCCGGCAGCCCGAGGCGCAGGGCCAGCTCACCGGCCAGTTCTTCCTGACCGTTGGCCTGGTCGAGGCGGCGTACTTCATCAACCTCGCCTTCGCCGCGCTGTTCGTCTTCGTCCTCGGCAAGTGAGCTTGGCTGTGCCAACCGCCGCGGTTCATCTCGCCGAAGAGGCGAAGACGAACAACTTCCTCATCCCCAACGGGACGTTCTTTTTCGAGCTGCTCTGCTTCCTCGTCGTCCTCTACGTCCTCGGCAAGTGGATCGTCCCTCGCGTCACCACGGCAATCGACGCTCGGGCTGAGGCGATCAAGAAGCAGTTCGACGAGGCGGAAGCCACCAAGGCGCGGTTGGAGAAGGCCGAGCAGGAGTACGCCGATGCGCTGGTCGAGACCAAGCGCGAGGCGACGCGTCTGCGCGAGCAGGCGCAGGCAGAACGTGCCCAGATCGTCGAGGAGGCGCGGACCGAGGCGCAGACGCGGGTCGACGAGATGCTCGCCAACGCCGAGGAGCGCATCGCCGCCGAGCGGCAGCAGACGATCCTCGCGCTGCGTGCCGAGATCGGTGAGCTTGCGACCACGCTCGCCGAGCGGGTCGTCCACGACTCGCTGCGCGAGGACGCGCGTCAGCGCAAGCTCGTCGAGGACTTCATCGCCGGTGTCGGCGCCGACACCGCAGCGCGGAACTAAGGCGGGGCGAAGAGCAGATGCAAGGTGCGAGCCGCGACTCCCTGAGGGGGCTGCGCGAGAAGCTGCCGACAGCGGGTGATCTGACCCGGTTGTCGGACGAGCTGTTCGCCGTGGTCTCGACGTTGGGTAGTCGCGCCTCGTTGCGCCGCGCACTGTCCGACCCGGCGGCGAGCACCGTCGCGAAGGTGCACGTCGTCGACCAGCTGCTGGCGACCCGGATCGATGCTGCCTCGCTCGACATCATGCGCGAAGCGGTGAGCTCCCGGTGGTCGCAGTCGCGCGACCTCGTCGACGCCCTCGAGGAGATCGCCGTCGACGCCGCGCTCATCACGGCGCAAACCGCCGGCGATCTCGACGCGGTCGAGGACGAGCTGTTCCGGTTCAGCCGGATCGTCGAAGGCGATCCGCCGTTGCGGGCCGCGTTGACCCACCGCGAGCTTCCGGCCGACGCCAAGCGTCAGCTGCTGCACACGCTGCTCGACGGCAAGGTGAATGGCGTGACGTACAAGCTGATCGAGCGCGTGGTGTTGGAACCGCGCGGCCGCACGATCGAGCGTGCGTTGCAGGACCTGTCCGGTCTCGCCGCGCAGCGACGCGATCGGCTCGTCGCGCACGTCACGAGCGCAACCGAGCTGTCAGAAGCGGAGCAGAGCGGCCTCGCCGCCGCGCTGAGCCGCACCTTCGGGCACGAGCTGAGGCTGCAGGTCGTCGTGGATGCTTCGCTGATCGGCGGCTTGACCGTCCGGGTCGGCGACGAGCTCATCGACGCCAGCGTCGCCCGTCAGCTTCAAGAAGCCCGCCGCACGCTTACCGGCCGATCGGGCGCCCGCCCGACCCGCGCCTGATCGACACAAGGAGCACGTAGTGACCGAGCTGAGCATCCGCCCGGAGGAGATTCGCGAGGCCCTGGAGGGTCTCGTCGCCTCCTACGACCCCAAGGCCTCGCGCGACGAGGTCGGGATCGTGACGGACACCGGTGACGGCATCGCGCGAGTCGAGGGCCTCTACTCCGCGATGACCAACGAGCTTCTCGAGTTCGAGGGCGGCCTCCTGGGCATCGCGCTCAACCTCGACGTCCGCGAGATCGGCTGCGTCATCCTCGGCGAGTCGCAGGGCATCGAGGAGGGTCAGCAGGTTCGCCGCACGGGCAACGTCCTGTCGATCCCGGTCGGCGACGGCTTCCTCGGCCGAATGGTCGACCCGCTGGGCCGCCCGCTCGACGGCAAGGGCGAGATCGCCTCGACGGAGCGGCGTGAGCTCGAGCTGCAGGCCCCGAACGTCATGGCTCGTCAGCCGGTGAAGGAGCCGTTGCAGACCGGCGTCAAGGCGATTGACGCGATGACCGCGATCGGGCGGGGTCAGCGCCAGCTGATCATCGGCGACCGGCAGACCGGCAAGACCGCGGTAGCGCTCGACGCCATCATCAACCAGCGCGACAACTGGAAGTCCGGCGACAAGAAGAAGCAGGTCAAGTGCGTCTACGTCGCGATCGGCCAGAAGGGCTCGACCGTCGCGCAGGTGCACGCTTCGCTGGAAGAGGCCGGCGCGATGGAGTACACGACCATCGTCGCTGCACCCGCCTCGTTCCCGGCCGCCTTCAAGTACATCGCGCCGTACGCCGGCTCGGCGATCGCACAGCACTGGATGTACAACGGCGAGCACGCGCTGATCGTGTTCGATGACTTGTCCAAGCAGGCCGACGCCTACCGCAACATCTCGCTGCTGCTTCGCCGTCCCGCCGGTCGCGAGGCGTACCCGGGTGACGTCTTCTACCTGCACTCGCGGCTCCTCGAGCGCTGCGCGAAGCTGTCCGACGACCTCGGCGGCGGCTCGCTGACCGGCCTGCCGATCATCGAGACCAAGGGCAACGACGTCTCGGCGTACATCCCGACCAATGTCATCTCGATCACCGACGGCCAGATCTTCCTCGAGACCGACCTGTTCAACTCCGGCGTCCGTCCGGCGATCAACGTCGGCGTCTCCGTCTCCCGGGTCGGCGGCAACGCGCAGACCAAGGCGATGAAGAGCGTCGCCGGCCGGCTGCGTCTGGACCTTGCGCAGTACCGCGAGCTCGAGGCGTTCTCGGCCTTCGGCTCCGACCTGGACAAGGCCTCGAAGGCGCAGCTCGAGCGCGGTGCGCGGCTGGTGGAGCTGCTCAAGCAGCCGCAGTACACGCCGTACTCCGTGGAGCGCCAGGTCGTGTCGATCTGGGCCGGCACCTCCGGGGCTCTCGACGACGTTCCGGTGGCCGACATCTCACGCTTCGAGCGGGAGTTCCTCGACTTCGTCGGTCGCCAGCACAAGGGGATCTACGACGCGATCATCGCCGACACGAAGATCGAGGGCGACATCGTGGACCAGTTGCAGAACGCCATCGAGGAGTTCAAGAAGACCTTCGAGACCACGGCCGAGAGCAAGTAGCGGAATGGGTGCTCAGCTCCGCGAGGCTCGTCGACGCATCAAGTCGGTGCAGTCGACGAAGAAGATCACGCGCGCCATGGAACTCATCGCCGCGTCTCGCATCGTCAAGGCCCAGCAGCGGATCGCGGCCTCGCGTCCGTATACGGAGGCGATCACCGACGTCGTGCGCACCGTGACCGCGCCCGGCGTGGTCGCCGATGACCATCCGTTGACGACGCCGCGGGAGACCGTTGCCGCGGCGGCGCTGCTGGTGATCACGAGCGACCGCGGGCTGGCCGGCGGGTACAGCGCAAACGTCCTTCGCGCCGGCGAGCAAACCACCGCCAAGCTGCGGGAGCAAGGCATGTCGACCGTCATGCCGTTCCTCGTCGGTCGCAAGGCGGTCGGCTACTACCGCTTCCGCGGTCGCGACGTCACGCACTCCTGGAGTGGGTTCTCCGAGCAGCCCTCGTACGACGACGCGAAGGCGGTGGCTGACGACCTGCTCGAGCAGTTCGTCAAGGGCTCGTCCGATGGCGGCGTGGACGAGATCCACCTCGCCTACACCCGGTTCGAGTCGATGGCCAGCCAGAAGGTCACAGCGGTGCGGCTGTTGCCGCTCGACCCGGCCGACGTTCCCGAGCCGGAGGACGGCGCGCCGTCCGGCATGTCCGGGCTCATGGAGTTCGAGCCAGAGGGCGCCGGCGTGCTCGACGCGCTGTTGCCGCGCTATCTCACGGCACGCATCTATGCCGCGATGCTCGACGCCGCGGCCAGCGAGCAGGTTGCCCGCCGGCGCGCGATGAAGTCCGCCACGGACAACGCGGACGAGCTCATCAAGAAGCTGACACGGGACGCCAACGCGGCCCGCCAGGCCGAGATCACGCAGGAAATCATGGAGATCGTCGGTGGCGCAGAGGCGCTCGCCGGGACAGGAAGTGAGCTCTAAAATGACAGCCACCGCCACCGAGCAGTCGACCACGGGCCAGGGTGCCACCGGCCGTGTCGTCCGCGTCATCGGTCCGGTCGTCGACGTCGAGTTCGCTCCCGACGGCATGCCGGAGATCTACAACGCGCTGACCGTCGAGCGCACGCTCGGCGAGGATGTGCGCACCCTGACCCTGGAAGTCGCCGGCCACATCGGCGACAACATGGTTCGGGCGATTTCGATGCAGCCGACCGACGGCCTTATCCGCGGCGCCGAGGTGCAGGACACCGGCGCCCCCATCTCCGTGCCGGTCGGCGACGCCACGCTGGGTCACGTCTGGAACGTGCTCGGCGATGCGCTCGACACCACGGCGGACAAGATCGAGGTTGCCGAGCGCTGGCCGATCCACCGCCCGTCCCCGCCGATCGACGAGCTCGAGCCGCGGACCGAGATGTTCGAGACCGGCATCAAGGTCATCGATCTGCTCGCGCCATACGTGCGAGGCGGCAAGATCGGCATGTTCGGCGGTGCCGGTGTCGGCAAGACCGTCGTCATCCAGGAGATGATCCGCCGAGTCGCCCAGCAGTTCGGCGGGCGCTCGGTGTTCGCCGGTGTCGGTGAGCGCACCCGCGAGGGCAACGACCTCTACCTCGAGATGGAGGAGGCGGACGTCCTCAAGGACACCGCCCTCGTGTTCGGTCAGATGGATGAGCCGCCGGGCACCCGCCTTCGGATCGCGCTCGCCGGCCTCACGATGGCGGAGTACTTCCGCGACGTGCAGAAGCAAGACGTGCTGCTGTTCATCGACAACATCTTCCGGTTCACCCAGGCAGGTTCCGAGGTGTCGACGCTGCTCGGCCGCATGCCGTCGGCTGTTGGCTACCAGCCCACGCTGGCGGACGAGATGGGGGAGCTGCAGGAGCGGATCACCTCGACACGTGGTCACTCCATCACGTCGCTGCAGGCGATCTACGTCCCCGCGGACGACATCACCGACCCGGCGCCGCACACCACGTTCGCTCACCTCGACGCGACCACCGTTCTCTCTCGGTCGATCTCGGAGAAGGGCATCTACCCGGCCGTCGACCCGCTCGACTCGACCTCGCGGATCCTCGACCCGCGCTACGTCGGCGACGAGCACTACCAGGTCGCCCGTCGTACCCAGGAGATCCTGCAGCGTTACCGCGACCTGCAGGACATCATCGCGATCCTCGGCATCGACGAGCTCTCCGAAGAGGACCGCATCACTGTCAACCGCGCACGCCGGATCGAGCGCTTCCTGTCGCAGCCCTTCTTCGTGGCGGAGCAGTTCACCGGCATCCCGGGCAAGTTCGTTCCGCTCGCGGAGACGATCGACTCCTTCAAGCGGCTCTGTGACGGCGAGTTCGACGAGCAGCCGGAGCAGGCGTTCTTCATGTGCGGCGGCGTCGAAGACGTCGAGGCCAACGCCAAGCGGCTCGCAGAGTAACGCGGGGTAGGCGAAGCAGTGGCAACGATGCAGGTCGACCTCGTCGCTCCCGACCGGATGGTGTGGTCCGGGGAGGCGGAGTTCGTTCGTGCCCGCACGGTCGACGGTGAGATCGGCATCTTGCCCCGGCACATCCCGCTGCTCGGTGTCCTCGTGGAGGCACCGATCACCATTCGCCGCGGCGGCGAAGGGGATCTCGTGGCAAATGTCAGTGGTGGGTTCCTGTCGGTGAGCGCGGAGGGTGTGAAGATCCTCGCCGAGACCGTCACCCTCGAGGGCGAGTCGGGCTAACGGAGGCTAGCGACCGGCTGCCGGGGTCCATCTCACGTCGCCGGTCGGCAGGTTCGCGACCCGGGCCAGGATGAACAGCAGGTCCGAAAGCCGGTTGAGGTACTTCGCGGTCAGCGGGTTCGTCGCAGCGGGCTCCAGCTCGATCAGCACCCACACCGAGCGCTCGGCTCGTCGTGTCACGGTGCGCGCGACGTGCAACAGCGCTGCGCCGGGAGCGCCGCCCGGGAGGATGAAGGAGTCCAGGGCCTGCAGCCGGGCGTTGAACGTGTCGCAAGCCGCCTCGAGGCGGTCGACGTAGGACTGCTCGACGCGCAGCGGCTCCCACTTGGGGTCAGGCACGATGGGCGTGCAGAGGTCGGCGCCGATGTCGAACAGGTCGTTCTGAACGGTGATCAGCAGATCGGCGAGCTCCGCGTCGAGCCCACCGAGTGCGAGTGCGGCGCCGATGCTCGAGTTCGCCTCGTCGACGTCCCCATACGCCACGACCCGGGGAGACGCCTTCGTGGTGCGGCTCATGTCCCCGAGTGCCGTTGTGCCGTCGTCGCCGACGCGGGTGTAGATCCGCGTCAGGTGCACGGTCGACGTCTTCCGCTGGCGGGCGCTCACGATGCCGACCCTAGTCGCCCACGCTGCTCACATGAGGCGCGCGACGTACCCTTCGCACGTGGAGCGGTTCGAAGTCGTCGGCGGCACCCGTCTGTCGGGGGTGGCGAACGTTGCCGGCGCAAAGAACAGCGTCCTCAAGGTGATGGCAGCGTCACTCCTCGCAAGCGGTACGACCCGGTTGACGAACGTGCCCGACATCGGCGACGTTCCGATCATGGGGGAGGTCCTCAACGGTCTCGGGGCCACCGTCGAGGGCGAAGCTCCGGACGTCGCGATCACCGTGCCCGAGGAGCTCGGCTACGAGGCTGACTACGACCACGTCCGACGCATTCGCGGATCAGTGTGCGTCCTCGGCCCACTGCTCGCGCGTACCGGGCGGGCGAAGGTGGCATTGCCAGGTGGTGACGCGATTGGCTCGCGTGCACTGGATCTCCACATCATGGGCTTGGAGCGACTCGGGGCGGTCTTCGACAACACGCACGGCTACCTGGTCGCAGAGGCAGCGCAGCTGGCCGGTGCCCAGATCTGGCTCGACTTCCCGAGTGTGGGGGCGACCGAGAACATCCTGATGGCGGCGGTGCTCGCGAAGGGTACGACGTCGATCGACAACGCCGCGCGTGAGCCGGAGATCGTCGACCTTTGCGAGATGTTGGTCGCGATGGGCGCCCAGATCGGCGGCATCGGGACATCGACCCTGGTGGTCGACGGTGTCGACGCGCTGCATCCGGCCGAGCACCGCGTCGTTGCCGACCGCATAGTCGCCGGCACCTGGGCGTTCGCCGCAACGATGACGCAGGGTGACATCCGCGTGCGTGGCGCCGCCCACGAGAACCTCGAGATCGCGCTGGACAAGCTCGTCCAAGCCGGCGCGACGGTGACGACGTACGACGACGGGTTCGCCGTGTCGTGCGATGGGCGACCGCGTGCCGTCGACGTCGTGACGCTGCCGTACCCGGGCTTCCCGACCGACCTTCAACCGATGGCGATCGCGATGAACTCCGTTGCTGATGGTGTGGCCTTCGTGACAGAGAACATCTTCGAGGGCCGCTTCATGTTCATCGACGAGCTCGTCCGGTTGGCTGCCGACGTTCGCACTGACGGCCATCACGCCATCGTCCGAGGCCGGGAGCGGCTGTCGGGGGCCCCGGTACGTGCGACTGACATCCGGGCCGGCGCGGCTCTCGTCCTCGCCGGTGTCGTCGCCGACGGGGTCACCACGATCGCCGACGCGTTCCACGTCGACAGGGGCTATCAGTCATTCGTCGAGACACTGCAGGGCCTCGGTGCCAACATCTGCCGCGTCGAGGACGACACGCTGATCTGAGCCTCACACACAAATGTCGGGCGCTGAGGCAACCATCGTGCGATGGTGGGCGTCTAACTCAAGAAGGGGGACACCGACCTCGACGGAGGGCCGAGGATGTCGGCGGTGCAACAGCCAGCGCAAGTCGCCTCGACCGCGATTGCAATCTCGGTCGACGATCCCGGTTCGCTCGTGTCTGTTGAGGGCCGGCTCGCCGCAGCGACCGTGGCCGAGCTCAGGGCCGTGCTCGTGACGGCCGCCGACCACGGAACCGGAGACCTCGTGCTCGATCTGGGCGGCGTCGAGGTCGTCGACGCAAGTGGCCTGGGTGTGCTGGTCGGCGCGCATCGCCTCGCGGAGCGTCGCCAACGGCGCCTGGTTCTCCGCAATGTGCCGCAGCGACTCGAACGGCTGCTCGCCGCGACCCGCCTCAACCGGGTGCTGACGATGGAGCTCGCCACCGGCTGAGCGTCACGCGTCTCGCTGCGGCTGAGCAGTGTGCTGCTCCGCTACCGTCGTTTCGTGTTGCGCAGACTTCGGGTCAGTTGAGGCGCACATGCGGATCGTGATCACCACGCCCTACTGCTGGCCGGAGGTACGGCGAGGAGGGGAGCGGCTGGCGCATCAGCAAGCGGCTGCCCTTGCCGCCGCTGGTCACGACGTCACGATCTGGTCCACCTCGCCGGGCGCGCCCGACCGCGACTCGGTGTTGGGTGTGGAGACCCACCGAATGCGGCGGCACGGTCGCGGCGGGAGGTGGTTCGGTCAACAGGCTGTCGAGGTGAACTTCGGAGTGCAGAGCCTGGCCCGGCTCGCGCTTCGTCGGATGGATGTCTGGCACGCGATCGGCGTCCCGGACGCGGCCGCCGCGGCCGCCCTCTCGCGCGTGCGCCGTGGTGTGCGCAGTGTGTACACCGACCTCGGCTACCCGGCGAAGGCTTCCCGCGACCGGCGCCGAGATCGACGATTCCAGGACTTCGTCGTGCGCAACATCGACGTCTACGTGTGCCTGTCCAACAGTACGGCCGACTACCTGCGGCGGGACTACGGCCGTGACGGCGTCGTCGTGAACCCGGGCGTGGATCTCGAGGCGTACCGGCCGGGCTCGCGCGATCCACGGCCGACGATCGTGTTCTCGAGTCAGGTCGACGAGCCGAGGAAGAACCTCGAGCTGTTGCTCGAGGCACTCGATCTCATCCTCACCGATGTGCCCGACGTCCAACTGTGGCTGCTCGGGCAAGGGGATGCGAGCCGCGCGCTCGCCACTGCCACGGCCGCGGCCCGCGGCGCTGTCACCGTCTGTGAAGCGGTCGATGAGACCGAGCTGCGGGCACGCTATGCCGCCGCGTGGGTCCTGTGCCTGCCCTCGGTCGCGGAGGCGTTCGGCCTCGTCGTCGTCGAGGCGCTCGCGTCAGGTACGCCGGCAGTAGTCCGAGCCGACTCCGGCGGTCCAGCCGACATCGTCAGCTCTCCCAGGGTCGGCGCCGTAGTCGGACCGACCGCAGCGGACCTGGCTGACGGGCTGCGGACGGGCTTGCGGCTTGCGCGTGAGGCGAGCACGACGACGGCCTGTCGGGCCGTGGCGGCTTCCTACGACTGGCGCGATGCTGTGGTGCCTCGGCTCGAGGAGGTCTACGCCCGCTGAACCGCGGCCGTGAGGACGTTGGCGGTCATCGGCAGCTCCACCGGATCGGCGCCCAGCAAGCGCTCCATCTCTCCGGCGATGGCGTCGGCCAGGGCGGCGAGGTCGCCTTTGGCTTCGAGGCCAGCTCGCATCGGCGTTCCTGTCGTGTAGCCGACAGCCGCATCACGAGGCGTCATCGCCGCATTGGTCAACGTCACGATGTCGACCCTGACGGAGGTGAAACCGGCAGCGCGGGCGTCGCTGGCGAGCCGGTCGGGATCGGCGTACCCATGCGGAACGGTTGCGAGGAAGTCGGGCGGCTCCTCGTTCAAGACCGCCTTCAGGGCCCTCAGGTAAGCGACTTCGATCCCGTGCGTCTCGAGCGCACCCCAGCTGTTCGCGTGGAACGTCCCGCCGTCGGCGAGGACGCGGCGCGCCTGCGCCATGCCGGCGACCTTGTCGGGGAAGAACATCACGCCGAACTGGCAGACGACTGCGTCGAACTCGCAGTCCTCGAACGGCAGGGTGAGCGCGTCGGCGACCTCCCAAGACGCTCGCGGAACCCGCTGCCGGCCGAGCTCCACCATCGCGGGATTGAGGTCCGTCGCGACGACGTCGACGACTCCCGGCACGTCCAGCAGCGCGCGTGTGACGATGCCGGTGCCGGCCGCGATCTCGACCAGGCGCGCCGGTGAGCTCGCCGCGACTCGGTGTGCAAGATCACGTGCGTACGGCTCGAAGATGGCCGGAGCCAGCAGTCTGTCGTAGGCGTCGGGCATGTCGGCCGACCATCGAGTGTGTTGCTCATCCATGCCCTGCTCCTGCGCGGATCGGTGAAGATGTGCTGATGGATGGGATGAGCCTGGACCTTAACGGCAAGCTTGCGGTCGTCACCGGTGGAAGTCGCGGCATCGGTCGCGCCCTTGCCGAAGGGCTTGCGGAAGCCGGTGCGGATGTGGTCGTTGCGAGCCGGAAGGTCGACGCCTGTGAACGCGCAGCGGGTGAGATCGCCGCGGCGACCGGAGTTCGCACGCTTGGCCTCCGATGCCATGTCGGTGACTGGTCGGACTGCGACCATCTGGTCGAGGCGGTGTACTCGGAGTTCGGACGCTGTGACGTCCTGATCAACAACGCAGGCATGTCACCGCGGTACGACGGTCTTTCGTCGGTCAGCCAGGAGCTCTACGACAAGGTTCACGCCGTCAACGCACGTGGGCCGTTTCGTCTCGCCTCCTTGTTCGGGGCTCGAATGGTCGCAGGGGACGGTGGCTCGATCATCAACGTCTCCACCGCCGGCTCGTTGCGCCCGACCGCGGTCGAGCTGCCGTATGCAATGGCGAAAGCCGGACTGAACGCGCTCACCCTCGGGCTGGCCGGAACCTTCGCACCGAAGGTCCGCGCGAACCTGGTGCTCCCTGGCGCCTTCGATACCGACATCACGCTCGCCTGGCCGGAGGGCTTCAAGGAACAGGCCGCGGTGATCAACCCGATGGGCCGGATCGGCGTGCCCGCGGATCTCGTCGGGCTGTGCGTCTTCCTCGCCAGCGACGCCGCCGGCTACATCAACGGCGCCCAGATCCTCGTAGACGGCGGGTTGTACCGGAGCCTGTAGCGGGTGCGGGACCCGACGTGTCGACGGCGGACCGTCTGGCTGATCACCGGCGGACGAACCTCGACACCTTGTCGACAGTCGCGACCTGCAGGGAGTAGGTGTCGTAGTACGTCGCGATGCCGGCCCGCTGCGCCTCGACATGGTCGGCCTGCAGTCGCCAGGCCTCATGTGAGTCGCGGTCGGCGAAGGTCACAATCGTCACCCGCTCGCCATCGCGTGCGGTGAACGACTTGTGGTCGACATAGCCGGGCATCGTCTGGACCAGGTCACTCATCTGCTCCGCGTGCTCGACGTACTGCGGGTCGGCGTCCGGCATGAGCCGGGAGCGAAAGACCGTGACGATCTGTTGGGCGGTGAACTCGGGCGCCATGACGTCATTCAACGCCGAGCAGCAACTGCATTACCTCAGCGGCGCTCAGGATCTCCGTGACCTCACCCACGCCGGTGCCGGCGTACATGGCCATACCGGTGACCGTGCCGCTGCAACTCGTCGTCGGCGGGAGTGCCGACCACCGCTCCACGGGTGCACGCGAGGTTCCGTGCCCCAGCCACGCGGTGGGGCTCGGTTCCGAGCCGGCAGCGATGATTGCGTCACGCAGTACCCGGTGCGGTGCGCCCTCCCAGCCCACGTGGAATGCGGTCGTCAACTCGGTGTCCTGCTCGCCCTTCGCCGCGACGAGTGCTGCAAGGTAGTCGGGATGTGCCGCCGACTCGGTCGTAGCAAGAAACCGGGTGCCGACGCGAACGGCCGATGCCCCGCTGTCGAGCGCCCTGCGGACGTGGGCGCCGGTCGTGATGCCGCCGGCGGCGACCACGGGAATGGCCACTCTCGGCACGAGCTCATCGAGGAGGGCACGAAGTGGTGTGGTTCCGCGGACGTGTCCGCCGGCCTCGACCCCTTGCGCGACCACGGCGTCACACCCTGCGTCGGCGGCCGCTAGCCCTTCGTCTACTGAGCCGACCTGCCAGAGGGCAAGGGCGCCGCCGGCATGGATTCGCATGACGGCATCAGGATCGGGATCGCTCCAGAAGACGTCGACGACGCGCGAGGTAGCGGCTGCGAGCTCGAGGTCGGAGGCCAGGTGGGACAGGTGGAACCCGAAGAACCCGACGCCGTACGGCGCGGCGGTGCGGTCACGAAGCCAGGCGAGACGGTCCGAGAGCGGCGTCGCGTCGAGCGAGTGAATCATCCCGAGTCCGCCGGTCTCGCACACCGCCAGAGCGAGCTCCGGCGTGCCCACCCCGCCGCCGACCGGGGCGAGCTGGATCGGCGAATGACAGCCGACGAGCCGGGTGAATGCGGTGGTCATGACGCCATCCTGCCAATCGCCGCGAGGGCAGGCGCAAGGATGACGCCATGTCCTTCGAGGTGCTCCTCCTCGTCCTGGCGTCGGTGACGGCGGTCTCGGGACTCGCTCGCCGCTTCGGTGTGCCGCCGCCCTTCCTCCTCGTAGTGGGCGGCCTCGCCGTGTCCTATGTGCCCGGCGTCCCCGAGGTCAGCCTCGACCCACACCTGGTGCTGGTCCTCGTTCTGCCTCCGCTGCTCTACGCGGCGGCGCTGTCGACGGCGTACGCCGACTTCGGAGACAACCTGCGTCCAATCGGACTGTTGTCGGTCGGACTCGTGCTCGTCACGACGTTCGCCGTGGCCGGAATCGCCACACTCGTCGTGCCGGCCCTTCCGATCGCCGCCGCGATCGCCCTCGGCGCGATCGTGGCACCGCCGGACGCCATCGCCGCCACGGCGGTCGCCCGACGTATGGCACTGCCGCGTCGGGTGCTGGTCATCCTCGAGGGCGAGAGCCTCCTCAACGACGCGACGGCCCTGGTGTCCTACCGAATCGCGGTGAGCGCGGCAGTCGTCGGCGGGGCGACGGTAGGAGGAGCGCTGGGGGACTTCGCCGTAGCCGCTATCGGAGGCTCGGCGATCGGGCTGCTGCTCGGCGTCGTCCTGGCGGCGCTCCGGCGCCGGCTGCACGACCCGCTGCTGGAGAACGCCGTCTCGCTGCTGACGCCGTTCGCTGCGTTCCTGCCGGCAGAGAAGGCCCACGCAAGCGGGGTGCTTGCCGTGGTGGTCACCGGGCTCTACCTCGGCCGGCGGGCTCCGGTTCTGCTGTCCTCCGGCGCGCGACTGCAGGGGCAGGCGCTGTGGGCGATGGTGACCTTCTTCCTCGAAGGCCTCGTGTTCGCACTGATCGGGCTGCAGCTGCCACAGGTCGTTGATGCCCTTGGTGATGACGCCGCCGTCGCCATCGAGACGGCCGCCGCGGTCACCGCGACGGTGGTGCTCGTCCGCTTCGCGTGGGTCTTTCCAGCGACGTACCTGCCTCGATGGTTGTCGAGGCGGCTCCGCTCGCGCGATCCGGCGCCACCATGGCGCTACCCGTTCCTGATCGGTTGGGCGGGCATGCGTGGAGTCGTGTCGCTTGCCGCCGCGTTCGCACTCCCCACCGACATGCCTGGTCGCGACCTGATCCTGTTCGTGACGTTCTGTGTGATCATCGCGACGCTGCTCGTCCAAGGCATGACCCTGCCGTGGCTGGTCCGCCGTCTTGATCTCGACGACGATGGCGAAGCGGAGCGGATCGAGAAGGCGGTGGCGACGGCCGACCATCACGTGGCGCGCATGGCGCTGCAAGAGCTTGAGCGGATGGATGCGGACATGCCGCCCAGCGTCAGCGACGAGCTGCGTCACCACCTCGAGGAACGGGTGCGGCATGCGCACGCCGTACTCGGCGGGTGTCCAGGTGAGGACGAGTACGACGACGGTGCTACGCCGGAGGATCGCCACGCACTTGCCGATGCGGTGACGACGGTGCAGGTACGCCGGCAGCTGCTCGATGTTGAGCGGTCCGAGCTGCTTCGTCTCTATCGCGCACGCGACATCGATGACGAAGTCCTTCGGGCGTTGCAGCAACAGCTGGATGTCGAGGAGCTCGGCCTTGCCGGATGAGCGTGCCAGCCTCGGTCCCGCGATGATTCCGACGGGGCGCTGTCGTCTACTACCACTATGACGCGCGTTACCTGCCACATGTCGATGTCCCTCGACGGCTTCGTCGCCGGACCTGACCAGTCGCTCGAGGCCGGCCTGGGGGTCGGCGGCATCGAAGTGCATCGCTGGCACCTGCCGCCAAACCCGACGCACGAAGCCGACGTTGCCGCCGCCGCCGAGCTGTTGCGGCCTATGGGTGCCTACCTGATGGGCCGGAACATGTTCAGTCCGACACGTGGCCCCTGGACGGACGACTGGCGCGGCTGGTGGGGTGACGAACCCCCGTATCACGCGCCGGTCTTCATTCTCACCAACCACGAGCGGGAGCCGGTGGAGATGGCCGGTGGCACGACCTTCCACTTCATCACAGAAGGATTCGATGCAGCCTTGGCGCGGGCAAGAGAGGTTGCCGGAGACATGGATGTCGACATCGCCGGTGGCGCCTCGACGGTTCGCCAAGCGTTCGCCGCCGGTGCGATCGACGACCTCTACCTCGACATTGCCCCGGTCCTTCTCGGCCGTGGCGAGAGCATGTTCGACGGCATCCCCCTGGTCGCGCTGACTCAGCAGTCCGTGACGTACTCACCTGATGAGATCCACGTGCACTACACAGTCGGTTAGCGAACCACTGCGACCGGGGCGCGTCGCCGCGTCAGGTTGCGTAGCGTTCCGCTCGTGGCTCTCGCGACAACACGCCCGCTGATCATTGCGCGTGCGCTTCGCGGGTTTGCTGACGGCTTCGCCAGTGTTCTACTTGCTCGCTACCTCGTCGAGCTCGGGTTCTCCGGTCTGCAGGTCGGCGTGCTGGTGACCGCCACGTTGCTCGGATCCGCCGCGCTGACGTTGGTTGCAGGCCTTCGACTAGCGAGGTTTGGGGCTCGTTCGGTTCTGCTCTGGTCTTGTGCCCTGATGGCCGCGACCGGCGTGGGCTTCGGGACCGTGACCTGGTTCTGGCCCCTCGTCCTGATCGGCTTCGTCGGGACGCTCAACCCTTCGGGCGGGGACGTCAGCCTGTTTCTCCCGACGGAGCAGGCCGCGCTCGCGACTCTTACGCCGCTGCGCGATCGTGCGCATCGATTCGGTGTCTACAACCTGGCCGGAACCCTCGCTGGCGCCGGCGGTGCGCTGGTGTCGGCGGTGCCGGCCCGGCTGGCCAGAGAGATGGGCTGGAGCGTGCCGCGAACCGAGCGCATCTCGTTCCTCGTCTACGTCGTCGTTGCGGCCTGCGCTGCCGCGGTCTACTCGCGGATGGGGGAGCACCTTCCCGGGCCGGCAATGCAGACCGGACTGCACCGGTCACGCGCGATCGTGATGAGGCTGTCACTGCTGTTCTCCATCGACTCTGCAGGTGGCGGCTTCGCACTTCAGTCCTTGCTGGTGCTGTACCTGTACCTGCGGTTCGACCTGTCGCCAGCCGTGACCGGTGCGACGCTCGCCGCAACGGGTGTGCTGTCGGCATTCTCCCAGCTGGCCTCTGCCCGAATCGCGGCACGCATCGGGCTGGTCCGCACGATGGTCTTCACGCACCTACCGGCGAACCTCTGCCTGATCCTCGCCGGTCTCGTCCCCAACGCGACGGCGGCGATCGCCCTCTTGCTCGTCCGGTCGTCGCTGTCACAGATGGATGTGCCCGCGCGCCAGGCGCTTGTCATGCGACTCGTCGAACCCGATGAGCGTGCCGCCGCAGCGAGCCTCACCAACGTGCCGCGAAGCCTCGGTTCGGCGACAACGCCCGCTCTCGCCGGTGCGCTCTTCGACTGGTCACACATCGGATGGCCCCTGGTGATCGGAGGGGCGATGAAGGTGATCTACGACCTGTTGCTGCTCGCACAGCCGCTCGATCGCGATTAGCCGCCCGGGCTCGACCTGATAGGCAGTGTTCATGCCAAGACTGACCACTGGAAGCCGTTCCGTCGCAGGCAAGGCGGTGCTCGTCACCGGCGCCGGCAGCGGCATGGGAACGGCGACCGCGCAGCTGTTCGCGGATGAGGGTGCGAAGGTTGCGGTGACTGACCTCGCGCCCGAACGCGTGCAGACCGTGGTCGACGAGATCGTCGCGGCCGGCGGCACCGCGCAGGGCTGGGTCCTCGACGTGGCCGACCAGACGGCGGTGGATCGAGTCGTTACAGAGGTCGCTGCGGTGTTCGGATCGCTCGACATCCTCGTGAACAACGCCGGAATGGTCAGCCCGGGGCCCGTCGACGGTCCGTCGTACCTGGACGACTTGCAGCGCACGCTCGACGTCGACCTGATCGCCCACGTGCGCACGATCCGCGCTGCTCTGCCTCACCTCAAGCGGAGCGGGACAGGGCGCATCGTCAACATCGCGTCGACCGAAGGGTCGGGTGCGACCAAGTACAACTCGGCGTACGTTGCCGCAAAGCACGGGGTCATCGGACTCACCCGGGCCCTGGCAATGGAGCTCGCAGACTTCGGCATCACCGTGAACTGCGTCCAGCCCGGTCCGATCCGGACCGGCATGACCGAGGACATCCCGGAGGAGGCAAAGACCAAGTTCGCCCGCCGTCGGGTGCCGCTTCGCCGTTACGGCGAACCCGAGGAGGTAGCGCAGATGACCTTGTCTCTTTGCCTCCCGGCGATGTCCTTCGTCACAGGCGCGAATGTCCCCGTCGACGGCGGGCTGCTCGTTCAGAACACCTAGCGCGAATCGACGATCCTCGAGAACGACACCTCTCGAATGCTTCCGCGAAAGCGCCTTCTGCACGAAGTAGCACATGAAGTAGTGCGCGCAGGCCACTTCTGCGCTTGGTGTCCGAATCGAGACGGACAACATGTGCTACTTCGGGGGAATGGCCGCCCTCGAACAGCGCCGGTTCGAATCGGCAGGCGCGGATCCCGTACGTTGTCCGCGTGCGGCTCGTCATCGCCAGGTGCTCGGTGGACTACACCGGTCGACTGAAGGCACATCTTCCGCTCGCCACCCGCCTGCTCGTCGTGAAGGCGGATGGGTCCGTGCTCGTCCACTCCGACGCCGGGGGCTACAAGCCGCTGATGTGAATGAACGATGTATTTCTGACCAGTCGCCGATTACGTTCGTCTTATGCGAGCAGCGGTCTACGCCAGGCTGAGTCGAAGGAAGGCTGACGCCGAACTAGGCGTCAATATCGGAGACCAGCAAAAAACGGGCAAGGCGCTCGTCGAGACGCGCGGTTGGACGTTGATCCCCGGGCCTGATGACGGGACGTTCACCGACGATGGCAGAGGGGCCTACCAGGACGACGCGAAACGGCCTCGCTGGAAGGAGATGCTCGCTGAGCGCCCCGACGTGATCATCGTTCGGGATGTCGAGCGTCTCGGACGTAACCACGACGCCTATTACGGGTTGGTCAACTCGAAGGCGCGGGTCATCGCCTGGCTCAGTGACGAGACGGGCGATATCGACTGGAACGCGCCGCTTCGCAATCCTGATACCTACGAGTTTGGGAACGCGATGCTCGGGTCGCGGGAGTTCAGTCGCAAGATCGGCGCGAAGGTAGCGAACAAGATCCGGGTCAAGGCTGCCTCCGGCGCGTGGCCGCACGGCGGCACCCGGCCCTTCGGCTACCACCACTCGTGCTGTCGCGACGACCGGGGCTCGGTCGTTTGCGAACCGGGGACGGTTGTCGAGGCGGAGGCCGAGATCATCCGCGAGATTGCGGCTCGGTGGCTCGCCGGCGAGTCCCTTTCCAGCATGTGTCGCGACCTAAACCAGCGTGGGATCACTACGCCGGCCGACAAGCCGTGGCAGTACGCGAGGCTTCGCTCGATGCTTGCCGGGCCTCGTATCGCAGGCATCCGGACCCACAAGGGCATCGAGACGAAGGGGCAATGGGAAGCGATCGTCGACGAGCACCTTCACAGGCGTCTCCTTACCGCCGCGTCCGAGTCGATGACGAAGCGCGCGAATGCGAACGGGACGTACCTCCTAACGAGTGTGGTGCGATGTGCGACGTGCGGCGGAACGATGTGGGGCACGCGCCTGAAGATGCGGGACGAGAACTTCCGTACCCGTTACATCTGCCACGGCGGCGACCGAGGTGGGTGCGGACAAGGCATTGCCGCGCCGCGTGTTGATCAGTTCGTAACGAACCGGTCCTTCATGTCGATCATCGCGCCGGAACTTCGCAACCAGGAGGAGATGCGCCGGGAACTCGAAAGGTTTGCGGCGGAAGTCGCCGACATGGAGGACCGCATAGCCGAACTTGACCTTGCGTACTGGCAGGACAGGACGATTACGAAGGACCGATGGAGTCAGCAATCCGCCATGTTGGCTTCATCGCTCGACGGCGCGCGGAAGAACCTTGCCGACGTGAAACGCGGACTTGCCCAGTCCGCCGACGCGCCGTCCACGGCACAGGCGCTTGTGGAGCGTTGGCTTGGTGCGGACACGCGGGAGCGCAACAGATTGCTCCGCATCGGTGTCGACCACGTCCGTATTCACCCGCCGGCGGTCAAGGGCGGCCGCTTCGACCCGAGTCGGATCGAGATCCACTTCCGCGATGGACGGATTTACCGCCTCGAGCCTGGCGCTGCGGTCCCTGACGACGCAGACGCGGTGATCGAGCAATCGATGCGGGAGCACCGCGCGATGATGGCGAGCGGTACTGCTGCGTGAGTCTCAAATATTGGTCGATCGGTCGATCGTCGGTGTTATCGTTGACGTAGCAAGACCGGGGAGTGCAATGGAGCCCCGATAGGCCTGCTGGACAGGTTCTCCGAAGTGACGCAGTAACCGTTCGGCCTCGTTCGAGGTCGGAGGATCAGCGTCCCTTCAGGAGGAAGTCGGTGGCAGCAGCCGACCAGGTCAGGCGCCGTCTGGCCGCGACCATCGCCAGCAACTCATACCGCGCGCACCCTGAGATGCGCAGCGAGCGTCGCCGCGAAACAGAGGTGCCGGAAGCGCTTCTCGATGCCTACGTGGCGGAGGTCGACCCGCGGAGGCGGCTCGACCCTGTCGAGCGGATGCAGCGGGTGCGGGCGGCGTATCGCCGCGATGTCGCGAAACGTCAGCTCGAAGCGTTGCGCGCGGATCGGGCGCCCAGCGACGCGGAGGCGGCGTCGTGAGCGGACACCGGATGGCGTTAGAGCCCGAACCGGTTGTGACGGATGAAGGCTGGCCGGACCTTGCCGCCCGTGAGGCTGAGGTGGCGCGGTGGGGGGCGGACGAGCCGCCGGCCACGGTCGACGACTGGACTGTTGAAGGCCTGGCGACGGTCTGGGCGAACGGGCTAGGGCAGTTGCTGCTCGACAGCGGAATCACGACTGAGGTGGCGCGAGCTCGCGGCTACGAGACGGTGTGCCGCGAGGGAGACGCGCGGGGGTACGGGTTCA
>DASZTL010000108.1:0-95534 GCA_035548055.1 Mycobacteriales bacterium | reverse complement strand
CGGCACGTCGTGGGGGTCGGGCGCGATGCGGGCGACGAGCCGCTCGTCATGGGCGCCGTCGCCGTCGGTCCAGCGCGCCCGGAACAGCGTCGTGTCCGACGACATCCCGTTGGCCTCGCTGCCTTCGAGGTCGGAGACGGTCACGTCGGAGCCGCCTTCGATCTGGTTGGCGAGCCACTGCTCGAGCCGCTGCCGTACCTGCTCCGGCTCGCGGCTCGACACCTTCATCGTGACGTGCTCGATCTCGACCGGCTCCGTCATGACCTCACGCCCCCTTCTTTGCCGGGCTCCGGGGGGTTCCGGTCGGAGACCGAAGCGCAGCCGTGACGATCTCCGCCACCGCGCGCGCAAACTCGGCCGCCCCGTCGGAGCCTTCGTTCAGGGCGCGGGTGAACAGGGCGCCGACCATGACGTCGAACAATGCATCGCTCGACACCGTCGGCTGGCGACCGGTCTGTGCGAGGTAGGCCTCGAAGGACTTGCGCATCGGGAAGAAGCTGCGCTGCATCGAGTGCTGCCAGATCTCCCGGTGGTTCTGGTACTCGACCAGCAGGCCGGGGATCGCGGCGCGGATGGCGGGGTCGGCGAGATAGTTGAGGATCTGCAGGCAGTACGGCGCTAGGTCGGTGATGACGTCACCGGTGCGGGCCTCCGGCGCGAGCAGCCCGCTCGGGAAGACCGCTTCCTCGATCAGCTCGGCCTTGCTCGACCACCGTCGGTAGACGCTGGGCGCGCTGACACCGGCGCGGCGGGCGATCGCCTGGATGGTCGTGGCCTGGTAGCCGTCCTCGACCAGCAGCTCGAGCGTTGCCTGTCGGATCGCGTCGTCGACGCGCGGATCACGGGGACGGCCGACCCGGGGAGTCTCGTCGCTCGACTCGTTCGGAGCGGGTTGAGACATGCGCGAAACCTATTACGTTCCGCCATGTAACGCAACGCGCCCGCCGAGCCCAACGCTTTCGACATCGCTAGCCAGCTTGAGACGCCATTTGCGTAGGGCTCGGCGTCATTCCTCGCCGGAGAATCGCTCCCAGGCGGACTGGCGGGCAATGCCGAGCGCGGTCCCGATCCTTGCCCAGCTGACCCCTCGACCGCGCAGTCGGCGTACCCAGTCGTTGAGCGCGTCCTCGACCTGCGTAGCGACCGTAGCGATCTGGGGCAGCAGGCCGAGGATCTCCTCGTCGGTCAGCGCGTCGGCATTCATCGTCGAGCTCGGACCGTTCTGAGGCATCGCGCAGAGCTCGCTGCACAGGGCGACGCACTCGTTGCAGATGAACACGCCCGCGCCGGCAACCAGCCGCTCGACTGCGGCCGCGGGCTTTGTGCAGAAGGTGCAGTAGCTGTCGATCGCAGCTGCGGGCAAGTCGGCCTCCGTCAGGTGAATCCTGACAGACTGTCAGGCTAGCCCTGACACGTCAAGACGGAGGGCGTTGGGTGGGGTTGCGTGCCCGCCATCGGCGCATTGCGGCGCGGTGCAGCGGATCAAGCGCCCGGCCTTCCGCGGCGAGCTCCGCTCGCAGAGTGCCTCGGTGACGGAAGATCCAGATCAGGCCGAGGCCCCACGCGACGTACTGCACGCAGAAGGCCGCCTTGAACTGGCCGATCGAGGCCGACGACGGGCCCGCGCCGAATGCGGACAACACGCCGCCGATCCCGGCGATGACCGCCAACGAAGCGATGAAGCCGCCCATGTTGACGATCCCGCTTGCACTGCCGGCACGGCCGAGCGGGTTGTAGGTGCGCGCGAAGTCGATGCCGACCATCGAGCCCGGGCCGTTCGAGCCCAGTACGACGATGAGCACGACGAGGAGCGCGAGTGGTGTCCGGCCGGGCCAGACGAGCACCGCCGTCCATACCGAGATCGTCGACAAGACGATCGCGAGCACGAGGTTCGACCGGCGGAAGGGATAGCCGCCGGTGAGCCGGCCGAGCATCGGGCCGACCGCCATGCCAACGACGACCAGCAGCGTGAGCAGCGCGCCGGCGGCGTGCTTGGAGAGCCCCTCGCCCGTGACGAGGAACGGATAGCCCCAGAGAAGGGCGAACGCGTTGCCGGAGAACTGTGTCGTGAAGTGCGCCCACAATCCGAGCTTGGTCCCGCGCTCGCGCCAGGACTGCGCGACCTGAGCCGTGAGCTGCGCGCGGGTCAGGGCGGCGACGGTGGGTTCCTGCCCCGGCGCATGGTCCTGGACCGTCGTCATCACGAGTGCCGCCGCGCCGCAGCTGAAGATGGCACAGAGCACGAAGGTGCCTTGCCATCCCGCGCCCGTGAGCAGAGCGACGAGGGGGTACGCCGCCGCGATCTGTCCGAGCTGACCGACGATCGCCGTGAGCTGGGTGAGAACCGGCACCTGACGAGCCGGGAACCACACGCCGACGAGGCGAAGCACGCTGATGAAGGACATCGCGTCGCCGGCACCCACGAGGACGCGAGCGAGAATCGCCAGCCCGACACCGTGCGCGAGCGCAAGACATGCCTGGCCGGTGGCCATGACGATGGCGCCAGTGGAGAGCATGCGACGACTGCCGAACCGGTCGAGCGCGGCGCCGACCGGCACCTGCATTCCGGCGTAGACGGCTAGCTGCAGGACGACGAACAGCGAGATCTCGGCCGCTGAGGCGTGAAGCTGATGGTGCGCCTGGATGGCAGCGACGCCGAGCGAGCCACGCTGGAACACCGCCACGGCGTACGCGGTGACGGCGGCGCCCCACACGAGCCAGCCCCGCGCCGTACCTCTCACACAAAGACGGTAGAGGCGAGGCGGAAGCAACTGCGTGCGGCACATCTAGATCGCCGCCGCGGAAGCGCCTTCGCCCACGAAGTAGCACAGGAAGTCTTTCGCGCAGGCCACTTCTGCGCTTGGTGTCCGAATCGAGACGGACGACATGTGCTACTTCGTGGAAATCGCGGCTGTTGAATAGCGCCGAATCTGGGCTCGGCGTTAGAAGAGGGAGGCGCCTTCGATTGCGAGCAACCGGGACTTGGTCGTGACGCCGCCTCTCGCGGAGAAGCCGCCCAGCTTTCCGCCGGCCGCCAGTACGCGGTGGCAAGGAACGATCAAGGGGACCGGGTTGGCGCCGAGTGCCTGACCGACCTCTCGCGCTGCATGCGGCTCGCCGAGTCGGCTCGCGATCTCGCCGTAGGTAATGGTCTCGCCCGGCCCGACGGTGCGCGCGATCTCGTAGACCCCGCGCCGGAAGTCGCTGACGCCGTCGAGGTCGATCACCACGTCATCCATCGGGTCGGCCTCGCCGGCAAGCAGTGCCGAGATTCCGGTGATCGCGCGGTCGGCCGCTCGTGTCGGCTCGGCGGTAGTCGTGCCCGGCCAGTGTCGCTGGAGGCGCTGCCGTGTCTCCTCCGCATTGGCCTCCGGGAGCTGGACTCCGACGACACCGCGGTCGTTCCAGACGATGCCGCAGTCACCGATTGCGGTTGGAAACACCATCATCTGCACAACGCCCATCATCCCCGGGACCTATGACACTTCCCAGCGGTTTCCGGCCACGGCAGTATGGCGACATGGAACAGCGGATCGACATCGTGACCTTGGGAGTCGCCGACATCGCGCAGGCCAAGAAGTTCTACGTCGACGGCCTCGGCTGGGACATCGCGCTGGAGGTTCCAGGCGACGTCATCTTCGTGCAGGTCAACCACGGTCTGCTGCTTGCGTTCTACGGCGCGCACGCCCTCGAACGGGACGTCGCACCGCACGATCCGGCGGAACCGGCCGACTCGCCGGCGCCGATGAGCCTTGCCCAGGTGGTGGCCACCGAAGACGACGTCATCGCGGTCTGCGAGCGAGCCCGTTCGGCCGGCGCCACAGTGCTGAAGGAGCCCCAGCAGGCCGACTTCGGTGGGTTTCATTGTTACTTCGCGGACCCGTCCGGCTTCCGGTGGGAGATCGCGACCAATCCCGGCTGGCGGGTTGGCGCCGACGGCCGGGTCACGATCGGGCCGATTGACGGGACGTCGTAGCAGCGCCCTGTCTCGCGTCAACCAGCCGGGGAGAATCGACAGGGTGACCCAACCGACTTGGAACCGGGCGCAGGACGTGAAGATTGCGTCGGGCGAATCGTCGCTCGCGGCGTGGTTGCTCATCCCGGACGGTCCTGGCCCGCATCCGTGCGTCGTGATGGGTCACGGCTTCTCGATGACGCGTTACGACGGACTCGCCGCGTACGCCGAGGCCTTCCTGGCTGCGGGTTCGGCCGTGCTCGCCTTCGACTACCGCTACTTCGGCGACTCCGGCGGTGACCGGCGCCAGCACTTCTCGACTCGCGCGCAGCGGGCCGACTGGCGAGCGGCGGTTGGCTTCGCGCGTGCCGACGAGCGCATCGATGCGACGCGGATCGTGGCGTGGGGCTTCTCCTTCGGCGGCGGGTTCGCGATCGACACGGCGGTCGCTGACAGCTGCATTGCAGCGGTGGTCGCGCTGTGCCCGTTCATCGACGGCTTGCGGCGGGCGATCAGCACACCGCCGGCACTCGCGGCCTGGCTGATCCCGCGTGCCATCGCCAGCGCCGCCGGTCGTCACGTGCTGGTACCCGTCGCCGCAGAGCCGGGCGGGCACGCGGCGATGGCCGGGCCGGGAGAGCTGGCCGGCTTCGTGGCGAGCGCCCCGCCGGAGTCGACTTGGCGCAACGAGGTGACGCCCGCCATCTTCCTCACGGTGGCGGCGTACCGACCGATTGCCAAGGCCCGGCGGCTCAGGCAGCCGGCGTGGGTCGGGATCGCCGACCAAGACGTCACGACGACCAACTCGTCGGTGGCGCACTTCGCCGAGCGGGCTCCCCGCGCCGAGCTTCATCGGTACGACGTGGGGGGCCACTTCGCCGTGTTCACCCATCCGGTCGCGGCGGCCATCGCATCCGACCAGGTGCGTTTCCTGCGGACCGTCGGAATCCTCGCTGCCTAGCTCCGCCTACGATCGCGGACGTGGTCTCTGAGCTGTTCGACGCGTCCGCGTGGGCGGATGTCCCGGGATTCGACTTCGCCGACATCACCTATCACCGGGCGCGAGAATCCGGCACGGTGCGGGTCGGGTTCAACCGGCCCGAGGTGCGCAACGCTTTTCGGCCCGGCACCGTCGACGAGCTCTACACCGCGCTCGACCACGCCCGGATGAGCTCAGACGTCGGTTGTGTCCTCATCACCGGAAACGGTCCGTCACCCAAGGACGGCGGATGGGCGTTCTGCTCCGGCGGGGACCAGCGGATCCGTGGTCGTGACGGCTACCGGTACGCCGAGGGAGACACCGCCGAGACCATTGACCCGGCGCGATCCGGCCGGCTTCACATCCTCGAGGTGCAGCGGCTGATTCGCTTCATGCCGAAGGTCGTCATCGCCGTCGTACCAGGGTGGGCGGCCGGCGGCGGCCACAGCTTGCATGTGGTCTGCGACCTGACGATCGCCAGCCGTGAGCACGCGCGCTTCAAGCAGACGGACGCGAAGGTCGCGAGCTTCGACGGCGGCTACGGCTCGGCGTACCTCGCTCGTCAGGTCGGCCAGAAGTTCGCTCGCGAGATCTTCTTCCTCGGCGAGGAGTACTCCGCGGAGGATGCGCACCGGATGGGGATGGTCAACAAGGTCGTCGGGCACGCCGACCTCGAGCGGGCTGCCTTGGAGTGGGCCGGCAAGGTCAACGCGATGAGCCCGATGGGGATCCGGATGTTGAAGTACGCCTTCAACGCGATCGACGACGGGCTCGTCGGACAGCAGCTGTTCGCCGGTGAGGCGACGCGGCTCGGCTACATGACCGACGAGGCGGGCGAAGGTCGCGATGCGTTTCTGCAGCGTCGGGACCCGGACTGGTCGGACTACCCCTGGTACTACTGATCCCGTGCAGTCGCGGCTCGGCTTCCCTGCTTGGCCTGCAGCTTGAGGTCGTCGACGATCAGTTGGACGTTGTGGGCGATTACGTCGGGGATGCGGTCGAGCGGTAGCCCGTACAGCTCGTGCAGCGGCCACGAGGCGTCGATCCCGGACAGGCTCAGCAGCAGGGCAGTCGCGTCCTCGGTCGCCCGACGGGGGGCCCCGATGTCCTTGACGGCCTTCCGGATCGCGTCCAGGCGGGCCAGGCGGCGCCGTTGCCGCACCTCCGGCCACTTCATTCTCTTGCTCGCCAACGCTGTGGCGAGGGGGCTGGCCAGGGCCATGCTGTGGATGTCGCGGAAGTAGCGTGGCAAGTCCTCGGGCCCCTGCGCCGGCACGAAGCCGCCCGGGAAGATCTGTGTGTCGAACCACTCTCCCAGGGCGGCCAGCTGACTCTCCCGATTGGGGAAGTGGGTATGCACGGTGCGCACCGAGACGCCCACCTGGGCTGCCGCGTCACTCGGCGAGAGATCGTCCCCCTCACTGACCTGGTCCGCAAACGCCTTCAGGATCGCTTCCCTGGTCGCCGCCGCCTGCGCCTGTCGCTTGGGGCTGACG
The DNA here is from genome assembly GCA_035548055.1 of Mycobacteriales bacterium. Lineage (GTDB taxonomy): Bacteria > Actinomycetota > Actinomycetes > JAFAQI01 > JAFAQI01 > DASZTV01. The sequence continues at coordinate 89,104 of DASZTL010000108.1, read as the reverse complement.
TACTTGCGGGTCTCCTCCGTCACGCAGCTCCGTTCACAGAGCGACGTCGATGCCGTGGTTGTTGGCGACGCGGATGACCTCGGGGAGATTCGGCGGATTCATCTCGAGCGTGGCGGCCTCCGCGAAGAACTCGGCAGCCCGGCCCTTGGAGGCGATCGTCAGGAAGTGGCACTCGGTGGCGTTGCGGTAGGAGTGCACCGTGTTGGCCGGGACGTGAGCTGCGCTTCCAGGCCCGATGACGATCGGGGAACCGTCTCCGACCATGACCTGGAGCTCACCGGAGATGACGACGTAGATCTCCTCCCACGGGTGCTGGTGCGGCGGTGGTCCGGCATCCGCCGGGCCGGTGGTGTCGAAGACCTCAATGGAGGATCCCATCGCGTTGGTCAGAAGGGGGCGCAGAATCTCGCCGAGCACGAAGTGCTCATCGGTCTCGGAGAGGAGGTTGATGGTGGCAGTCATGAAGGATCCCCATTTCATTTCGCTCGGCTGCAACCAATATGACATTCATTGCAGTCAAACGCAAGCAAATCTTTGAGGCCCTAGGTAGCCGACCGCCGCCGTCGCGCCACGACGGCGCGAAGCGAGCGGGTGACGCGCCACAACCCGAGCAGCGCCAGCATCATGACTGCCTCTGCCGCGGCGATGTTGCCGAGGCGCGCCGCGACCCGATGCCAGCCGGTGGTCGCAACGTCTCGGAGCGGGATCGGCATCCGCTCCATCGACATGTGGGCCATAGCCGTGTGGGCACTCGGTGTGGTGCCGGCCAGGTGGTAGCCCGGAGGCAGATGGTGAGTGTGCGGCTTGACCACCGCGAACTGCGCCATCATGCCGTCGTCCTCGTGGTCGAGCATGTGGCAGTGCAGCATGAAGACCCCGGTGTAGTCGGTGAACTTCGCGGCCACCACGACGCTCTCGCCGGGGTCGAGCCGCCAGACGTCCTCCAGCCCGCGCTCCCAGGGCGGTGGCTTGGCCCCGTCGCGAGAGATCGTGTGCCACTGCTCTTCGTGTAGATGGATGTAGTGCGTGACCGAGGAGAGGTTGGTGAGCTTCCAGGTCCTCGTCGCGCCCAGGGGTACCTCGACCTCAACCCGATGCGGGTCGTACGGCTTGCCGTTGATCGTCCAGTAGGCCCCCGCCGTGGCGTCGCCGGCGAGACCGAACGTCCACGTGAAGGAGACCTTCTCGGGAGCCTTGATGGGCGGCGTGGCGGCCAGGCTGTTGCGGACCTTCGTGTTGTCGTGCGCCTTGTCGGTGACGCGGAACTGCATCAGTGCGGCGGTTGGGGTGCCCACCCCGGACGGCGGTGGATCGGTTCTGGGAATGCTCTGCAACACGACGTTCTTGTGCAGCTCACCGGCGAAATCGACGATCACGTCCGCGCGCTGCGCCGGGCCGAGCAGAATGTCCTGGCGCACAACGGGGTGGGGAAGCAGCCCGCTGCCGGTGCCGACCTGGATGAACGGTCGCCCATCCGACAGGGCGAAGTCGTACGACGTGAAGCTCGAGGTGTTGAGCAGTCGGAGCCGATAGCGATGCTGGTCGACATCGAGATGAGGCGCGAACTCGCCGTTCACCAGGATCCGGTTGCCAACCGTGCCATCGTTCGGGGGCGCCCCGGCGCCGGTGATCCCGCCGTGCATGACGCCCATCCGTCCTTTGAACGGATTCGTGAGCTGGTTGTCGGCGGTGAACTGCCGGTCCGCGACCATGAGAGGGACGTCGTACTTTCCGCTCGGAAGACGCAGTGACCGCTCTTGCTTGGAGTGGACGAGGAAGAAGCCTTGCAGTCCGCGCCAGTTGTTGCGGGCGGTGAAGTTCATGCGGTGGTCGTGGTAGAAGTCCGTCGCTGCTGTCTCAGGCTTGCCGTGGTCGACGAGTGGGAAGTCATACGTGCGGCTCTTGCCGTGCTTGATGAGAAAGCGGTCGGGCTGTCCGTCGTTCCGCCAGGTGTGGTGATCACCGTGAAAGTGGACGGTCGCCGAGCCGGCGCTCTTCGGTAACCGGTTCGTGAAGCTGACCGTGGTGTCGTGGCCGGCGGGTCGCTCGATCGTCGGGCCCGGGTAGGTACCGCCGAAGGTCCACATCTTCGTCTTGGGTCCGGTCGGAAAGACGCGGACCTTGGCACGCTTGATCGGGATGTGGAGGTGTGACTTGGTAACCACCGGGGGGAGCCGCAGCGGCAGAGTGAAGTGGGGCTGTTCGGGCTTCACTCCACCACCTGATCCACCCTCGACGATCAATGTGGCGGTCATGCTCGGATGGAATGTGCAGTGGAAGGTGTAGGTGCCGGCCGCGAGCTTGCTGGCGGCGGACACCGTCTCGGTACGGCCGGGCTGCACCCACCGGTCGAACAGCGGGCTGCCGCTCTTGCCCACCGCGTCTGCTGTGACGGTGTGCTCGACCGTGTCGAGGTTGACGACGTTGAGCGTGCCGCCCTGCGAGATGGTCACGACCTTCGTCGCGTACCCCTTGTGCATGCCGTCTTTCGGAATGACGATCGTTGCCGACCGCGGCGCGTCGGCCATCGGAACGTGGCCGAGAACCATGCCGGGGGTCCCGGCCGCAGCGTGTGAAGGCGCGAACGAATAGCCGAACGCGACAGCGATCAGCGAAAGTCCGGCAAGGAGGTGCCGCCCCCGTGTGCGCAGCACAGTGCCGCCAGTATGCAGCGACGAAGCCGCGGTTCGCCAACTGTTGCATGGCCCACGCTTGCGGTAAGGTCCAGCCGCTTCGTTTGTCCCGCCACCGGGGGAAGGACACCCAGATGAGACCAAGTCGAACAGTTTTCGCCATCACGGCAGCCGCTACCGGCGCCCTGATCGCGACCAGTGGTGCGCCCGCTCTTGGCGCGTCGCACGCGAAGTCGGCGCGTGCCACCCCGCCGCTGCTGTCGGTCACGATGAGCAAGGGCGCCGGCATGAAGGTCACGGGCCCGCGAACGTTCTCGGCAGGGCGGTTGAGCCTCACCTTGGTAGCCAAGAAGGGCGAGCAGGAGTTCGCCATCATGCGGCTGCACAAGGGCTACACGCTGGCCCACCTCAAGAGCGACTTCGCCACCTACGGCCAGGCGGAGGACAACCCGACGCCGGCTGCCCTCAAGGCACTCAACCGGATCGTGCGCCGCACGACCTTCTTCGGGGGCCTCGACTCCGGCTCCGGCCACACGACGGTCAGTGGCAGCGTCGTGTTGCCGAAGGCCGGCACGTACTACCTGCTCGACGACGCCAATGGCCCCGGACAGGGCGGCAAGCTGGCGCTGCACGTGACGGCGAAGTCCGAAAACCGCATCGCACCCGAACCGGCCGCCCATGTGATCGCGGTCAACGCGAAGCGCTTCCGTGGCTCGGTCGACCTGCCGGCGAGCGGCACCATCGAGTTCACGAACAAGGCATCGAACTCGCCGCACTTCCTGTTCCTGATGCACGTCAAGAAGGGCACGACCCGCAAGCAGGCGATCAAGGGTGTGCAGAGTCCGCCAGGGAAGGGCCCGAACATCTTCCGGGACGGTGCAGTGGGCACTGATGTGCTGCACATGGGCAAGTCGCAGACCATCACTTACACCTTGCCGGCCGGTGACTACGCGGAGGTGTGCTTCTTCCCGGACCTCGAGACGGGGATGCCGCACGCGTTCATGGGCATGGTGCGCATCGTTCACCTGTCATAGACAGCTGACGCACTAGATCGCCGGGTGGGGTGTTGCAGGCAACTGCGGCGCCCCACCCGTGTCTTAGGCGGCTTGGCTCACCAGGCGCCGATCGACTCTCCTCAAGATCATTGTCCGTGGATCATCCGGACCTCGTCCTTGCAGGGGTCCGAGGGGCAAGGGCTGGACATCTCCGGTTGGGACGAAGCCCATTCGCTCGTACAGCCGTTGGGTGCGACGGCGCGACCCACATGCTGATCAACTGCTTGTCTGCACCGCAGTCGTCGTCCATTGCGCCGGCCAGACCGATGCATACCTCACCGTCGAGCGCGAGGAACATCACCCGGTCGTCCCCGGATGCGGCGAGGGTCACGCGTTCGTGCCAGGTCTCGTGCGGAAGCGCAGCTTCGGCGGCGTACGTCGACCCGAACGAGGCCGGCGACTCCGCCAGAGCCGCCAGTCGGGTTTGTCGAAGCACGTCGATGTCGTCGATCGTGACGCGCCGGATCACCAGTTCATCATCGAGACGAATGCCTTGGCCGGCCAGAGGTTATGCGTTCGAGGCGCTTGCCTGGGCTTGAGCGCTGAGTGGACATGCAGCGCAAGCCTCAGCGCTGCACGATTCGGTTGCCGACGCGCACTTGTGCCCCTCCATCCCGCGGGTGCGGTTCAGGAGCAGGAGCGGAATCGCGAAGTTGGCCAGTACGACGTAGGCCCCGAAGACGAAAAGCGGCCAGGCGCTGTCGAGGCTCGCGGCCAGCACGGCGACAGCCGCTGACACCACGAGGAACCCCCGGTATGCGGTCCACCGATTGGACTCGAGCTGGGCACGACGGCCGACAACATAGCTGCCCAGGACGCCGATCACGGCGATCAGCGCGCCATATCCGAGGAGCACCCACGACCAGCTCATACGTCCATTCTTTCGCGTCTCATCAGCAACCCACGCACTCCCGCCGATCGGCCGTCCGCCCGCCGGATCCCTGTCAGCCGAGCTGGTAGGTGCCGACCGCGTGCGCGACCCGGTTCCCGGACGCATCGGTCACGGAAGCCTCCGCATGCGAGATCTTGCGGCCGCGTCGCAGCACGCGCGCGGTGGCGGTCAGGTCGCTCGCGGTCGCCGGTGCCAGGTAGTGCACGGTCAGATCGACGGTGCTGCCACGAAGCGATTCGGGAGGCTCCGCCCCACACCAGCATGCCGCCATCACGGCGGTGTCGGCGAGGGCCGCGATGGCGCCACCGTGCACCGTCTCGCCGATCGTCGTGAGCTCCGGCCGGTAGGGGAGGACCAAGGTGGCCTCGTCGTTGCCGAGTGACCCGATCTCGATCCCGAGCAGCTTCACCAACGGTGAGGACGGGATGAACTGCTCCATGACGTCGCGACCATCAGCCATGGCGCAACGCTACGTCGAGAGCCAGGCCGGGAGATCGGTGATCCCCGCGTCGCGCAGCTGCTCGCGGAGCTGCTCGTTCCATGGTGCGTAGAGCGCCTCGATCTCGCGGCGAAGCGTCGGCGGCACCGACACGTCAGCTGCCTCCGCCTTGTTGACCGCCTCGTAGCCGCGCCGCGCCCGCGAGTACAGCGCCGGATAGCGGTGCAGGACCGCCCGCCCGCGCCGGGCGAGGAACGCTGCGGTGCGCTGCATGCCACGACTCCGGTACGCCGGGGCACTGTTGTCCACCGGGACCGCGGCGGGGAGGCGGGCCGGGTCGATTCCCAATCGCCGGCACTGCTCACCGAGCAGTCCTATGGGGTCCGCGAGCAGGTCGTCGAAGAAGAAGATGTCGCACTTGCCGGCGAAGGTCGCGAGCCAGGCCGGCAGGAACCTGGCGTACTGCCCGCCCCACAACGCGGTGAAGTTGTTGGCTGCGCGAGTGTTCATCTCATCGGCCGGCACCGCGCGACATCTTGCGACGTACTCGCTGAGCGTCATCTCCGCGGGTACCTGTAGCCGGCCCTGCATGAACTGGAAGAACGAGATCAGCCGGCTCGCCGGCTCACGCAGGATGATCGCTACCCGTGGGTCACAGGTCACCTTGATCGCGGTAGCGGTGTCCTGCCCGCCGTAGAAGTAGTCGGGCGTGCACTCCATCACCACGGGCTGTCCGGAGTAGCGCCGGAAGTAGGCCTCGTACTCCTCGACCGGACGCAACTGCTCGCCGTACCGGACTGCCTGGAAGTAGCGCGTCTCCTTCGTCGTCGACGCCAGTACCTGCGGGTGTTGAGCGAGTGTGTTGAACACCGTCGTCGTCCCGGCGCGGCTCACACCGACGACGACGAAGTTGGGAAGCACTGTGACAGTGTGACGCCATGCCGGATTCCGTCGTCGTGGTGATCCCGGCACTCAACGAGCAGCAGCGAATCGAAGCGACCGTCGCGAGTGCCGCAACGATCCCCGGAGTCGACGCTGTCATCGTCACCGACGACGGATCGACCGACCGCACGGCGGCGGTCGCCGGAGACGCGGGGGCGATCGTCGTCCGCCACCCGAGCCGACGCGGCAAAGCGGCCGCGATGATCACTGGGGCCCGCGAAGCCGTCACCGCCGGCCGCGGCGCGGCGGCGCTGCTGTTCCTCGACGCGGATCTCGAGGCGACTGCGGCCGCCGCGGCCCCGCTCGTCGTGCCGGTCCTGGATGGTCGAGCCGACATGACGATCGCGATCTTGCCAAAGACGGCACCGGGCGGCGGTCACGGCTTCGTCGTACGGCTCGCCACCCGGGGGATCGTCGCCGCCACGGGATGGACGCCCACCCAGCCACTGTCCGGCCAGCGCTGCATCACCCGCGACCTCTTCGACGCCGTCCAGCCGCTCGCCCGTGGCTTCGGTGTCGAGACCGGGCTCACCATCGACGCTCTTCGCCGTGGTGCCAAGGTGCTCGAGTGCGAGGTGCCGATCTCGCATCGCGTCACGGGCGCGGGCTGGCGCGATCAGCGTCACCGCGCCCGGCAGTACCGCGACGTGTGGCTGGCGCTGATCACGCGCCGGGTCTGGCCCAGGCGCGAACAGCGGGCGCGCTAGCCCTCGATTGGTGCAAGCAATGTGACATTGCCTTCGCGATTCGGGCCATTTGAGGCCTAATCACAAGGGCAATGTCACATTGCTTGCATGTGCGTCGCGGTGCGCGAGCCGCCGCCAGCCGCGCCGCTCCCTGCGACGGGTACGGCGCAGCCCGAACTCCAGTGTCAGCATCGCGACGACGACCGGCAGCGCGTCCCGCAACCGCAGCACCGCGTACCGCTGTTTGCCCAAGGCGTGGAACTTGCGCAGGTACCGGTAGAGCGACTCGAGCTTGATCAGCGGGTCGAGCCGGTGGGCCGCCCAGTAGCCGAACCGGTCGAAACCGCGCTCGGGCTTCGCCTCGAACAGCTCGGGGAAGGCTGCGAAGCACAGTGACACCCGCCGCGCGCCGTGCCGCTTCGCCCACTCGATCATGTCGAAGGTAAGTCGCTCATCGACCCCGTTCGGCGCGCCCGGCACTCGCCACGGCAGGTCCTGGGAGATCTCGCGACCACGGTCGGCGAGAGCAAACCGCTGGAAGCCCGCGACCTTGCCGTCGCGGTCGAACGCGACGGCGATCTTGGTGCCGACGTGCTCCTCCTCGAGCAGTGCGTCGAGGATCATCGAGAAGCCGCGATGCGGGTTGCGCTTGCTGCTTTCGACAGTCTCGCGCAAGGTCTGGCGAAGCGCCGCGGGGAGCTTGCGCTCGTCGTAGATCTTGGTCGTCACACCGAAGTTGTGGCTGCGCTGCACCGCCTGGCGCAGGTTGCGGAACGCGCGTCCCTCCATCGAGAACGTCTCGACGTCGATCACGACGTCGCGACCGATGGGCACGGCACGCAGGCTCTCCTGGGCCTTCCACCAAGCCGCCCAGTCCTCGCCCGCACCGAGCACAGCCACCCGCCATCCGTTCGCGTCTGCCGCCTGGAGGTAGGCCCTGACGGCGGCTTCACGGGAGCCTTCGGCACCGAGCGGGTCCCCGGAGGCCACCGCGACACCGAGCCGCACCTTGTAGGCGACCGCGGCCTGACCGTCGGGGGAGAAGATGTAGGACTTGTCGAGCCGCTTTGCGAACGGTGCCAGCGCGTCGTTCGGCGTGGCATCGACCAGCTCGACGATGCGCTTGCGTTGCGCGGCGGTGCCGGGGGGGGCCGGTCGCGCCCACAACGCACACAGTGCGGCGATGACCAGTGCGCACTGCTCGATGACCGCGTCGCCGCGAGTAGACATGATGCGAGCGAGCACGAGGCAGCCGATGGCGACTGCCAGGTGGCGGATGACGAGCGGCCTGCCGAGTGCGAGCCCGCGGCCCACGACAGCGAGCGCGAGTCCCTCGGCCACCTCCTGGTGGTCCTGCACATGGTTGCCGTGCAGCGCGAGGAGCACGCCGACGACCGCGAGCACGATCCCCGCCCAGCCGAGCTGTTCCGGGTACGCCGGGGCGGTCCGTACTTCAGGCTCTCGAGTACGGGCAGTCCTCACGGGCTTGGGCCGGCCGAACACCGCGCTCCTTCCGGTCCACGTCTCCGCGCGCTAGGTGCGGGACGCGTCTTCCACCAGGCTAGGCGATTGCGCCAACATCTCCTGGTGCAGGCGCGCCACTTCTGCCGAGGGGTCGAGTGCCGACTTGTGGCGACCTCTAAGGTCGGCGCATGATCCTGATCCTCGGCAGGGCCCGAGTCCACCCCGACCAGCGCGACGCCGCTCTTGCTGCAGCCGCGAAGATGAGCGCGGCAAGCATCGCCGAGGCCGGCTGTCTCGAGTACAGCTTCTGGGTGTCGCCCGATGACCCGAATGCCATCGGGTTGGTCGAGCGGTGGGAGAACGATGAAGCGCTGACCGCCCACATGGGGCAGCCCCACATGGCGGAGTTCATCACCACGATCGGACCGGCCCTCGACGGCGGAATGGACGTCGTCCGCCACGACGTGTCGAAGTCGGGTCCGCTCTTCTGAGCTCGTGACCACCGACCAAGGCTCGAATCTGGCGAGTCACCGGCGGCTCGACTGGGTGAGAGGGCAGCTAGAGCGGAGCGGCACGGTCGAGATCAAGGAATCGGCGAAAGTGCTCGGGGTGAGCGAGATGACGGTGCGCCGCGACCTCGAACAGCTCGAGAAGATGGGGTTTGCGCGCCGCGTACGCGGCGGTGCGGTAGCCGCGGGGCCACCGCCGGTCGCCGAGCGGGCTCGTCAGAACGCCATTGCCAAAGCGGTGATCGCGCAGAAGCTCGCGGAGCTGGTTCCGACGCGCGGCGCCGTCGCGGTCGACGCATCGTCAACGATGATGGGCCTCGTCTCGCACGTCCAGGATTCGTCCGAGCTCACCGTCCTCACCAATGGCCCGGAGACCTTCAACGCGCTACGGCAGAAACGCGGGCTCGTGCCGATCCTCACGGGAGGCCAGCTCGAGCCCCGAACTGGTTCTCTGGTCGGTCCGATCGCATGCCAGTCCTCGGGACACCTGCTCCTGCAGAAGCTCTTCGTCTCCGCCGCCGCGGTTGACCCGGTGGTTGGGGCGAGCGAGGAGTGCGCAGAAGAGGCCGAGGTGAAGAGAGTGCTGGCCGCGATGGCGAGCGAGGTGGTCCTCGCGGTCGACTCCTCGAAGCTCGATGATCGCGCGGTTGCGGTGTCGCTCGAGTGGGGCGATGTGAACGTCCTGGTCACGGAGCTGGATCCGGAGGATCCTCGGCTGCATCGATACTCCTCGCTGGTGGAGGTGCGCTGACATGACGTCGTACCGTTCCGGAGCCAGCGACATCCCGCTGCTCGGCGAGACGATCGGCGAGAACCTCAGCCGCACCGTCGCGCGCGTTGCCGATGCCGAGGCGATGGTCGAGTGCGAGTCCGGACGTCGGTGGACGTACGCGCAGCTCGACGCAGACGTCGACCGCCTCGCCCGGGGACTGATGGACATGGGTGTCGCCGTCGGCGAGCGCGTCGGCATCTGGTCGCCCAATTGCGCCGAGTGGGTGCTCCTGCAGTACGCCACCGCACGCATCGGGGCGATCCTCGTCAACATCAACCCGGCGTACCGCACCCATGAGCTCGTCTACGCGCTGAACCAGTCCGGCTGCCGCATCCTCGTGTCGGCCACGGAGTTCAAGACGTCGAACTACGCGGGGATGGTCGACGAGGTGCGATCACAGCTCGAGACCGTCGAGAGTGTGGTCTACATCGGTACCCCCGACTGGGGCGCACTTGTGGCCCGGGCGGACGGCGTCTCGCCCGAAGCACTTGCCGACCGGAGCGCTCAGCTGTCGTCCGACGACGCGATCAACATCCAGTACACGAGCGGCACGACGGGGTTCCCGAAGGGCGCGACGCTGTCGCATCGCAACATCCTCAACAACGGGTTCTTCATCGGCGAGGGCTGCGGCTACTCCGAGGTCGACCGCGTCTGCATCCCGGTGCCCTTCTATCACTGCTTCGGGATGGTGCTCGGCAATCTCGCGGTGACCACCCACGGGGCCTGCATTGTGATCCCGGCGCCCGGCTTCGACGCGGCGCTGACCCTGCAAGCGGTCGTTACGGAGAAGTGCACATCTCTGTACGGGGTACCGACGATGTTCATCGCGGAGCTCGCGCTACCGGACTTCTCGTCGTACGACCTTTCGACGTTGCGCACCGGGATCATGGCCGGCTCGCCGTGCCCCGTCGAGGTGATGAAGCGCGTCGTCGCCGAGATGAACATGACCGAGGTCACGATTTGCTACGGCATGACCGAGACGTCGCCCGTCTCCACCCAGACCGGCTCCGACGACGATCTCGAGCGGCGGGTGTCGACCGTCGGACGGGTGCATCCGCACGTCGAGATCAAGGTGGTCGATCCGGAGTCGGGCGAGGTCGTCGGGTACGGCGAGCCCGGGGAGTTCTGCACGCGCGGGTACTCAGTCATGCTCGGCTACTGGAACGATGCCGAGCGCACGGCTGAGGCGATCGACCCCGACGGGTGGATGCACACCGGCGACCTCGCGACGATGGACGCTGAGGGCTACGTGAAGATCGTCGGACGGATCAAGGACATGGTGATCCGTGGCGGGGAGAACGTGTATCCGCGCGAGGTCGAGGAGTTCCTCTACAGCCATCCGGCCGTTGCCGACATCCAGGTGATCGGGGTGCCCGACGAGAAGTACGGCGAGGAGCTGTGCGCCTGGGTGATCGTGCGGGACGGCCGGACACTGACGACGGAGGACGTTCGGGAGTTCTGCACCGGCAAGCTCGCGCACTTCAAGATCCCGCGCTACGTGATGGTTGTCGAAGAGTTCCCCATGACCGTCACCGGCAAGGTGCAGAAGTTCAAGATGCGCGAGGACTCGGTCGAGCAGCTCGGCCTGCAGGCCGCGGCGGCGACCGTCACCGCCTAGATCGTCAGAGTGTCGCCACCCAGTTGCCGTGAAACCCCTGCGGGACGCGCACCGGAAGGTGCACGGCCGCGACTCGTTCGAGTGTGCCGGCATCGAGCATCACGAGGTCGCTGCGGTCGTTCGCCTGGTCGTACACGAAGCCCATCACGACGCCGTCGTCCTCGGCCTTGCTGTTATCGGCTGGAACGAACACGAACTCGCTGGCGAGCCGACCCTCACCGAAGTCGTGGCTGATCGACGACCCGTTGGTGAGGTCGTGCTTGAGCAGACCGCCGGGTGTCGTGGCACCGCGAAAGCCCACCGTGTATCCGTAGCGATGGCGCTTGCCGGTGAGGCGCTCGTCGATTCGCGGGAACTCCTGGCTGCGGTCGTCGAGCCGCGACTCGAGCACCTTGCCGGCGCGGGCATCGATGACCCAGCGGTCGAGGGTCGACGCGCCTTCGTCTGGTCCGCGCACCTCGGTCGCGAACATCTTCTGGTGGCGAGCGACGTCCAACACGATGTCGTCACCGTCGTCGTACGCGTTGAGCGGGTGGAAGACGTAACAGGGCTCGACGTCGTACCAGCGGATGTCGGACCCGTCGCCGTCACGTGAGAACGCTCCGACGCGAGCCGGGTAGTCGGGGTTCCAGCGGTAGGGGAAGCTGTCGGCCGCGTAGTGCTGGGTCGCGCCGGTCATCGCGACGTCGAGATTGAAGCTGACCGGCAGGTCGTAGATCACCACGTGCCGTTCGGTGAGGGAGAAGTCGTGCATCATCGGGGCGCCGTGCGTGGCGATGTCAACGGTTCGCTTGATCAGCCCGTCGGTGCCGAGCACCGAGTACTGAACCTTCTCGCCCCATCCCCAGTAGTACGAGACCGCGTGCAGCTCGCCGGTGTCGGGGTCCCGGTGCGGATGCGCCGCGTATCCGCCGGGCAGGGTGCCGTCGAAGTCGCAGGCGCCGATGGTCTCGAGCTCGCTGCTGAGCTCGTAGGGGAGAGAGCCACCTTCGACGAGGGCGAAGGTGCGTCCGGCGTGTCCGACGATGTTGGTGTTCGACGCGAAGTCGAAGTCGCCGTGCTGCGGGCCTGGCGGGCGCTCCTCGCCGAGCGCGGCAGCGACATCGCCGGCCTTCACGTAGCGACTGCGGTACCACTTCGCTGCGCCGTCGACGATCCGTACGCCGTGCGCCATCCCGTCGCCAAGGAACCAGTGGTACGTCGCCGGGTCGGCCGCCGAGATCGGGTTCGGACCGATGCGCAGGTACCGGCCGTCGAGATGACGGGGGATCGACCCGGTGACCGGGAGATCTTCGGCACTCGTCTCACTGCGGACCGGCGCGAAGTTGCCAACGAGATACGGGTTCGACATGGCGCCTCATTCCGCGGGGATACGCAATATCTACACCCTCAGCGGGCGCGCGCGTCAGTCGATCGTGGTCGTCATCACACCTGCTTCGCGGCGAACAGCTTGGCAAGCTCGGCTTCCAGCCAGCTGGAGGTGGCGTCGTACGTCATCCCCAAGCCCGCGAGGATCGCGGTGGCCGGGTCCTTCTCCTGTTGCATGACGCCGAGCAGCAAATGCTCGGTCCCGATGTAGTTGTGCTCCATCCGCAAGGCCTGGCGGAGTGCGAGCTCGAGTGTCTTCTTGGCGTCGCGGCTGAAGCGCACGCTGCTGCGCGCTTTGCGGGTAGCGCGCTTCTGCGTGGCGAAGATCTTGTCCCGCACCTGGTCTAGCTCGAGTCCGCTACCGGCGGCGATCGCCAGTGCGGCAAGACCCTGCGGCTCGGTCAGAAGGCCGAGCAACATGTGGACGTTGGTCACTTCACCATGACCCATGACCGCCGCCTGCTGCTTCGCGACCTGGACGGCGTTGCGGGCCCGGATCGTGAATCGTGACAGCGGGCCGCGGTCGGGGAAATCGGGATCCTCGGCGTTCGGGACGAAGCGCTTCTGGGCCGCCTGCTTGCTGACACCCATGTGCGCACCGATCTCGGTCCACGACGCACCGGATCGACGGGCCTGGTCGACGAAGTGTCCGATCAAGTGGTCGGCGACCTCGCCGACCCGGGTGGAGGCACCGACCGCGTCCTCGAGGTGCTGCAGCGGATCGCCGTCCGGGTGCTGCGCGACGACGAAGTCGATCAGGTCATCGAGTCGTACCGGTAGCTCAGCCATGCGTCAACCATAAGTTGACGATTCCGACTCCGTCAACCCCAAGTTGACGGCCCAAACCTCGAAGTAGCACATGTCGTGGTCATCAAAACGGACAGCAGACGCACAAGCACCCGTTGGGAACGAGTTCATGTGCTACTTCGAGGAGGGGGTTGCTAGTCGATGCGTTCGAGGGTTGCGGTGAACAGCGTGTGGTAGCGCCAGCGCAGGAGGTCCCCGTCGCGCCAGCGGTGGATCTCGACGCCGGGCATCCCCTGCGGGCGCAGCACGAGGGCACCGGCCTCGAACGACGCCGCCACCGAGATCTCGGTCGTGAGGTCCGACGCCATGACGTCGTTGACGCCGTTCTCGTACGTGCCGTCGACGTACATGTCGTGGATGATCCCGGCCGACGTCACCACGACGCGGTTGGCCGCCTGCTCGATCCGTTCGACGTGGCTGCGGATGGGGTGATCGTGCGGCACCGGGGTGCCGCTGTCGTCGACCACTTCGGTGGCGCGCCACAGGCCACGCAGATCGGGCGCGCCGGCTGCGAGCGCCTCGGTACACCCCGCGAGGATCGGCGCCGGCATGTCACCGTGCCAGCCGCCGGGTGGGGTGAACGCCTTGGGGATGTCGATCGCCGACGTCATACGGATGCCTCCGTCATCACGAGCAGCCACTGGCTGTCCAGGGCGAGATCGCGGTGCTTGCCGATCGTCTCGGCGATCTCGGCGTCCCCGGCCAGCTCGAGGAAGACCCGCCGTGACGGGTAGCGCATGATCGAGACGAAGGCGAAGTCCTCGCCGCCGTGTCCGATCAGCTGGGACGCGACATCGCCGGCAAAGACGAACTCGCCGCCGTGCGCCTCGACGTACCGGCGCATCGGCTCGGCATAGCGCATCATGACGTCGCGCGCGGTGTCGCCCGGCGGTAGTCCCGCTGGATCAGACTTGAGGCGCAACAGGTTCATCATGACGACGGGCTCGTCCTGTGGTGCGGCAAGAAATGCCTCGAGCTGCCCCGCGTCGGGCCAGGTGGTACTCATCCGGTCACGGTAGAAACTGTCATGTACAGTGTCAATACACTGGGTTGCACGAGAGCAGGGCCAGGGGAGCGATGTGACCACGACCTCGTCGGAGCTCGACGGCCGCCGGGCACGCCGCGGGCGGAATCGCGAAGCGGTCGTCGATGCCCTTCTCGAGCTCTTTCGAGAGGGCGAGCTGAACCCGTCGGTGGCTGCTGTGGCAGAGCGGTCGGGCGTCTCGCTGCGTTCTGTCTTCCGCTATTTCGATGACCTCGACGAGATGGGTCGGATCGCGATTCAGCGCCATCTCGACTCGGTCGGGCATCTCTTCGAGCTCCCGAACCTCGGCGAAGGTCCGCGCGCGGCGCGCATCGACGCTCTCGTCTCGCAGCGGATCGACCTCTACGAGCGCGTGGCGCCGGTCATGCGGGCCGCGCTGATCCGGGCACCCTTCCAGACCGTCATCGCCAAGGCCCTCCGCAGGCGTCGCGAGTTCCTGCGCGACCAGGTCCACCAGCAGTTCGCGACGGAGCTGTCGGGTCTTCCCGCTGCTGAAGCGGCAGTCGTGCTCGCCGGCGCCGACGTGCTGACCTCCTTCGAGTCGATGGAGCTGCTGCGCGTCGACCACAAGCTCACGACCGCGAAGGCCGCGGCCGCCATCAAAGGCTCGCTCGACCGGCTGCTGCCGGGCTGAGTGGAATCGAGAGGGGATCAACCGTGGAGGCTGTGCGCACGCCGGATGAGCAGTTCGTCGGACTGCCTGGGTACGACTTTGCTCCCCATTACGCTGACATCCCGTCGGGTGATGGCGGCACCCTGCGTATGCATTACCTCGACGAGGGTCCGAGCGACGGGCCCGTCGTACTCCTCATGCACGGCGAGCCTTCCTGGTGCTTCCTCTACCGCAAGATGATCCCGATTCTCGTCGCACGTGGCTTCCGCTGCATCGCCCCAGACCTGATCGGCTTCGGCCGGTCGGACAAGCCCGTCGAGCGCGACGACTACACCTACGCCCGCCACGTCGAGTGGGTGCGCAGCCTCGTCGTCGACCACCTCGGCCTCACCGATGCGACGTTCTTCGGTCAGGACTGGGGCGGCCTCGTCGGGCTGCGGGTCGTGGCGGAGAACGAGACCCGGTTCGCCCGGGTCGCGATCGGCAACACCGGACTGCCGACCGGAGACGCGCGGATCACCGAGGCGTTCCTCAACTGGCGGAAGTTCTCACAGGAGACACCGAACTTCGACATCGGCTTCATCGTCAGCTCCGCGGTCGTCAACCCGCTGCCGCAAGAGGTGCTCGACGCCTACAACGCGCCCTTCCCGGACGACACCTACAAGGCGGGCGCCCGGGTCTTCCCGACGCTGGTGCCGATCACTCCCGACGATCCCGCGTCAGCGGCCAACCGCGCGGCGTGGGAGGTCTTTGCCAAGTGGGAGAAGCCGATGATCATGCTGTTCAGTGACAGCGACCCGGTCACCAAGGGCAGCGACCGCCTCTTCCTCGAGAAGGTGCCGGGCACCAAGGGTCAGGCGCACAAGACGATCGAGCAGGCCGGCCACTTCCTGCAGGAGGACAAGGGCGAGGAGCTCGCCACCGCAGTAGCCGACTTCATCGCCGCCAACTAGCGGGCACTGATTCCCACGAAGTAGCACAGGTTGCCCGCGCCGAATCGGGCATTGAGCTCAGAAGTGGCCGGATGGAACGACTTCTTGTGCTACTTCGGGGTGGGGCTAGGACTTGGCGACTGCTCGCAGGAAGTCGCCGAGCTGGGGCTTGAGGAGTACGACGTAGCGCTCGCCGTCGGTGGCCGCTGCTTCGGTTGCGTCGCGCACCTGCTCTGCGGTTGCTGAGGCGGGAAGCAGGTCCCATCGGGCTTCGGCCCACTTGCGCTCGTCGCCGATGACGTGGTCCTCGACGGTGAACGTCCCGATCCGGGTTGCCCCCGGGATCTCGACCTCCGGGGCGTCGGCATCCCCAACGACCTGAAGCAACATCTGCTGCTCGTACGTCGTGTCGGTGTCGCTCAGGGAGCGGTCGATCGTGTCGGGTTGCGGGAACGTGGCGGCCACGATCGTGAACTTCATGCCGGCGTCCTTGTGGTGGTGCGCTTCCTGGAACTCCGGGGTCATGTTCATGTCGGCGAGCGCCTGCCGGTTCGGGTAGCGCACGATCGCGACGCGGTCCCACTTGTAGTCCTCGCCGGCCGGCTGGTCGACGACGATCGCGACGATGACGAGCTCTGCACCGATCGCGGCAAGCGGGCCGAGCGGGCTGTAGAGGTTGTCGGCCTCCCACCCTGTGAGCTCGGTCTCGCGGCCGTCGGCGTACTCCGCCTTCTCGCGGTAGTGCATGAGGTTGAGCGCCCACATCGGCTCGTCCATGGGCTTGCTCGGCCAGGTTGCGATGTAGGGCATGTTGATCGTGCCGTAGCGCGGCGCGTGAACCTCAGCCATCAGACTGCTTCCTTCTCATCGTTGTGGGCCGCGACTCTCGCTGCGACCTGACGCATCAGCTCCTGAGCCACCATCGGCCCGGCGTTCTGGTTCTGGCCGGTGACGAGCGTGCCGTCGACGACCCAGTGGTTCGCGAACGGGTCGCGGAAGCGGGACTCGCACTCGAACTCCGCGCCCTTGCGCCGGAGCTCGGTCTCGGGGTGGTACGGCGTGGAGGCGATACCCAGCTCGCGCACCTGCTTGTCGGTGACGGCGCTGATCTTGCGGCCCTCGACGAACGGTCGGCCGTCCGGCGCCGACGCGTTGACCAGGCCGAGCGGGCCGTGGCAGATGCCGCCGATCAGCAGGTCGGCCGCGGCGGCGGCAGTGACTGCGGATGCGAGCTCGTCGGAGGTCGCGAAGTCGAATGCCGCGCCCCAGCCGCCGGCCAGGTAGAGGATGTCGTAGTCGCCGATGTCCGCCGCCGCGATCGGCAGCGACTCGCTGACCTTGCGGCGCAGCACGTCGTCGGCGAGGAAGCGATCGTCGGCCTCGGAGCGGATGACCGGTTTCAGCGACATCGGATCGACCGGGATCACGCCGCCCTTCGGGCTCGCGACGTCGACGATCATCCCGGCGTCGAGGAACGCGTAGTACGGCACGGTGAGCTCGGAGGCGAACACGCCGGTCGCCTTGCCGACGTCGAGTACGCCGTGGTTCGTCCCGACGACCAGGGCGCGGCGGCCGCGCAGGTCGAAGGTCTCGGGCGACTTCAGGTCCGGGTGCATCCCGACCCGGCGCACCAGCTTGCGGACCGCCCGCGCGGGACGCGGCGGTCGCTTCGCGGCCGGCGTCTGCTTGCGTTCGACGTACGGCCAGGGGTTGTTGCGCTCGGGGACGTTCGCCGCGCGCTCCTCCTTCAGGCGGTGCTGCAGGTGCTCGAAGACGTGGCGGTACTTCTCCTCGTTCGCGCGGTTGCGGGTCTCGATCGGGTCGTCGTCGAGGTCGTAGAGCTCCCACTCGTCGGGCAGCGGCTCGCGCCGGTACTCGGCGCCACCAAGCCCGTTGGAGGCGAGGTGCGAGACACCCGGCGAGGTCCAGGTCGCGGGGTCGTCGAAGGTCCGGACGAGCTTCCACAGATGCCCGCCACCGCGCTGTGCGTCACTCGCGTCGACCCGAGCGACGATGCCCTCGAAGTTGGAGCCGGTGTGCGCGGCGACCTGGATCCGCAACGGCGGCGGCGGATTCGTACGGCGCAGCCGCCGGGCCAGGCCGGACAGGCCGGAGTCGCCCTCGAGCATGTTGTCGCGGGTCAGCAGGTAGACGGCGCGCTTCGCGGCATCGGGCGCCTCAGCGCCGTCGACCATCGGCATCAGGTTGCGGCCGGGCAGGGGGTGGACCTCGCTGAACTCCTTGCGGAGCCGCTTCGCGACGGCGGTCTCGTCGATGCCGGCGGCCGCGAGCAGGGTCGGCACGAGGTCGATGTGGGAGGTCGGAGTGGTGATCTGCCGTGGCGTCGTCGGCTTCTCGATTCCGACTCGCGCGATGAAGAACGGGATGCGCGTCGCCTCGTCGTAGAGGTTGAACCACTTCTGGTGCAGCCCGCCGTGCGCGCCGAGCAGCTCGCCATGGTCAGCAGTGCGAACCAGCACCGTCTCACCGGTTGCCTGCTCGTCGATCGCGCGACGCACCCGCTCCAGCGGGCGGTCCACCTCGGCATGCAGCCGGTAGTAGAGGTTGCGGTACTCCTGCGCCCCGCTGCGATAGATGCGCTCGATCGCTGCCGGCGGTCCGTAGCCGGACGGGTAGGCCGCCCGGTACGCCGCCTGCGCCGACGGCTTCGTCGACAGGTCCTCGTCGGCGGTCGGTGCCGCCGGGACGTCCGGCGGGTCCAGTGGCGAGGGCGCCAGCGGGCTGCGCCGCCCGCGCCAGGCCGGGTACAGCACGATGTCGTGCGGGTTCACGAAGCTCGCGACCAGCAGGAACGGCTTCAGCGCCGCTGCCTCCCCGGCCCGACGGCGGTCGTAGCGATCGGCGAGCCACGCGATCACGCGCTCGGCGATCAGGGGGTCGCGGCGGTAGCCGCTGTCGGACAGGCCGGCACCGTGCGGCTCCGGTCCGACCCAGCCGGAGAAGCCGTAGGGGGCGAGCGGGTCGGCATCGAGATAGCGCTGCACGTTGGCCGGCAGCACCTTGCCGTCGTCG
The DNA here is from genome assembly GCA_035548055.1 of Mycobacteriales bacterium. Taxonomy (GTDB): domain Bacteria; phylum Actinomycetota; class Actinomycetes; order JAFAQI01; family JAFAQI01; genus DASZTV01. The sequence continues at coordinate 70,296 of DASZTL010000108.1, read as the reverse complement.
TCGTTCGTCGGGAGCGGGCGGCCCTGCTCGATCAGGTCGGCGTGGCTGATGTGCCACTTGCCGTCGTAGTGGGTGTCGTAGCCCGCGGCCCGGAACCAGTTGCCGAGCGTCGGCACCTCGCCAGGGGGCAGCCAGCGCATCCGCGAATCGTTCGCCATCTTGCCGAGACCGTCGGTCTGGGTGACGCCGTGCAGGTCCGGGTACTGGCCGGTGAACATCGTCGGGCGGCTCGGCACGCAGGCGAGCGATCCGGTGTAGTGGCGGTCGAAGGCCACGGCGTTGTCACGGAACCACTGCGAGCTCGGCAGGTTCTGCTCGCGCCAGGCCTTGAGCTCGTCGGTCTCGTACGGCGGGATCGCGCGTTCCTCGTCGGTGAGGATGACGATGACGTCGGGTTTGGCAGTGGTCACTTCGACTCCTCGACGTGCGCGGCGAGCCCGGAGAGCATCTGGTTGGCCGCCTTGGCGAGCTGCTTGCCGAGCACGCGGGCGACGATGCGGCCCAGTGGGTTGGGCCGCGAATGGATGGCGCTGGTGATGGTGACGCGCGTGCTGTCGCCGGTCTCGGCGAGCTCCCAGGTCGTGAGCACGCTGCCGGCGAGCTTCGGCAAGCCGTCGAGGGTGTAGCCGAGCCGCTCCTCGGGCTGCCAGTCGACGATCGTCTCCAGCAGGGTGATGCGCCCGGACTGCACCCGGCGTACCGCGCCGATGCCGTTGTGCGCGGTCGTCGTCGCCGTGGAGTGGTCGACGTTGGGCGCCCAGACGACGATCGCCGGGAAGTCTGCGAGTGCTGCCCACACCTTGGACTTCTTCGCCGCGATCTGTCGCGTCTTCTTGACGGCCATCTCTAGACCTCCACCCGATGTAGGTCGTCGCCGAGCTCGATCTTGCCGGAGAAGTGGGCCGCCGCGCGTGCCCTCCACTCCGGCTCGGTTTCAGGGGTGAGCGCCGGCACGTAGTGGGTGAGGACGAGAGTCGACACCCCCGCCCGGGCGGCGGTCTGCGCCGCCTGCTCCACGGAGGAGTGGTAGTCGGTGACGTCCTTCAGTCGTTGCATCGGTGCTTCACCCAAGATGTCGTTGCGCAATGCCGTGTGCACGATGGCGTCCGCGCCGGCGCAGAGCGCATCGAGAGAGTCGCACGGCACCGTGTCGCCGGACAGCACCACCGAGCGGCCCTCGTGCTCGACCCGGAACCCGATGCTCGGCTCGACCGGCCGGTGGTCGGTCGGCGCCGCCGTGACCGTGACCGCGTCCGTCTTGAAGCACACACCCTCGGTGACCTCGACGACCTCGACCGGCGGCTGCCAGGTCAGATCCTCGTGATGCGCGAGGCGGTAGCCGATGTCGTGCCTGAGGAACGCGAGCAGCGCATCGATCACCTCACGAGTCCCGGGCGGGCCGATCACCGTCAGTGGGGACGGGGTGAACGACGTCACCCAGCGGCTGGTGATGACGTCGTTGAGGTCGGTGATGTGGTCGCTGTGCAGATGAGTGAGGAGTACGGCGTCGATCGCGCCGGCGCCGACGCCGACGGCGGCAGCGCGCATGAGTACGCCGCGACCGGCGTCGACGAGCAGCTTGGTGTCGCCTGCGATCACCAGCGTTGACGGTCCGGCGCGGTTCGGGTCCGGCAGCGGACTGCCGGTGCCCAGCAGGACTATCTCCATGTCTCTTCTCTCATCAGATCGACGGTGGTGGGCCGCTACGGACTGAGCGGAAGCGCCCGACACCCATCTCCTGACCCGCCACGCGGCCGCTTCGGTCGGTCACGACCAGCCAGGCAACGGCAGCGACGAGCAGCAGGAGCATGCCGAGGGCGCGGGCCCGGTCCTTGGCGTCGTCAGGCTTGCTGAGCGCCACCGCCGTCAGCCCAGGGGTGGGGGCGATCACGGGGCTCGAGGCCGTCGGTTCGGGAGCCGTGATCGCCGGTGCCGGCGGGATCGGCGGGACCCGTCCGGCGTTGCCGGGCTGGGCCGGGGTGGATGCCGTCGGGCTCGGCGCGGGCGGGATGCTCGGCTCGGCGGTAGGGGTCGTCGTGTCGAAGGACAGCAGGCTCAACGTTCGGCCGTTGGGCGGGCTGAACACCAGCCGCTCGAGGCCGAGGCTGCCGGGAAGGATGACGACAGACAACGTGTTCCCGACGAGCAGCCGGCTGATGCCGGGGAAGGTCACGGCCTTGCCCGTGGAGCTGAGCTGGCCGACGGTCGAGCGCTTCGAGCAGTCGTACTTTGGGGCGGCGGCGATCGACTGTTGCAGCCCGGGCTTGAACGACGACGTCACCGGACAGGCGATCGGCGTCACCCCGCTCGGCAGGTGCTTGTCGACCACCGTGGTGTTGAAACCGTGGAGCTTCAAGGTCAGTGATGCGGGCGTCGCGCCGGCGGGCAGCTTGAACGACAGTGCGGCGAACGCGGTCACCTGCCGGATCGGTGGGATCGGCAGCGAGATCGGCAGCAGCGCGGTGTTGATGGTGAGGCCCTCGACGACGAGGTCCTTCGGGCCGACGCCCGGCATCGGCGCCGCCGGCGCGGCCGCGGCCGGACGGCTCGCGTCGTACCAGGCGACCTTGTCCGGCCCGACGTGGTCGTCTGCCGGCGCGGCGGCGCGGACGGAGTCGACGGACGCGGCTGGCGAGACGGCTGCCGCCGTTGCGATGGTCGAGGCACCGGCCAGTACGACGGCGCCGGCGACGATCAGCCGGCGCATCACTTGCCCCCTACCGGCATTGCACCAGAGCGGTTGCGGGTGGCCTCGTTGTTGCCGAGGTAGCTCGCCACCACCTGCGGGTTGCTCAGCACGTCCTGTGGTGCGCCCGACGCGATGACGTGGCCTTGCTCGAGGGCGAGCAGGCGGTCACTGACGCTGCAGATCAGCGGCATGTCGTGCTCGATGACGAGCAGGGAGCAGCTTGCCTCGTCGCGGATGCGCAGCAGCATCGGGGCCAGCGCCTCGGTCTCGCGCTGAGCGATGCCGCTGCTCGGCTCGTCGAGCAGGAGCACTGTCGGGTCGTAGCTGAGCGCCATCGCGATGTCGACCATGCGGCGGGTTCCGGTCGACAGCTCACGAACCAGCTTGTCGCGGTAGGCGCCGAGGGAGAGCAGCTCGACGAGATCGCCCACGGTCCAGGCGATGTGGCGCTCGAGCTCCGCGACGTCCGGCATGCCGAGCGCCGCGGCTAGATGGTCGCGCACCTCGAGGTGGCGCTCGAGCGATGCCGCGATGTTCTCGGCGACCGACAGGCTCGGGAAGATCCGCGCGTCCTGGAAGGAGCGACCCAGACCCAGCCGGCCTCGCACATCCGCGCCACTGGTCGTGACATCCTGCCCGGCGAACCAGACCGTGCCGGTGTCGGGTCGCAGGAAGCCGCTGATCATGTCGAAGACGGTGGTCTTGCCGGCACCGTTCGGACCGATCAGGCCGAGGATCTCGCCGTCGCGCAGCGTGAACGAGACGCCGTCGACGGCGCGCACGCCACCGAACGAGACCGAAAGGTCGGTCACGCGAAGGATGTCGGTCGGCGGCTGGTCGGTGACCTTGACCGTGGCCGGTGTGGGTTTGCGCGGTGCTGGAACCTTCTCTGCGGGCTCGGCTGCCGCGAGGAACACGGAGCGCACGATGTCGTCGCGCTCGATCAGCTCGGCAGTGGGACCGCAGAACCGGACCTCGCCCTTCTCCATGAAGTAGGCGCGCTCCGCGATCGTCAGTGCGACGTTCACCGACTGCTCGACCAGTACGACGGTGGTGCCGGTCTGGTTGAGGTCGCGTACGACATCGAGCAGCTTCTCCACGATCGTCGGCGCCAGCCCGAGGGACAGCTCGTCGATGATGAGCAGCTGCGGTCGCGTGATGAACGCCATTCCGACGGCGAGCTGCTGTGCCTCGCCCCCCGACAGGTTGCCCGCGTAGGTGTCCCAGCGGTTGCGCAGGTTCGGGAACCACTCGAGCACCTGTTCCTGCGCGGCATCGATCTCGGCGGCATTGGCCTTCTTGCTCATCCAGCGTGCCGCCCGGAAGTGGTCGGCGACAGTGACGGTCGGGAAGATGCCCTTGCCGCCCGGCACCTGCGCGATGCCGGCGCGCGCGCGATCGACCGGGTTGGCCTTGGTGATGTCGCGCCCGTCGAACACGATCGATCCGGTCCATGGCATCGTCAGCCCGCTGATCGCGCGAAGCAGCGTCGACTTGCCGGCACCGTTGGTGCCGAGCAGCGCCAGCACCTCACCGCGGCGGATGTGCATGTCCACGCCGAAGAGCACCTGGACCCCGTCGTACCCGACGTCCAGATCACGGCACACGAGCAGCGCGTCGTCGGTCGGTTCGTCGACGTGGAACCGGTGTGCCTCGGCGACGTGCTCGGCTTCGGCGCGATCGGCGACGAGGCTGGGCAGGTCGATGCCGCGCCGGACTGCGACCCGTCGCAGGAAGCGGTCGCGGACCGCCGTCCCGCTGGAAGCGATGCCGCCGGGGAAGAAAGAGAGGACGAGCAGTACGCCGCCGGACAGGCCGAGCTCGTCGATGACGGTCACCAGGCTGTGCAGCCCGAGGTGGTCGAGCCAGCCGAAGATGGAGCTGCCGAAGAAGTTGAGCACCTGGTAGAAGATCGCGCCACAGATCGCGCCGTAGGGGCCGGCGATGCCGCCGACCACGGCGAAGACGAAGACGTCGAGCGAGAACTGCATGGGGAACGTCGACGGGTCGACAGCACCGACCTGGTAGACCATCAGCGCGCCGCCGATGGCCGCGACCGCGCCGGAGAGGGCGAAGGCGGCGAGCTTCGTTCGCGCTGAGTTGATGCCGAGCGCTTGAGCCGCGCGGACGTTGTCACGTTGTGCGACGAAGACCCGGCCGGAGCGACTGGTGCGGATCCTGATCGCCGACGCGATGAGTACGACGAGGAATGCGAGACACAGGTAGTAGAAGGCGCGATCGCTCGCCATACTGAAGCGGCCGAACAGCACCGGGCGCTCGACGGTCTGGCCGTCCTTCGGCAGCAGCCAGCCGAAGTAGCGCGGGTCGAGCAGGACGAGCTGCACCTCCGCGGCGAAGGCCAGGGTGACGATCGCGAGGAACAGGCCGGGTAGCCGAAGCGCGGGGATGCCGATCAGCGCGGCGATGAGGGCGCCGACGATTGCGGCGACGATCAGCGTGACGAAGAAGTCGGCATGTGCGCGCGCGGCGAGCCCGCCGGCGACAGCGGCGCCGATGCCGGCGATGCCGGCCTGGCCGAGCGAGACCTGCCCCGCCCATCCGGTCAGCGTCGTCATCGACAGGGCGATGATCGCCGAGAGAACCACTTGGGTGAGGAACCCGAGCCGAGCGCCGCCGACGATGTAGGGACCGAGGACGCACAGCGCGAGGCCGGCGAGCTTGGCGCCTCGGCTCGCCCAGATCACTTCAGGGATCCGGCGTAGCTGCAGCGGGATCGGCCGCGACTCGGCGAAGGTCTGGAAGCTCCCGATGCCGCTGTCGAACGCGCGGGAGATCCGGCCCCGGCCGAGCAGGGCGATGAGCACGATTGGCAGCACCAGTGCGGATGGGAGGTTCGGGTTGCTCGTCGAGTAGTAGGCCGCGCGGTCGAGGATGCCGAGACCGATGCCGGCGATGAGTGCGGTAGGCAGGTCGTCGAAGCGGGCGATGACCGCGGCTGCCAGGGGGAACAGGAGAAGTGCCGGATCCGCCGCGGCGCCGAGCGACTGTCCGACGACCGCGATCTTCAGGAATGCCGACGCGGCGGACAGGACACCGGCGATCACCCAGACCAGCACGACCATCCGCCGTACGGGGATGCCGAGCAGCATGGCCCGGTCGGCGTTGTCGGCACTGGCGCGGACCCCGAGCCCGGTGCGTGTCACGCGGAAGAACAGCCCGAGCCCGATCGTCACCGCGGCCGCGACGACGATGATCGCGAGGTAGTTGCCGGACAGCACGACCTTGCCGATCGAGAAGTGCATGCTGCTGAACGGGGTCGGAAGCTGCGTTGCGCCCAGGACCGTGCTGCCGAACCATGACGGTAGGAGCACCTCGAGCAGTGTGAGGATCTGGCCGACACCGATGGTTGCGACGGTGAGGACCAGGCGCGACTTGTCGGCGAAGCGGCGAAGGATTCGCTGGGCGACCCGGCCGAGAACCGCGCCGCCGACGAGTGCGGCCGCGACCCCGACGAGATAGGGCTGATGCGCCTGGGTGATGACGAGCAACCCGAAGAGCGCCGCGCCGCCGCCGAGGGAGGCGGTCGCGAAGTTGATGATGCGCTGCGCGCGGTAGACCAGGATCAGACCGAACGCGGGCAGCGCGTACAGGAGCCCGAAGATCGCACCCTCGACGAGGTTGCCGAGAGGGATCGCCGCGGGTACCGGCACGCCGAGCCAGTGGTCGCGATGCCCCCAGCCGAAGACCAGCTCGGCGCCGACCGCGATCGCCGGTACGGCGAGCAGTCGGACGAGCCACACCCCGGTGCGGTTCGACAGGGCGCCACTCGAGAGCTTCACCCGCGGCCCGGGATCTTGAAGGTCGTGCTCGGGAACTCACCGAGCGTGTAGCGGTGCCCGCCGTTGAGCGCGACGTACGTTCCGAGCTTGCCGTTGGTCGGTGAGCGGCGCGCCGGGCTGTAGAACATCATGCGAGCGTCGGAGACGCCGGTGAAGTCGCCGGGACCGAACTTGACCAGGCTGTGGAACCGGCTGCCGCCCGCCGCAGGCAGGGTGAGGACGCCGCGCTCGAAGCTCGTCGGGGTCAGGTCCGCACCCGCCTGCTGCAGCCCGGCGCCGAGCACGCTGAAGAAGCCCTGGATGTTGGCTGCGCTCGTGAACGGTGCCTGCGAGCCGTGGGTCGACCGATAGACGGCGCCGGAGTCGTAGTGGGACAGGGCGGCCATGTCCGGCAGGTCGCCCAGCCCGAAGGCGTTCTTCCACTGCCGTTGGTCGTAGAGCTGGGCGAGACCGTCGAAGTCGAGGTATCCCGAGCCGATCACGACGTTCTCGGGGAAGTAGTTCTGGTTGGTCATCTGCGGCGTCAGATATACCGGGAAGATCGGGTCGCTCGAATAGAGGACGGTCGTGATGCCGTTCTGCTTCGCCTGCGAGGCGAGCGTTGTGCTCTGTACGACGGCCTGGCTCGTGTCGGGCGAGTACGTCTTGACGGTGGCACCGCCGCCGTGGTCGCACTTGTTGATGATTGCGGCGAGACGCTGCGCCGTCTCGACATGCTCCGGAGTGTCCTCGGTGAGCACCTCGGCGGCGCGAGGCTTGCCGCGGAAGTCGGCTTCGCCGGCGTAGATGGCTTTGCGGTTGGCGAGCTCCTTGCAGTACCACTCGCCGGCGAGCGTGGCCTGGGTGTCACCGTCCATGTCGTAGTCGTAGTGATACGGGGCCTGTGAAGCCGAGAAGCTCATCGGCATGTTCATGCCGCCGAGGTTGACGACGCCGAGGTGGCTGAGAGCGGAGTTGAACCCGGGAGCCGTGATGTTGCGCGGGAACAGGACCGCGAACGGGTGGTACTTGGCGACGATCGTCTGCGCGTCCTGACGGAAACAGGCGTCGCTGGGTGGCGACGCGGCGCACGACCCGCTGACGAAGTAGTCGACGTGGATCTTGCGGCCCCACAGCTCGTAGCGGCTGTTGATGAACTGCGTGGCACGGGCGATGTAGTCGCTGACCTGCGCCGTCGTGGGTGAAAGACCGGCTGGGCCGAGGATCGCCTGGAGCGCGAGGTTCGTCTTCGCCTGGTAGTAGACGATCTCGATCGTGGAGCTCGTGACGCCCTTGAACGTCGCACCACCATTGCTGCCGGAGAAGGCCGGTTGGCAGGGCGGAGCCGCCTGGAAGCCGGCCACTGAGAACTGAAGCCCATTGACGCAGTGCGACGTGTCGCCAGTCGACGGTGGGACCGTCCCCGTCCGGCTCGACGGAGGTGTGGTCGAGTCGGTTGCCGGGTTTGCGCTGTTGTGCCCCTTCTTGCCCGGACCTGCGGTGGTGGTGGCGGTCGGGTTGATGTCGCTCGGCGCGGTCGATGAGGTCGTCGGGATGTCGATCGGGACTCCGTCGGACAGCGCAGCGGGGGAGGTGGACGGGGCCTTTGACGGGGCGATGATGACGACGAGGAGCAGGGCGACGGCGACGATCAATGCAGGGGCATAGCGTCTGACCGGCACTTTGCTTGGCTTCAAAGCTGGGCCCTCATCCCTTGAACTATTGTCGTTCTAAGTGTCAATATATTGCGGTCCCTGTCAAGGGGCTACAGCGCGAGACGCCACGACGCCGGAGGGTCCATGCCGTTCTTCGAGGACTTCGACGGTGAGATCCGCGACACGCACGTCGAGTCGACGCCGTCGTTCGCCAAGCGGGTGACTCCCGAGGGGGCGCCGAACGTCGTGATGATCGTCCTCGACGACACCGGCTTCGCTCAGCTTGGCTGCTACGGGTCCTCGATCGACACGCCGAACATCGACAGGCTCGCCGCGGGTGGCTTGCGCTACACGAACTTCCACGTCACCCCGCTGTGCTCGCCGACCCGCGCTGCGCTGCTGACCGGGCGTAACCATCACACCGTCGGGATGCGGTCGGTCGCGAACTTCGCCACCGGCTACCCGCACATGAGAGGCCACATCACGCCGCACGCGGCGACGATGGGCGAGGTGCTTCGCGACAGCGGCTATGCCACCTTCGCGGTCGGCAAGTGGCACCTCTGCCCGGCGCTGGACTGCTCGGCGGCAGGTCCGTACGACCACTGGCCATGCCAGCGTGGCTTCGACCGCTTCTACGGCTTCCTCGAGGGCGAGACCGACCAGTTCCACCCCGATCTGTTCTACGACAACCACCGGATCGACCCGCCCAAGTCGGTCGAGGAGGGTTACCACCTCTCCGAGGACCTGGTGGACCGCGCGTCTGAGTTCATCCACGATTCGGTGTCGGTCCGCCCTGACAGGCCGTTCTTCCTCTATCTCGCGTTCGGTGCGACACATGCGCCGCATCAGGCCCCGCCGGAGTACCTGGCCAAGTACCGCGGCAAGTTCGACGCCGGCTGGGACGTGGCCCGTGACGAGTGGTTCGCCCGGCAGCAGGAGACCGGCATCGTGCCTGCGGGCACCGACCTGGCGCCGCTCAACCAAGGCGTGGACCCCTGGGACTCGATGCCGGAGAACCAGCAGCGCCTCGCAGCTCGCCTACAGGAGGCGTTCGCGGCCTTCCTCGACCACACCGATGTGCAGGTCGGAAGACTCGTGGCCGATCTCGAGGCGCTCGGGCTGATGGACGACACGATCATCGTGCTGGTCTCGGACAACGGCGCCAGCCAGGAAGGCGGGCCGTTCGGCGTCCTGCACGAGATGAAGTTCTTCAACTTCATCCTCGAGACCCCGGACGACGCGATCGAGCGACTCGACGAGATCGGTGGGCCCAACAGCCACTCCAACTACCCGTGGGGGTGGGCGCAGGCCGGGAACACGCCGTTCAAGTGGTACAAGCAGAACACCCACGAAGGCGGCGTCCACGTGCCGCTCATCCTGCATTGGCCGGGCCACGTCGCCGATCCGGGTGGCATCCGCCGGCAGTTCCACCACGCGGTCGATGTCGCGCCGACGATCTACGACGCGATCGGGATCACTCCGCCGTCGACGTACCGCGGCTACGAGCAGATTCCGATCGCCGGCACGTCGATGCTCTACACGCTCGACGAGCCAGATGCAGCGACCCGCAAGGGTGCGCAGTACTTCGAGATGAACGGGCATCGCGGGATCTGGCAGGACGGCTGGAAGGCGGTCACTCGCCACACTCAGAACGTGCCGTACGACGACGACCAGTGGGAGCTCTACAACGTTGCGGAGGACTTCTCCGAGTGCCACGACCTGGCCACCGCTGAGCCCGAGACGCTCGCTGCGCTGGTCGACCTGTGGTGGCGAGAGGCGCGTGAGCACGGCGTACTGCCGCTCGACGACCGGACCATCGAGCTGTTCTTCACGCGGTACGACGACAACTCTCCGCATCCGCTTTCCAAGCGCTACGTGTACAAGCCGCCCATGGCACCGCTGCCGGCGCAGGCAGGCGCGACCCTTGCCGGCAGTCGCTTCAACATGCGGGCGACGATCACGCGCGCTGCGAACGACAACGGCGTGCTGCTCGCGACGGGGACGGCCAACGCCGGGTTGTCGTGGTTCATCGAGAACGACAAGCTCGTGCTCGACTACAACTCGTTCGGTGACCACACGGTCTGCATCTCGGATGCCGATGTCCCGACCGGGACGTCGGAGGTCGGGCTGCGGTTCACCCGATCGAGCGGCGAGGGCGACTTCGAGCTGCTCTTCGGTGACGAAGTCGTCGGCGCGTGCCACGTGCCGTTCGCCATGCGGATCATGTCGAGCATCGGGCACAGCGTCGGCTACGACCACGGGTCAGCGGTGAGCCCGCGCTACGACAGCCCGAACCACTTCCAGGGCACCCTGCACGAGGTCGTCATCGAGACCGGCAAGATCGAGCGCGCCGACGCCGAAGCGGCAGCCGCGGAGGCGATGTCCCGCCAGTAGCCGCTCGCGATTGCCTCCTGAGAACGTTAGAGCGTGCTCAAGCGGCAACCGCACGCTGCTCGAGTGGCAGGCCTCAGACGGCTGGGAGCCGATCTGCGAGCGGCTCGGGATGGCTGTGCCGGACGAGTCGTTCCCTCACACGAACACGACCGCGGACATGCGCGCGCACCCTCGGCCTCGACAAGGCAGACGCCTAGGTCTCGTCATACCCCGTCGACGACGGGCGACCTCGGTCGTCACAGTCGCCGAATCGGCGTACGGTGCCCCGATGTCCGTTGACATCGCAGAGATCCCAACCAGCTCGGGTTTGCTGCGGGCCGTGGGTCCGCGGTTGATGCTCGACATCCTGGCTCCGCCGCTCGCCTTCTATGCCGCGTGGAAGGCGACCGGCAGCCTCCTCATCGGGGTCGGCGTCGGCACCGCGGCATCGGTGGTCATCTACGCCTACGAACGCCGGCAAGGCCGTCCGGGGCTGATCGCGCAAGTCGTCCTTATCTTCGTGTTGGCGGCCGCTGTCGTCGGGGTAGTCACCGACAGCGCCACCGCCTACCTCGTACAGCCGGCGGCGCTCGGCGTGATCAACGGGCTGCTCTGGCTCGGGTCGGTAGCGATCGACAAGCCGCTGGCGGCGACCTTCGCCCGCGAGATCTTCCCGATCCCCGAGGAGATTCAGGCGACGGACGAGTACCGGACCGTCTTCCGCCGAGTCTCGCTGTGGTTCGGGCTCTTCTTTGCCGGTGCCGCGGCGATTCAGCTCGTCGTGCTTCTCGTCCTGGGCGTCGGCGCGTTTGTCGCGGTCCGAGTGGTCGACGCCGTCAGCATCCTCGCGATGATCGTGTGGTCCGTGCGCTATCTCACGGGCGCTCTGGCCCACCTGATGCCCGAACCCGTCACCCCCGCCTGACTGGCCTCAGCGCAACAGTCGGGCCTCGACGTCGTCGACTGGTGGCTCTTCCCGAGCGGACTTGTCCGTGTCTGACCGCCCTATGGCGAGCTGAGACACGGACAGGTTCGAGCCGCTCGCGGACGAGTCGAGACGGCTGAGCAAGTCCCGAACCCGGCTGTCGATGTCGTCCACGATCCGTTCGACGGTCTGCCGGTCCTGTCCGGCTGGATCGTCAACCTGCCAGTCCTCGTAGGTCTTGCCGGGGAACACCGGGCAGGTCTCACCGCAGCCCATCGTGACCACCACATCGGCCTCTTGCACGCCGTCATAGGTGAGAAGGGACGGCGTGTGATCGTTGGTGATCAGCCCTCGGTCGGCCAGTACGGCGGCAACTTGCGGGTTCACGCCGTCGCCGGGCTCCGACCCGGCTGACCTCACCTCCAGCGCGTCTCCGCCGTAGTGCTGGGCCAGAACCTTCGCGGCTACCGACCGGCCGCTGTTGTGGACGCAAGCGAACAGGACGACTGGAGGAGTGCGCACGGCAGGAGTCTGCTCGGCGCAGGTGAACGCACGGTGGCCGGTTCCTTTCGGCGAGGAGAAGTCCTCGGTGTTTGTGGCGTTGTCGAGGTCTTCTGCCCGAGGTTCTCCACAACTGCTCTGTCCGGTGCCACGTCCCCAGTTGGACGAAACGACAGGTACTTTGCCTTCCATGTACTCGGTGGTGAATCGTCTGCGCCTCAAGAACCCGATCCCGGCAGCCGTGTGGGGCGAACCGGCTGAAGAGGTTCTCGCGCAGATGCGCCAGGTCGAGGGGTTCCATTCGCTGCAGGTCGTCGGGATCTCCAGCGACGAGGTCGTCCTGATCATCACGGCAGACACCGCCGAGCGGCTGGACCAGATCGCGACTGACATCGGTAGCCCATGGATGGTCGAGTACGTCGTACCGCATCTCGCTGAGCCGCCGAGCCGTCAGCTCGGAGAAGTCCTCATGGCAGGGAGCGCGTCAGCACTCGGCTGACCGTCAGACTGCGTCGTAGTCGACGGTCACTTGGTCGGAGGTCGGAAGGGACTGGCAGGTGAGGACGAAGCCCGCCTCGAGCTCCCATGGCTCCAGCGCGTAATTGACCTTCATCTCGACGGTCCCCGAGGTCACCTTCGCGCGACACGTCGCGCAGACGCCGCCGGTGCAGGAGTACGGCGCATCCATGCCGGCAGCCGCCACGGCGTCCAGCACCGTCGCGGACCGGTTCGTCGACACCGTCGACGTCGTCCCGGACAACGTCACCGTCAGGCGCACGTCCTGTTCGCCGGCAACAGCAGCGATGTCAGGGCCGGGCGCCGAGCCGTGCACCCCGAACAACTCCATGTGCACCCGCTCGGTCGGGATGCCGAATGAGCGCAACCCGTCGCGCAGCTTCACCGTCATCGGCTCCGGGCCGCAGACGAACGCATGGTCGTACGACGGCACATCGAGCAGCGTCGACGCGAGCTCGTGCAGCTTCGCTTCGGTGAGCTTCCCGTTGAGCAGTGATGTCGCCTGCTGTTCGCGGCTGAAGAGATGGATCAGCGTCAGCCGGGACAGGTAGCGGTCCTTCAGATCGCACAAGGCGTCGCGAAAGATCGTCGACGCGGCTGAGCGGTTCCCGTAGACCAGGGTGAACTCGCTGCCAGGCTCGCGCGCAAGAACGGATCGCAGCACCGACATGACGGGACCGATCCCGCTGCCCGCAGCGAGGCCGAGGTAGCGGCGCGACGCCGACGCCTCGACCGCCACAGTGAACCGCCCCATCGGAGGCAACGTGTCGAGCACGTCGCCGACGGCAAGCGTCGTATTGGCCAGCGTGCCGAACACTCCACCTGGTAGGTGCTTGACAACAACCCGCAGCTCGTCGTCATCGATCCCGCTGCAGATCGAGTACGACCGCGTCACCTTGCCGCGCGGTCCCGACACCCGGAAGCCGACGAACTGCCCGGGGGAGAAGCGAAACGTCTCCCGCAACTCGTCCGGCACATCCAACGCGATGGAGACGGTGTCGGCCGTCTCCCGTCGGACGTCCGCCACCCGTAGCGGGTAGTAGGTGCGCGCCATCTCGGGTGTTCAGTGCACCTTGAAGTAGTCGAACGGCTCACGACACGACGTGCATCGCCACAGCGCCTTGCACGGCGTCGAGCCGAACCCCGCGAGCTCCTCGACGTCGTGTGACCCGCATTGCGGGCATGCATCCGGCCGATCGCTGCCGGCGATACGCAGGACTGCGCGCCCGTTCGGCGCCACGATGCCGAGTTCGCGCAACGCTTCCCGTCCGGTATCGCTCATCCAGTCCGTCGTCCACGGCGGCAGCAGCTGCACGTGAACCTCGATCTCGTCGTACGACGCCGCCAGCGCGCTCCGTATGTCGGTGACGATCACCTCTGTCGCGGGGCATCCGGAGTAGGTCGGGGTCACCGTCACCTCGACGCTTCTTCGGTCCGGCGACTCCACCACGTCGCGGACGATGCCGAGATCAAGCACCGACAGCACTGGGATCTCCGGATCCATCACATGTGCGAGCAGCTTCCAGGCGCGGGCGACTGCGGCGGTCACCACGTCGCACCCGGGTGTGCGCGTGCCAGCGACTGCATCTCCTCGAGCAGCTCCCGTCGCGCCGCCGCGCATCCGGCGATCGCCGCTTCGTCTCGAGGCGCGGCGGCCGGCACCGGGACCGTCGCTTCGACGAGTACGTCGGTGATGGCCTCGCGCCAACCCGACACCGCGATCTCGGCGGTGAGGGGCCACAGCTCGTCGAGCGCGAGCAGCATTCGGCGGCGCGACTCCTCGGTCCCGTCGCCGAGCCGCACCACCCACGCCCGCGAGTGCCGCCGGTGGTAGGCGTTCTCCTTCGCAGCCTTGGCCGCGACGCCTCGCACGACCTCGTCGTCGTGGCCGGCGAACGCTGCCCACACGAGCTCGAGCCAGCAGTCCACGAACACCTGGCGCAGCATCGTCTTGGCGAAGTCGCCATTCGGTGTCGCGCAGATCGCCGGATTGCAGAAGTCGTCGGCATCGCGGAAGTAGGCGAGCTGATCTTCCTCGCCGAGGACGGACAGCAGGCCGCGCGCTTGACCCAGCAGGTCGAGCGCGAGGTTGCCGAGCGCGACGTCTTCCTCCATGGTGGGCGCGTCGCCGACCCATTGCGTCAGCCGGTGCGACAGCAACAGACAACCGTCGGCCACCGCCTCGACGCCGGGCAGCTGTGCGATCTCAGAGGTTGGCGACACCGTCAGGCACCTCGTAGAAGGTTGGATGCCGGAACTCCTTGTCCAGCGCAGGTGCGAACAGCTCGTCGGCGTCCGCGGGATCGCTCGCGACGATCGCATCTGAGGGAACTACCCAGAGGCTTGCCGCCTCCCCGCGTCGGGTGAACACGTCGCGCGCGTTCTCGAGCGCCATCTCGGCATCGCTCGCGTGGATGCTGCCGACATGCGCGTGGTGCAACCCACCTCGAGCGCGAACGAACACCTCCCACAGATCGAGTCTTCGTGAGGTAGTCACGCCGCAGTCGTTTCCGCGTGCCTTCGGGCGTAAGCGTCCGCCGCCTCGCGAACCCAGGCGCCTTCAGCGTGTGCACGGGTACGACGCTCGATCCGTTCGGCGCTACATGGCCCGTCGCCGGCGAGCACGCGGTGAAACTCATCCCAATCCGGCTCACCGAACCGCCAATGTCCCGTCCTCTCGTCGTAGGCGAGATCGTCGTCCGGGATTCGCAACCCGAGATAGCTCGCCTGCGGCGCGGTCACGTCGACGAAACGCTGCCGCAGCTCGTCGTTGCTGAAGCGCTTGATCCGCCAGCGCATCGACGTGGCGGAGTGCGGCGAGTCGGCGTCGTGCGGCCCGAACATCATCAGCGACGGCCACCACCAGCGGTCGAGCGCGTCTTGCGCCATCGCACGCTGCGCGTCGGTGCCGCGGCACAGCGTCAGGAGGATGTCGAATCCCTGCCGTTGGTGAAACGACTCCTCTTTGCAGATCCGCTTCATCGCCCGCGCGTACGGCCCGTAAGAGCAGCGACACAACGGCACCTGGTTCATGATCGCGGCGCCGTCGACAAGCCAGCCGATCGCACCGATGTCGGCCCATGTCGGCGTCGGGTAGTTGAAGATCGAGGAGTACTTCGCAGTGCCGGCAAGAAGCGCGTCGACCATGTCGTCGCGTGAGGCGCCGAGCGTCTCGGCGGCGGCGTACAGGTAAAGGCCATGACCCGCCTCGTCCTGCACCTTTGCCAGCAGGATGGCCTTTCGTTGCAGCGAGGGAGCACGCGTCAGCCAGTTGCCTTCGGGCTGCATGCCGATGATCTCGGAGTGCGCGTGCTGCGAGATCTGCCGCACCAGCGTGTTGCGGTAGGCGTCCGGCATCCAGGTGTCGGACTCGACCTTTCCTTCCGCCGCGACGTACGCCTCGAACCGCTCAAGCGGTGAGGTGTCACCCGGCGCCGGGACCATGACGTCCATGCCCCGGAGGCTAGGCCTCGGATGTCGCGACTTCCACCAACGGCAGCATTCGCATCGGCACCTCGCTCGACAGCACGATCACCGTCGATGCGCGGGTGACATCGGGAGATGTCACGACTTGGTCGATGACTCGTTGCAGGTCGGAGTTCGACCGGGCGACGAGCCGCAGCATCATGTCGGCCTCGCCGGTGATCGTGTGAGCCTCAAGCACCTCAGGGATCGTCCGCAGGTGCGCGGCGACGCCATCGTGTCCGTGGCCCTGCGCGATCTCCAGCGTCGCGAAGGCGGATACCGGGAACCCGAGCGCGCCGGAGTCCACCGACGGCGCCCAGCTGGTGATCACCCCGTCGCGCTCGAGGCGGTCCAGCCGGGCCTGCACGGTGCCTCGCGCGACACCCAGCCGGCGCGACGCTTCGAGCACGCCGATGCGCGGCTCGGTGGCAAATAGTGCGATGATCCGGCCATCAAGGCCGTCGATACTGGACATATTGCCTAGTATGTCGCTCAACCGTTGTACGACGCGTCCAGCCACGCCAACCTGGGCTCTATGACCTTGACCGCGGATCGTGCCGTCTTTCGCATCAGCGACTTCGAGCCGTTTCCGGTCGAGGGGGTCGACTACGTCCACTTCGCGGTAGGCAACGCCAAGCAGGCCGCCCACTTCTACGCGACGGCGTTCGGGATGCGAATCGTCGCCTACCGAGGGCCCGAGACCGGCCACCGCGACACCGCCGACTACGTTCTCGAGTCCGGCGTGGCCAGGTTCCTGGTCAGCGGGGCTGTCCGGCCCGGAACCGCGATCGCCGAGCACGTCGCCGCCCACGGTGATGGTGTGATCGACATCGCGATCCGGGTGCCGGACGCGACGCACGCCTACGACCTCGCGGTGTCGCGCGGCGCGACTGGCGTTGTGGGACCCGCCTCGGAGCGTGACGGCGATGGTGAAGTGGTGCTTGCGTCCATCGCCACCTTCGGTGAGACCCGCCACACCTTCGTCGAGCGGCTCACCTATCGCGGGCGCTTCCTGCCTGGCTTCGAGGTACGTGACGTCGCACCCGTGACGGTGAAGCCGTGGTTCAGCAGCATCGACCACGTGGTAGGCAACGTGGGACTCGGCCACATGGACCAGTGGGTGGAGTTCTACCACCGCGTCCTCGGCTTCACGAACATGAAGGAGTTCGTCGGCGACGACATCGCCACCGACTACTCCGCGCTGATGAGCAAGGTCGTCGCAGACGGCACTCGTGCGGTGAAGCTCCCGCTCAACGAGCCGGCCGTCGGGAAGCGCAAGAGCCAGATCGACGAGTACCTCGAGTTCTACGGCGGTCCAGGCGTGCAGCACATCGCGCTGACCACTGACGACATCGTCGCCGCGGTTGCCGCGATGTCGGCCGCGGGCGTCGAGTTCCTCACGACTCCGGACGCGTACTACGACGAGCTCGGCAGCTGGGTCGGCGACACCGGCGTGCCGATCGACACGTTGCGCGAGCACGGCATCCTCGCCGACCGCGACGAGGACGGGTACCTGCTGCAGATCTTCACCAAGCCGGTGCAGGACCGACCGACTGTGTTCTTCGAGCTGATCGAGCGGCACGGATCGGAGGGCTTCGGCAAGGGCAACTTCAAGGCGCTCTTCGAGGCGATCGAGCGCGAGCAGGAGCGGCGCGGCAACCTGTAAGCGCGCGAGATCCGCGGGGTAGGGCAGGCTGTACGACGTGACTGTCCGCTTGCGACCGGCCATGGCGACGCTGCCGACCTACATCGCCGGCCGCAAGTCCCCGGGCGCCGTCGTGCTCGCGAGCAACGAGTCGCCGTACGGTCTGCTCCCGGCTGTCGCGGCGACGATCGACGGCCTGACCGCCGGCGTGAGCCGCTACCCGGATATGACGTCCGCTGCGCTCCTCGAGACGATCGCCGCGTACCACGGTGTCGCGGCCGAACAGGTCGCGGTCGGTGCGGGCAGCGTCGAGGTCGTAGGGCAGCTCGCCGCCGCCGTGGTCGACAGCGGTGACGAGGTCATCTTCGGTTGGCGCGCCTTCGAGGCCTACCCGATCATCACCACCGTGGTCGG
The DNA here is from genome assembly GCA_035548055.1 of Mycobacteriales bacterium. Classification (GTDB taxonomy): domain Bacteria; phylum Actinomycetota; class Actinomycetes; order JAFAQI01; family JAFAQI01; genus DASZTV01. Next base: position 52,334 of record DASZTL010000108.1, on the reverse strand, counting down.
CGGGACGGCGGTCAAGGTCCCGCTGCGCGACGAGATCCACGACCTCGAGGCGATGATCGCTGCGATCACGCCGCGCACCAGGCTCGTGCTTGTCTGCAACCCGAACAACCCGACCGGCACCGCGGTCGGTGACGAGCTGACTCGATTCGTCGACCGAGTTCCGGATGACGTCCTGGTCGTGATCGACGAGGCCTATCACCACTACGCGGACTCTGCCCTCGTCCCGGATGCCACCGTTGCCTTCCGCGACCGGCCGAACGTCGTCGTCACGCGCACCTTCTCGAAAGCGTTCGCACTCGCGGGGTTGCGGGTCGGCTACTGCATCGGAGCGAGCGACGTCGTCGCGGCAGTGCGCAAGACGCAGGTGCCGTTCAGCGTCAGCGGTCTCGCCCAACAATGCGCGATCGCGGCGCTCGGCGACGAGGAAGAGGTACGACGACGAGCGGCTGAGACGGTGACCGAACGAGAGCGGGTTGCAGCCGCGCTGCGCAGCACCGGCTACGAGATCCCGCTGTCCCAGGCAAACTTCGTGTGGCTGCCGATCGGCGATGAGGCGATGCGGTTCGCTGAGCATTGTTCAGCCGACAACGTCCTCGTACGGCCGTTTGCCGGCGAAGGGGTCCGGGTGACGATCGGCCTGCCCGAGGAGAACGACCGCTTCCTCACCTTGGCAGAGTCGTGGACACCGACCAGCCGCCGCAGCTGAAGCCCCCGTCGTTGCGGGTTCGCACCAGCTGGCCGGTCACCGCCACGCTCGTCCTGTGCGTGGTCGGCGAACTGCTCTTCGTCCCGGGGATCTTCGACCGCGAGCTGGATGGCGCGACTCGTGCGATCGTCGGCGTCGCTGCGGTCGTCCTGGTCGGGCTCTTCCTTCGCACCTTGCGGGTCGGCCTCGTACTCGATCCCTGGAACACCACGGTGAACGACGTGCTCGCTCACCACCGGATACCGCGGGCGCAGGTGCTCGGCCTCGCGGTGGAACGGGTCGCGCGGGGTCAGTTCCAGCGGTTGGTCGTCGTCTGCACTGACGGTCGGATCATTCCGGCGAGCTGGACGTTCGCCCGCTCGGCCGACGCGGCGTGGGTCACGCGGGCGGCGCATCTCGCGCAGGGATTCGGCCCGACCCAGGGCGCGGTCGCCGCGAAGCTCGCCGAGCACGACCGGCTTGCCGCAGACGGGTCGATCCCGTTGGCAACTCGAGATCCCGGGCTGACGCCGCAGACAGTCGCGGTGGTGGCGGCGGGACCGCAGTCCCGCTGGCTGGGGTGGGAGACCGCCTTCATCGTCATGGCGTTCGCGTTGCCTGGCATCGCCGGAGCCGTCGCGATTCTCGCGCAGCATCTCGGTGGTGTGGGCGATCTCAATCAGTTCGACCTGCCGCTCCCAGGCAGACCGGGCGTCAGCCTGGTTCTGCTGATCTTCGGCTACGTCACCACCGCTTTGGTGGTGCCGATCGCGTTGCTTCAACTCGCCCGTACCGGGCAGTCGCCGTCGCGGCTTGGTCTCACGCGGCGTGGGTTCGGACTCGACCTCACCGGTTCGATCGGGCTGCTCATCGCTGCCTTCGTACTGACCGGATTGCTTGCCATCGCGTTGTCGCCGCTCGAAACCCACTTGAAGGTCGCCGAGTCGAACTCGCACGTGCCGGCGTACTACCTCGTCTACGCCGTCCTGCTGTCGGCGACGACCGCGATCAACGAGGAAGTCATCGTCAATGGCTACTTCCTCACGCGGCTTTCACAGCTCGGTTGGACCCGTTGGTCCGCGTTCGCGCTGAGTTTCGCGGTGCGCGAGTCCTACCACATCTACTACGGCATCGCGTTCCTCATGACGATGCCGGTCGGCTACCTGCTGACCCGGTCGTTTCAGAAGCGCGGACGGCTAGCTCGCCCGGTCCTGGTGCATTTCGGTTACGACACGATCCTGCTGTCGGTCGCCGTCCTGACCTCTTAGGTAGACCGTGTCGCCAACCTCGAGGGCGAGCTCGTCGATCTGGTTGCGCGTCAGCTGAACCGTCACCGGCTCGGCATCGGCGTGCGGGATCGCCACGACACGCGTCTCGAATCCCAAGGACACGACCCGGTCGAGCGTCGCCGGGATCGAGCCGGGTGACACCGCTGTTGCGAGGTGGATGTCGTGCGGCCGCACGGGCCGGCCGGCCAGGGTTGTCACGGGGCCGAGGAAGCCCATGACGAAGTCGTTCGCCGGCCGGTCATAGAGCTCGTTCGGGCTACCCGACTGCTCCACCCGGCCCTGGTTGATCACGATGATCTGGTCGGCGATCTCCATCGCCTCTTCCTGGTCGTGCGTGACGAACACCGTCGTCGTGTGGACCTCGTCGTGCAGGCGTCGCAGCCACTCGCGGAGCTCCTGCCGCACCTTCACGTCGAGTGCGCCGAACGGCTCGTCGAGCAGCAGCAGGCTCGGCTCAACCGCAAGGGCGCGAGCCAGCGCCATGCGCTGCCGTTGCCCACCGGACAGCTCCGACGGGTACCGCGACGCGAGGCCATCGAGGTGCACCAGCTCGAGTAGCTCGCTGACCCGCTTCTTGATCCGTGGCCTCGGCGTCTTCGCGATCTTCAGCCCGAACGCGACGTTCTCCCACACCGTCATATGAGTGAACGCGGCGTAGTGCTGGAACACGAAGCCGATGCCACGATCGCGGGTCGGCACGTGGGTGACGTCCGCGCCCTCGATCAGGACGGCCCCACGGTCGGCCGTTTCGAGCCCGGCGATGATCCGCAGCAGGGTCGACTTGCCGCCACCGCTCGGACCGAGCACGGCGGTGAGATGGCCAGGTGCGATGTCGACGCTGACATCCACGAGAGCGTGGAAGTTGCCGAAGGACTTGCTGACGTCTCGGACCTGGATGCTCATCCGGATACCCCTGTCTGTGTCTGCCGAATCCGACGGCTGCTGAACGCGGTCATGCCGACCAAGATGAGAAGAGAGATGACGGCGAGCAGCAGACCCGCGCTATAGGCGGCGGTCGTGTCGAGCTGCCCGACGCGGTTGTTCACGTAGAGCGGCAGCGTGAGGCTCTGGCCGACGATGTTGCTCGAGACGATGTTGACCGCGCCGTACTCACCAAGCGATCGCGCGACCGTGAGGATCGTGCCGTAGACGACGGCCCAGCGGATCGCCGGCAGAGTCACCCGGAAGAACGCCTGCAGCTGCGACGCGCCGAGCACCGCGGCGGCCTGCTCCTGCTCGGTGCCGATCTCCTCGAGAACCGGTACGACCTCGCGGACGACGAAGGGCAGGCTGACGAAGACCGTCGCGATCGTCATTGCCTTCCAGGTGAACAGCACCGGGATGCCGTGTGCGAACAGGTACGTCCCGATCCAGCCGGTCCGGCTGTAGAGCACGAACACGGCAAGACCTACCACCACGGGCGACATGGCGAACGGCAGGTTGATCAGCGCGTCGACGAGCCAGCGGAGCGGCATCTCGCGGCGAGCCAACAGCCAGCCGGTGAAGACCCCGAACACGATGTTGATCGGCACCGCAATCAGCGTGACCAGCAGCGAGAGCTTGAGCGCCGATACGGCGTCGTGGCTCGACAGCGCATCCCACACCGGTCCTGCGCCGTGCTCGAAGGTGCGGTAGCCGACCATGCCGACCGGCAACACCAGCAGCAGGGCGAGGTAGCCGAGGACGCCGTACCGAAGCACGAACTTCGACACGTCGATCAGCCCCCTCTCTGCGTGTTGTGTCGCGTGACGAGTCCGATGACCACGAAGACGGTCAGGGCCATGGCAAGCAGAACGACGCCGATCGCGGCAGCAGCCTGCGGTGCGCCGTTCTCGACGTCCTGGAAGATGACCTGCGAGGCGATCTGGGTGTGCGGCAGGTTGCCGGAGATGAGGACGACGGACCCGAACTCACCGAGCGCGCGAGCGAAGGCGAGGGACGCGCCGGTCACGGTGGCGGGCGTGATCGCCGGAAGGATGATCCGGCGGAAGATCGTCCAGGGCCGTGCGCCGAGGCAGGCCGCGGCATCCTCGACGTCTCGCTCGAGGCTGAGCAGGACCGGCTGCACGGCGCGCGTGACGAACGGCAACGTGACGAAGAGAAGGGCGAACAGCACGGCGATGCGCGTCCCGGCCAGGTTCACGCCAAGTGGGCTGCCGGGGCCATACAGGCTCAGGAGTACCAGGCCGGCGACGATCGTCGGCAGCGCAAACGGCAAGTCGATCAGCGCGTTGACGACCCGCTTGCCAGGGAACTCGTCACGGACGAGCACCCAGGCGAGAGCAACGCCGGTCACGGCATCGATCACCGCTGCCGCAAGAGCGACGCCGACCGTGAACTCCAGCACCGCCACGGTGTGCGACTGCGTGACGGTCGACCAGAACGAGTGGTGTGCTGACTGGCTGATGACGGCGGCCACGGGGAGGCCGACCAGCAGCCCGAGGTAGGTCATCGAAAGGGCCGGGCCCGCCCTCGCCACTAGGGGTCGCGGACGCGACCAGGAGCGGCTGGGACGGGCTGGGTGACCTGCGAGCGCTGCGTCAGCCACCGGCGCCGTGACCGAGATCGTCGAGGATCTTTGTGATCGAGCCGTTGGTGGCGTCGAAGAACTCGGAGTTGACCTTTGACCAACCACCCAGGGAGTCGATGGTGAACAGGCCGGACGGTCTCGGGAACTTCCCCTTGTCGAGATCGGCCGCAACGACCGGGCGGTAGCCCTCGCTCGCGAAGAGCTTCTGGCCGGCGTGGGTGTAGAGGAAGTCGACGAACTCCTTGGCCAGCGTCGGGTCACTTGCGTCCTTGGTGACCGCAATCGGATTCTCGATGAGGATCGTGTCCTCCGGCGTGACGTAGTCGATGTCGGCACCGGCAGCCTGGGCCGAGATGGCCTCGTTCTCATAGCCGATCAGCACGTTGCCGGTGCCGCCCAGGAACGCCGCCGTTGCATTGGCGCCGCTGTCCGGGAGCGCGACCGTGTGCTGCAGCAGCTGCTTGACGAAGTCGAGCGCCTGAGTCGGCGTCTTGCCCTCCTTGATCTCGGCGCCGTACGCCGCCATCAGGTTCCAGCACGCGCTGCCGGAGCTCAGTGGGTTCGGCGTGACGACCTTCACACCCGGCTTGACCAGGTCATCCCAGGTCTTGATGCCGAGCGGGTTCCCCTTGCGCACGATCAAGGTCGCGACCGAGTCGGTGACGATGCCCTTGTAGTCGCCGCTGCTCCAGGTCGCGTCGACCAGACCGGCGGTGACGAGCTTGTCCATGTCGGAGGCTCGGGAGAACTCCACGACGTCGGCCGGCTGGCCGGCCTCGACCTGGCGCTCCTGCGAGCCCGACGGTCCATACGAGCCCTTGATCGAGCTGCCCGCGCCGACCGGCGTGGCCGCGAAGGCGGGGCCGAGCTTGTCGAAGGCCTTCTGTGGGGTCGAGAACGCGACCAGGTTGATCGTCCCGCCCGCAGCGTTCGGGGACTCATCGCCCGGGGTCGAGCCGCCGCTGCAGGCTGCGGCGAGCGCCATGACGGCGGCTGTGCCGACACCGGCGACGCTCCGCTTGTTGATGAACACGATCCGTCGGACCCTTCGCTTGAAGTAACTAAAGCACCCTACGTACTAAACACAATCATCTCACTCGAGTTAGGTCAAGACGATTTCTGGGGCCGCGCCGGATAATCGCTGCGATGCGTCCTCAGCTCGGCGGTTCCGCGGCGGCTGCCGCGCTCGTCGCCACCCTTCTCGCCGGCGCGCCGCTTTCATCGGCAGGGGCGGGACCCGCGCGGCCGGAGCCCTTGCTCACCGGGGCTCAGCTGGTGAAGCTCGCCAACGTCTTCGCGGGGACCGATACAAACCTCAAGGACCAGGGAACCGGGGGCAGCGCGGGGAACATGAGTCCTGCGGCGACCGCGCCGTTCGGAATGCTGTCGTGGGGTCCGCGGACCGTCCCGGACGCGGTCGCCTACGGGGCCGGTTACACCTACTCCGACTCCACGATCTCCGGGTTCGACCTGACCCGGTTCCAGGGCGGTGGCTGCACTGGTTTCGGCGACGTCCCGATCACGCCCACGACCGCCACCGTCACAGCAAGTCCGGCGCGGCCACTCAGCGGTTCCCTGATACCAGCCCTCAACGCGACGTTCGACCACCGTCATGAGAGCGCGTCGCCGGGACGCTACTCGGTGGAGCTCAACCCCGGCACGTCGCGGGCCGTCGGCGTCGACCTCAGCGCAACGACCCGCGCCGGAGTCGGGCGCTTCCGGTTCCCCACCGCTGCGGGCACCGGCACGGTGGTCGTGAATGCCGGCGGAGGCAGGGATGCCGTGGACCGGGCCGAGGTCCGTGTGCGGCCGGGGAGACGCGTCGTCGAGATCCGGTCGGGTGACGGCCGCTTCTGCGAGGACCCGCTCGGCGTGACGTTGAACGTGGTGATGCGCTTCGACCGTCCGTTCGCCAGTCACGCGGTATGGCAGGGCCAGGGCTTCAGAGAAGGTGGCACCTCGGCCTCGAGCCATGCCCTCGTCGGGATCGGTTACACGCCTGGCTTCGGTGGCCTGCCGCCGAACGTCCCGGGCGACCCGAGCGACACGGCACAGGCAGGCGCCGTGCTTCGCTTCCCAGTCGCGAAGGATCGCACGGTCGGCGTGCGGGTCGGGCTGTCCTACGTGAGCATGCGGGGGGCGCGCGCGGCGTTGCGGCACGAGGTCGCCGGCCGGAGCGTGGCGTCGGTACGTCGCGCGACCGCCGCGCGTTGGGCGCGGCTGCTCGGCCGGGTGCGGGTCGCGGGCGGTGATCCCGTCGACCGTCGGATGCTCGCCACCACGCTCTACCAGTCGTTGCTCTCACCGCAGGTGATCGGCGACGCCGACGGACGCTTTCCCGCACTCGATGGGCGGATTCACCGCGCCCACGGCTGGACCGCGTACAGCCAGATGAGCCTGTGGGACGAGTACCGAACCCACGCGCAGCTCCTCGCCCTCGTGGCACCGCGCCAGGCCAGCGACATGGCGCGCAGCCTGCTCGCCGATGAACGGATCGCCGGCTTCCTGCCACGCTGGCCGGCTGGGGCGTCGAGCCCCAACATCATGGTGGGCGACCCGGCCGTGCCGTTCCTCGCGGACCTCGCGGCGTTCGGGGTACGGGGCTTCAGTCGTCGAGCCGCCCTACGCGCAGCGGTACATGGCGCCGCCAGCAACGGGCTCGATGACGAACGGCTGGGCGACGTTGTCGCCGGCGCGACCAAGGACAGCTCGGGGTTGCGTCGCGGCACCTACGCCGAACGTCCTGCCAACCCGCTGTACCAGAAGCTGCACTACGTCCCGGCTGAGCTCGACACGAGTACCAACACGACCGGCGGCATCATTCTCTTGGCAAGCTCGGCCATCGTCTGGGGCAGTGCTTCCACCTCGTTGGAATATGCGACGGCCGACTTCGCGACGTCTCGGCTCGCGGCGGCGGTGTGCGATCGGGCGACGGAGCGGGAGTTCCTCCGGCGCGCCGGCTGGTGGCGGGCGAGCTTCAACCCGGCCAGCGGTTACGTCGAGCCGCGGACCCTCGCGGGCCTCTTCCTGCCGATCTCCAAGACCGGGGTGGCGCACGGGTTCGTCGAGGGTGACGGCAGTCAGTACACCTTCATGGTGCCGTTCGACGTCGCCGGGCTCGGCCGGGCTATCGGCGGCAAGCAGGCGCTCGTGTCGCGCCTGAACGCCCTGTTCACCAAGCTCAACGACGGGCCGAACTCGCCGTATGCGTTCCTGGGCAACGAACCACAGCTCGCGACGCCGTACGAGTACCTCTGGGCCGGTCGTCCCGACCGTACCGAGGACGTCGTCCATCGCTCGCTCGACTCGATGTACGCAGCGACGCCGGACGGCTATCCCGGCAACACCGACGGCGGGACGATGACGTCCTGGTGGCTGTTCAACGCCATCGGGTTGTTCCCGGCGATTGCGGGTGACGACGTGTTGACGGTCGGCGCACCGCGGTTCTCGCGCGTCGTGGTGTCGTTGCCGAACGGCCGGAAGCTTCGAATCGTCGTGCCCGGCGGGACTCGATCGAAGCCGTACGTCGACTCGGCGTCACTGAACGGGCACGAGCTCGGCAAAGCCTGGCTGCGCTACTCGCAGCTGGCTGACGGCGCGACCCTCAGACTGCAAACCGCGGGCGGCCCCAGCAAGTGGGCTCGCGACGGCGCCGCGCCCCCGTCGTACTCCGCAACCAGCCCGACGAGGAGCTGTCGCTAAGAGACGTTCGCGCGATTCAGCGGTCTTGCGTGGTGGCGAATCGAGGAGATCTTCACGAGTGAGCGCTGACCCACGCTCGACGTGACGACCCGCCCCCAGGCGGTCACCATGCCGAGGATGTTGAACCGCTGCTTCGACAGCTGCGAGAGTCCGGCGTTGGACGTGGCTCCTACGTGTCCCGACTTGCAGCCGTGGCGGGAGATCCCGACGCTCCACGCGAGGCGCCGACCCCACACTGCAACGTGGTAGGCGCACCGGTTTCCGGCCGTTGTTCGGTGCTCCCCGCTGAGGGCGATCAGTGCTACGGATCGGTTGATCCCGCCACGGATGACGCAGCCGGCGTAGTGGGCATTCACGCTGTCGCATCGCACGTTCTTCCCGCCGGGTTCGAGCAGGGTGCGGTGCCGGTCGGGGTGAGCCCACGGCGTGTAGGTGATCTCGCCGTTGTCGTTGACGAAGTTGTTCGCGTAGGCGACGAAGCCGTTCGGCCCGGCTGTGACGCCGTAGTCGACGCCCGGTGTGATCGGGTCGCCGTAGTCGACGATGGCGCCGGAGTAGGAACGTGCCACCACGTGCGTACCGTCGTCGAAGCCGCGGTCCAGCGAGAGCCAGCCGTTGGGGGTCGCGCCTACGACATCCTGGTTCGTCCCGACGTTGACATGGCGACCGGATTCGAGGTTCCAGGCGCGAAGCCGGTTGTGATGCCGGAATGGGTTGACGATGACGACGTTCGACCGTGACATCGATACGACCTCGGCACTCCGCAGCGCCAGACCCAGCCGGATCGGCTTACCGGTCCGGCCGAGCGCGTAGATGTCCGCCTGGTTGTCGAGCGAGGTCGGGTCGAGCGGGCTGCCGTCCACCTTCTCGGCATAGAGCAGGAAGTCATCGTTGCCGGCGAGGGCGGCATAACGAGCGTGGCCGTCGCCGCCCGCGGCCGAAGCCGGCGCGACCGCGGAGACACCGATCGGAAGAAGGGCCGCGACGGTTGCCGCGGCGCCGAGCACTCGGATTCGCACGCGAGTGGTCTATCACTCCGTGCGGGAGTACCGCAGGTACAGCAGCTCGTTGCGCTGCAGGACGTGGCGCAGCCGCAACCGGGTCGGGGTGAGCAAGGACGACGTCGGTTGCGGAGTGGTCGGCTGTGATCCGGCGAGGTACGGCGCGATCGTCAGGCACATGTCGTCGACGAGGTCGGCGTCGATGAGCGTCGAGAGCAGGTACGGCCCGCCCTCGCAGAGCACTCGACCGAGGCCCAGAGCACCGAAGGCCTTGAGTGCGGCTGCCGGCTCGATCACGTCATCGCCCGCGACGATGACGTCGCCGAGCTCACCCAGCTGCGGGCGGTCGCTTGCGGTCCTGCCGGTCGTCACGATCAACGGTCTCTGCGCGGGGTCACTGAAGATTCGGAGCTCGGGCGAAAGGGCGCCTCGCGCGGTCACGATTGCGAGTCGTGGGAGCTCGGCGAGACCGGCCCTCGTCCGCCGGCGGCGAAGTGCGTCGCGCAGCCGGACCGGGCCGTACTGTTCCGCCGCGATGGTGGCCGAGCCCGCGATCACGACATCGCAGCATGACCGCAGGTAGGCGAGCAGCAGCTGGTCGGCGGGGTCGGTGATCGCCTTCGTCCGGCCGTCGAAGGCCGCACCGCCGTCGAGCGCGGTGATCATGTTGGCCCGCACCCCGATCGGGGGCTCGCCGTAGTACCGGTCGAGCTCCTCGAAGGACTCGGGCAACAACGGCACGTCGGCGACGGTCACAGCACACAGTCTGCCTGCCCTAAGCAATGCGCCATTGCCCACGTGATTTCCGCGAGAACTGGGCTGATCGCCTACGCAATGCCACATTGCTTCAGTTGCGGCGGGTGGGTCTGAGAGGGTCTTGCCGTGGCGATCGACCCAACCGACGTGCTCAACCGCGCCCGCGCCCAGGTTCTGGAGCGAGGGCACGGCCTCGGGGAGGCCGACGTGTTGGCGTGCCTCCAGCTTCCGGACCAGCGGATTCCCGATCTGCTCGAGCTCGCCCACGAGGTGCGGTTGCGCTGGTGCGGCGACGAGGTCGAGGTCGAGGGCATCGTCAGCGTGAAGACCGGTGGCTGCCCCGAGGACTGCCACTTCTGCTCGCAGTCCGGCAAGTTCACCTCGCCTGTCCGCGCCTCCCGGCTCGATGTCGAGGAGATGGTGCGCGCCGCCCGGGAGACCCGACAGACGGGTGCGACCGAGTTCTGCATCGTCGCTGCGGTCCGCGGACCCGATGAGAAGCTCCTCGCAGAGGTCGCTGACGTGGTTGCCGCGATCCGCGCCGACGGCAATGACGTGCAGATCGCGTGCTCGCTGGGCATCCTCACGCGCAAGGACGCCGACCGGCTCATCGAGATCGGCGTCCATCGCTACAACCACAATCTCGAGACGGCGCGCTCCTACTTCCCGTCGGTGGTCACGACGCACACCTGGGAGGAGCGTCACGAAACGCTTCAGCTGGTCCGCGAGGTCGGCATGGAGGTTTGCTGCGGCGCGATCGTTGGCATGGGCGAGACGCTGGAGCAGCGGGCCGAGCTGGCGGCACAACTCGCTGCGGTTGCGCCTCACGAGGTGCCGTTGAACTTCCTCGACCCGCGACCCGGTACGCCGTTCGCCGACCTGGCCGTGCTGGACGTGGCCGACGCCCTGCGCGCGATCGGCGCGTTCCGGCTCGCGATGCCGTCCACGATCCTGCGGTTTGCGGGTGGTCGTGAGGTCACGCTCGGCGACCTCGGCACCCGCGACGGATTGCTGGGTGGGGTGAACGCGGTGATCGTCGGCAACTACCTCACCACCCTCGGACGCCCGCCCGCCGAGGACCTCGAGCTGCTCGGCGAGCTGAAGATGCCGATCAAGACGCTGTCCGCTGCGATCTGAGCTTCTGCTCAACCGATGACGCACTGCAGCGGGTGCGGCCGACCGGAGACCGAGGGTGATCACGACCGTTGCGTGAAGCGGCGAGCGTACGAGCCACCACGGTTCTGCGTGCGATGCGGGCGCCGGATGGTGGTGAAGGTCATGCCGACCTCGTTCGTTGCGACATGCAGCCAACACGGGATCCAATCGAGGTAGCAACGATCCCCGACATTCGTCGAGCGGCGTGACATCATTTCGCCACGTCGTGGCCCCAGCCAGTGCTCTTCCTGCCCGACGTACACGTGGTTAGTGACCGGGTAACCGGCGGGTGTCGGCAGGGGGGTCAGCGTTGCGTGCGGCTCGGCTGCCCTGCGTCCTCTTCCTGGCGGCGGTTGGATTCAGTGTGCTGCCGGCCCCTGCCATGTTGAGTGCCGCGCATGCCGCAGACGCCGTCACTGTGAAGGTCCCGCTGAGCCGCGCGAGCTGGTTCTGGCGCGGGCAGCCGGGTGGGACCGGCGTCACGAGCATCGCGCTGTCTGGCGACGTGCCCGACCCTGCGGTGCCTGCCGGCGACCTCGCCGTCGCGGGGCCCGAGACTCCGGCAGCGGCCGGCCTGCAGGCCGGTGCAATCGCTGCGAGCTATCTCGCCTTCGACCTGACGAAGGTGCCGGTCGGTTCGACCATCACCTCCTTCGTCGTCTCACTGCCGGTCGACACGAAGGGCATCACCGCGGACGTCACCGGCGCGTCGATGGTTGCCTGCGCTGTGCAGACGGGCTGGGCCGGCGGGCTCGAGGCATCGGCGTACGGCGGCAAGCCGACTGACGGGTGTGACGTCCACTCGCCGAAGCTGAAAGCAGTCGACGGCGGCGACCGCTACACCGTCGACATCGCCGAGATCGCGCAACGCTGGATGAAGCCGGATGGGTTGAACCTGGGTATCGCGATCACCGACAACCCTGCGAACACCCTCACCGTGTACCAGGTGGTGTTCGGTCCGGAGACCGCCTTGGCCGCACTCACCGCAGCGGTCACCTATGTCGCGCCGAGGGCGGGTGGCGGCTCCTCGGACATGCAGGACACGGTCGTCGTGCCGGAGCCGGGTGCATCTGCCGGGTCCGGCGGTCGGCCGGTGATCACCTTCGAACCGCTTCCGCCCGGCATGCCGGCCGAGGTCGCGCACCCACCTGTTGCGACTCCGGAGCCGGTGACGCCGGTCGTTGCCATGACGGTGGGGTCGGGAGATCTCTCCGCGCCGCCGATTGCGTTCTGGATCGCGGTGGTGCTGATCGTGTTGCTGCTCGGCGCCACCACCTTCGCCCTCGCCGAGCCGCGGCTTGCGGATTCGCTCAGACGGTCGTTGCGTCGATGACGAAGCGGTAGCGCACGGCGCTGTCGACCACGCGATCCCACGCTTCGTCGATCTGGTCGGCGCTGATCGTCTCGATCGTCGCGCCCAGGCCGTGCTCGGCACAGAAGTCGAGCATCTCCTGCGTCTCACGGATGCCACCGATCCCGGATCCGGCCAGGCTGCGCCGGTTGGTCATCAGGTTGTAGGCGCCGACCGACATCGGCTCCGGCGGCGCTCCGACGTTGACCAGCGTGCCGTCGAGGCGCAGCAGCTGCAGGTAGCGGTCGATCGACCACGACGCGGAGATGGTGCTCACGACGAGGTCGAAGGACTTGGCGAGCGGCTTCAGAACCGACATGTCGCGTGTCGCGATGTAGTTCGTCGCGCCGAATGCCAGGCCGTCGTCCCGTTTGGCGAGCGTCTGCGAGAAGACCGTGACCTCCGCGCCCAGCGCTGCGGCGATCTTCACGCCCATGTGGCCGAGCCCGCCGAAGCCGACGATCGCGACCTTCTTGCCGGGGCCGGCCGCCCAATGGCGGAGCGGGGAGTAGAGCGTGATGCCCGCACAGAGCAGCGGCGCGGCCACATCGAGGTCGAGGGCGTCCGGGATCCGCAGCGCGAAGGCCTCGTCGACGATAATGTGCGACGAGTAGCCACCGGCGGTCGGAAGCCCGTCCTTGCCGATGGCGTTGTAGGTGCCGATGTTGCCTGGCACGCAGTACTGCTCCTCGCCGATCGCGCAGTTCTCGCACTCGCGGCAGGAGTCGACCATGCAGCCGACGCCGACCCGGTCACCGACCGCGTAGCGGGTGACGTCGGCGCCGACCTCCTCGACGATGCCGGTGATCTCGTGGCCCGGCACCAGCGGAAACATTGCCGGACCCCACTCGTTGCGCGCCGTGTGGATGTCGGAGTGGCAGATCCCGGCGTACGCGATCTTGATGACGATGTCGTTCGGTCCGGGGTCGCGCCGCTCGATCGTGGTTCGCTCGAAGGGCGCCTTCGGGCCAGCGGTCGCCCGAGCGGTGAAGGTGCGCATGGATCGTTACGCTACGCCGCGTGGTGAAGGCGGGGAACAAGCCCTTCGACGGCGTCCGCGTCGTCGAGGTCGCGGCCTGGACGTTCGTCCCGGGTGCCGGCGCGATCATGGCGGACCTGGGTGCCGACGTCATCAAGATCGAGCCGCCGACCGGCGATCCGCAGCGCGGGCTGATGAACCTGCTCAGCCAGTCCGAGGGCGGACCCAACCCGTTCATCGAGATTCCGAACCACGGCAAGCGCAGCGTCACCCTCGACCTGAAGTCCGACGGCGGCCACGACCTGCTGCTGCGACTGATCGAGACCGCGGATGTGTTCCTGACCAGCTACCTGCCGAAGTTGCGCGAGCGGATGCGCATCGACGTCGACGACCTGTGCGCGGTGAATCGGCGCCTTGTCTATGTGCGCGGGTCGGGCTGGGGGAGCGCCGGCCCGAAGGTCGACGTCGGCGGGTACGACGCCGCGGCCGCGTGGGCCGGCGGCGGCGCGATGTACAAGCTGACCGAGCCCGGCACCGAGAGCCCAGCGATGCAACCGGCCGCGTTCTACGACCTGCAAGGTTCGAGCTACATCGCAGGTGCCGTCGCGATGGCGTTGTTCCGTCGCGAGCGCACCGGCGAGGGTGGCGTCGTCGACGTGTCGTTGCTCAACGCCGGGATGTGGAGCATGAGTCCCGACATCGTCGCGGCGCCCTACACCGGACAGCTGTTCCGCGCGGATCGCAAGAACGCCGGCAACCCGATCGCGAGCTTCTACCGAACCTCCGACGACCGGTGGATCTCGCTGGTCTGCCTGCAGTCCGATCGATTCTGGCCGGAGCTGTGCGGGTTGATGGGACGCCCCGAGCTGGCAGACGATGCGCGGTACGTCGACCAGGTTGCCCGCTACAAGAACCGGCGAGCGTGCGTCGCCGAGCTGGATGCGATCTTCGCGGCGAAGACCCTCGACGAGTGGCGGCAGATCCTGGCCGGGTTCAGCGGCGTCTGGTCGGCGGCACAGAGCTTCACCGAGCTGCACGAGGACGAGCAGGTCGCCGCCAACCACTACCTGAGCGACGTGACCCGCGGTGACGGGAGCTCGTTCCGGCTCGTCGCGCCGCCGTACCAGTTCGACGGTGAGCCGACGTCGTCAGGCCGAGCCGCGCCGGAACTCGGGCAGCACACCGAGGAGGTCCTGCTCGAGCTCGGGATGGAGTGGAACGAGGTGACGACACATCGCGAGTCCGGCGCGCTGGGTTAGCGGTGCGCCGCACTAGTGTCGGCTGGTGCCTGCAGGGGTTCGTCTGGTTGTCACTGCGCTCGTTGCCGGCACCGCGGTCACGTTGCCAACGGGTGGTCCGCTGAGCGCGACGTCGCCCCAGCGGGCTGTCGCGCAAGCTCACGGCGTACAGCTCGTCAAGGTGGAGCGACAGGGGTCCCGGGTCGTCGAGCTGACGCTTCGTACACCGGCCTTCACCACGCCCACCAAGGTCGACGTGGACCTGCCGGTCGGCTACCACGCGCACCCGCACAAGCGCTGGCCCGTGACCTACTTCCTCGCCGGCATCATGAACACCTACGCGTCTTTGAATCATGTGGTCGACGGCGTGAAGCTGACTCGGCGCTTTCCTGCGATCGCGGTGTCGCCGAATGGTGACAGCGGGTGGTGGAGCGACTGGTACAACGGCGGCGCGAAGGGTGCGCCCGCTTACGAGACCTTTGTCATCGACCAGCTGATCCCGCTGATCGACCGTCGGTTCCGCACGATTCCGACGCGCGCCGAGCGGGCCGTGATCGGCGTCTCCATGGGCGGGTACGGCGCGATGATGCTCGCCGCCCGTCACCCCGATCTGTTCGGCGAGGCCGCCACGTTGTCCGGTGCGGTCGATACCAACTTCCAGCCGATCGCCGCGGTTCTGAGCGCTAGCCCGACCTTTCAGGGCGGGGCGGTCGATGCGATCTACGGGTCCCAGGCAACGCAGGGCGTTCGCTGGCACGGCCACAACCCGACTGACCTCGCGGCGAACCTGAGACGAACACGGGTGCAGGTACGTACGGCGAACGGCTTTCCCAACCCGGGCATCGGCGAGCACCTCCTGTCGGCGGACAGCCCGTCCTGCGTCATCGAGGCCGGGGTTCATCAGGGCAGCCTCAACTTCACTCGCAAGCTCAACGCGTTGCACATCCCGCATCTCTGGGAGGACTACGGTCCTGGCTGTCACACCCCGCCGAACTTCAAACGAGAGATCACGGACACCCTGCGCGTGCTGGCTCGACAATTCGCACATCCGGCTACCGACCCACGCTCGTTCAGCTACCGATCGATCGAGCCACGGTTTCGCAGCTATGGCTGGCGCGTTGCCGCGGACTCGCGGCGGGCCCTCGAGTTCCTTGTGTTGCGTGTCGTGGGGGACCGAAGAGTGACTGTCACTGGGTCGGGCCTGACGACCGTCACGACGCCGCCGCTGTTCGGCAAGCTCCATCGCGTGGAGCTTCGCGGGGCGACTCGACGGGAGGTACGCGTTGACGCTCGCGGCCGGATCAAGTTCAGCGTCGATCTCGGCCCGCCTGACCGCCAGCAGCAGTACACGCTCGGCGCATCGACCTCAACGGTTCGTCGAGCCGTGACCTTCGACCCGCCGGCGGGCTGATCCCGCGAACCGATGAGCTGTCGCGCACGTCCAAGGAGCATGCGGCTTTCCTACCGTCTAGGTCGACTCGCCGTCGCCGCGGCGGCCGTGGCCGTTGTGGCCGGCTGCAGCAGCGACGGGGGAGGCAGTCATTCGGCCGGCCCGCGCGGGATTCGCGGCACCGAGCTATCCGCTTTCGCCTGCAACGCGAAAGCGGCCGGCAAGGCGGTGCGGCTGCCGCCTTCCGACGTTCTCGAGCTCCGGGTGTGTCCAGTCTCGGCACCCGAGCCGTTCAACCGCCCGGACCGCCCCGTCTCACTGGTTCGAGGCAGTACCCGCTTCCAGAGCTTCCTGGCGGCGTTGTCGCTTCCGGACGAGGCCGCCAAGGGCCAGCAGGCCTGCCCGGCGTACGCCGAACTTCTCCCGACCGTGATCGCGAGAACGAAGACGGTGGCGCTGATCGCGCACCTGCCGGTCGATGCCTGCGGGCACACCCTGGGCCCGGTGAGCGCGGCGTTGGCGTCGGTCATCGGCACTCCGAGCGCAACTTCCTAGATCGCGGAAAGGCCGCCTTCCGGTCACTATGGGCGTCTCGGCAACTACTGGCTCAGGTTCCGGCCTGGGCGGGTCGTCCGGATCGACGCGATCTACACGCCGTAAGGCCGTCCGGTCAGGTGATCGCGTCGAGGAGTGGCCGCAGGGTCGCTACCAGCGCCTCCGGTTGGTCGCACATCGCGTGGTGTCCGGCCTTCGGGAGTGTGACGATGTTGACGCCGTGTCGATGCAGCTCGGAGATTCGTTCGACCATCGGGTCCTCGACCATGCCGCGTTCGCAGCGGATGAGGGTGAGCGGCGCTTCGAGGCGGGGAAGCAGGTTGCGTACCCAACCGCGCTGTCCGAAGATCCCCGGGTCGAACTTCCAGGTCCAGCCGCCCTCGACTCGGCGGAGCGACTCGACCGCGATGTGGTGGGAGACGTAGTCAAGGTTGCCGTCCTGTGGCGGCACGGTGCGGAAGCGCGCGATGGCGTCGTCCAGGGACGCGTAGACCTTCGTCGGTGGCCGGCGGGCGGCGATCGGCTCCTCCTCCGGCGGCACCTCGGTGAACGGCGAGTCGATGGCGACGATCTCCCGTACGGCGGACGGCTCGACGACCCCGGCGAACACCGACACCCAGCCACCCATGCTGTGGCCGACGAAGACCGCCGGATCGAGTCCCTCGGCGCGCACCGCGGCGACCACCTCGCGCGCCCACTGCGACCGGTCGTACTCCGGCTTCCACTCGCTGTCGCCGTGCCCGCTCAGGTCGACGGCCATCACGCGTCGCTTGCCGGCAAGCTGTGGCGCTATGTGATCCCACCATCCGGAGTGAGCCGCGCCGCCATGGAGCAGGACCACGCCGGGGAGGTCGCCCTTCTCGCCCCAGGCTCGGTAGTGGATGCGCACGCCGTCGACCTCGATGTCGTGGTGGGTCGGCACCTTTGCAATGGCGGCTTCGAACCACGCCGGGGCGGCAGGAGCACTCATGAGGGTGGGTTGGTCGCGCGGTGCTAGTCGCTCGACGGCAGTGGCTTCGACTCCTTGGTGACCAGCGGCACGCCGTTGCCGGCGAGGGTGCCGTCGCCGCCCTTCGTCACCAGCAGCTCGAGGGTGCCGTCGGCATCATCCGTCGTGTACCGCTTGCCGAGCAGCGTGCCCTCGTCGAGCCCGGCCGCCGGCGTACCGCCCTCGGCGACGTCCGTGCCCAGCTCGACCATCGGCGCACCGCCGCAGGAGAGCGTGATGTCGTCCGCCGGGACCCGCACGACGATGACCTCCGTGGTGCAGACCTGGCTGCGCAGCCGCTGCCCTGACTTCAGTGGCACGCCCGCTCCTTTCCTGTCGCCGCGGACCTGGCAGGTACTTCGGCGTCGTAGTGATCTGTATGTGATGATGCCATTCGATGACTACCACCGACACCGCCACCCGGATCCCGCTCGTCGACTACCTGGCGCTCGAGCCCGAGCCGCACCTGGTTGCGCAAGAATGCACCGTCTGCAGCGCTCGCTACTTCGACCACCGTGACGCGTGCGCGAGCTGCTTCGAGGCCGTCTTCCGCTCGGTCGATGTGCCGACCGAGGGAGAGGTCACCTCGTTCACGATCGTCGCCTACGCGCCGCCTGGTGTGGATGCGCCGTTCGTTGCCGCCGTCATTGACTGCGGCGGTACGCCGGTGCGCGGCAACCTCATCGATGTGACGCCGGACCCCGAGCACGTGAAGCTCGGAATGAAGGTGCGCCTCACGACGTACTCCCTTGGAACCGACAGCGCTGGAACCGAGGCCATCGGCTTCGGGTTCGCGCCCGCGTAAGGAGAAGGCAATGGCTAGCGGCGACGTCTGGATCCTCGGGATCACGATGACGAAGTTCGGCAAGCACCCCGAGATCGACTCGGTCGGGCTTGCCGCGCAGGCAGCGCGCGGAGCGCTCGCCGACGGCGGCGTGTCGATGCGCGACATCGGCATTCTCGCGGCAGGCAACCTGATGGGCGGCGGCGCGCTCGGTCAGCAGCTGCAGAAGCAGATCGGCCAGACCGGCATCCCGGTCTACAACGTCGCCAACGCCTGCGCGACCGGTGCGACTGCATTGCGCACCGTGGTCATGGCGATCAAGTCAGGCGAGGTCGACATGGGTCTCGCGGTCGGTGTCGAGAAGCTCTCCGGCGCCGGTCTGCTCGGCGTCGGTGGCCCGAAGAAGCAGGGCGACACCTGGGAGCCGTCCGGCAGGCAGGGCGCGATCATGGGCCTCGACGGGCGGGTCGGCACGGAGAACATGCCGGGCACGTTCGCCCAGATCGGCATGGAGTACGGCCACAAGTACGGCGGGGTCAGCTTCGAGCTGTTCGCCCGGATCAGCGAGAAGAACCACATGCACTCGACGCTGAACCCGCTGGCGGCCTACACCAAGGCGATGTCTGTCGAGCAGATCATGGGCGACATGATGATCGCCTACCCGAACACGCGGCCGATGTGCTCGGCGAACTGTGATGGCGCGGCCGCGGCCGTCCTCGTGAGCGACGAGAAGCTGAAGACGCTGTCGGATGACCAGCGCAAGCGAGCGATCCGGATTGCGGCCTCCGTCCTCACCACCGATCCGTACGAGGCCGGCTGCCAGATCCTCCCGAACGTCAACACGCTCACCCGCAACGCGGCCAAGCAGGCTTACGAGAAGGCGGGCGTTGGGCCGGAAGACCTCGACCTCGTCGAGCTGCACGACTGCTTCGCGACCGCAGAGCTCGTGCACTACGACAACTTGATGCTGTGCAGCGAGGGGAACGCCGTCGACTTCTTCGAGTCGGGTGCCGCGCATCGCACCGGGAGCACGCCGGTCAACGTGTCGGGCGGGCTCCAGTCCAAGGGACACCCGATCGCCGCGACGGGCATCGCCAACGTGTGGGAGGTCTGCCACCACCTGCGCGGTGAGGCGGGCGACCGACAGATCGAGGGCGCCAAGCTCGGCCTCGCACACGTCATCGGTCTCGGCTCGGCGTGCGGCGTTCACATCCTCGAGAAGACCGCCGCTTAGCAGTTCCGTCTCTCTCACCAGATGGAGCTCGCCCTCGCGCCGGCGGACCTGGCCTTTCGGCAGGCGGCGCGGGAGTGGCTGCGCGCGAACTACCCCGGTGAGCCGCGACCCAACGACGGCCCGGCGATGCGGGAGTTCGACCTCGAGTGGCAACGACGGCAGTGGGCCGGCGGCTGGGCGGGGGTGTCCTGGCCGAAGGAGTACGACGGACTCGGGCTGCCCGTCCTGCAGCAGCTGATCTGGCTCGAGGAGTGCGCACTGATCGGCGCCCCGGACATCGACAGCCGGTTCGTCGCGGTTAATCACGCCGGCCCGACGCTGATCGCCAATGGCACCGAGGATCAGAAGGCGTTTCACCTGCCGAGGATCCTGCGCGGTGAGGCGCTGTGGTGCCAGGGATTCTCTGAACCACAGGCCGGCTCCGACCTGGCCTCGCTGCGCACGACTGGCGTGGTCGACGGCGACGCCCTGGTCGTCACCGGGCAGAAGCTCTGGACCAGCTTCGCCGACCTGGCGGACTATCAGGAGCTGCTCCTGCGCACCGATCCGAGCGTCCCCAAGCACAAGGGCCTCACCTGGGTGATCTGCGACATGCGGCTGCCCGGCATCACGATCCGCCCGATCAAGACCCTTGACGGGCTCAGCCACTTCTGCGAGGTCTTCTACGACGAGGTCCGGATCCCACTCGCCAACGTCGTCGGCGCGATCAACGATGGTTGGCGGGTCGCGATGTCGACGCTGTCGTTCGAGCGAGGCACGGCGTTCACCCACGGGCAGGTGCAGCTCGCCGCGATCGCCGAGCGGCTGGCCGGCTATCTGCAGCAGACCGACGCGGCGGCGTACCGGCCCGAGCTGATCGAGCGGCTCGCAACCGCACGTGCCGAGATCGCCGCGCTGCGAGCGCTGACCTACACCAACGCGATGCGCAACTCGGATCTCGCGGTGCCAGGCCCGGAGGGGTCGCTGGTCAAGCTGGCCTACACGGAGCTCCGGCAGCGTCTGATGCGGCTTGCGCTGGAGATCGTCGGTCCCGGCTCTGATCTGCCGGGCATCACCACCGCCACCTGGGACGAGGACTACCTGTTCTCCTACACGGAGACGATCGCAGGTGGGACGTCGGACATCCAGCGCAACATCATCGGTGAGCGCGTGCTCGGATTGCCGCGGTAGCCGCGCCATGGATCTGCTGCTTTCCGACGACCAGCGGTCGATCGTCGCGGCGGTCACCGAGCTGCTCGATGACCTGATGCCGATCGAGGCCGTCCGTAGGGTTCTCGACGGCGACAACGCGCCGCTCGACGCGCTGTGGCGTTCGGCCGGCGAGCTCGGCTGGTTCGGGCTCGGCCTGGCGGAGGAGCACGGTGGCACTGGCTTCGACCTGATCGACGAAGCCCTGCTCTTCGTCGAGCTTGGCCGCCGCATCGTGCCAGGGCCGTTCCTCGCAACGATTCTTGCGGCGCGCATCGCCGCCCTAGGCGGAGCCGCCGACGCGGCTATGGCGTTGCTGGCAGGGCAGGCTCGTGCCGGCCTCGCCGCCCGGCCGGACAACGGGCCGGCGGTCCTGTACGACGCGGCTGACGCGACGTACCTCGTGGTGTTCGGATCGCAGGAGGTCGAGCTCTTGCCCGCGGCGATGGCGTCGGGCAGAACCGATCAGCCCGGGCTGGACCCGCTGACGCGACGCGAGACCGCCAACCTGTTCGGCGAGCCGATCGTCTCGGCGCCGCGAGAGGAACCGATCGTGGCCCGCGGCTCGGTGCTCGTTAGCGCGATGCTGACCGGGATCGCGGCTGCGACACGAGACCTGTCGGTGGACTACGCGAAGACCCGCGAGCAGTTCGGCTCCGCGATCGGCGCCTTCCAGGCAATCAAGCACCGGTGCGCGGACATGGCGGTCGGGGCCGCTCTGGCTGAGGCCCAGCTCACGTTCGCGGCCCTCAGCGTGACCGAAGGCACCGAGGACGCTCGGTTCCAGGCAGCCGCCGCGCGTGTGGTCGCCGAGCACGCAGCGCTGTCGAATGCGCGCGAGGCGATTCAGATCTACGGCGGGATCGGCGTCACCTGGGAGTGCGACGCTCATCTGTATCTCAAGCGAGTCCATGCCCTCCGCGAGCTGTTCGGCGGAGAAGCCGCCCACCGTCCGGCATTGCTCGACCGTCACCCGCGCGACTGATCGCTAGTAGCGGAGATCGGCAAGTACGCCGTAGTGGTCTGAGGCGGGCGGTCCTGGCGGTTCCGGACGCCCCACGATCTGCGCATTGACCGGATGCCCGCGGCCGCCGCCTCGCGGCCACGCCGAGAACACGTAGTCGAAGCGTCGGTCTGGGAACAGGCTTGCGGCGGCCAACGGGTTGTCTCGTGCGAACGTGATGCCAGGTCCGCCGTCGCCGGCGACTTCCCATGCGTCGTAGAAGACGAGGCCGCCCGGCCCGGCCGACCGCCCCGTCAGGACGCGGATCTCGTCACTGTCCGGTGGGGCATTGAAATCACCGCAGAGGACGGTGATCGCTCGGCGATCGATCGATCCCGCCACGACGTCGAGCATCTGCTGCACCTGATGGAGGCGGCCCGCGGTTGCACCGAGCGGGTAGTCGAGCATCACGCCGAAGACCTGGATCCGCCCGCGGGGACCATCGACCTCGACGTGCCCGAGCAACCCGCGCACTTCACCGTCGCGCGTGGTCAAGTCGTGATGCGAGTGTGCGGCGATCGGCCATCGTGACGTGATCGCAATACCCGATGACCACTCCGCTTCCTCGGATCTGGCTCCAAGGAAGCGGGAGTCGCTGTGGCCGAGTTGGTCCGCGACCACCGAAGCCTGGTCTGTCGTCGACCCGGCCCAGGCTTCCGTGAGGCAGACGATGTCCGGTTGATGCGCGGTAAGTTCATCCTCGAGTTGCCGTTGGCGCGCGTCGGCGTTGCCGAACCGTGCCCACACGTTCCATGTGATGAGGCGCAGAGTCGAGTCGACCAAGGCCCCGTACGGCTCGTACGGGTCGAACTCCACGCTCCCATCCTGCCGTGCGCGTCTTGTCAGACCAGTTGGGAGGCCGGCTTGTTGATCGGGCTGGTCAGCGTGGCTGGAGCGACACTGAGACCGAAGACAGCCCGGTAGCCATCCGTGACCTCTCGGTGGACGACTCGATCGGCGGTCTCGACACGGGTGCCCGGCTCGCAGACGAACTCTTCCGCGCCGTCCTCGAACTGGATGCGCAGTGTGCCCTCGAGGATGTAGATCAGCGCTTCGAAGTCGTGCCAGTGCCATTCCGACACTTCGGCGGGGGCCGGGAAGGTCACCGCGTGCCACCCTCGGGCTTCGATCTCGCGAACCGCGGCCGTCTCATCATCGAAGGCGGCGGGGGTACAGGTGAAGGACATGTCTCCCTCTCAGGAAGCGCGTACGACGACCGTACCTCTCGCGTGCTGCATACAAGCCACTACCAGGCAGACGGTCACCGGCAACACGAAGATCCCGATCGAGAGCAACGCGAGGACGTTGAAGGTGGCCAGCAATCCGGTCGCGGTCCACGCGACCGGCCCGGCATTCGGCGCCGCACTCCGGCGGTTCAGGACAGCCGCGACGACGACGGAGACGACGAGCGGGATGATCACGACGCCGATCACGCCGGCGCCGTTCTCGCCGACCAACGTGGCTGACCCGCTACCCGCCGGTCCGTCGGAGGAATAGACCGGTACGACGCACGCACCGACGATCAGTGCGGCGCTCCAACCGAGCGCGCCAACGAGCGCGATCGATCGAACGGTGCCCATCTCGTGGGCCTTGCGCACCAACCAGGCCACGTACCGAGTATCCCTCGCGGTCAGCCGTGCATGTCGAAGACGAGTTGCCAGGTGACGCCGTACTTGTCGGCGACCCAGCAGAACCACTCGCTGAAGCCGTAGTTGCCGGGTGGCATCAGGAACCCCCCGCCTTCTTGCAGCTTCTTCGCGGTGGCATCGAGCTCTTCGCGGGAGGAGCACTCGATCCACAGCGAGATCGCGGGTGTGAAGGCGAACTTGTGCGGCGCGGCGCTGTCGATCGCCATGAGCTCGGAGCCGCAGATCTCGACTCGCGCATGCCGAACCGTCCCTTCGGGCTCCGGTCCTTCGGCGCCGTACCGCTCGATGGCGATCACTCGCGAGTCGTCGAAGATCGAGCAGTACCGGTTGATGGCCTCCTCGGCGCGGCCGTGCTGCTCGCCACAGAACATGAGAAACGGAATCGGCGCCTTCATGCCGTCATCTTCTCGTCCGAAGCAGCAGACAACGTCGCCCGCCCGATGTCATTCGTCCCCAGGTGACCGATCTCGGGGACAGCGCGCGAGGTGTTTGTGCTCCTTCGGGGTGGGGCTCGGACGAGGCCGCATCCCTGAGGGGATCAGCCGCCCTGCGTCGTCGCGATCACCACGAGGTACTCCCAGTCCATAGTCAGCCCCGCGGCGCCGCGATTGCCGGCGCGCGCCAACCCGTCGAGCGCCGCGTCGAGCTCGGCAGCACGGCCGGGGGAGTCTGCCAGTCCCCGGTACGCCGCCGCAGTCGGTCCGTAATAGGCCTTGAAGTACTCCCGGAACTCAGCCGGGCTGCCGAACCGGTCGACGGTGACCATCTGGCGGCTCGTGGTGAGGGCGGTGACGCGGCTGCCGAAGAGTGAGCGGATGTGTCCTTCGTCGCCCCACATCGTCGGCGGCTGGGCGCCGGATGGGGGTGGCGCGACGAACGGCCGCATGGCCGCGAGCATCTGGCCGACGAACCCTTCCGGTGTCCAGCTGATCAGCCCGATCGTCCCGCCCGCACGGCAGACCCGGACCAGCTCGTCGGCGGCGGCTTGGTGATGCGGCGCGAACATCACGCCGACGCAGGACAGCACGACGTCGAACTCGCCGTCGGCGAAGGGGAGAGCTTCCGCATCGCCTTCGCGCCAGTCCACCTCGGCACCCCGTTGCGCCGCCTGCTTCGCGCCGGCGTCGAACATCTCGGGAGTCAGGTCGCAGGCGACGACGCGCCCGCCGGCGAGTGCCGCCGGTATCGCCACGTTCCCTGAGCCGGCCGCGACGTCCAGCACGCGGTCGCTGGGCCGGACTCCCGCCGCGTCGACCAACCCGGCGCCGAGGTCAGGGATGACGTCGAGCGCGACCTGGGGGTAGTCACCCAGCGCCCACATCGCGCGGTGCCTCGTCTTCAGCGCCTGGTCCTCGACGCCGAGCCCGTCGATGGTGCTCATCTGCCGCCTCCTTCGCTGCGTTGACGCAAAGCGTAGGAAGGGGCGGTCGTGTCACCTAGTACGAGATCTGTACCACCGGGTGGTGGCGCGCCTAACGTAGGCCCGGTGAGCGCGTCGTACGGGCAGTTCTGTCCGGTGGCCAAGGCGATGGAGCTGCTCGGCGAGCGCTGGACCTTGCTGGTGGTGCGCGAGCTGCTTGCCGGGAGCGAACGGTTCAACGATCTGCGACGCGGCGTCCCGCGGATGTCTCCCAGCCTGCTTTCCAGCCGGCTCGGGCAGCTGACGCGCGCCGGCATCGTGGAGCGAGTCGAGGATGCCGGCACCGTGCGCTACGCCCTGACGCCGGCCGGACGTGAGCTGGGCCCGCTCGTCGAGGCGTACGGCGCATGGGGGATCCGCTGGATCGGACAGATCGGTGACGAGGATCTCGATCCGAAGCTGCTGCTGTGGGACATGCACCGCAACCTCAACCACGACGCTGTGCCGCGCCCGCGCGCCGTCGTGCAGTTCCGCTTCGTGGACGTCGCGGTACGGAGCAGCCAGTGGTGGCTGGTCATCACTCCGAATGGCGCCGATGTCTGTGACGCGGATCCCGGGTATCCCGTGACCGTGACGGTTGTTGCCGGGCTGCGGGAGCTGACCCGGATCTGGCGTGGTGACCTGCAGTGGGGCGCCGCGATTCGCTCTGGTGCCGTTGAGCTCCAGGGCGCATCTCAGGTACGACGCGCGCTCCCAGGCTGGTTTCAGCTCTCGACGTTCGCCGCGCTGGCCCGCCCGTCGGCCGGCGCCGCCAGGTAGCCAGCTCGCCTCGTGTCAGGCGTGCAGGTCGCGTCGCCGAAACGCCTGCGTGCCAACCGCGACCATCGCAATGCAGACCCCCGCGAGCACCAGAAGCTCTTCGATCCCGAATCCGGAGGTCAAGGGGTCGCCGCCGAGATACCACCGCCACAGCGTGAATGGCCTGACGTAGGAGAGCGGATGCACGGTCGCGCTCAACCCGTACACGATGTAGGAGACGAAGGTGTAGCCGGCGCTCGCCGCGATCCCCACCACCCGCCGCCCGCTCGCCGCAGCGACGGCCTGCGCGCCGAGTCCGAGGGCCGCGCACATCAGGCCCATCTGCACGCACACCGCCACCAGGTTCACGTACGGCAGGGTGAGGTCGGCGGGCTGGCGGAGGGCCACCACGCCGACGACGGACCCGACGATCAGGGTGACGACCCCGATCAGTACGGCGAGCGCCTTCTCGGCGTACAGCCGACCGCGTGCGAGAGGCTGCGCGAGCAGGAGATCGAGAGTGCGGTCCTCTTCCTCACCCGCGATCGAGCTGGCACCTCGACCGATCGCGAAGACGAGGAGCACCGCAGGCAGGAAGAAGGCGAACAGCTGTGTGTTCAGGTATCCGGATGGCGAGGTGAGACTCGCGCCGCCGAGCAGTGCCTGAACGGTTGGTGAAAGGTCCCCGTAGATGCTGTCGAGCGATGGGTTGGAGCGCACAGTCGGGTAGATCGCGGCTATACCGGCGACCAGCACCGTGACCGCGACGAACCACAGGATCAGGGAGGTGCGCCGCAGCCGGAGGTCGCTGCGCGTGACGCCGAGCGAACCGATCATGCGAAGAACGCATCCTCGAGCTCGGCGTGCGCGACGTCGAATGCCGCGATGCCGAAGCTCGCCACTTGCTTCAGCAGTGCGTCCATGTCACCGGTGCAGGCGAACGTGACCACGTCTGCCTCCAACCCGACGTCGGAAACACCGGGAAGCGACCGGATCGCGTCCGCGACTGCTGCGAGGTCGGAGGGGTCGCGAGGGCGCAGCCGTCCGCGCCGCCGCGACCGCTCCCGGATTGCCGCGATGTCGTCGACAACCGCGACCCGGCCGTCTCGCAACAGGGCGACCCGGGTTGCGATCTGCTCGACCTCGGACATGACATGGCTGGAGAGGAGGATGGCGGTGCCATCCGCTGCGCGTTCCTTGACGAGGTCACCGAACACTCGCTGCAGCAGCGGGTCGAGACCGCTGGTGGGCTCGTCGAGCACGAGCAGGTCCGCTCGCGGGGCGAGCGCGATCACGAGGCCCAGCTTCTGCTTGTTTCCTTTCGACAGGTCACCGACCCGTCGCGACAGGTCCAGGTGAATGCGCTCGGCGATCGCTCGTACCTGGTCGGCGCGCAGATCGTGTCGCGCGAACGTGAAGCGGCGAACCGCCTCCTCACCGGTGATCCTGCTCGGGATGACGAGCTCTCCGGGAAGGTACGTCGTGCGTCGTCGTACCTCGACCGAGTCGTGGACGCTGTCGAATCCCAGCACTTTGACGGCCCCACTCGTCGGGCGGATGAAGTCCAGCAGGAGCCGCATGAAGGTCGTCTTGCCGGCTCCGTTCGCACCGACGAGCGCAAGAACCTCACCGGAGGCCACGTCGAGGTCGACGCCGGTGATGCCCCGTGCACGGCCGTACGACTTCGACAGCCCTCGCGCTTCGACCGCGGCGTTGGTGCCGATACCCATAGGCGTCACAGTAGGCAGCCTGACGCCGCGTTGTGCAGTACCACCGTTCGCGAGTTGCCCAGCGAGCTGTACGGACCGCCGCGGCAGACGCCGCAGCCCGCTGCCGGCTACTTCGCTCGGAAGCCGGCGGCGAGAGCGCGCAGGCTCTCGTCGAGGTAGACGGTGAGGTCGGCGTCCGCGCGGGTGAGCCACACCTCGTACGCCGCCCGGCAGGCGGCAAGCGTCGTACGCCCGATCGCGAGCGGGATCAGCGCGTCGGCCGACTCGGCGAGGCGGGCCGCCGCGAACTCCGAGACGGCTCGCTCCCAGGCGTCGTAGCGCGAGGCAGCACTGGCCTCCAGTGCCGGGTCGGTACTGATGAGCTGCATCCGGGTTCGTAGCTCCGGCACGTCCTCGGCGCGGTAACGGTTCACGCTCACGACCACTTCGCGAATGGCTGTCATGAGCGTCGTGCTGGCCGGCACCTGGGCGAAGGCTGCCCGCAGCTGCTCGACCTCGTTGTCGAAGTCGTGCCAGAGGACGGCCGCCTTGGAGTCGAAGTACCGGAAGAAGGTCCGCTTGCTGACGCCCGCGCCAGCCGCGATCTGCTCGACCGAGGTCTGGGCGTAGCCCTGGGCCGCGAACAGCTCCAGCGCCACCACCTCGAGCTCCCGTGCACTGGTCTCGCGAGGCCGGCCGCGTCCCACGGCATTGATTCTGGCACCGAGTGCCGATATTGTCCGCCTGTCGCCCAACACGCATGTCGAGGAACAGGGAGAAGCCATGACGCCGACCGCGACCGATGCGGCCGTAGAGACCGAGACCGACGAGACGGCCGAAGCCGTCGTCGTCGAGGACGTGCTCGTCGAGGATGTCTCGATCGACGGCATGTGTGGTGTCTACTAAGTCGTTCGACCGTGCCTACTGAAGGCGAAGCCTCCGGCTTCGACTTGGACAGCGCCTGGGAGATCCACCCCAGCGTCGCCGTCCGGCCGGAGCGCTTCGGCGCCCTGCTGTACCACTTCGGCACCCGCCGGCTGTCGTTCCTGAAGACGCCGACGCTGCTCGACGCGGTCCGGCGGCTTGACTCGTCCACGTCGGCCCGTGTCGCGCTGGCCGAGTCCGGCGTGACCGAGGCCGACACGCCGACGTACGAGCGCGCACTGGCCGGGCTCGCCGCCACCGACATGATCCGGGAACGGGTTGCCACATGACTGCCACGCTGCTCGATCACTTCGAGCTCGGCCTCGACTCGCCGATCTGCCTGACGTGGGAGCTCACCTACGCCTGCAACCTCGCGTGCACCCACTGCCTGTCCAGCTCCGGTCGTCGTGATCCGCGTGAGCTGAGCACCGACGAGTGCAAGGCGCTCATCGACACCTTCGAGCGGATGCAGGTCTTCTACGTCAACATCGGCGGTGGCGAGCCGACCGTTCGCAGCGACTTCTGGGAGCTCGTCGACTACGCGACCGCGCATCACGTCGGCGTGAAGTTCTCCACCAACGGTGTGAAGATCACCCCCGGCGTCGCGAAGCGGCTCGCGGCGAGCGACTACGTCGACGTACAGATCTCGATCGATGGCGCGACCGCCGAGGTCAACGACGCAGTGCGTGGCCCGGGCTCGTTCGCGACCGCGATCCGCGCGATGGAGAACCTGTACGCCGCGGGGATGCGCGGCTTCAAGATCTCGGTCGTCATGACCCGGCACAACATCGGCCAGCTCGACGAGTTCAAGGCGATCGCCGATCGGTACGACGCGCAGCTGCGCATCACGCGGCTGCGTCCGGCCGGTCGCGGCGCCGAGGTCTGGCACGAGCTGCACCCGTTACCCGAGCAGCAGCGTGCGCTCTACGACTGGCTGGTCGGCAATGGCGAGCAGGTACTCACGGGCGACTCGTTCTTCCATCTCGGCGCCTACGGCGACGCACTCCCGGGTCTCAACCTCTGCGGTGCCGGACGCGTCGTATGTCTCGTCGATCCGGTCGGTGACGTCTACGCCTGCCCGTTCGCGATCCACGAGCAGTTCCTCGCCGGCAACGTCCGCAACGCCGGCGGATTCGAGACGGTGTGGCGGGAGTCGTCATTGTTCGCCGAGCTGCGCAGCCCGCAGACCGGCGGCGCCTGCACGAAGTGCTCGTCGTACGACGCCTGCCGCGGAGGCTGCATGGCGGCGAAGTTCTTCACCGGTCTGCCACTCGACGGGCCTGACCCCGAATGCGTGAAGGGGCATGGCGAGTCCTCCCTCGCAGCCGTCCCGGCGGGCAGCACGCCTCGTCCGTCGCCGGACCACTCACGTGGCGTGCCGATCACCATCGGCAAGCGGCCGGACCGCGCCTGCGACGCCAGTCCGCTGGCGTAGCGGTCCCACCATGACGAGCGCCCGGCTCAGTGACCTCACCTGGCCAGACCTTGACGGCAGGCGCCCGCTGCTCGCGGTCCCGCTCGGATCGACCGAGCAGCACGGGCCGCACCTGCCGTTCGCGACCGACACCGAGATCGCCGTCGTGTTGTGCGATCTGCTGGCCGCCGAGCGGGACGACGTCGTGGTCGCACCTGCGCTGCCTTACGGGTCGAGCGGTGAGCACGCTGGCTTCCCCGGAACCCTGTCGATCGGGCAGGAGGCGCTCGAGCTGGTGCTCATCGAGCTGGTGCGATCCGCCTCGGCCAGCTTCGACGGCGTCGTATTCGTGTGCGGCCACGGCGGGAACGCCGAGGCGCTCCTGCGCAGCGTGACGCGCGCTCGCGAGGAGGGCCACAACGTGATGATGTTCCTCCCGCGCTGGGAGGGCGATCCGCACGCGGGTCGCGTCGAGACGTCGATGATGCTCGTCGTCCAGCCCAACCGGGTCCGGCTCGACATGGCCGCGCCGGGCAACATGCAACCGCTATCGGAGCTGTTGCCGCAGCTGCGCGCGGAGGGCGTCCGCGCCGTCAGCCCGACCGGCGTCCTCGGCAACCCGGTGGGCGCGAGCGCACCGGAGGGCGAGGCACTTCTCGACCAGGCCGCTGCCCATCTGATCGCTGACGTCGTTCGGTGGCGGGCGTGAGTCCGCGGGTCGCGATCGTCACCGGCGCCGGGCGCGGTATCGGTGCGGCGACCGTTCGCGCGCTGGCGGCCGACGGCTTCGCGGTGCTTGCCGTCGACCTCGGCGGTGAGGTCGACGGGTTGCCGTACGCGCTGGCCACCGCCGCGGAGCTCGACGACGTCGTTGCATCCACGGGCGCCGGCGCGCGGGTTGTGGCGCACATCGCCGACGTACGCGACCCCGCCGCGCTCGCCGCCGCAGTGGCGGACGCCGAGACACGTTGGGGTGGGCTCGACGTGGCCGTCGGCTGTGCCGGCGTCATCGGCGGCGGCGTGAACCAGTGGGAGCTGTCGATCGACATCGAGCAGGTGCTCATCGACATCAACCTCGGCGGCGTCCTCAACCTCTCCCGGGCGGCCGTGCCGGCGTTGCTTCGCCGTCCCGCGCCACGGAGCGGGCGGTTCATCGCGGTGGCCTCCGCTGCCGCGAGCCGGGGACTGGCGATGCTGGCGGCGTACAGCGCCGCGAAGGCCGGAGTCACCGGCCTGATCCGCGCGCTCGCCGGCGAGCTCGGTCCGACCGGGGTCACGGCCAACGCGATCAGCCCCGGCTCCACCGACACCGCGATGCTGGACGAAAGCGCCCGGCTCTACGGCCTGCCCGAGTCGGGGGAGTTCGCCCGCCAGCAGCCGGTCGCTCGATTGATCGAGCCCGTCGAGATCGCCGCCGTCATCGCGTTCCTCGCCAGTGAGGCGAGCAGCGCGATGACGGGCGCGATCGTCCCGGTCGACGGTGGGCTCGCGTTGTGACCCGTAGCGAGGCGCCTCCGGTCCCGGAGGGCGCGACCCTTGCCATCGACCCGGGCACTCGCGACCTGGGCGGCGGCCGGCTGCTCGGCGGCAGGCCGCGACGCATGCTTCGGCTGTCCGATGGTGGACGAGTCGCCTGGGCACAGCTCCGCGACGGCGTCGTTGGCTCGTCGAAGGCGGGAGTGCTGGCCCGCCGTCTCACCGATGCCGGCCTGGCGCATCCGCGTCCGGGCGTCGCGACCGGGTCGGACATCACAGTCGTCGTGCCGGTGCGTGACCGGGCGGGTTACCTCGATCGCTGCCTGGATGCGCTCGGGTCGGACCATCGCGTGATCGTGGTCGACGACGGGTCCGCCGACCCGGTCGGCATCGCTACCGTCGTGCGCCGTCACGGCGCCGGTCTGTTGCGCCGCGAGGTCGCCGGTGGACCGGCCGGCGCGCGCAACGTCGCGATCGACGACGTCGCCTCCGAGTTGGTGGCGTTCGTGGACAGCGACTGCCGCGTGCCGTCGGACTGGCTCGACCGGCTAGCCGGACACTTCGCCGACCCCGCCGTGGGTGCGGTGGCACCACGAGTCATCTCTGCCCGTCGTGACGCCTCCGGCCGTTACCGCCACCGCTGTGGCCTGCTCGACCTCGGACCTGACGAAGCTCGCGTCCAGCCGCTCGGCGTCGTCGGTTACGTGCCGACCGCGGCCCTCGTCGTACGGCGATCGGCACTGGCCGAGGTGGGGGTGTTCGACCGCGACCTCCGGTACGGCGAGGACGTCGACCTGGTCTGGCGGCTCGACGCCGCGGGCTGGCGGGTGCGCTACGACCCCGCCGTCGAGGTGTTCCACGACGAGCCGGTCGACTGGCCGGCGCGGCTCGCGAAGCGGTTCCGCTATGGGTCGGCCGCCGCGCCGCTGGCGGCACGCCACCCCGCCTCATCAGCGCACCTCGCCGGGAACCCGTGGCCGCTCGGCTTCGTCGCCGCCGCACTTGCGCGCAAGCCGAAGGCCGCCGCCTTCGCCGCTGTTGGCACTTACCTCTCCACGCAGCAGGCGCTGCGGTCGGCGAACGTGAGCGAGCTGTCCGCCGCCCGGCTCACCGGTGAGTCGCTGGCCGGGACCTGGCGTGGCGTCGGCCGGTATGCAACCCAGTTCGGGCTGCCGCTGCTCGCAGCAGCAGCGGTACCGAGGGGGCGCCGGACGGCTCGCATCGCGATGCTGAGCGCGCTCGCTGTTGCGGCGCCGATCGCGGAGCATCGCGTGCGCCGACCCGGTGTGGCGCTGCCGCGGTTCGTTGCCGGACGGATCGCCGACGACGCGGCGTACGGCGCCGGTGTCTACGCCGGCTGCGCAAAGCAGCGAAGCCTGGCACCTCTCAAGGTCGTCGTCCGACGACGCGGATCGGAGCAGTAACAGACATGGCGAATGACTGGTTCGAAACGGTCGCAGAGGCGCAGCGGCGGGCGAAGAAGCGGTTGCCCGCGTCGGTCTACGGCGCGCTGGTCGCCGGCTCCGAGCGAGGCCGCACGCTGTTCGACAACGAGGAGGCGTTCGGCGAGCTCGGCTTCGCGCCGCACGTCGCGGGCTTGTCGGCGCAGCGCGACCTGTCGACCACCGTAATGGGCCAGCCGATCTCGATGCCGGTGATCATCTCGCCGACTGGCGTGCAGGCGGTGCATCCCGATGGCGAGGTCGCGGTGGCTCGCGCAGCAGCCGCTCGCGGGACCGCGATGGGTCTCAGCTCGTTTGCGAGCAAGCCGGTCGAGGCGGTCGTCGCGGCCAACCCGCAGACCTTCTTCCAGATGTACTGGTCGGGCTCGAAGGACCAGATGCTCGCCCGGATGGAGCGCGCCCGCACCGCCGGGGCAGTCGGCGTCATCGTCACTCTCGACTGGTCGTTCTCCAACGGGCGTGACTGGGGGAGCCCGGCGATTCCGGAGGCGGTCAACCTGCCGACGGCGTTCAAGTTCGCACCGGAGATCTTGCGCCGTCCCGGTTGGCTGATGCAGTTCCTCAACGCGCGTCGGCTGCCGGACCTGTCGGTGCCCAATCTGGCCGACTCCAAGGACGAGCGCGGCCCCACGTTCTTCGGCGCGTACGGCGAGTGGATGCAGACGCCGCTTCCGACCTGGGCAGACGTCGCGTGGCTGCGCAAGGAGTGGGGTGGCCCGTTCCTGCTCAAGGGCATCACCCGCATCGATGACGCGCGGCGCGCGGTCGACGCCGGCGTCACCGCGATCTCGGTGTCCAACCACGGTGGCAACAACCTCGACAGCACCCCGGCCACCATCCGGATGCTGCAGCCCATCGCGCAGGCCGTCGGCAAGGACATCGAGATCGTGCTCGATGGCGGCGTACGACGGGGCAGTGACGTGGTGAAGGCGCTCGCGCTGGGCGCGCGCGCCGTCATGATCGGCCGCGCCTACTTGTGGGGGCTCGCCGCCAACGGCCAGGCGGGCGTCGAGAACGTGCTCGACATCCTCAGAGGCGGGATCGACTCCGCCGTCATGGGCCTCGGCCACGCGTCGGTGCACGACCTGGGCCCGGACGACGTACTCGTGCCCGAGGGCTTCAGTCGCTCGGCCGGAGCTTCCGCTTCAGTTCGGTCGGTCCGAGCCCCCGCCCGATCGAGGTCGAGAGGCCGCACCGTCTAGCCCGAAGCGTCGCCACAGAACGGCATGTATGTGCCGGCTGCTTCGATCCAATCCGGCTCGGGGTCACGATCGAACTGCACCGCCGAAATGTGCGTCATCTCGCCAAGCCATGCCTTCGCGAGTCGGTGGCCTCCGTCCATGAGCCCGCCGTCGGCTGCCAAGACGATCGGGAATTGAAGGTCAGCCGAGTTGATGCGGCGGACGTGTTCAGCGATGGCACGGCACGTCGGCGGTAAGTCCTCCGAGAACCAGCAGTTCCTATCGAACTCAGGGATCTGGTCGATTGCGACCTTCCGGGGCGGCAATCCTGCAGCTTCGACCCAAAGCCTGTCGGTCCACCAGAACCCACGTCCGGTCGCGACGGGACGAGAGTGCATCTCGCGCCTGCTCGTAGTCGACCATCCAGTATCTGATGCGGCCGCCGTACCGGCGGGTTGATGGTCTTGTGGTCCGTGCGGTCGGGTTCGGGTAGGGCGCGTAATCGCCTCGCCGCGATCGACTTATGATCCGCAAGTAGCGCCTTGATAACGCGATGCATGCCGTCCATGAGTCGCCTGTCGGGGTCGACGATGATCGGGAAGGACAGGTCGACGGTATTGATAAGGCGGGCGTGTTCGGCGATGGACCTGATCGTGGGCTCGGATTCGTGCGCGTACCACCAGTCCTCGTTGAGCTCGGCGATCTCGTCCAGTGGGAGGTCTTCAGGCGCCTGATCGCTCGTGAGGTCGACGAGGCGCTGGACATCCCAAGCGTGGAGTCCACCCGGGCTCGGCCTGAAGTGGAACTGCTTCCGCACAGCGGAAGACTAATAGCGCTGGTGCACGCAACAATCCAGGTAGCGGATCCCCTCTGTGTCAAGACGCGCGTTTGCGTGCCTGGGTAGCGTGCTGGTTGGCGGGTCCGGGAAGTGACTGATCCGAAGTGTTGGCCGTGGGGATTGGGCCAGCCGCGCTGGATTGAAGAGTCGCCCCCGTGTGTCCTCCCGGGCTCGCTTCAATCTGGCCGAGCTGGTCGGCGACGAGGTGGCGGTAGACGACATCGGAGAGCCGCCGCTTGAGACAACGCATCGCCTCGAGTGGCGTCTTGCCAGCGGCTCGTTTGCGCCGGTAGTAGTCCTGTCCTTCGCCGGGGTAGCGGATCTGGCAGATCGCGATGATGTGCAGGGCGTGGTTGAGCCGACGGTTCCCGCCGCGGTTGAGCCGATGGCGGTTGTTGTCTCCGGATGATGCGTCGATCGGTGCGGTGCCGGTGTAGCTGGCGAAGTGATGCTTGGACGGGAACCGGCGCACGTCCCCGACCTCGGCGATGACCTTCGCGGCGACCAGCACCCCGACCCCACGGACCTCTAGCAGGCTGGTCGGGCGTTCGGCAAGCACTGCGCTGATCCGCTGCTTCATCTCTTTGAGGCGGGCGTCGATCGCGACGAGCTCGGCGAGATGCTCGCCGGCGATGAGTTTGCGGGTCTTCCCGACCTGGTCCCGCGGCCGGACGGTGGCGAGCAGCGCTTTGGCTTTGTGTCTGCTCAGCCCGGGCTTCGCACCGCCAGGAATGAGTTGCTGCAACAGATCGTGGAGCCGGTTCACCGTCGCGATCCTGGCCTCGACGAGCTCTTGGCGGCGGTCGGTCAACAGTCGCAGCACCGTGGTGGTGTCATCCGCGGTGACCACGTGAAGGTCCTTCGCGCGGAGGCCGGCGACAGCGACCGCATAGGCGTCGGCGTTGTCGGTCTTGCGACCGCTGCCGCCGCCGAGCGCCCGGATCCGGGTCGCGAGCTTCGGTGGAACATTCACTACCGGCTCACCCTCAGCGACCAGCCGCTGGGACAACCCGAGCCCGACACCTCGCGCGCCCTCCACCGCCCAGGTCCGGTCGCGATAGCCGCGCGCGGCTGCCTTCAGCTGCTGGTAGCCGGCGCGGTCGTTCGCGAACCGATGCTGTGCCAGCACCTTCTCCGCCGCGTCGATCACCACGATTGTGTTGCTCAGCTTGTGGGGATCGACCCCGATCATCACTGCACCCACTGCATGCCTCCGTCATCGAGTCGGACGACGGAAAGGGCATGCCTACCTTGAGCGCTGCAGACCCCTCTTGAGCCACTTCCCGCCAGATAACGGCGACCTGCGGGCGCACCCCGTTAGAGAGCCACACGACACGTCGTGGGCAGGCACTTAGAGAACGAACCCGCCGGCCACCTGACTCCAAGCCTGGCCCGGCCGGAGCTGACGCGATTCAACAGGTAGGCACCTACTCTGCGACTTGTGCCTGACCGGTTGTTCGAGGTTCCCCGGCTTGCCGCCGTGTACGACGCACTTGACTCTGACCGGAGCGACCTTGAAGAGTACGCAGCCCTTCTAGAACGCTTGAGCGTGAGCTCGATGGTGGACATCGGTTGCGGCACCGGCACGTTCGCGATCCTTCTGGCATCGCGAGGTGTCCAAGTGACCGCCGTCGACCCTGCCGAGGCCTCACTCGCTGTCGCTCGGGCGAAGCCTGGCGGCACTAACGTCAATTGGCTCCTTGGTGAGGCGCACTCGTTCACACTTGGCCCAGTCGACGCCGTCACCATGACCGGCAACGTTGCGCAAGTCTTTCTCACGGACGATGCCTGGGACGGACTCGTCGGGTCGGCTTTCAAGATGCTCCGTCCGGGCGGGTATCTCATCTTCGAGACGAGAGATCCGGAAGCGAAGGCGTGGCAGACGTGGCGTCGCGACGCCACCTACCGCCAGGCAGAGATCGATGGAGTCGGCGCGGTTGCGTGCTGGGAGGAACTCACCTCTGCGGAGTTACCGCTTGTCTCATTTCGGACGACCTTCGAGTTCGGCCAGGACGAATCGGTGATCTCTGAGTCGACACTGCGGTTCCGCGGGCGCGATGAGGTGGTCGCTTCGCTTCGGGATGCTGGCTTTGACGCACCCGATATTCGGGGAGCGGCCGACCGGCCCAACCTCGAGCTTGTGTTCGTCGCCCGCCGCCCGACCTAGACCGGCACCTATGGGCTGGCGTTCTTCGCCACGTCACCAACAATCCGGCCGAAACGTCTAGCCGCGCTCGCCGTCTGACGCCACGCGACTTCGCGACCAAGGCTCGCTCGAGTGATGCCCGTCTGGCCGTTCTCAAGCATCGCCGCGTCCAAGTGATGGTTGCTGATAAGCAAGCGCCATCGAAGGGGCGAAATGTTGAGGAGCCGCCGCGCCTCCTCGAAGGACACGAAGTCGGGCTCTGTTACCAGTTTGGCGCGGACACCCAAAGGCAGGTCGTTGGGACCCGGCAGGTGCCGCTCGTCCATTCGTTTCGCCCAGTTCCACAGCCGACCCACACCAGGAATGTACCCAGGCCCTCACCGCGGGACGTGTTACGGATTGGCGGCGCCGTGCCGCACGCGAACGAAGGCACTTCTGGTTTGTGAAGACCTACGAGTAGCGGGCTACTGCTAACCCTTCACAATCCGAGCGATAGCGGCAGCCGGTTAGAGAGCAAACCCGCCAAGCACCTGACCCACAGCCTGGCCGGGCAGCGAGCTGGCGTCAGTGAACAAGTAGCCGGTTCTGGTTGGGCTACTTCGGGGCGAACCGCTGCCCGCCGTCGAGCCGGATCGTCCCCGCGTTGAGCATCGGGTTCTCGACGATCGCGACCGCGAGGCGGCCGTACTCCTCCGGGCGACCCATCCGCTTCGGAAACGCCGCGTCCTTGGTGAGCATCGTGGCGAACTCGTCCGGGATGCCCTGCGTGATGCCGGTCGAGAACAGGCTCGGCGCGATCGCGGTGACGCGGATGCCAAGTGAGCCGAGGTCGCGCGCCATCGTGAACGTCATGCCGACGATGCCGGACTTGGCCGCCGCGTAGGCGACCTGGCCGATCTGGCCCTCGAACGCCGCGATCGACGCGGTGTTGATGATGACGCCCCGCTCGTCGTCCTCGGGTTCGTTCTTCGACATCGCGTCGGCCTGCAGCCGGTTGAGCTGGAAGCTGGCGATCAGGTTCAGGTCGATGACCCGGCGGAACTCCTCCAGCGGGTGCGGGCCCTCCTTGGTGAGGGTGCGCTTGCCGATGCCGCCACCCGCGGTGTTCACCGCGATGTGCAGCCCGCCGAGGGCCTCGATGGCGTCCGCGAGCGCTTGCTCGGTCTGGTCGGTGTCCAGCACGTCGAGCGGGTGGAACGTCCCACCGAGCTCCTTCGCCACCTCCGCGCCGGCAGAGGTCGGCAGGTCGAGGATCGCGATCGAGGCGCCCTTCGCCTTCAGCTGTTCCGCGGACGCGCGGGCCATGCCCGACGCGCCACCGACGATGGCAGCCTTCTTGCCACTGATCTCCACGTGCGGGTACCCCTTGTCTCGGATGTTGCGATGCGGCGGTGGGTTCGGCGAGCTGAGCTCGCTACTTGATGAGCGGGTCGCGCGGCAGGCCGAGGATGCGCTCGGCGATCTGGTTGCGCTTGATCTCGGAGGTGCCGCCCGCGATGGTCATCGCACGCTGCATCAGCACCATGTAGCCCGTCATCTGACGCGCCTCGTCCATGAACAGCAGATCGGTCGCGGCGAGATCGGCGAGGATGCTCGCGGCGTCGAGACCGAGCTCCGAGAGCACGAGCTTCGTGACGGCACCCTCCGGACCCGGGCCTCCTCCGGCGACGGCGCGGTTCGCGGTGCGCAGGTTGAGCTGGCCCATCGCCTGCTGCGTGGCGATGTAGCGGCCGATGCGCGCAGCGCCGCCGGCCAGTCGGTCGGGGTGCTTGTCGAAGGGCCCGATCAGCGCCTCGCCCGGGAAGGTCATCGCCCCGGTGCCGCCGCCGATGCTCACGCTCTCGTTGCCGAGGGTGGCGCGGGCAACCGTCCAGCCGCCGTTGATCGGACCGACGACATCCTCGTCCGGTACGAACACGTCGTTGAAGAAGACCTCGTTGAACTCCGACGGGCCGGGTGCCATCCGCAGCGGGCGGACCTCGACGCCCGGCGCCTTCATGTCGATGACGACCGTCGTGATGCCCTGGTGCTTCGGTACGTCGGGATCGGTGCGAACCGTCGCGAGACCGAACGACGACAGGTGAGCACCGGAGGTCCACACCTTCTGGCCGTTGATGATCCAGCCGCCCTCGGCGCGCGTGGCCTTGGTGCGCACACCAGCCGCGTCCGATCCGGCACCCGGCTCGGAGAACAGCTGGCACCAGATCAGGTCCTGCCGCAGCGCCGGTGGCACCCAGCGAGCGACCTGCTCCTCAGTGGCGTGCTGGATGAGCGTCAGGATGACCCATGCCGTGATTCCGTAGTTCGGCCGCTTGATGCCGGCCGCCCCGAACTCCTGCTCGATCACGATCTGCTCGACCGCGGAGGCGTCGCGGCCCCATGGCTTCGGCCAGTGCGGCTGCACGTAGCCGGTCTCGATCAGCGCAGCGAGCTGCTCCTTCTCGTCCTTGCCCTTCACACTCTCGGCGAAGCTGCGGACCTCATCGCGGATCGCCTCGGCCTCCGGCGGCAGCGTGATCGTGCGCTCGCGCTTGACGCCCTTGCGGGTCAGATCAACGACGTCGACCGCTGCCGCATCGGCCGAGACGAACCCGCCGATCGCCGTACCGCGTCGAAAGAAGAGGTGGGTGTCGTGCTCCCAGGTGAAGCCGATGCCGCCGTGCACCTGCATGCAGAGGTTGGCGCACAGGTACGCCGCGGGGCCGGCGAGGGTGGCGGCGGTTGCGGCCGCGATCCGGGCCTGGTCACCGCCCGTCTCCACCGCTCGGGCCGCATCCCAGACGGCACCCGTCGCGAGCTCGGTCGCGACGAGCATGTTCGCGCAGTGATGCTTCACGCCTTGGAATGTCGCGATCGCGCGGCCGAACTGCTCGCGCACCTTCGCGTACTCCGCGGCCATCTCGGTGGTGGTGCGACACACCCCGACTGCCTCGGCCGACAGGATCACACGGGCAAGGTCCACGAGGCTCTCGCGGGCGCCGGAGAGGACGGTCGCGGGTGCACCGGACAGGGTCACCGCGCCGGCGCGGCGGGTCGGGTCGAGGTTCTTCGGGAAGCTGATCGCGACGGCCGCGTCACTCGCTTCGATGACGAGTACGTCGTCACCCGCGGCGATCACCAGCAGGTCCGGCGTACCGCCGGCGAGGAGCGCGGCGACCGAGCCGGATGCCTTGCCGTCCGCGACCGTGACGTCGCTCTCCAGCGCGATGGCAGCCGTTCGGGAGCCGTCGGCCAACCCGGGGAGCAGCGACGTCTGCAGGCTGTCATCACCTGCGGCCTCGATCAGCGCGCTGGCCACGACGGTCGGGACGAACGGGCCCGGAGCGACCGCGGCACCGAGCTCCTCGACGACGACGACGAGCTCCTCGAGGCCGTATCCGGCACCACCCACCGACTCCGGTAGGTGCAGACCGAGCCAGCCAAGACCGGCGAGGTCGTCCCAGAACGCCGGACGGGGCTCAGCGTCGGCCTCGAGCAGCGCCCTGGCGGCGCCGCGGGCATCCCGCTTGGCCAGGAAGTCGGCGGCGGTCTCAGCGAGCGCTCGATGGTCGTCCGTTACAGCAATCGACATGCTGGAACAGTAGCGCCGCCGACTTACATGCGGCTATGCAGGTAAGTAACCCTGCGGTGATCTTGACGTTATGCGCCCATCAGCGGGTCTGAAGGGCGCACTACGTCAAGATCACCGGGGGATTAGTAGCGGATGAGGCCGCGGAGGTTCTTGCCGTTCCGCATGTCGTCGTAGCCCTGGTTGACCTCGTCGAGCTTGTACTCGGTCGTGATCAGCTCGTCGAGCTTGAGCTTGCCCTCCTTGTACAGGCGGAGCAGGCGAGGGATGTCCCGGCGCGGGTTCGAGCCGCCGAAGATGCTGCCCACGAGCTCCTTCTGCATGAGGGTCAGCTCGAACAGGCTCATCGTCACGTCGCTGGCCTCGATCGAGGCGACGGACGTGACGACGCACCGGCCGCCCTTCGACACCAGCGACAGCACGCTGCCGATCATCGAGCCCTCGGCAACGCCGGTCGTGATGATGGCCTTCTCGGCCATCGCGCCCCACGTGATCTCACCGACAAGTGCGAACGCTTCCTCGACGCTCGCCGCCGTGTGGGTCGCGCCGAACTTCAGCGCCTCGTCGCGCTTGAACTGGACCGGGTCGACGGCGACGACGTTGCGTGCGCCCGCCATCGCGGCACCCTGTACGGCGTTGATGCCGACGCCGCCGATGCCGACGACGACGACGGTCTCGCCGGGCTGTACGTCGGCGCGGTAGACCGCAGAACCCCACCCGGTGGTCACGCCACACCCGACGAGGGCAGCCTTGTCGACCGGGATGTCGTCATCGAGCTTCACACAGGAGGCCTCGTTGACGATCGTGTGCGTGGCGAAGGTGCCGAGACAGCACATGGTGCCGACGTCGGTGCCGTCCTTGGCGAGGTGGTGACGAGAGACGAGACCGTCGATCTGGCGACCGACGATGAGGTACTGGCCGAGGTCGCAGAGGCTCTGTTTGCCGGTCGAGCAAGACGGGCAGCGGCCACAGGACGGGATGAAGGAGAAGACGACGCTGTCGCCCGGCTTGACGTTCTGGACGTTCTTTCCGACCTCGAGCACCGTGCCGGCGCCCTCGTGGCCGCCGATGATCGGGTACTGCGGGAAGCCGAGGAGCTCGTTCATCTCCTTCGGCATCTTCATGTCGCCGGTGACGAGGTGCTCGTCGGAGTGGCACAGGCCACTGGCGACCAGCTCGACCAGGACCTCGTTGGGGCCCGGGTCGTCGAGGGTGATCTCCTCGATCTCCCACGGCTTGTGCGTGTCCCACAGAACAGCTGCTCTTGCGTCCACCGACGACCCCTCTCTGGTTCTCCTACGCGGACTCTAACCTCACCCGGTCGCTCGAATCGACCCACAGTTGCCCTTGAACGGCAGCCCGGCGAACCGGTCCTGCAGGAACGGCACCGTCTGGGGCTCGAACTCGGCCCCCGCCGTCTCGTGCCCGGCCCCGTCGTACCGGTGGTATTCGACCGGCACGCCCTGCCGGCAGTACTCCTGTCCGAGCGCGACCACGTCGCGCGCGCTCATCACCCCGTCGCCGTACCCGTCGACATTGCCGATGCCCATCATCACCGCGGTGTGCGGGTGGCCGGACACGGTGCCCATGCGTTGCTGGCGGAAGACGCGGGCGAACGGCTTCACCCGGAACAAGTCGCGATATTTCGGCTTGAGCATCTTCTGGTAGGTCAGCCCCGGATAGTGGCCGAACACCGAGCCGATGCAGACGTGACGCTCCGCATCGACCATCTTGTGCCCGTACGGCGAGAGATAGCGATGCAGCTCGATGCCGTACGCCCGCGCGAGTCCGAGCAACATGCCGGGGATCGCGGCGCTGTACACCTTCGTGCCGTTGGCGTAGCGGAACAGGTTGGCGTAGTCGACCGGGATCCCGCCCATGGCCACGCCTACCAGGTTGAGACGCGGCGCGTACGACGGGGCCAGCTCGGCGGCCCAGTCGGCGGCGACCGCACCACCCGAGTAGCCGGACAGGCCGACCTTGGTGTCGGCGCCGATGCCGAGCGCCGTCTCGGTGGCGCGAAGTGCGTCCAGCGTCGCCTTGCCCGCCTGGCGTCCCGCCATCCAGTGAAGGTGCGGACCCTCGTAGTCGGG
This sequence comes from Mycobacteriales bacterium, assembly GCA_035548055.1. GTDB lineage: Bacteria > Actinomycetota > Actinomycetes > JAFAQI01 > JAFAQI01 > DASZTV01. The sequence continues at coordinate 9,887 of DASZTL010000108.1, read as the reverse complement.
CACCGTCACGATCCAGCCGTTGGCGACGTAGAACTGGATCAGCTGCTCCTCTTCGGCGGCTCCGCTCTGGTTGGCCGATCCCGGGTTGCCGCCGGTGAGGGTGTAGCTCGGCGCGCACTTGCCGCCGAGGTCGTCATAGAAGCTGAGGTAGCCGAGCAGCTTCGGTGCGACCGGCCTGGGGAGTGGCGCGACGACGGTGGTCACCGTCGCGGTTGCGTGCCCGAGCTGGTCGGTCGTCCGGTAGAGCAGCTGGAGCGCAGTAACAGGGGTGGGCAGCGGACCTATCGTCAGGTGGGCGCTGCGCTGCTTGAGGACGGTTCCCCGCGGGATCTTCGACAGTGGCCTGTCGCCGGTGTAGCGGTAGAAGGAGTCGGTCTGCTGCGGCGCGCGAAACGGCGGCGGGCCGCTCGCATTGGACACGCCCCCCGGCAGCGCGAGAGCCATCGCAACTGCCACCATCGTCGTCATGCGCCGCGCCATCCTGATTATTTCGTTGCTGGGACTCCTTTCCCCTCTCGCACCGGCTGCCGCGGCGGTCGCCGGTGCGCCACCCGCCGCGGTCCCCGCGAAACCGCGAATCGGGCATGTCTGGACGATCATGCTCGAAAACGAGGAGTTCGAGCAGACCTTCCTGCTGGGCCGAACCGCGGCGCCGTACCTCACCCAGGCACTCGTCGCGAAGGGCGAGCTGCTCGTGCAGTACTACGGCACCGGCCACTCGAGCCTCGACAACTACCTGGCGATGATCAGCGGTCAGGGGCCCAACCCGTCGACGAAGGACGACTGCGACGATCCGACGACGCTCGGCGGCCCGCAGCACAAGTGGCACTTCGCGGCGTACGGCCAGGCCGTCGACGACAGCGGTGCGGGTGAGATCGGCTGCACCTATCCCGCGAAGGTGAAGACGCTGTCCAACCAGCTTGACGCGGCGCACGTGTCGTGGAAGGGCTACATGGAGAACATGGACGCCCAGCCGGGCAAGCCGTCCCACTGCTCGAGCCCGCTGACCACCGGGCCGGAGACCCCCAAACGCCACATCGACCGGCCCGACTACAAGGACAAGCACAACCCCTTCGGCTACTTCCACTCGATCGTCGACCGCCGCGCGTACTGCGACCGGCACGACGTACCGATGGGCCACTTCAGGCATCACAGGGTGGTCGGACCGCTGGCGCACGATCTGCGATCGATCGCGACCACGCCGCGGTTCTCCTACGTCATCCCGGCGCTGTGCCATGACGGACATGACGCCTGCCCGAGCAACAACGGCAACCAGTTCACGGGGATCGACCAGTTCGTGCGGGTCGTCGTGCCCCAGATCATGGCGTCGCCGGCGTACGAGAAAGACGGCCTGATCATCATCACGTACGACGAGGGGACGACCAACCTTGTCTGCTGCGGCGAGCCCAAGGCGCCCAATCTCTTGGCGACGCAGAACAATGGCTACCCGATTCCGGGGCCGGTCGCCGACGGTGGCGGCATGACCGGGGCGCTGCTGTTGTCGCCGTACGTCACGGCGGGATCAGTCGACGTGACGCACGCGTTCAACCACTACTCGTACCTGCGCAGCATGGAGGATCTGTTCGGGATCCGGCACGGCGGCACCGACGGGCATGGGCACCTCGGTTACGCGGCGCTACCTGGTCTGCAGACCTTCCAGCAGTCGGGGGTCATCCCCTCGTAGCAGGGCGATCAGTGCTCGGTCGGCTCGCCTTCGAACATGAGGACCGTGCGACTGAAGGAGAGGGCCTCGGGTCCGGCGTCCGCACGGCGTGCCTCGACCAGCTTGATGTGCTCCTGCAAGTCGGTCATCGCGCGCCACCGCTCGACGAGGGTGATGCGACCCGGTTCGAAGGCGTCGAAGCACAGCCGGTACTCCAGGCAACCCGGCTCCGACTGGGCATGTTTGACCTGCTCCTGCCGGGACGCGATGAACTCCCATCGGTCGACCGGCGACATGTCATAGGTTGCGAGGACGAGGATCACGCCGACACCTTACGAGTCGGTTGCGAGATGAGGCACTTGCTGTGAGCGAACCGTCCGGGTACGCCGACCGGCCCGACTACCGCGTCGACGTACTGCGCCGCCGCAACGTCGTGACAGTGCGGTCGGGGGATCGCGTGATCGCGTGCACCTCCTCGCCGTTGCTCATCGACGAGCAGGACCACGGCATCGTCGTCTACGTCCCCGAGGCGGACGTCGATTTCACCCTGCTCGCTGAGATTGACCACACCACGCGCTGCCCCTACAAGGGATATGCGTCGCACTGGCGACTCGCCGACGGCGAGGAGCCGGTTGCGTGGACCTATCGGGATCCGTACCCGCAGGTCGCGCAGATCGCCGGACACGTCGCGTTCTACCAAGACCGCGTCAGCGTCGAGATCGGTGTCGCGAACCCGGCTGTCGTCGGCTACCAGCGCTGAGCACATGACCGCTGCTTCCCCAAGATCACGGGAATCGACACTTGTGAACCTGCTCGACGTCTTCGATGTCGAGCAACTCGGGCCTTACGCGTATCGCGGCAACAGCGACGCGGGGGACCGTGACCTGATCGATGCGAGCCAAGCTCTCGCGCAGGCGATCGTTGCGGCGACGAAGTCCGCTTCGCTCGATTCAAACAGCGGGAAGGTCGTACGCCGAGCGAGTGGTGTCTTCTGCCGCCCGATCCGCGCCGAGGCGCTCATCGACTTCGGCGTTGACGTCATTCATGTCGGTAGGGCGTTCACGACGGTTGTCGTCACGGTGGCGCAAGGTGATCGCACAAACGGCGTGGTCACGGTCCTGCTCGACACTCCGGTAGCTGACGTCGTCCGGCATCCCGTTCAGCCGCCGGCGAGCTCTCCCGCCACGGCGATTCCGTATGACATGCCGCTGCCGGGGCGTGAGCTCCGCCTGGTCGACGTCGTGGACCCGAACGATCCCGACGAGGTCGGACCGCCCCGCCTGGAGGCGTGGCTGCACTACGACCCGATCCCGGTCCGTGACGACCTGCAGCGCGCGCTGCTCGCGCACTTCACCGGGCACCTGTCGATCTCGGCGACGATGCGCGGTCATGCCGGCATCGGTACGGCGATGTCGCACAAGACTGTGTCGACCGCGGTGATGGCGATCGACATCACCTTCCACGACCCGATCGCGTGGGAGGGCTGGATCCTCTACGACCACGAGAGCACAGCGGTCGGCGCGGGGATGAGCTACGTGCGTGGGCAGATCCGCGACGAGTCCGGTCGGTTGATCGCGTCGTTCGTGCAGGACGGATTGATCAAGGCGTTCGACGACGGCTCGGCTGCGTCCGGTCTCGCCGAGCGAGCCCGCCTGTAGCTGTCAGTCGATTCGCTCGGCGAGGTTGACGATGATGCCCTCCGGTCCGCGGACGGATGCCATGCGCCAGGTGCCCTCGTACTCGCCGACGCCACCGATCAGGCCGTAACCGTCTGCAGCGAGCCGGTCGACGATCGACCGCAAGCCCTCCACCTCGAACGACACGTTGCTGATCCCGAGCCGAGTCGCCATCGCATCGGGAGTACCCGGTGTGTGGTCCGGGTGGATGAATCTGGTCACCTCGAGCCGGGTCCCGTCGTCGGGTGGCTTCAGCATCACCATCTCGGTGTGGGAGTCCGGAACGCCGATGACGGTGTCGATGAAGTCGCCCTCGAGGAACATGCGTCCCTCGACTTCGAAACCGAGAGCGACGAAGAAGTCCGACACCGCGTCGAGATCGGCGACGGTGATGCCCACATGGTCGAAGCGCCGGATCACAGACATGCACGGATCTTCGCGCGTCTCTATTGCGGTTGCCCTCCTCCGCCGTCAGGATTCGCTGGCGGAGGCGCGCATGCCCTTCCAGCCCAGCCAGCCGATCACCGTGCCGAGCGCGATCGAGACCAGGCTCAAGATCAGGTGTACGACGAAGAACGCGTGCGGCCGGTGGCCGGTGAAGGACCGCGGGTCGTCCGCCACGTTCTTGATGAACGTGACCCAGATGACCCACGAGAACACACCGAAGGCCACTAGGAAGATCGACCAGCGTCTCGTCAGCAGCATCTTTCGAGCATGTCACCGCACTGCCGGCGTCCCGGCGGCGCCGGTGCGCGACCTAGGCCGGCACCTCCCGGTCGACGCAGGTATCTCGGCTAGAGAGGTCGTCGGCCGCGGCGTGCAGCGCGACGTAACGCCCTTGATGGCCGGCGACGGCGCGCAACCGATCTAACCGGCACCTCCGGCGGACGTAAGCACGCGCGAACGGCACCTAGAGCTCGTTGCGGTGAGCGAGCAGAACCGTCTGGGTTGTGGACTCAAACGGAAGTGCCGCAGCGCGAGTCACCGATGCATACAGGCTGAATCCGGCGGCGATGAGAGCGTCAGCCGTTGCCTCGGCACTGTGGCGGTAATAGGTGAGAGTCACGGGCAGGCCATAGGAGGTGGTGCGCTCGACCACCTGACCTTCGCCGCTCTGAAAGGCGAGAAGAACCGGAGCGCCTGGTCGCGTTACACGTGCAAACTCGGAGAACGTCGACGGTAAGGAGGTCGTCGGCGTGTTGATGATCGAGTACCAGGCGACGAGCCCTCGCAGAACAGCAGAGCGCACCGGCAGTGCCGCAGCGTGTGCGGCTGCGAAGGGAAGCTCCGGGTGCGCGGTTCTGGCCGCGGCAACCATGTGTGGGGAGAGATCGAGGCCGACCATCTGCAGGCCCGCGTCACGCAAATGTCTGGTGACACGGCCGGTGCCGCAGCCGACGTCAGCGACGGTCCCCGATCTGTCGTCGGCCAACATCTCCGCGTAGGCCGCGAGGACCGCGCGGTCCAACGGCGCCTCAGCTGACATGTCCGGCAGCAGAAGCCCGTACTGCTGGGCGATCGCGTCCCACGCCGCGCGGGTGGCCGCATCAGTGGTCGAGGCGGACATCGTCAGCGCACGATAGACCGGCTGCCACGCGAGAGGGTCAGCGGGATCGGGGCGCGATTTGTCGACGGTCCGATCGAGCGAAGGTACGGATAGCGTCGCGCGGTGCGTTCGATTTGTGTGTTCTGTGGATCCAACCTCGGTGCCGATCCCGCATTCGAAGCTGCCGCCCTCGCACTGGGCGAGGCACTCGGTCGCCGTGGCCTGCGATTGGTGTACGGCGGTGGGCGCGTCGGCCTCATGGGAGTCGTAGCGGACGCAGCGCTGAGTGCCGGCGGCGAGGTGCTCGGGGTGATCACCGGTGCACTCGAAGCGAAGGAGCTCGCGCACCGCGACCTGACCGAGTTGTTGATCGTGGAAACGATGCATGAGCGGAAAGCGGCAATGGCCGACGCCAGCGACTGTGTCGTGATGCTTCCCGGTGGGTTCGGGACGTTCGAGGAGTTCTTCGAAGCGGTCACTTGGACGCAGCTCGGAGTCCATTCCAAACCGTGCGGGATCCTCGACGTGAACCGATACTTCGATCCGCTGCGGGCGGTTCTCGACCATGCCGTGGATCAGCGATTCGTCCGCGCCGAGCACCGCGCCCTCATCATCGACGAGACGGACCCCGGGGTTTTGCTCGACAAGCTCGCTGCGTGGACGCCCGAGCACCTCGACAAGTGGCTCGACCGCTCCGAGCGATAGCGCACCCCTCGAACGCTTCCGGAAGCGCCTTCGACCCCGAAGTAGCACATGATGTACGGCGTGCAAGCCCCTTCTGGGCTCGTTGTCCGATTCGAGACGGGCAACATGTGCTACTTCGGGGAGATCGCTCCGATGAATGGCGGGGGACCGGTGCCCGACGCCATCCTTCGGTCGAGGCGAAGCGCGGTGTAAGCGACGGCGCCGATCGGGATCGGAAGCCAGTACGCGATCGCCCGCCAGGTCAGTACGCCGAGAACTGCAGCGGGCTGCGTCGTACCGAAGGCGATGAGCGCCGGAATCATCAGCCCCTCCGTCACGCCGAGGCCGCTCGGCGTGATCGGCAGCCAGGTGCCGAAGCACGCGATGGCGAACGCGACGGCAACGCCTTCGAGCCGGACGTCGGCGTCGAAGGCGGTGAGCGCGGCATAGAGCGCGACGAAGTCGAGCGTCCAGTTCGTCATCGACCAGCCAAGTGCCTGCGCCATGCGTCGGCGGTCCCGGAACGCAGTCCGGACGTGACTGTCGAGGTGGGACGCGTAGAGGTGCGCAGCCCGGTGGGCGAGCCGCCCGCCGACGCGGGGAATGCGCGCGATCCTCGCTGCTGTCCGCTCGCGAAGCCAGGGGCGCCGCAGCGACACGATCAGCAATGCGGCCACGGTCAGCGCGATGACGGCGAGGGCAAGCGGTGCGATCGTCCACTTCGTGTAGCCGCCGTCGTAGCCGCCCACGACGAGTGCAGTGAAGAGGAGGGAGTAGAGCATGACCGCGGAGCCCAGGCCCTGCGCAAGCTTCGCGAAAGCCGCCTCGCCGCCGGGAACACCGTTCTTGACGAGCAACCGCCAGCTCAGCGCCGTACCCGCCGCTCCGCCGTCGGGCAGGCAGTGACCAAGCGCGATGGAGCTCAGATCGATGCAGGCAACTCTCCGGTACGGCGGCCTGACGGCCGTTGTGAGCATCGCCCGAGTGGTGAGCGTGTAGGCGAGCAGCGAACCAAGCTCGGCGACGAGCGCGATCGGCACCCACGGCCCATCGAGATCCCAGAGCAATGGCAGGGCGGCGGAGGACCCGCGCAGCTTGGGGACGATAAGCAGCCAGATCACGACGCCCAGCACCGCGACCTGGGTCACGACGAGCAGGCGGCGCGATCGCATCGGTCCCTCGGGTAGCTGGTTCGCGGCATCGTGCCGTCGATCCAGTGTCGCTGAGGCGGCTGATCTCAAGGTGAAAGCCACCTGAACGGGCTGGGGCAACCCTGGAAACGCCCGCCACTGGCGTCGCGTAGGTCACGCGGGCGGGATTCGCATGGAAGGTGACGGGGAAGTACACCGGGGTGACCCTCACCCCCATGCAGGCTTACGGTGACGTGCCCTCGGTGATCGACCACTGTCGCGCGACGCTGCCGCCGGCCCGCGGGCCCTTGTCGGAGTGGGTCGCCGACACCCTCAGCCGTCCGCCCGGCCGGTGCTTCGCCGTCCCCGCGGCGGAGGACGACCCGGTGACGGGCGACGACAGCGCGCTCGCTCTTTATCTCCTGTACGAGCTGCACTACCGAGGCATTGCCGGCGTCGACGACGACTGGGAGTGGGCGCCGATGCTGCTCACCGGTCGGGCCGAGATCGAGCGTCGTTTTCTCGACCGGCTGCGCGACGAGGTGCCGATGCGCGAGAAGGTCGATGACATCGCGGTGGCCCTCCGTGAGCTGACCGACAGCGGTGACGGGCCGGCCCTGTCGGCGTTCTGCGAGCAGGAGGCGACCTGGGAACAGATTCGCGAAGTCTGCATCCATCGCAGCGCATGGCAGCTGAAGGAAGCCGATCCGCATACCTGGGCGCTGCCGCGGCTCGGCGGCCGGCCGAAGGCGGCGCTCGCCGAGATTCAACAAGGCGAGTACGGCGACGGCGCGGAGCGCGATGTCCACCAGAACCTGTACGCGCTGACGCTCTCGTTGCTCGGCCTCGACACTCGTTACGGCTTCTACCTGTCGCAGCTGCCGGGGGTGACGCTCGCGACGGTGAACCTCGCGTCGCTGTTCGGGTTGCATCGCCGTTGGACGCCAGCGCTGATCGGACACCTCGCCGGCTTCGAGATGAGCTCGGTGGCGCCGATGTCGGCGTACTCCGCGGCGTTGCGTCGCTTGGAGGCGCCGCAGGATGCGTGCCACTTCTTCGACGTCCACGTGGTTGCCGATGCCCATCACGCCCAGGTCGCCGCGGACGGGTTGGCCGGCGGTCTGGTCGCCCAGCAGCCCGGCGCGGCGCCGACCGTGCTCTGGGGCGCAGAGGCGCTGATGTGGTCGGAGCGACAGTTCGCTACGTATGTGCTCGAGGCGTGGCGCGAAGGCCGGTCCTCGTTGCTGCGAAGCCTGGCCCCTGAGCCGATGGAGATCCCCGAGGCAGCGCTCGTCTCGTGACCACCGTCCCGCTGCGTCGTTGGACACACCGGGGGGCTATTGACTGTCCGGCGACGGCGCCAGGGATGATGGATGCCTTCCCCTTCATCTTTGCGCCAGCGTGGGCGTTTGCAAGTAGGGGGAACGGTGCGGGACATGGGTCGCAGCGACGTCGGGCGTCTTGTCGACGGTCCGATGTGGCGGATGCGTACTGACGACGACGTTCGGGCCGCATCGGTCATCGCGTGCATCTCCGGGCCGGGCCACGAGTGGATGACGCGGTTGTTCCGTCGGACCAAGTGCCGCCGCTGCGGCGTCTACAAGTAGCCGCATGAGCGCGCGCCGGTCGCGACGTGCGCGCGTCGAGGACATTCACGACCTCGCAAGAGCGATGCCCTTCACCACCGTGTGGGACGAGGCGAGCCCGAACCCGGTCTACCAGGTCGGCGGCAAGTCATTCATCTTCTTTCGCAACCCTCGACCGGACGCGTTCGATCCGCACACCCGTGAGCGGTATGACGATGTGGTCGTCTTCTGGGTTGGGTCGGAAGCGGACAAGCAAGCGCTGGTCGCCGACGACGCCACGCCGTTCTTCACGACGCAGCACTTCGATGGACACGCGTCCGTGTTGTTGCGCGCGTCGAACATCGGCGAGCTGACATACGACGAGCTCGCCGAGGTCGTACAGGACGCGTGGTTGGCCAGAGCATCCAAACGCCGGGCCGCGGCCTGGCTGGAAGAGCGTGGTCTTTCCCCGTAGCCGGCCGGGCTAGCGTCGGACAGCGTGGTCGTTTTCCTCCCAGCAATGGCCAGGTTCGTCAGCCTCGCGGTTCTCGCCGCGCTGGCCGGCTCGGGCTCCGTACCCATGAACGCAGCGGCGCGCACCGGCGGAAATCCGCCGAGCGGCGCGGTCGGCCGTGATGTCGGCTATCAGAGCTGCTCGCAGCCGCTTGCGACGGACGTCAGCTTCGGGGTTGTCGGGGTGAACGCAGGACGGCCCTACTTCCCGTCATCGTGTCTGTCGCTGGAGTACGCCTGGGCGAGATCGCTCGCTTACCGCCCGCAGTACTACATGAACCTCGCGAATCCGGGCCACAAGAGCCCGAACTGGGGACAGGGCGGACCACGGGCGTGCGACCGCAAGCCGAAGTACGACGTGGGCTGCGCCTACGACTACGGGTGGCGCGCCGCGAAGGTGGCGTGGCGGTACGTCGCGGCGGTCGGCCCGCCGGGCCGCGGTCGTTGGTGGGTCGACGTCGAGACGGACAACACCTGGGCGTACTCGTCGAAGGGGACAGCCGCCAACCGGATGATCATCCGCGGGGCGCTCAACTACCTGCGCCACAAGCGTCACGTCACCGCCGGTGTCTATACCCAGACCGTCTGGTGGGCGCTGATTGCCGGCGGTGCCCGGTTCAGCAAGACGCCGGTGTGGGGCGGAGGTGCGGGCAGCAAGCGCAACGCCCGTAGCAACTGCAAGCCGGTGTCGATCACCGGCGGTCCGGCACTGATGGCGCAGTGGATCCGCCACGGAATCGACCACGACATCATTTGCTAGCGATATCCACAGGAGTTTTCCCGGGCTAAGGGCAACGTGACCTAAGTCCCAAAACGGGCAGCGGGACCGGGTCAGCGCGCTCTGACCGTCACCGTCACACTCTGAACGCCGGATCGTGCGGCGATGTAGGCGTGACGCGCGGTGCGTCGTACGACCTTGCCGTTGCTGACCTTCACTGTGCAGGAATGCTTGCAGGTCAGCTTCGGCAGGAAGACGTCGGTCCGGCCGGTCGCTCGCCTTGGTGTGAAGGCGAACCGAAGTGTCGTCGACGCGGCGTCCCATGACATCGAGGTCGGCGTTCCGGCGATCGCCTGCGGATACGGGTGGACGAGCACGGCGAGCTTCGCAGT
>DASZTL010000107.1:0-3350 GCA_035548055.1 Mycobacteriales bacterium | reverse complement strand
GCCAAAGGTGGCGAAGTACTCCCGTAGCTCGCGGCGGAGGGCGAGCTCTTCCTCGGTGTCGGTGAAGCGCATCGTGATAGATACATTAGTGCCCGGAACGTAATTAGGTCGAGGGGTGTCAGTTGTCTGAAGACCTGTTGTCGCGAATGCGCGCCTTGGTGGGCAGCCAGGGTCAGCCGCTGGTCGCGCGGCATGCGATCGGTACGGCGGCAATCGCCGACTGGTGTGACGCGATGGGTGATGACAACCCCTGTTACACAGACGCCGCGTACGCCGCGAGCTCGGTGCACGGCGGCGTCGTCGCGCCGGCCGCGACCCTCGACATCTGGGTGCGCCCGGGCCTGCCCGCACAGAGTGCGGCCGGGCGCCGCGGCGACGACCCACAGAGCCGCGTCATCGCCATGCTCGAGGAAGCGGGCTACGTCGGCGTCGTTGCGGTCAACAGCGAGCTCGAGATCGCGCGATACCTCAAGCCCGGCGAGCTGCTGCAAGGCGTGCAGGTCCTCGAGGACGTCTCCGAGGAGAAGCAGACCGGGCTCGGGATCGGACACTTCCTGACAACGCGCACGCGCTACTCCAACGCCGAGGGCGAGCACGTCGGCGACCTGCTGTTCCGGATCCTGAAGTTCAAGCCGGGGACGGGCGCGGCGCCGAAGACTGAGGATCCCGACAAGCCGAAGCCGGTGCAGGTGCCGAGCGATCCGTCGATGCGGCCTCGACCGGCGATCAACCGCGACAACCAGGCGCTGTGGGACGGCTACCGGCGCCACGAGCTGCGAGTGCCGCAGTGCCAGGCGTGCAAGCGCGTCTTCTTCCCGTCATCACCGCGATGTGCTGAGTGCGGATCGTTCGACATGGGGTACGCAGTCGCGTCCGGCAAGGGGACGCTGTATTCGTTCGTCGTCGCGCACTACCCACCGGTGCCGGGGTTCGCCTACCCGCTCCCGGTCGGCCTCATCGAGCTCGAGGAAGGGCCGCGGATGGTCGCCGACCTGGTCGGCCTGACCCGCGACCAGCTCGAGATCGGGATGCCGCTGGAGGTCGACTGGCTGGACAGCCACCCGGCACTCGAGGCCGGTGCGACCGACTCGCAAGGACCGATCACGCTGCCGCGGTTCCGGCCTGTCACGCCGGCTCGTCGTACCGAGACTCGTAACGCGAGCGACGTCAGCGAAGGTGACCAGCTTCCGGTGTGGGTGATGCCGGTGACGCCGACCGGGATCACCGCGGGCGCACTGTCGACGCGTGACTTCCAGGATGTGCATCACGACCGCGACCTCGCGCACAAGAAGGGATCGGCCGACATCTTCCTCAACATCAACACCTCGCTCGGGCTGATGGAGCGCTACGTGACCGACTGGCTCGGTCCGGAGGCCTTGGTGCGTGCGCTGCGGGTGAAGCTGGGCGCGCCGGCGTACCCGTACAACCACCTCACGTTCACCGGGTCGGTGCAGTCGGTCGACGAGGCTTCGGGTCGCGCGGTAGTCGCCGTCACCGCGAAGAACAAGCTCGGCAGCCATATTTCCGGAACGGTCGAAGTGGAGTTACCCCGCGGACCCCGAGAAGAGGGGTCGAAATGACGAAGCACACGTACGCCGGCAAGGCGGCGATCGTCGGCATCGGCGCGACCGAGTTCTCGAAGAGCTCCGGACGCAGTGAGCTACAGCTCGCCCTCGAGGCGTGTGTCGCGGCGTGTGACGACGCCGGCATCGAGCCGTCGCAGGTCAACGGCCTGTCGACGTTCACGATGGAGACCAACCCGGAGTCGGAGATCCTGCGAGGTCTCGGAATCCCGGAGCTGACGCACTTCAGCCGGATCCACTTCGGCGGCGGTGCGCCGTGCGCGACGGTGCAGTACGCCGCGATGGCCGTCGCGTCGGGCGTCGCCGACTACGTCCTCTGCTATCGGGCGTTCAACGAACGTTCGGGTCGTCGCTTCGGTGCCGGCGTACAGGGCCGCCCGGCGGGCGTGACGGCCGAGGAGGCGCAGTTCTCCTGGACGTCGTCGTTCGGCGTGCTGACGCCGGCGTCGTGGGTGGCGATGTTCGCGACGCGCATGATGCACGAGTACGGCATCACGAGCGAGGACTTCGGGCGCGTCGCGGTCGCCGACCGTCGCCATGCGGCGAACAACCCGGCCGCGCACTTCTACCAGCAGCCGATCACTCTCGAAGACCATCAGAACTCGCGCTGGATCGTCGAGCCGTTGCACCTGCTCGACTGCTGCCAGGAGACCGACGGCGGGCAGGCGATTCTCGTGACGTCGGTCGAGCGGGCTCGTGACCTGAAGCAGCCTGCGGTCGTCATCGAGGCGGCCGCGCAGGGCATGGCGGACGACCAGCACATGATGCGGTCGTTCAACCGCGAGTCACTCGTCGGCCTCCCAGAGATGGGCACCTGCGCGCGGCAGATCTGGGAGACCTCCGGACTGACTCCCGATGACATCAAGACCGCGGTTCTCTACGACCACTTCACGCCGTTCGTGCTCGCGCAGCTCGAGGAGTTCGGCTTCTGCGGACGAGGCGAGGCGAAGGACTTCATGAAGGACGGCAACATCGAGATCGGCGGCCGGCTGCCGGTGAACACGCACGGCGGCCAGCTCGGCGAGGCATACCTGCACGGCATGAACGGTGTCGCGGAGGGCGTGCGTCAGGTTCGTGGCACCTCGGTCAACCAAGTCGACGGTGCCGAGCACGTGCTCGTGACCGGCGGCACCGGCGTCCCGACCAGTGCGGTCATGCTCGGGGTGGCCGGCTGATGGCGAAGCCACTCGTTGCGTCCTTCACCGGCGAGGAGCTCGCCGGTGGTGTCGCGGTCGTCACCGGCGCGGGTGTCGGGCTCGGTCGCGCCGAAGCATTGGCGCTCGCTGCGGCGGGTGCAAAGGTCGTCGTGAACGACATCGGTGACAACGCCAACGCGGTAGCGGCGGAGATCCGCGCCGCGGGCGGCGAGGCCGTCGGCGTATCCGGTGACATCGGCGACTGGGAATTCGCGACGTCGCTCGTGCAGCGCGCTGTCGATGAGTACGGCGACCTCAACGTCCTCGTGAACAACGCGGGGGTGCTGCGTGACCGGATGATCTTCAGCATCAGCGCTGAGGAGTGGGACACCGTCATCCGCGTGCACCTGCGCGGCCACGCCGCGACCTGCCACGCCGCCACGGCCTACTGGCGGGAGAAGTCGAAGGCTGCCGACGGACCGGTGTGGGCACGCGTCGTCAACACCGCCTCCGAGGCGTTCCTGTTCGGCTCGCCGGGGCAGCCCAACTACGCCGCAGCGAAGGCCGGGATCGCGCTGCTGACCCTGTCGATCGCGAACGGCTGCGCGCGCTACGGCGTACGGGCAAACGC
>DASZTL010000106.1:0-11825 GCA_035548055.1 Mycobacteriales bacterium | reverse complement strand
CGGTCGTGGACGTTCGCCGGGCGATCGTCGATCACCTTGCGGCTGATCGACTTCGACGAGTGGTCGCGGCTGATGGCGGCGAGCCAGGAATCCATCTTGGTCAGCGCGACGTTCATCCAGTTGACGTCGCCGACCAGCGGTGTCGGTCCGAACCACAGCACGTGGTTCCCGGTCCCGCCGAGTGCGTGCTCGATCCGGTCGCGCATCCACCAGGTGTGGACGTAGTCGTGCGCGATGCCCGGGTCAGGACCGGCCGCATCGATGATCGCGACGTCGCCCATGTTGTTCGCCTCGTTGATGAGACCAGAGCGGTACGCCGCGCTGATAGCCGACTTGTCGCCGGTCGTTCGAGCCGGTTGCGGTCCGCCGTCGATGTCGAGGCCGCCGATCTTGGCGTTCAGGTCGATGAACTGGTCGACCGAGATGAGCCCCTGCTCGACCAGGCTCAGCCCGTACATGACCCCTGCGTTGCCGAGCGGCAGGCCGGCGAATCCATGCCCGGCGGCCTTCTCCTGCTTGCTCCACACTCGCTTTGGTCGCGGACCGAAGACGTTGATGGCCGCGTCGATGACCGAGCAGCGCACGCCGCCAGGCCGCTTCTGCGCGTTGTAGGTGCGCTTGCCCGCGCATGACCCGCTGGGGTTGATCGCGCTCTTCAGGAACGCCTCGTCAGCCACGATCGCGTTGACGGGGTCCGGCCGACCCTCGACCAGGGCCCATTGGGCGGGAGTCCACACAATTCCCGGGCCCCACTTCGCGGGGTTCTCGAAGTAGCGCCGCAGCAGGTGGTAGTCGACGAACTCCGCAGCCGTCGAGAAGTCGTCCGGGAAGGCGCACGTGACGATGAGGCCGTTGTAGACCCCACCCGGATAGGAGTTGGCGACCTGCTGCTGCGCGATCGAGCCGCCGGAGCAGCCGGTGCCGATCGTGTACTTCACGTCGCCGTACTGGTCGATGAAGTGCTCTTTGGCCATGATCAACGACTCGGCCTGAAGCACTCCGTTGCAGTTGTGCCCGTTGTTGTCGAGGGCGGTCGACATCACTCCGAAGCCCTTGCCGAGCGCGGTGATGTAACTGTCGGCGATCAGCGGGATCGATGGGATCGTGCCGCTGTAGTCGCTCAGCGGAGCGTTACCGGTGCCGTGGGAGGCGCCGCACCCGCCGCCATGCGTGACCAACAGCTTGTGGGCGAACTGCGGCTGGGGTGACCAGCGGTTCCACTTCTTGTGCGGCTGGAACAGCGTCAGGTAGATCACCTGATCGCGGTCCTGGTAGTCGATCTCCCGCCGCACGATGAACGGAACCTTCACACCGGTGTCGGTCGTGGTGCTCGCGACGTCCGTCGCGGGGTGAGCCGGGTCGTAGGGGAGCAGGCCGCTCTTCGCCGGATTCGAGGACCGGTACAGGTAGGAGAAGGCGGCCGGCTTGTCGCACTTCGCGTCGACGGCGCCCGCCTCGCACGTCCAAGCGGGCAGCTGCGGGCCGGCAAACACCGGGCCGCCCAGCGGGTGGTTGGTCACGATGAGTCGAGCGCCGGTCGCGCCGCGTGCCGTGGCCGTGACGACGTTGCGCCCGAGCTTCAGGCCGTGAAGCAAAGCCTCGAACCTGTGATTGGGACGTACGGCGAACTGACGCGTGACGTCGCGGCGACCGAGGCGCACCTGCACGGACGAGGGCCTCACGTCGCCTGGAAGGTCAACGGCGACGACAGCAACGCCGCCTGAGACCAGGTCGGCGCGGGTGGACAGCACTTCGATGCGCAGCTGACCGGATCGGCCGGCAAAGGCGGCGGGCGCCAGTGGCACCGCCAGAGCGCTCACCAAGGCTGCAGCAGCGGCGATCCTCAACCGGTTCGTCATGCCCGAACTGTTCAACGCGCTTCCGCACAGACCTCTTCTCCCCGTTGCCGCCTGAGAACGTTAGAGCGTGCTCAGATGGCAGTCGCAGCCCGTATTCCTCGATATTGACGTCAGTGTCAAAAACGTCGTACCGTTTCTGTCATGACGGACCTCACCGATGTCGAGATCTTCGACGCCGACAACCACCTGTACGAGACCAAAGAGGCGCTGACCAAGTTCCTCCCCGACGCGTACAAGGGCGTCATCGACTACGTCGAGGTCCACGGTCGGACCAAGATCGTCGTCCGCGGTCAGATCTCGAAC
The DNA here is from genome assembly GCA_035548055.1 of Mycobacteriales bacterium. Classification (GTDB taxonomy): domain Bacteria; phylum Actinomycetota; class Actinomycetes; order JAFAQI01; family JAFAQI01; genus DASZTV01. The sequence continues at coordinate 9,663 of DASZTL010000106.1, read as the reverse complement.
TACATCCCGAACCCGACGTTCGACGTGGTTGCGCGGCCTGGTGCGCAGGAGGAGTACTACCGCAAGGGCAACCCCGAGGGGAAGAGCCGCCGCGAGATCTTCGGTGAGCCGATGAAGGCGATCCCGGCCTTCCGCGAGCCGGCGGCTCGGATCGAGAAGATGAACGAGCTCGGCGTCGACAAGACGCTGATGTTCCCGACGCTTGCCAGCCTGGTCGAAGAGCGGATGCGTGACGATCCGGATCTGATCCACGTCGTCATCCACGCACTGAACGAGTGGCTCTACGAGATCTGGCAGTTCAACTACGAGGACCGCATCTTCACGACGCCGGTCATCACGCTGCCCATCGTCGAGAAGGCGCTCGAGGAGCTCGACTGGGTGATCGAGCGCGGCGCGAGGGTCATCCTCGTGCGTCCGGCGCCGGTGCCCGGCTGGAAGGGCTCGCGTTCGTTCGGATTCCCGGAGTTCGACCCGTTCTGGCAGAAGGTCGTCGACAACGACATCCTCGTCGCGATGCACTCCTCGGACAGCGGCTACGAGCGTTACGCCAACGACTGGATGGGAGGCGGCGAGATGCTGCCCTTCCAGCCGCAGGCCTTCCGGATGCTGCAGGCTTGGCGCCCCATTGAGGACGCGGTCTCGGCGCTGATCTGCCACGGCGCGCTGTCGCGTTTCCCGCAACTCAAGGTCGCCGTGGTTGAGAACGGCGCGAGCTGGGTGGCGCCCCTGATCAAGGCGCTCAAGGATCTCTACAAGAAGATGCCGCAGGAGTTCGCGGAGAACCCAGTCGACGTACTTCGGCGCAACATCTACATCAGCCCGTTCTGGGAGGAGGACTTCGGCGAGCTCGCAGAGCTGCTCGGCGAGGACCACATCCTGTTCGGGTCGGACTACCCGCACCCTGAGGGCCTGGCTGAGCCGGCGAAGTTCGTCAACGACCTGTCGCATCTTCCCGAGGGCCTCGTCCGCAAGATCATGGGCGGCAACCTCGCGAAGGTGATGGGCGTCGGCGTCCCGGCGTAATCCGGGCGTAGGGAGTCAGCGTGTCGTCAGGCCCGACGACTGCGGCGTCGTCGGTCCAGGACGGGCCGCGGTCGAGCAAGGGTGCACGCACCCGCGCCCGGCTGCTCGAGGCAGCGAAGGAGATCTTCGAGGAGACCGGCTTTCTCAACGCGCGAATCTCGGACATCGCCGACCGCGCCGGCTTGTCTCACGGGTCCTTCTACCACTACTTCGAGTCCAAGGAGCAGATCTTCCGCGAGGTCGCCGCGATCGTCGACGAGCAGCTCGGCGCCCCGTTGGATGAGGTCGTCCTGGCGCCGGCGACCGGCCTGTCGCCCTACGCGCGGCTCCGCGAAGGGGTACGTCTCAACTTCGAGACCTACCGGGAGCAAGCCCGGATCATGGGCATCATCGAGCAGGTCTCGCGGTACGACGAGCCAGTCGGCGCGATGATGCTCGGCCGCCACCGTCAGTACAGCCGACAGGTCGCAGACTCGATTCGGGAGCTGCAGCGTCGAGGGCTCGCCGACAAGTCGCTGAACCCGGAGGTGGCAGCGGCCGGCATCGGCGCGTTGACGGGTCGCTTCGCTGAGCTCTGGTTGGTGCAAGGAGCCATCGACTGCACGATGGACACCGCTGTCGATCAGGTCACGAAGCTGATCGTCAACGCGCTTGGCATCGCCGAGTAGGCCGCTAGCTCGCTGCCTGGCTCAGCTTCGCCGCGGCCTTGCCGGTGATGCTCGCGGCGGTCGCAGTGTCGAACGGCTTGAAGGTGTTCTCGAACAGGAGCTGCGCGCCGAGGTTGCCGACCCGGATGAAGATCATGTCGAGGTCCACCTCGGCATTTGTCGTGCCGATCGAGAACGGAACCCTGATCTCGATCCCGGTCGACTCGTCGCCGTACGACGGGATGTCGCTGCGTGTCGCGGTGACGTTGCCGACCTTTGCGTCCTTGGTCTGCGGGTCCTCGGCGAACTTCTGCTTGAGGAAGGCGCCATAGACGGTCTCGAGGCATCCCGCGAGCTTCGGAGAGTTGATCACCGAGAAGTCGCTGGCCATGCGATCGGCGGTCTCGACGTTGACGCTTTCCGAGACGTTCCCAGTGGCGCCATCGTTGGGCGAGGAGAAGTCGTCCGACCTGACCTCGACCTTGTCCGGACCGCTCTTGGCGAAGAAGCTGGCGTCGACGCCGAGGCAGCTGGCGAGCTGACCGTTGACGGCATCGTCGTCAGCATCGGAGGCGTCGGAGGGTTCTGCGGTCCAGCCTTCCGGCAGGTCGTCGAGCGTCAGCCGGGCGGCGTTTGCAGTAGATGTGGCTGCTGTCTTGTCGAAGTCACCTGCAGCTGCGGTGGAGGCGGGCTGGGTGTTTCCGGACGAGCTCGTGTCATCGCCCCCGGAGCTGCTCCCGCCGCAGGCGGAGAGCACCGAGGCGGCGATGAGGGCAGCAAGAGACAATCCGATCCGTCGCATGCGCGGACACTACTGGGTCGAGGTCACTGTTGCGCTGCGCCATGATCGTCGTGTCGTGAGTGCGGTCCGGCGGTGAGCACTAGCCCTTCGGCGTGAACTCGAGGTGCAACTCGCGAAGCCCGCGGAGGATGTACGTCGGGACGTAGTCGTAACGCCGCGCGGTTGCCGGACCGTGGTGCGCCTCGGAGATTCGGATGTCATCGGCGCGCGCGAGGATGCGCTCCAAGCTGACGCGCCCTTCGGCGCGGGCGAGCGGCCCCCCGGGACAGGTGTGGATGCCGCGCCCGAACGCGAGGTGCTGCCGTGCGTTGCTCCGATCCGGCTGGAACTCCTTGGGGGCGGAGAACTTGCGCGCGTCGTGGTTCGCGGCGCCGTTGACGACCATGACGATCGTGCCGGCCGGAATCCTGACGCCGCCCACCTTCGTGCTGACGCGCGCCAGCCGGAAGTCACCCTTCACCGGGCTTTCGTAGCGAAGGCATTCCTCGACGAAGTTCGGGATCGCCGCCGGGTCGCCGCGCAGAAGCTCTTGTAGCTCGGGCCGCTCGCCAATCAGCTGGAAGGACGTACCGAGCAGGCGGACCGTGGTCTCTTGCCCCGCTGCGAAGAGGTTCGCGGCGACGCGTACGACGTCGATCACTTCTGGCAGCGTGCCGTCCTCGAACGTCGCCTGTGCCATCCCCGTCATCACGTCCGCGCGCGGGTGCTTGCGCCGGTCCTCGACGTAGGTCGACAGCAGGTCGTAGAGGTATTCGAGCGGACTGTGCCCCATCGTTTTGCTGGTGCTGCCGACCGTGCCCTTGCGGCCCTTGAACCCCTCGTGGATCTCGGCTTGATCCTCCTCGGGTACGCCGAGCAGGTTCGCGATGACGAAGAACGTGAACGGGTTCGCAAAGTCCGAGATCAGCTCGCAGCTGCCTGACTCGATGAACGCGTCGATCTGCCGATCCGCCATCGCCGTCATTGCCGACTCGTTCTCCCGCAGCCGGGCCGGTGTCAGCAGCCGCATCAGCAAGCCGCGGTGGTCACGATGCTTCGGCGGGTCCATGGTCGGGAGCTGGTCACTCATCGGCAGCTCGTCGCGATGTTTCTCGATGAGGTCGCTGACGTCATCGCCGACCAGTGGCACGGGGAATCCGGGGAACGGCCCACTGACCGACAGGCATGAGGAGAAGGTGTCGGAGTCGCCGTAGATCTCGCAGGCCTCGTCGTAGCCGGTGACCATCACGACGTTGTGGTGCGGTTCGGCCTGCACCGGGCACTTGGCCCGCAGGTGGTCGAAGTAGGGATACGGGTCGCCGATCAGCCTGTCGTCGCGGAAGAAGTCGACGGACTCGAAGTCCACTGCCTCGCTCATGACACTCCCGCGAATGAGAACTGCATTACCGCGCATGGTAACGATCGTTCCGTGCGCCGCAAGAAGCCGCCCTGGGCCGTCATGCGGGCGCTCACCAACCTTCTCGGCAAGGTGTCGGTCAGGGGCGTGGAGCGGCTGCAGGTGGGTCCGCTCGGCATCCGCCTGTATCGGCCCGCCGGCGTGCTCGCCGCAACGCCCGCTCTGGTGTGGATGCATGGCGGCGGCTTCGTGTTCGGCTCTGCGGCACAGGACCACCTCTTCCATGACGAGGACCTCGGCTACGCCGACCTGCTGCGTGCGGCGGGCGTGCCCTGCGACGTCCACGTGGTCGAGGGGGCGTTTCACGGTTTCGACACCGTCGCGCCGAAGTCGGGCCCCGCCCGGGCGTTCCGCGATGCGCAGGTCGAGTCACTCGCCGACGCCTTGGGCAGGAGCTGAGCGTGATCATGGGAAGCCAAGCAGAAACGCCGGGGGTGCCCGCCAGTTTCCCCCTGCTCCCCGCTCTCTGACAGGATTTCCGCGTCATGGCGACCACGCGGCGGCTCGGAGCGGAGGACTCGACCACCCGGCTTGCGTTGCTCGACGCGGCGCGGGTCCTGCTGCTCGAGGAGGGATACGCCGCCGTCACCTCGCGGAAGGTGGCGGCTCGCGCGGGTCTCAAGCCGCAGCTCGTCCACTACTACTTCGCGACGATGGACGACCTGTTCATCGCGCTGGTCCGGCATGGGGCAGAGCTCAACCTCGAGCGGCAGGCCAGGGCGCTTGCCTCTCCGGACCCATTGCGCGCGCTCTGGGACTTCGCGACCGATCCGGCTGGTGCCACGTTCACGATGGAGCTGGGTGCCCTCGCCAACCACCGCAAGGCGATTCGCGCGGAGCTGTCGGCCTACGCAGAGCGATTCCGCGCGCTGCAGTCCGAGGCGCTCCGTGAGATCTTTGGTCCGGTCGAGACCGGCGTCGGCGAGCTGACGCCCGAGCTGCTGGCATTCCTGATGACGGCGCTTGCCCAGATGCTCGTGATGGAGGACGCGCTCGGCGTCGGGAGCGGGCACAAGGAGGCGCGCGAGCTGATCGCGCGCCTCATCGAACGACGCGGTGTGAGCTAGCGCTGCGAGGTCGCTCCACGAGGTACGTCGCGGAAGGGCACGTCCTTGTCGATCGACTTCTCGCGTGGCATCCCCAGGACGCGCTCGCTGATCACGTTGCGTGCCATCTCAAGCGTCCCGCCGCCGATAGATGCGGCCTGACGCATCAGGAAGTCCTCGCCTGCTACTCGCGACGCGCCGTCGTTGTCGCCCCATGCGGCGCCGTGGGCTCCGGCCAGATCGAACTCCAGCGTGAAGATCCGCTGGCCCGTGTAGCCGTTGAAGAGGCGCCCGATCGCAGCGGCCTGGTCGTTGAGCCGGCCGCTTGCCATGCTCTCGGCGATGCGCGAGCTGAGGTGCTGTTTGGTGAGCTCGAGAGTGCGCGCTCTGCCGACGAGCTCGTGAGCGATGGGGTCCGCGTCGCGGCCAAGCTCTCGTGCCACCGCGACGAGCGCGCCGCTGCCCGCCGCGCCGTTGAGGTTGCCTTTCGGTGTCGTCACGAGCGGCGAGCTGAACAGCATGCGCTCGTGGTACATCCACCGCGTCCCGACGGTCCAACCACCGTCGACCTCTCCCACGCGGTCGGTATCGGGGACCCGGACGTCGGTGAGGAACTCCTGGCAGAACTCCTTGGATCCGTTGAGCATCTCGATCCGGTGGACAGCCACGCCCTCTTGCTTCAGCGGAAACATGAACACCGTCAGGCCGCGGTGCTTCGGCACATCCCAGTTGGTGCGCGCGAGGCACAGCCCCCAGTCCGACCACCACGCGCCGGTGGTCCAGATCTTCGAGCCGTTCAGGATCCAGTCGTCGCCCTCGCGTACCGCGGAGGTGAGAGCCGATGCGACGTCCGACCCGCTACTGGGCTCGGACAGCAGCTGCATCCAGATCTCTTCACCCCTGAGGATCGCAGGGATGTGACGCTGCTTCTGCTCCTCGGTACCGAAGTCCAGGAGGACCGAGGCGCAGGGAGCGATCGTCGGCGCCTGGATCCGCTGCGGGTACTCGAAGCCGAAGAGCTCCTCGTTGAGCGCCGCCTGATGGGCGGGCGTCAGCCCTAGGCCGCCGTACTCCTTCGGAAAGCAGACACCCGCCAGCTTCGCGTCGAACAGCATCCGCTGCACTTCGCGATCTCGCGCTACGAACGCGAGCTCCTCCTGCTCGGTGCGGTCGTTGCGCAGCGTGCCGAACTGGGAGTCCGGGTTGATCGGCTTGAGGTTGTCGCGGATGAACTCACGAGCGCGGGCTCGAAAGTCCGCGACGCTCTCGACACTCATGCCGCACTCCCTGCGCTGGTCGCGAGGCTGCCGAGCTTCCGGTAGTGCTCCGATGGCGTCCCGTACGTTGCGCGGTTCACCGTGACCCGCCTGAGGAACAGGTGTAGGTCGTGCTCGAAGGTGACGCCGATGCCGCCGTGGATCTGCACGCAGTCCTGCAGCAGCTCGCCGCCGTACTCGCCGAGGAACGCGCTCGCGGCATGGATCAGCTCAGTCGCATCTGGAGCGCCGGCGTCGAGTGCGACGATCGCGGCGTCGGTGATCGCGTGTGCGGCCTCGCGCCAGGTGACCTGGTCAGCCATCCGGTGCTTGATCTCCTGGTATGACCCGATCGGCCGCCCGAACGAGTATCGGTCGGCGGTCCAGCCCAGCGTCAGCTCGAAGGCGCGATGGATCGCGCCCACCGTCTCGGCGGCGTGCATGGCGAGCGCCACCTGGAGTTGTCGGGTCACGCGCTCATCGGCTGTGCCCAGGTCCCCGACTGCTGCATCGAGCGGAACCCGAACGCCGTCGAACCGCACGCTGGCGAACCGGCGCGTCAGATCCGCCGAGGTCAGCTCCTCGATCGTCATCCCCTCGGCGCCGGCCGGGACGAGCACCTGCGCGAGGCCGCTGCCGGCGCGCCCGGTGACAAGCAGGTACGTCGCGTGCGCCGCATTCTCCACCGGTCGCTTGACGCCGTCGATGACGAGGCTGTCTCCCTCGATGCGAATCGTGGTCTCGATGCTGCCGAGCGCGTCGTGGGGTGCCGGCTCCTGATAGGCCCAAGCCGCGGTCGCGGTGCCGTGGATCAGCTGGTCGAGCAGCTCGAGCTGTGAACCGGACCCCTCGGCGCACAGCGTCTCGGCCACGACGTTGACCGGCACGAACGGCCCCGGGGCCGCGCGCAGTCCGATCTCGTAGGCGATCAGCGAGAGGTCGGTGAGCGGTGCGCCACTCAGCGAGCCGCCGCCGTGCTCGTCGGAGACGAGCAGAGCGGTCCAGCCGAGCCCGGCGGCCTGGGTCCAATAGTCATCCGGGTAACCGGCGGGCTCGTCGCGAAGTCCTCGGATCGTCGCGACCGGCATGCGGTCGTCGAGAAACCGAGCCGTCGTCGATCGAAGCGCCTCCTGGTCGGAGCTGAGCGCAACCAGCACACTTCATAGTGCGCCAGAATCGACGTCGACGTCAATGTCGAGGATTCGCTAGGATCGTGGGGAACTGGCGGCTCGGTCGGCCATTCAGCACTGCGCTCATCCTGCCGACACTTCTGGCACATGTACGTCGCGCCCGTGACGACGGGCTGGGGAGGGCACGACACCATGGTTGACCGGTTGCGGGTGGAGTCTGCGATCGCGTCGTTTGCGAAGCTCGTCGCGGTTGCGATTGCCACCGCGTTGCTCGCTCGTTACACCAACGGTCCGGTCCACGACCACGAGAAGCTCATCTACGCCTGGCTGCCCGTCGGACTCGTCTCGCCGTTGCTCGTCCCGCTCTTCCCACGACTGACAGCGCGTAGCCCCGGCCTCGAGTGGCCGCTGCTCGGACTGATCGGCGCCTCGGACTTCGTTCTCGTGTTCGCCGTCGTCGCGCTGAGCGGGGGCGTCGCCGGTCCCTTCTGGGCCCTGTTCCTGGTCAACGCCACGGCTGGCGCGGTGATCGCGCCGAACCGCTTCCTTGCCCTCGGTCTGTCCGTCAGCTACATCGGCCTGTTGATCGGCGCTACCGCGCTGGCGCACAACTTGAACACGGAGAATGCCGGCCCGCTCGTCGTGGTCTCGATGGCGCTGCCGCTCGTCTCGATGCTCGGCTATGCCGTGGCTTCGCGCTTGCAGGTGCACCGGCTCCAGTCCGACATCGAACGTGACCAGCTGCGCCGAACGGTCGAGAGCTTGTCGGCGGCACTGGCGCTTGCCGCACGCGGCGACCTCTCGGTGCAGGTCGACTCCGAGACCGCCGCCCAAGAGGTCCTCGGGCAGCTTTCCGGTGCTTTCGACGAGACGTTGGGCAACCTGCGCGGACTGGTGCAGCAGGTCCGGGGCGGCGGTGAGCAGATCGTTGCCGCAGCCGTCGAGCTGTTGGCGAGTGCCGAGCAACACGCGGCCTCCGCGACACAGCAGTCCTCGGCGGTGTCGGAGACGACCTCCACGATCGAGGAGCTCGCCGCGACGGCTGCGCAGATTGCTGAGACCTCCGAGTCGGTCGCCCGGTACGCCGCCGAGACCCTGCGCTACGCCGAGGAAGGCCGCGAAGCCGTCTCGGCATCCGTCCATGCCATGGAAGCGATCGCGGCGCGGGTCGACCAGATCGGCGGCCGGGCCCTCGCTCTCGGGGAGAAGGGCCAGGAGATCGGCCGGATCCTCGACGTGATCAACGACCTGGCCGACCAGACCAACCTGCTCGCGCTCAACGCCGCGATCGAGGCTGCCCGCGCCGGGGAGAACGGGCGCGGGTTCGCCGTGGTCGCCGCCGAGGTCCGCAAGCTCGCCGAACGCGCGCAGCAGTCCACCGGCCAGATCCAGGCCATCGTGTCCGAGATCCAGGCCGAGACTTCGGCGACCATCATGGCCAGCGAAGAGGGCTCGAAGGAGGTCCGCACCGGCTCCGAGCTCGCCCGCGGCGTCGTCGACGCCCTCGAACGGATCTCCGGCATGGTCGAAGAGACGACCACCGCCGCCAAGGAGATCTCGATCGCGACGCAGCAGCAACGATCCGCCTCCGACCAGGTCGTCGCAGCCATGACCCAGGTCTCCGACGTCTCCCGTCAGTACGCCCAAGGGTCCAAGCAGGCCGCGGCGGCGGCAGCACAGCTCAACAACCTTGCCGCCGAGCTGCGCGCCAGCATCTCCCGGTTCAAAGTGGCCTAGCCGGGGCCGGCCTCACACCCGCGGCGCGCAAGCCGCGTGTACTCGAACTCCACTCGGGGATCTTCTGGTGTGACCCGCGCACCGGCAAAGCAACGCAGCGCAACGGTGCGTGGGCCTCGCCGAGGTCGTTGGGTCGGGACGGCTGTGCTCGGGGACTGGTCCGCCTGGATCCGTGACTGGGCGGACCTCGTCAGGCTGTCTTACGCGGCTGGCGCTGCGTACTGCTTCGTCGAAGGGATCACCTGCCACGGCATCCGCATGGTCGTCACCTTTCTCGTGGCGCTGGCGCCGCGCCTGTTGAACACACCCCGCCCGTTCGACCTCTTCTTCACCGTGACCATCGGGTTGCAGGCGTGGGGAAACCTGGTCGGCCTGTTCCACGGCGGGAACCCCTTCGATCGGCTCGACCATGCGTTCTCGTCTCTCGGCATCGCGCCGTTGTTCTACCTGTGGTTCGTCCGCCTCGGGCTGCTGAGGCACACCGCGGAACGTCAACCGCGATCGCGTCACGTCGGGATCGTCGTGATCGGCTTCTGCATCGGGCTCTCGATCGGGGCGCTGTACGAGATCTACGAGTACATCGCCTCGAGCCAGTTCGGCGTGCATGTCTTCATCAGCGAGAGCGA
>DASZTL010000105.1:0-38762 GCA_035548055.1 Mycobacteriales bacterium | reverse complement strand
TAGCCTGCGGACGTGGGTTCCCTGGCAGCGCTCGAGGCTCGGCTGCATGAGCTCGGCAGTCTGCTGGTCGCGTTCAGCGGCGGTGCCGACTCGGCGTTCTTGCTCGCCGCCGCGGCCCGGACGCTCGGTGCTGAGCAGGTCGTTGCCGCGACTGCTGTCTCGGCCAGCCTTCCGTCGACCGAGCTCGACGGCGCGCGCGAGTTCGCGGCCTCGCTCGGCGTGCGGCATCTGACCCCGGCCACGGACGAGATGTCCCGTGACGGCTATCGCGCGAACGGCTCCGATCGCTGCTTCTTCTGCAAGGCCGAACTGCTCGACGTTCTCGGCCCGCTCGCAACCAGCGAAGGCCTGGCGTACGTCGCGACCGGCACCAACGCCGACGACGCCGTCGCCGGCTTCCGGCCGGGGATTCGTGCTGCCTCGGAGCGAGGGGCTGTCACGCCGCTTCTCGACGCGGGCCTGACCAAGGCAGAGGTTCGTCAGCTCAGCCGGGAGTGGGGTCTGGCGACCTGGGACAAGCCCGCTGCGGCCTGCCTGTCGAGTCGGATCGCCTACGGGATCGAGGTCTCGTCGTACCGCCTGGGGCGGATCGAGCGCGCGGAGGCGGCGCTGCGGGAGGCGCTGGCGGCGGCCGGTCTGGGAGTGCGCGACCTGAGGGTGCGTGATGTGGGTGACATCGCGCGGGTCGAGATCGATCGCGACCTCGTGGCGCAGGTCGCTGCCCGGCCGGATCTGCTCGCTACTGTCACCGGCTTCGACGCGGTCGAGCTGGACGAGCGGGGTTTCCGCTCCGGCTCGATGAACGAGGCGTTGATCGTAGCCGGGCCTTAATCCCCGCCACATCCCAGCGGCGGACGACTAGCCTTTGTCCGGGCGTACCGATCGGTCCGCGTAGGTTCTAGGTGAAGTAGGTCTGCAGTGCCCACGGGCAAGGTGAAGTGGTTCGACGCGGAGAAGGGCTTCGGCTTTCTCGCGCGCGACGACGGCGGCGACGTCTATGTCCACGCCTCGTCGTTGCCTGAAGGCACCACCCTCAAGCCGGGCGCCCGGGTCGAGTTCGGTGTCGCCGAGGGACGGCGTGGCGAGCAGGCGCTGTCGGTTCGCGTCCTCGACCCGCTGCCGTCGGTTGCGGCTGCGACCCGTCGTCCCGCGGAGGAGCTGCACGGCCTCGTCGATGACCTCATCAAGCTGTTCGAGGGGAAAGTCCAACCGGACCTGCGACGCGGCCGCTATCCCGACAAGCAGACCGGTCCACGAATCGCGCAGATGATGCGGGCGATCGCCGCCGAGCTCGAGGGCTAGGTCCGGCTCCGCGAGCTTGCGAGGATCAACGCTTCGCGGGAGTCGTTGCGGTTGATGTCGGCACGCTCACGGGTGCGTGGGTGGCCCGGGTGCGGTGCTTGCCGGTGAAGGACGTCACGAGGGCGGCGGCGAGTACGGCGGCTGCTACCGAGAAGCCGATCTCCGGTCGGGTGGGCAGCACGATGCCGATGCCGCCACCGACGACCCAGGACAGCTGAAGGATCGTCTCGGAGCGGGCGAAGGTGGAGGTCCGGATCTCGTCGTCGATGTTGCGCTGGATCGTGGCGTCCAAGGACAGCTTTGACATCGCGGCGGCGGCGGAGGCGACGACGGCGACCGCGAAGACCGAAACGACGTTGAAGTCGAACGCGGCGAACACGCTGACGGCGACGGTCGCGGCGAGAAGCAGCGCCGACAGCCTGGCCCCCGCTGCGGCAGCGGTGCGTGCGCCGAGCAGAGTGCCGGTCAGGTTGCCGACGCCGATGCCGAGCGCGAGCTCCGCCAGGCAGATGTTGGCGTTCAGTCCGCCGATGGGATGCACCCGTACGACGAAGGCCCCGAAGAGCAGCAGGAAGCCGGCGAGCCAGCGCAGCGATGCCGCGGTGCGCAGCGCCCGGTAGAGGTCGCCGGTCAGCCACGGCTTGCGCGGTGCCGCGGGGGTCGTCGTGTCGCGCGTCCGGTGACCGGCGCCGTCCGCCAGCTTCGGCAACCGGAACGCGGTGACGGCGGCGACGACGTACACGGCCGCCCCCAGGAGCAGCTCGGTGCGGTGCCCGAGGACCGTGATGACCGCTGCGGCGATGCCCCCGGCTACCCCCGGGGCGACAACGCCGGCGAGGGTGAGACGGGAGTTGGCCTGCACCAGCGTCATTCCCTCAGGCACGAGTCGTGGCACCGCGGCACTTCGCGCGATGCTGTACGCCTTGCTCGACACGAGAACACCCAGCGCGGCGGGATAGAGCGTCAGCGCCTGGGTGACCGTGGTGTGGTCGCCGTGGCCGAGGCTGCGTCCGATCGCGAGGGCGAGCGCGGCGCGGGCGAGCATCGTGACCGCGAGGGCGGCCCGGCGGCCGTGGCGCACCCGGTCGAGCAGCGGCCCGAGGATCGGAGCGACGACCGCGAACGGCGCCATCGTGATGAGCAGGTAGAGCGCGACCCGGCTGCGCGCCTCGCCGGTCGGCACGGAGAAGAACAGCGATCCGGCGAGAGCGACCGTGATGGTGGCGTCGCCGGCGGCCTGCAGGGCGTGGGTCTCCACGAGCGCCGCGAGCCCCGATGTGCCGGCACCGTCACGGCTGTTCCAGACCCTGAGGCGCTTCACCCCACGACGAAACGACGACACGACGGCGACCAGAAGTCGCCAGAGCGCATCGCCTACGCGCTGGGCCGTTTCCGGCTCCGCGGTCGATTCGCCGCTATCGCGGGTCATGAGCGAGACTAAACATGTGACCGGGACTGAGGCGCCAACACACGGCGACATTGCTGTGGACGCCGCCATCGAACTAGACGCTGTCGGTGCCGACGCGGTCGAGCTGGCCAGGGAGGCGGTGGAGGCCGACGCTCCCGGTCTGGTCGGCGGGCATCTGGGCTCGGACGCCGACGACGTACGCGTCGTCACCCACTACTTCGCGACACTCGACCCGGCTTACGTCGGGTGGCGCTGGGCGGTCACGGTGGCGCGCGCGTCGCGAGCCAAGACGGCAACCGTGGACGACGTCGTCCTGCTTCCCGGCGCCGATGCGGTTCTCGCCCCGGAGTGGGTGCCGTGGAGCGAGCGACTGCGGCCTGGCGACCTCGGCGTCGGTGACCTGCTGCCGACCGCCGCCGACGATCCCCGTCTGATCTTCGCCTACATGGCGACCGACGACGAGGAGGAGGCCGCGCTCAGCTTCGAGGTCGGTCTCGGCCGAGAGCGGCTGCTGTCCTACGACGGGCGGCTCGACACCGTCGAGCGCTGGTACGCCGGCGACCCGGGCCCCCGCGCAGAGGTCGCGCGCACCGCCCCGGCCAGTTGCGCGACGTGCGGCTTCTTCTTGCCCCTCGCTGGCGGCATGCGCCAGGCGTTCGGCGCTTGCGCCAACGAGTTCGCCCCTGACGACGGCAAGGTCGTTGCGGTGGACCACGGCTGCGGTGCGCACTCGGAGGCGGTCGTCGTACCGATGGCGCCGCCCGCTCCGCCGCCGCTGATCGACGAGGCCGGCTACGACATCGTCGAGCGGCCGACCGAGGAAGAGCGTGCCCGACTCGTGGCGGAAGCGGCGCAGGCCGCCGCTGCGCAGGCCGCCGCGGCAGAGGCCGCTGCTGCCGACGTTGCCGCTGCCGAGGTTGCTCCCGCCGAGGCTGCTCCGGCCGAGTCTGAGCCGGTTGCGGAGCAGCCGACCGCTGACAGCGAGGTTGACACCGAGGGGCGAACCGACGCGCCGTCGGATCTCTAGGACTGGCCCGACCGGCGCCGCTTGACGGCGCGGTACATCCCGTAGCAGCCGAAGACCATGCCCGCGCCGCACGCGCCGTACCACCACTGCGCATGGTGGCGATGCAGGTCGTCGTTGAAGAAGACGGCGAGCACGATGAGCGCGATCAGCCAGATCGCGGTGCCGACGATCGTGACCTCGAGCTCGTACTGCTCGGGCTCCTTGGCCTCCACAAGGTCACGTTAGCCCTTCGGCGGGTTGATCAGGCCCCAGCCCGCCGGCGCTCTGAGCACCAGGCCATTCGCGCCTTCGGCTGCGGTGAGACCGATCGATTCGGCAGCCGTCGCGATGTCCGCGGCCTTGGGCTTGGGGAGCTGCAGCAGGGCGCGCACGAGGCGGCCCTTGGCGACCTTGCTCTGGTAGCTCGACGCGGACCGCTTGCCGTCGGGCCCGGTGATCGCCGCGATGACGACGTTCCTCGCAGCTTCCGGCGATGGTTTGTACATCAGCGCGTAGCCCGACGACCGAAGGTCGAGCGCTCCGGATTCGGCGACCTCGGCGTCGAGTGCGTCGTAGAGCGCACCGCGCCAGTACGTCGGGAGCGGACCGATCCTCGGGAGGTTGGTGCCGATGCCGATGCGGTATGCCGGGAGCTGGTCGACCGGACGGACGGCTCCCCAAAGACCTGAGAACACGACCAGTGAAGAGTCGGCCCGCCGCCGTGCCGTCGCGGGGAGCGTCGGATAGCCGAGCGCGTCGTGCAGCACGCCTGTGTAGCGGTGGCCGGCGGGCATCGTCGGCGAGGTGTCAGCTGCCGCGTTCGCCGCCCGGTCGCTATCGAGCGCCTCGGACAGTCCCAGCAGGGTGCGTGCCTTGGCCGGGCTGCGACGGCAGATCGAGACGAGTGCGGTCAGTACCTTCTGTCGATGCGTCATGAGGTGCGGCCATGACAGTGACGCCACGTCTACCGGCGGTCCTGCGCCACCCACCGCCTTTCCCTCGCTGGGCGGCAACAGGATGAGCACGCGGCGACAGCAGCGGTGCCGCGCACAACCTCGGCGTACCTTCGAGCGTCGTGTCAGACATGAGGCGAGCTCTGGCCTGTGCCGGCTGTCTGATCTTCCTCGTTGGGTGTGGCGTCGGTGCGTCGGCGCCAGCACCGTCGCGCGCCGTGCCGACTGGCGCATCGTCCGCGTCCGCTTCCCGGATTTCGACAGCGACACGGCCGGTCCCGACTGCTGATGCCGTAGCCATGCTCGGGCACGGCGAGTTGGCTTTCGTCAGCAGGCATCGCCTCTACTTGCTACGAACGAGTGGTCTGACCGGGGTCCCTCTCTCGGGACGGGCCACGAGACCCGCGTGGTCACCTGACGGGCGCTGGCTCGTGGTCACGACAAGTCCGGCTCCGCCGAAGTCCGATCCGTACGCGGACGAACCGACATCGGTATGGCTGGTCTCGCAAGCCGGCAAACCGCTTCGTAAGGTCACACCCGGCGGCGCGCACGATGCGACCGCAACGTGGTCACCGCGCGCCGACCGGGTTGCTGTCACCTACCGAACCGACCGCAGATATCACGCAGTCGTGGTCGATGCCAGTGGCAGGACAACGCGACTAGCCGAGGCCGTCAACATCTCGGGGTTGGCCTGGTCCCCGGACGGTAGGCGGATCGCCCTCGGGCTGAGCCGGTTCGTCAGGCCAGCGACTCGGGGGAGTTGGCGAAGCGAGATTCTGGTCATGAGCGCAACCGCTCGCCACGCTCATTCGGTCGCACGGGACAGGGGTGGGTTGTACGTCATCGCGGACTGGTGGCCGGACGGAGGCGGCGTCATGGCATGGATGGACCCCATGGGGTCTGGTTCGATTCGGGCCGACGGGCTGCCCCTGTACGACTTCGATGTCGATGGTGGTCGGCGCCGGCTGACGACCTCGATGCTGACCTACCCCGCATGGCTCGCCACGTCGAGGCCGCACGACGAGGTTGCGCTGATCGCGGGTGGGGACCGAGAACTCACGGGCGCCAACAAGCACGTCGTCGTCTGCGCGCCGCGTCACTGCCGCTCGATCCCGCAGCCGAAGAACCTGGTGTCGTTCGATCCGACGTGGACGACCTCGGGTCGGCTCGCCGTGGTGAGAGACCGTGCGATACCAGCGACTGACAACAACGGCGGATTCGGGCCGGCCTTCTCGGACCGGGTCGACGGAAGCGGCGGCATCGACATCGTGAGGGGCGCGAAGGCGGATCCGATAGCTGGCGGCGACGGCGCAACGGCGCCGTTGTGGGGCCGGGACGGCTCGATCCTGATGGTTCGGAATCACGCGGTGTGGCTGCGCCCGACGGGCGAGGCTGCGGCGCGTCGGATCGCTGGGCCGGTCGATGCGGCCGGGCCGTTCAACCAGGCCGATCCGTACTACGGCTTCGTCAACTGGCGGGACAGCTTCGCTTGGACGGCGGCGAGCCGCTAGGCGCGACGCAGGTGATCTGACTGGCGCAGATTCGCCCGTGTCGCGTGCGGGCGCGGTGCAGGCAGCGGCTTGCAGATGGCGTCCGGACCGTCCCAGGCGCGACGTTGCGGTCGGGTCCCGTCCTTGAGGTAGGCCGCAATCTTGTTGTCGACGCACCGGTCGCCGGACAGCGAGTCGGCGTGCGTCGTACCGCCCGGCTCGGCGATCAGGCTGGAGTGCGGATAGAGCCGACGTACTTCGAGGCTTCCTTCGTACGGAGTTGCTGCGTCCAACGTCTCGTCGATCAGCAGGACGCTCTTCGTGCGATGGCCGCGAATCTTGACCGGCGTGTGCGACTTGCCCTTCCAGAAGGCACATGGCGCGTTGTACCAGGCGTTGTTCCAGGTGAGGAAGGGGTACTTGGCGGCGTAGGCCTTGTTGTCCTTCTGCCACCTTGCCCACGAGTGCGGCCAGTGCGCATCCGAGCACTGCACTGCCGAGTAGACGGCGAACCCGTTGTCGTCACCGGGAAGGTCGAGGTCGACGTACTGGCGCTTCATCGGCCCGGCTTTGTGGCCGACGTCGAGCGCGTGCCACGCCTGCGCGAGGTCGACCCACCCGAAGCGGTAGTAGGCGGCACCTGTCATCGCGTCGGCGAACTCGGCCGGGCCGAGCTCGCCTTTCGGTGAGCGGGCAAGTCGAGCCAGATCGTCGTAGTAGCGGGCCGAGACAGCCTTCTGCGTCTTGCCGAGATGGAAGACGTCGTCGTACTGGGCCACCCACTTGAAGTAGATCTGCGCATTGCGGTCGAACGCCTTGTCCTGGTCGAGATTGGCGCCGTACCAGACCCGGCGCGGGTCGACGGTGCTGTCGAGCACCATGTAGCGAAGGTGGGTGGGGAACAGCGTCGAGTAGACCTGGCCGAGATAGGTGCCGTATGAGAAGCCGTAGAAGCTGATCTTGGTGACGCCGAGTGCCTTGCGGATGGACTCCATGTCCCTCGCTGAGTCGGCAGTGGTGATGTGGTCGATCAGTGCGGGGTACTTGCGGGCGCATGCCGCTGCATAGCGTTTGGTCCGGGTCAGCCAGTAGTGCCGCAAGCTCTTCGTCGAAGGCGTGTAGCTGCGGCGGGGCCCCTTGAAGTAGTTGCTCTGGCAACGCATCGTCGGCGTGCTCGCACCGACGCCGCGCGGATCCCAGCCGACCCAGTCGTACCGTCCGCCAATCCCGTGCGGCACGAACGGCTCGAGCTCCATCGGTAGGTCGAGACCGGGGCTGCCGGGGCCACCCGGGTTGACGAAGATCACGCCGCGATAGTTCGCCGCCGATGACGTGTGGCGAAGGATCGACACCGCCAGGGTGACGTGGCGGCCACCCGGATGCGCGTAGTTGAGTGGAACGCGGATCCGGGTGCAGTGCTCCGGCCCGTTGCGCAGGTCGGGATAGAGCGCCCACGGGCAGGTGCCCCAGTGCAGGCCGCGATGCGAAGCCGCCGCGGTGGCCGGTGGTGACGGAGCGAGCCCCAGCACCGCAGCGCACAGCGCGGCCGATGCGGCCGCGACGATGCGGCGCGACGATCCTTGCCGGAAGACGCGTCGCAACACTGAACTGGTTGCGCTCAGTGAGTCGTCCGCTCCACGACCCAGTCGATGCACGCCGTCAGCGCCTCGACGTCGGCCGGCTCGATCGCGGGGAACATGCCGACGCGTAGGCCGTTGTAGCCCGCGGCCCGATAGGCCGCGACGTCCACGATGCCGTTCGCCTTCAGCGCCTTGACCACGGTGGCGGCTTCGATGCTGTCGTCCAGCCGGATCGTGCCGACCACGGTCGACCGCTTGGCGGGATCGGTCACGAACGCCTCGGCGTACGGCGCCTTGTCCGCCCATGTGTAGAGGATCCGAGCCGACTCGCCGGTGCGCTCGGCCGCCCACGCCAGGCCGCCTTGGGCGTTCATCCAGTCGATCTGTTCTGCCATCAGGAACAGCGTCGCGAGCGCCGGCGTGTTGTAGGTCTGCTCCAGCCGGGACTGCTCGATGTGGATCCCGAGGTCGAGCGTCGCCGGCACCCAACGCTGCGGGATGAGCCGCGCGCTGCGCTCGATCGCGGCCGGCGAGAGGATCGCGAAGAACAGCCCGCCGTCCGAGGCGAAGCCCTTCTGCGGCGCGAAGTAGTAAGCGTCCGTCTGGGTCAGGTCGACCGGAAGACCGCCGGCCGCGCTGGTCGCGTCGACCAGCATCAAGGCGCCCGCGTCCGTGCCGGCCGGGCGCTCGATCCTGGTCATGACGCCGGTCGAGGTCTCGTTGTGCGGCAGGCAGTAGGCGTCGATCCCGGGGGCCGGATCGAAGGCGTCCGGTGCCTGACCGTAATCGGCCTTCAGGACCGACGGCTCCTCGAGGTGCGGCGCAGCGGCAGTCGCTTTGGCGAACTTCGAGGAGAACTCGCCGAACGCCATGTGCTGCGAACGACGTTCGATCAGGCAGAGCGTTGCGATGTCCCAGAAGATCGTCGCGCCGCCGTTGCCGAGGATCACCTCGTAGCCGTCCGGGAGGCCGTAGAGCGTGGCGATGCCGTCGCGGACACGACGTACGACCGAGCGCACACCCTCCTGGCGATGCGAGGTGCCGAGGTACGTCGTACCGGTCGCGGCAAGCGCGGCGAGTTGTTCCGGCCGGACCTTGGTCGGGCCCGAGCCGAACCGGCCGTCGCCGGGCAGGAGGTCGGCAGGGATGGTCAGGGCGGCGTCAGTCACCGCACAAGGGTACGAGAGAGCAAAGTGGCTTTACCCCCCGGTTTAGCCGCGCAAAGGTGGCGTTGCCGTTGGATCGGCGGAGCAGCGCCGCCTTGCATCTAGAGCTGGTCGGCGCCTTCGACCTCGGAGACGCCCCGGTTGGCGGGGCCGACGTACTTCGCGGAGGGGCGGATCAGGCGCCCGGTGCGCTTCTGCTCGAGGATGTGCGCACTCCACCCGGCAACCCGGGCGCAGGTGAACATCGAGGTGAACATGTGCGCCGGCACCTGGGCGAAGTCGAGTACGACGGCCGACCAGAACTCGACGTTCGTCGCGAGCACCCGATCCGGGTAGCGCTCCTTGAGCTCCGCCAGTGCGGCGTTCTCGAGCGCCTCGGCGACCTCCACGCGCGGTGCGTTGAGCTCCTTCGCGGTACGACGCAGGACGCGGGCTCGGGGGTCCTCGGCGCGGTACACCCGGTGACCGAAGCCCATCAGCCGCTGCTTGGAGTCGAGCAGACGCTTGACGTAGCGACGCGCGTCGCCCTCCTCAGCGACCTCGTCCAGCATCTTGAGCACGCGTGACGGGGCGCCGCCGTGCAACGGACCGGAAAGCGCACCGACGGCGCCCGACAAGCAGGCGGCCGCATCGGCGCCGGTCGACGCGATGACGCGCGCGGTGAAGGTCGAGGCGTTCATCCCGTGCTCGGCCGCTGAGACGAAGTAGGCGTCCACAGCCTTCGTGTGCGCCGGATCGGGCTCGCCCCGCCAGCGGATCATGAAGCGCTCCACGATGGTCGCGGCCTCGTCGATCCGCTTCTGCGGCACCATCGGCTGGCCCAGGCCGCGCGCCGACTGGGCGACGAACGACATGGCCATGACCGAGCACCGCGCGAGGTCGTCACGGGCCTGGTCGTCGTCGATGTCGAGCAGCTGCTGCAGTCCCCAGGCGGGCGCCAAGGTCGCAAGCGCGCTCTGGACGTCGACGCGGATGTCACCGGAGTGCACGGGTACGGGGTACGGCTCGGCCGGCGGTAGACCGGGGGCGAACCGACCGTCGACAAGAAGGCCCCATACGTTGCCGTAGCTGACGCGGCCGACCAGGTCCTCGATGTCGACGCCGCGGTAGCGAAGCGCCGAGCCTTCCTTGTCCGGCTCCGCGATCTCGCTCTCGAAGGCGATCACGCCTTCCAGGCCCGGCTTGAAGACGGTTTCGTCAGCCATGACGGCTCCTCGGTTGCAGCGCCTTGTGGGCGTATCGGTTCGCGGGTTCGCGCCGGCTCGGTTCGCCGTCCGAGCTTCGGATCCATTCTCCTACTCATCGGTAGTCCCCCGAATGCCGGGTTGCGGAAACTCCCTTCGAGCGACCGAGGAGCCCATGAGATCGTCGGGCGGTGCCCGACGCACCCGACGTTTCGCGGTTGCGGACGATGTATCAGCAGGCCGGGCTGAGCCGCGCCGACCTGCCGCCGGATCCCCTCGACTTGTGGCGCCGATGGCTTTCCGACGCCGAGCGTGCCGAACTTCCGGAAGCCAACGCGATGGTTGTCACCACCGTCGACCCCGACGGGCGGCCGAGCATTCGCACGGTTCTGTGCAAGGGCGCCGACGAGCGGGGCTTCGTCTTCTTCACGAACTACGAATCGCGCAAGGGCCGCGCGATCGCCGCGCATCCCACGATCGCGCTGCTGTTCCCCTGGCACGCGCTGGCCCGTCAAGTGATCGTCGGCGGCCCGGTTGAACGAGTGCCGCGCGCGGAGTCGGCGGCCTACTTCGCGTCGCGACCGCGAGGCGCCCAGCTGTCGGCGGCAGCGAGCGAGCAGTCGCGCCCCGTCACCGACCGTGCGGCCCTGGAGGCGCGGGTCAGGGAGCTGGCCGAGAGGTACGACGGCGAGGAAGTCCGGTGTCCGCCGCACTGGGGTGGGTTCGTGGTCCGACCCGAGACGATCGAGTTCTGGCAGGGCCGTAACGACCGGCTGCACGATCGCCTCCGGTACCTCGTGAGCGCGGATGGTTGGCGCATCGAACGGCTCTGCCCGTGAGCGAAGCGGCGCACCCGGAGGGCATGGAGGAGGTACCTGGAGCGCCGCGTCGGCCCGCCGATGGGCGCCGGAGGCGCTCTGCTGATGAACTCCGGAGGCGCTCTGCCGATGAACTCCGGAGGCGCTCTGCCGATGGGCGCCGGAGGCGCTCTGCCGATGGGCGCCGGAGGCGCTATGTCATCGACCTGACGCCGCTTCGCGAAAGCCCGCCGTACCGGCGGTGGTGGGCCGGCACGACACTGTCCAACGTCGGCACCCAGCTGACCGTGGTCGCGGCTCAGCTGCAGGTCTTCGACATCACCCACTCGTCGTTCGCCGTCGGCATCACCGGCCTCGTCACCGTCGTCCCGCTCATCGTCTTCGGGTTGTTCGGTGGGTCGATCGCCGACGCCGTCGACCGCCGCAAGCTGATGCTCATCACCTCGACGGCCTCGCTCGCGCTGTCCGGCTTGCTACTGGTCCAGGCCGCCGGAGATCTGGAGCGGCTCTCCGTCATCTATGTGCTGCTCGGCCTGCAGGCAGGGGTCTACTCCGTCGACTCCGCCGCGAGAGGAGCGACGCTGCCGAGGCTGGTTCGTCGCGAGCTGCTTCCTGCCGCGAACTCGCTCGGGCAGCTCGGCTGGAACACCGCGCTCACCCTCGGACCTCTGCTCGCCGGCGTCGTCGTCGGAGCGGCGGGCTACAGCGCGGCGTACGCGATCGACGTCGGGTCGTTCGCGGCCGTCTTGTACGGCGTGTTGCGGCTGCCGCCGATTCGCCCCGACGACACCAGCCACAAGGCCGGCTTCAAGTCGGTCGTGGAAGGTCTGCGCTTCCTCGCGCCTCGCAAGAACCTGATGATGACGTTCCTCGTCGACATCGACGCGATGATCTTCGGGATGCCGCGAGCGCTGTTCCCGGCGCTTGCGATCGGAACGTTCCACGGCGGCGCCGAGACGGCGGGTCTGCTCTATGCCGCTCCCTCGATCGGCGCCTTCCTGGGCGCCGCCTTCTCGGGATGGGCCGGCCGGGTCCGCCGGCAAGGTCTTGCCGTGATCGTGTCGATCGCGGCATGGGGCGCGAGCATCGCCTTGTTCGGGTTCACCCATGTGTTGTGGGTGGGCGTCGTCCTGCTCGCGGTCGCCGGCCTCGCCGACATGATCAGCGCGATCTTTCGAAGCACGATCCTGCAGGTCGCGACGCCCGATGCTCTCCGCGGCCGGCTGCAAGGCGTGTTCACCGTGGTGGTCGCCGGCGGACCGAGGCTGGGGGACGTGGAGTCCGGGACGATGGCCGGCCTGGTCGGCACGGAGTTCTCGGTCATCTCCGGGGGCATTGCTTGCATCGTGGGACTGTTCGCACTGGTTGCGCGCTATCCCGGTTTCGCCCGGTACGACGCGGAGGACCCCATTCCATGACAAGGAACACCTGCCCGTGAGTGCCGCGGAGTTCGTGCCGGCGGGCGCGACGATGGACAAGCTGCGCAAGGCCGCTGCGAGCTGCACGGGGTGCGAGCTGTACAAGGGCGCGACCCAGACCGTGTTCAGCAAGGGACCGGTCGGCGCCCGCCTCGTCCTGGTCGGCGAGCAACCCGGCGACATCGAGGACCGGCGTGGCGAGCCGTTCGTCGGACCGGCCGGCAAGCTGCTGGACAAGGCGGTCGAGGAGGTCGGTCTGGACCCCGCCGACATCTACACGACCAATGCCGTGAAGCACTTCAAGTTCCGTTCGGCCGGCGAAGGCAAGCGCCGGATCCACCAGACACCGGACGCCTCAGACGTCACCGCGTGCCGGCCGTGGCTGGTCGCCGAGTTCGACCTGCTGTCACCGGACGTGGTCGTCGCGCTCGGCGCGACCGCGGGTCGCGCGCTGTTCGGCCCGTCGTTCCGGGTGACTCGGTCGCGCGGCGTCCTCATGCCCTGGCCGGCGTCGGCGTACGACGGATCCGCGTTCGCCCACGAGGGTGACGACGGCGACCGGGAGTCGGCGTACGCGATGGCGACCCTGCACCCGTCCGCCGTGCTGCGGGCTGACGACCGGGATGCCGCGTACGACGGCTTTGTCGCCGATCTCCGGGTGGCGGCCGGCGCCCTGCTCGGCTGAGCAAATCGCATACGGCACCCCGTCGGTGGTCAACCTCTGGGCTACTCCTGTCGTTGTAACAATGGATAGGTCATCCGGGGAGCGAGGAGGCGGCCGGCTCATGTCCCGGTTCAGGCTGCCGCGGTGGCTCGTCGCGCCACTGCTCATTGTGTTGACAACGGCCAACTTCGCGACGGCGACGACGACGCTTGTGGTCCGCCACCTGGAGAACCCGGCGGCGGCATCGGCGACCGGTGCCGTCGGCCCGCTCCCACCCGCGCCCGCCGGCGCCGTCGATCCGGTGCAGGCGCCGTTCTCGGTGAACACGCCGGGCGCGGTGAAGCGCCACCACGGACGGCATCTGGTCAGCGCAACCCTGCTGGTCACGTCCGATCATCCGCTCTCCGACAAGGCCGTGCGCCGGCTCGCGCGCCTCTCGGGTGTCCATCGGGTTGAGCCGGTGAGCGCCGGTCACGCCCGGGTGATGGGCCACAAGGCGTTCGTCCTCGGCGTCAACCCGACGACCTTCCGGCCGTTCACGCCGGCGTCGACCGCCGCCAGCAACGAGCTGTGGCGAAGCATCGCCGGCGGCGATGTGGCGGTCTCCTTCGACATGGGTCAGAACGCGAACCTCCCGCTCGGTGGGACGGTGCCGGTTGCCGACACGCGCGGTGTTGCGCCGATGCGGATCGGTGCGTTCGCTTCGGTCGGCATGGCCGGTGTGGACGCCGTCTTCTCGGGGGAGCGGGCACAGCAGATCGGACTGGTGCCGCGCACCGGCGTGGTGATCAGCGCACCCAAGGCGGATCCGCTACAGCTTCGGAAGACGGCCCTGAGCGTCCTCCGCCACAAGGCACACGCAGAGCTGCTGCGGGACGTGGTGATCGTCCGGGACGAGGGCGAGTTCCTCACCCGGGACCAGATCGCGAACTTCCTCAACGCCGCGAAGAGCCGAATCGGCCTTCCCTACGTGTGGGGCGCCGCCGGCCCGGCGGCGTTCGACTGCTCCGGGCTCGTGCAGTGGGCATTCCGCTACGCCGGCGTCTCGATGCCGCGGGTATCGGAGGAGCAGTGGTTCACCGGGCCGCGAGTTCCGTACTCCGACGCTAGGCCGGGCGACCTGCTGTTCTGGCATTACGACCCGAAGGACCCCTCAGACATCGACCATGTCGCCATCTACGTCGGCAACGGGATGATGATCGCCGCGCCGCATACGGGTGACTTCGTGAAGTACGAACCGGTGCCGTTGTCGAACATGGCCGGAGTCGTGCGGGTCGACCCTCGTCTCGCGGCAGAGCTCGCGTACTAGGCGGATCCGGCCGGCAGGAGTGGCCCGCTACTATTGAGGGTCGCAAAACATCCTGCTATCTAAGGAAAATCTGTTGACTTCGCCGGGTCCGATGCGCGCGTTGCTGCTCGAGAACGTGCACCCCGACGCTGCCGCGGCGTTGACTGCCGGGGGCTTCGAGGTCGAGATGGTCAAGAGCGCCCTAGACCCCGTTGAGCTCGGGGCGCGGCTCGACGGCGTGTCGCTTCTGGGGGTCCGTTCCAAGACGGATGTCACCGAGACGTCGATCGATCGCGCGGACTCGCTGCTCGCCATCGGCGCCTTCTGCATCGGCACGAACCAGATCGATCTTCCGGCGGCATCCGCGCGCGGCATCGCGGTCTTCAATGCGCCGTTCTCCAACACGCGCAGTGTCGTTGAGCTCGCGATCGCCGAGATCATCGCCCTGACCCGGCGGCTCACGCAGAAGAACACGGCCATGCACGCCGGGGTGTGGGACAAGTCTGCGTCGGGCGCGCACGAGGTTCGGGGCCGCCGGATCGGCATTGTGGGCTACGGCAACATCGGCGCGCAGCTCTCCGTGCTCGCCGAGGCGCTCGGCATGAGCGTTTCCTTCTACGACACCGCGGACAAGCTCCAGCTGGGCAACGCGCGGCGTTGTGACAGCCTCGACGAGCTGCTCAGCACGAGCGACATCGTGACGCTTCATGTCGACGGTCGTGCGACCAACGCCGACATGTTCGGCGAGGAGCAGTTCGCCCGAATGAAGCAGGGGAGCCTGTTCCTCAACCTGTCGCGCGGCTTCGTGGTCGACCACACCGCCCTTCGCCAGCATCTCGAGAGCGGTCACATCGCGGGGGCGGCTGTCGACGTGTTCCCGGCGGAGCCGAAAGCGCAGGGCGACGAGTTCGTCTCGGTGCTCCGGGACCTGCCGAACGTGATCCTCACGCCGCACATCGGCGGTTCGACCGAGGAGGCGCAGCAGGACATCGGCCGCTACGTCGCGGGGAAGCTGCGTGACTACGTCGTCGACGGCACCACGACGATGAGCGTCAACCTGCCCCACCTGGCACTGCCGGCTCGCACCGACACCCACCGCATCGTTCATCTGCATCAGAACGTGCCAGGCGTGCTCGCGTCCATCAACGGCCTGCTTGCCGAGAACAAGGTCAACATCGAAGGCCAGCTGCTCGGCACCCGCGGCGACCTCGGCTACGTGATCACCGACATCGCGGTCGACTACCCGGCAGGCGTGGCGGATGATCTCGTGTCGATGCCGGAGACGGTCCGACTGCGCGTTCTGTCGTGAGCGTCGAGGGCCGGCTTCGCGAGATCGTCGGGGAGGCGCACCTGCTGGTCGACCGAGACGTCGTTGCGTCGTACGAATCGGACTGGACCGGGCGATTTCGCGCGAAGGCCGGCTGCGTGGTGCGACCCGCCGATACCGGTGAGGTAGCAGCCGTCGTCGCCGTGTGTCGCCAGGAGGGCGTGCAGATCTGCGTCCAGGGCGGTAACACCGGACTCGTCGGTGGCTCGGTCCCGGTGGATGGGGCGGTCGTGCTCAGCACCAAGCGGCTCGACGAGATCGGCGAGGTGGACCCGCTGTCCGCCCAGGTCACCGTGGGCGCCGGGGCGACGTTGTCGGCGGTGCAGGCGGTCGTGCGCAAACTGGGCCTCGATGTCGGTGTCGACTTCGCGGCGCGCGAGTCGTGCACGGTCGGTGGCATGACGTCGACAAACGCGGGCGGTGAGCGAGTGCTGCGCTACGGCACGATGCGTGCCCAGATTGCGGGCGTCGAGGCGGTCATGCCGGACGGGTCGGTGGTGACCCGGTTGGCCGGTCTGCCCAAGGACAACACCGGGTTCGATCTCGTCTCGCTGCTTGCCGGCGCCGAGGGAACACTCGGCGTCCTGACGCGGCTGCGGCTGCGCCTGGTGCCGTTGCTGCCGGGCCGGGCCGTCGCGCTGGTAGCTGTCGGAAGCACTCGTGACGCCGTCGACCTGGTAGTCGCCGCGCGCTCGCTGCCGTCCTTGGAGGCCGCAGAGCTGTTCTACGCCGACGGGCTCGATCTGGTGTGCGGGCACACCGGGCTGCCGATGCCATTCACCGAGCAGCATCCTGCCTATGTGTTGCTCGAGTGCGCCGACCGCTTGGATCCCGACGACGACCTGCTCGGGGCGCTCGAGTCGGCCGGAGAGGTCGTCCTCGACGCCACGGTGGCGACCGATGCGCGGGGCAGGCACGCGCTGTGGGCGTACCGCGAGTCGCACACCGAGTCGATCAATGCGAACGGTGTGCCGGTGAAGCTCGATGTGGCAGTGCCGATCGGCGAGCTTCCTGCCCTGGTCGATGCGTTGCCGGGGGTGGTCGAGGCTGCGGCACCGGGCGCTCGTCTCGTGCTGTTCGGTCACGTCAACGAAGGCAACCTTCACGTCAACGTCCTCGGTGCGCTCGACCATGACGAGGTGGTTACCGAGGCCGTGCTGAAGCTGGTGTCGTCGTACGGCGGGTCGATCAGTGCCGAGCACGGCGTCGGCCGTCACAAGCGCGACTACCTCGGGCTGTCGCGGTCGAGGGAGGAGATCGCCGTGATGCGGTCGATCAAGTCCGCCCTCGACCCGCAAGGACTGCTCAACCCGGGCGTCCTCCTCTAACCCCGAGGCCAACGAAATAGGCCTAGCTGCGGCGGCGTTGTTAGGGCCAAGAGCGTTGGCCTCGGAAGGGTGGCAGCGTCACACGTAGGGCGCTTCTGGCATAGAAGTAGGTGTGAAGCCGGGTCCGGTCGAGCACACCGACGAGCAGCTGCTTGCCGGCTCCGTTGCGGACCCACTTCTGTTCAGCGTCTTCTACGAGCGGTGCGCCGGACCGATGCTGGCCTTCTTCGCGCGTCGGACCTTTGATCCGGACTTGGCCGCGGACCTCACGGCGGAGACGTTCGCCCAGGCGTTCGCGTCACGTACTCGGTTTCGCATCAGGGCCGACAGCAGCGCGGAAGCATGGCTGTACACGATTGCCAGACGCCAGCTTTCACGCGCGCGACGTAAGGCGCAGGCGGAAACCCGCGCCCGCGACCGACTTGGCGTTCCGATTCGCCCGCTGAATGCTTCCGACTACGACCGGATCGAGGCACTCATCGACTTCGAGGCCGTGGGGCGGGCGGTTGCCGGGGCGCTGTCGAAGCTGTCGACTGAGCAACAGGAGGCGGTGACGCTGCGGGTTGTCGAGGGCCGTCCGTACGCCGACGTTGCCCGGCTCATCGGCTGTAGCGAGCTCGCCGCACGGGCGCGGGTTAGCCGCGGGTTGTCGCGGCTGGCCGGACTGCTCGAGCCCACCGTTGGGAGTTGGTCGTGACCGACGACATCGAGTTCTTGAAGACCCTTGGCGATGACTTGCGTGCGGTGGCGGCAACCTCGTCGGCTCGAAGCCACCGTCCGCGCACTGTCGTGGTCGCGATGCCGTTGGCGATCTCCGTTTTGGTTGCCGGGATCGTGGTTGCCGCTACCCACGTCGACCAGGGCCGTGCGCGCAGTGGCCCCGCTTCTCACCCCGCGACCACCGGTCCGTTTGTCCGTGGCGGGCCGGTCCCGCCGCAGTACGGGTATCGATTGACGTCCGTCGTGGGATCGAGCCCGCTCGACGTGTGGGCGTTCGGCGCGCATCAGCACAAGTTCCAGCCGGGTCGCGGATCGATGAGTGGCGTGATCCTGCGTTTCGATGGCAGTCGGTGGGCGACGGTCCCGCATCCAAGGATCGGTGAGATCCGTGCCGCGGCAAGTGGCGGTCCCGACGACGTATGGGCTGTTGGTGACCGTCGTGTCCTCCACTGGGATGGGTCAAGCTGGCAACGTACGCCGGTTCCGCGCGTGCCCGGACTCGAGATCAGCTCGATCTCGGCGTCGGGGCCGAGCGACGCCTGGCTGGTGGGTAGCCGACACGGCGCACGCTTGCCCGCCAACAGCATCGGAAGCCACACCCTCGCCATGCACTGGGACGGCGGCCGTTGGAGCGTCGTGCCCACGCCTAACGTCGATCACCGCTACAACGGGTTGTCGAGCGTTCTTGCCCTGTCTCCGTCCGACGTGTGGACGATTGGCGCCGCGGTGCGGAAGCGAATCGGCTTTCACTGGACCGGGTCGGGGTGGCAGTCGGTGCCGATGCCGTCGATTCCGCATCACACGTCCAGCGGCCCGTCCGCCCTTGGCACCGACGGTGCCGGAGGCATCTGGGCCGTCGGCGCTACCAATGGTCCCGGCTACGGGGACTCCCTCTACTTCAAGTGGGACGGCACGCGGTGGGTGCGCGTTCCGAGTCCGCACGCGCTGACCCAGACGCCCGGTCCATCGGCGGTCTCGGGTAGCGACCCCGATCACATCTGGGCGGTGGGGAACCCATGCTGTGACCGCTATCTCCTCGCCCACCTGGTGGACGGCACATGGCGCAACGTTCGGCTGACGCTGCCGGCCCGGGTGAGGCAGTTCGAGGCGGAGCTCGGCGGTGTCGTGACGGTGTCGGCCAACGATGCCTGGGCGGTTGGGTACGCCTATGGGCAGAACGCGGGAAAGTCCGCCACCGCACCCGCGCTCGCCGCCCTGATCCTGCATTGGGATGGCCAACAGTGGCGTCCCGTCGGCGTACCCGGCCTGTTCAGCATTGGCTCGGTGCCGAGGCCGACGAAATAGGCCCAACTCCGGCGTTGTTGGGCCAAGAGCGTTGGCCTCGACGACAGGTGGGAATCGTGACAGTTGATGTTCGGCGGGCGGCTGACCGGGCCCAGACCCGGATCTCGTGGTTGGACTCCAAGCACTCGTTCTCGTTCGGTCCGCATTACGACGCGTCGAACACCCACCACGGGCTGTTGCTGGTGAACAACGACGACATCGTCGCTCCCGGCACCGGCTTCGAGACGCATCCGCATCGCGACATGGAGATCGTGACCTGGGTGCTGCGTGGCGCGCTCGTGCATCAGGACTCCGAGGGCAACCATGGCGTCATCTATCCCGGGCTGGCGCAGCGAATGAGCGCAGGCACCGGCATCTTGCACTCCGAGAAGAACGACTCGGTCCAGTCGATGACGGACCCGGTCCGCTTCGTCCAGATGTGGGTGGTGCCTGACACGGCCGGGGTCACTCCTGGCTACGAACAGCTCGAGATCGAGGACGCCGCGATGCGCGGGAAGCTGGCGCCTGTCGCGTCGGGGATGCCGCGACACCGTGACGACGCTGCGATCCGGATCGGCAACCGTGACGCGGCGCTCTACGCCGCGCGGTTGCAAGCGGGGGAGTCGGTCGAGGTGCCGGATGCGCCGTACGTCCACCTCTTCGTTCCGGTCGGATCGGTCGAGCTGGAGGGCGCGGGGGAGCTGACGGAAGGCGACGCGGTGCGGCTCACCGCTGCCGGGTCACGTCGGGTGGTTGCGGTGTCACCGGCCGAGGTCCTCGTGTGGGAGATGCACGCGTCGGCGTGACCTCGCCGCTAGAGGTGGGCGAGGGCGAGTCCGGCCGCGGCGGCGCAGAGGCCGACGGCGAGGCTTCCACTGATGTTCGCAACGGCCGCTCCGAGCCGCCGTTGCTCCGTGAGCGTGAAGCTCTCCCACATGAACGTGCTCCACGTGGTGTAGCCACCGAGCAGCCCGATTCCGAGGATCGCCGCCCACCTGCCGCCGAGCCCGTGATGAGTTGCCAGCCCGGTGACGAGACCGAGCGCGAACGAGCCGGTGGCGTTGACGATGAACGTTCCCCACGGCAGCACGGACGAGTGGCGGCGCTGGACCGTGACGTCGAGGGAGTAGCGGCCGGCTGCTCCGATGGCGGCCGCCAGGGAGACCCAAAGTGCCAGGCCCATCAGCTGCTCACTTCTAGCCGGCGCCGTCCGGAGGACGGGGGCAGAGCCCGGCCGATTGTGGCGCCCAAGGCGGCCGCTGCCAATCCGGCAGCCAGGCTCCCGAGGAGGTATGTGACTCCCAGACCGACGTGGCCGTGGCGCAACAGCTGGTCGACCTCGACCGCGACGGAGCTGAATGTGGTCAGGGCACCGCAGAGCCCGGTGCCCATGAGAGGTCGCAGGTAGCGACTTCCGGCGAGCACGTCGAGGGCGACGATCACCACGACCCCCAGCACGAAGGCCCCGGCGGTGTTGACGGCGAAGGTCGACCACGGGAAGTCGCCCCGACTCGTCGCCCAATGGTCGACGACCTCGTAGCGCACCAGCCCACCCAGGAAGCCGCCCACCATCACCAATGCGAGCCGGGCGGGATCGAGCGAGGGCCGATGGTGCGGGCGGGGGCGGCCGATGTCCTCCGCGGTGACGTCGGGGTCGATGGGCCACTCGGCCGGCCTCGAGTGCGTCACGAGTCGTCACCGCGGCCGGCGTCGAGCCGTGTCACCAGCTTGGTGAGTGCCGGGACTGCGTCGCGAAGCGCGCGGAGGTCGGCGAGGTCGAGGGCCGACGCCGCGTCGCGAAGCACCCGGCGGTTGGACTGCTGCCAGTCGGCGAGCTGCTGCCGGCCCGCCGGAGTCAGGTACAGCTGCCAGGCGCGACGGTCGTCTGGGTCAGCTCGCCGGTCGATGAGGTCGTGAGCGAGCAAGGCGCCGACGAGGGTGCTGACGGTCGTCGGCGCAATCGTGAGGGCCTCGCCGACCTCTCCGGCGCGCAGGCCGGGACGATCTGCCAGCAGCTGCATCACCTCGATCTGTGCCATCGGGGTGTCGAACGGAAGGTCGGAGCGCACCAGGCGTCGTAGAGCGCGCCGCAGTCGGGTGACGACGTCGGCGAGCGCGTCGAGGTCGGCGCTGGACGATCGGGCCACAGTCCCGAATCGTACGGGGTGAGGGTATTCCTGTAACAGAAAGGTTCTGTTACAGTAGCGATGTGCCTCTCTCTGCTGCGCCCGAGCGGCTCGGACCGCCGCCGGGGGTGGCCGGGTACCGGCTGCTGAACCTGCTCGAGCCCCCCCGGCCGCGGCGGATCGCCGCGTCGCCTCGGGCGACGTTGCTCGCCGTCATCACGGTGTGCGTGGGCGCCTTCATGGGTCAGCTCGACGCGAGCATCGTGAGCGTCGCGCTGCCTCGGATGTCACAGCAGCTGCACGTTGGCGTCAACGCCGCTGAGTGGGTGACGCTGTCCTACGTCCTCACGCTTGTGGCCCTCGTCGTACCGCTCGGAGCGTGGGCGGACGCGATCGGACGCAAGTCCCTGTACATCGGCGGTTTCGTTGTCTTCACGGTTGCCAGCGCGGCATGCGCGGTTGCCCCTGACGTGGCGTTGCTATGTGTCTTCCGGGTCGTCCAGGCGGTGGGCGCGGCCCTGATGCAGGCCAACAGCGTCGCCCTCATCGTCAGCGTGGCGCCGCGAGAGAAGCTGGGACGGATGGTCGGGCTGCAGGCTGCGGCGCAGGCGATCGGACTTGCCGCCGGCCCGCTCGCGGGGGGCGCGCTCCTCGCGGCCGGATCGTGGCGGTGGCTGTTCCTGGTCAACGTCCCGGCGGGAGTGATCGGCGTCGTGACCGCGACGATCCTGCTTCCCCGCAGTCGTGACCTTGCGCCACAACGACGGATCGGCATCGGCAGTGTGGCGTTGTTCGCTCCGGCGGTCGGTCTGGCTTTGCTGGCGCTGTCGATGGCGGCACACAAGGGTGCGCTACCCGCCGCCTCCGTGGTGGCAGTCGTCGCTGTCGCGGCCGCGGGTGTCTTCGTCCGCCACGAGAGGCTTGCGGCGGCGCCACTGGTGGCACCAGCCGTACTGCGCGCTCCGCGGATGGTGGGTGGCCTGTTGTCTGCCCTCGCCGGCTACGCGTTGCTGTTCGGCACCCTCGTCGCGATCCCCCTGTACCTGACGAGTCGAGGGACTTCCTCGCCGGCCAATGCCGGACTCGTGCTCGCCACGTTGCCCGTCGCGATCGGGCTCGTCGCACCGCTGGCGGGGCGTTGCGCGGACCGGGCTCCGCTGCTCGTGGCGCGCGGCGGTTTGGCGGTCTCGGTGGCTGCCCTGTCGGCGATCGCGTTCCTTCATCCGCTCGGTGTCGGTCTGGCTGCCTGGCTCGGCCTCGTCGGCGTCGGCCTGGGGGCGTTCACTCCGGCGAACAACCGCGCGATCATGCTGGCCGCGCCGACGGGCGCCACGGGGGCGGCGGCCGGGTTGCTCAACATGACCCGCGGCCTGGGCACCGCCGTGGGGACGGCGTTGGCCGTGCTCCTCCTGACCTAGCTGCTCTGCCGGCTCGAACCTGACAGGGGACAGAACAGCTAGTTTCAGCCCCGTGCACCCGCCGTACCTTCCGGACCTCGATCACGAGGCGCTTGCCGTGGTCGGGCGCGAGTGGTTGCTGCACGGTCATCTGCAGGATCGGGTCGGCATGGCGCTCGTGATGGAGACCGTCGACCGCGACGAGATGCAGCAGATCGCCATCGAGGAGTGGATGTCGGCGAGCCCGGTCTACTCCCAGCGGATGCAGCGGGCGATGGGCTTCAGCGGTGACGGAGTGGACACGATCTGCAAGAACCTGCAGCTCGACATCGGTGCGCCGCACGAGTTCATGGACTTCCGGTTCCGCGTCCGCGATGAGCGCCATGCCGAGTTCTGGCTTGCTCACTGCGGCGCGCTCATGGATGTCGAGCCGATGGGGGTCGAGTTCGTCCACGGGATGTGTCACACGATCGAGGACCCGACGTTCGATGCGACGGCTGCCGCGACGAATCCGCATGCCGCGATCCGCCCGATCCACCGCCCGCCTCGGGTGCCGGCGGACCAGATGCCGCACTGCCATTGGCGCATCGACATCGACGCCGACTCGCCACCGGTGCAGGCACATCCGATGTCCGCGCGGGTCGAGGCGTCGCTCGCCGCGACCGTCGAGGTCGAGTCGCTCGGCGGCACCCGGGAGGACGGGCTGGTCGACTACAGCGGCCCGTTCGATCCCGACCTGCGGCTGGAGGACCTCAGCACGCGTGCGTTGCGGACGGCCTTGCAGGAGTTCGCGATCCAGAGCCACCTGCTGCTGCGCGGCTTGCTGATCAGCGTCGACGGTCGGCTCGGCGCCGACCGCGTCGCGGCGATCACGCCGCGCTTGGTCGCGGGCTGGTGCGGCCTGAGCGCGCAGCGGCTGCGAGATGCGCTCGGCCTCGAGCCGACGACCGCGGGCCTGGCTGCGATGCTCTCGCTCCATCCGATGTTCGCGCCGCGCAGCTATGTCGGCCTGACGATCACCGCCGCCGACGACGACGAGGTGCGGCTCAGCTTCGCGGCGTGCCCGGCGTCGAGGGAAGGCGATGCGTTCACCTGGATGACCGCACTCGGCGGGTCGATGGACGCGGCCCTCGATGCGGTCGTCGCGGCGTTCGACCCGCAGGCGAGCTGCACGCCCACCGCGGCGCGAGACGGCGAGCTGCATGCCTACCTGGTGTCCATCGACCGGGATCGGGCAGCGCGAGCCGAGGCGCCCGAGCTCGCCATCGCCAAGATCAGCAGTGGCGCGACCTTCCGCTTCCGGGCGCCGGGCACGAAGGTGATGACACCCGCCACCTGATGGCCTACTGTCTGGACACATGTCCAGCCCGGCCGCGGTGGTGCCTCGGCGAGCGCTGTCCGGCCGGCCGGCGGACACCGTCGCGGCACTCGTCGACGCAGCCGTCGCCGAGGTCGCCGAGACGGGGTACGACGGCTTGACGATTCGTGGTGTCGCGCGTCGTGCCCGGGTCTCGCCGGCGACGGCCTACACCTACTTTGCGAGCAAGGAGCACCTGCTCACCGAGGTCTTCTGGCGCAGGTTGACAGCTCTCGAGGCACCCCGGCTGAAGCGGGGGCAGTCAGTCGCGGACCGGGTGTCGATCGCCGTGCGCGACGTCGCGTTGCTCGTCGCCGACGAGCCGGAGCTGGCCGCGGCCATCACCACCGCCTTGCTCGCACACGACAGCGACGTGCAGGTAGTGCGCGACCGGATCGGTCTCGCGATGAGCGGTCGGCTCGCGGCCGCCATCGGCCCGGATCCCGATACCCGCGTGCTGCAGATCCTGACCTTCACCTTCATCGGCGCGTTGCTGTCGGCAGGGATGGGGTACGCGACGTACGCGGCGCTGCCGGATGTCATGGCCGAGGCCGCCGGCCTGATTGCGGGCAACCGCCGATGACCGCGGATGCGCCGGCGGTCCCGGTCCTCGACCCGTACTCCTACGCGTTCCACGAAGATCCCTACCCGACGTACGCCGCGCTGCGGGAGCGCGCGCCGGTGTATCGGAACCTCGAGCTCGGCTTCTACGCACTCGCCAGGCACGCCGACGTGGTCGCCGCGTTCCGTGACGACGTGCGCTTCTCCAATGCCGATGGCGTCTCGCTCGACCCGGCCGCGACCGGTCCGCAGGCGGCCCGGGTCATGTCGTTCCTCGCGATGGATGAGCCCCGTCACGGCAGGATGCGCCGGCTCGTGTCGCGCGGGTTCACCCCGCGCCGGGTCGCCGATCTCGAGCCGCGGGTCCGTGCGATCACGGACGCGCACCTAGCGCCGGCCTTGGAGAAAGGCTCCTTCGACTTCATCGAGGACCTGGCCGGCAAGGTGCCGATGGATGTGGTGTCCGAGCTGCTAGGCGTGCCGGAATCGGACCGCGCCGAGCTCCGCCGCCTCGCAGACGTGGTCGTCCACCGCGACGACGGTGTCTTCGACGTGCCCCCGGCAGCCGCAAGCGCCTCGCTCGACCTCGCGGTGTACTACCTCGAGATGATCGCGGCGCGCCGCCGCCAGCCGCGCGACGACCTCACCTCCGCGCTGCTCGAGGTCGAGATCGACGGCGAGCGGCTCACCGATGACGAGCTCGGGGCGTTCCTCTTCCTCATGGTCGTTGCCGGCAACGAGACGACGACGAAGCTGCTCGGGCACTGCTGGTACTGGGCGTGGCGGCACCCTGACCAGCTCGCCAAGCCGCTCGCCGATCGTCGCGCAGTCACGCCGTGGGTCGAGGAGACGCTGCGCTACGACGCGTCGAGCCAGATCCTGGCTCGGACGACCACCACTGAGGTCGTCCTGCCCGACGGCGTGATCCCGTCCGCGGCCCGCGTCCTGCTGCTGGTGGGCTCGGCCAACCGGGATGCGCGGGTCTTCGCCGATCCTGACCGCTACGACCTCGAGCGAGACACCTCCGAGTCGCTGAGCTTCGGGTCCGGCCGTCACTTCTGTCTCGGTGCGTCGCTGGCTCGGCTCGAAGCGCGCGTCGTGCTCGAGCAGCTGCTGACGCGCGTCACGTCCTACGACGTCGACGAGACGGGCGCGAAGCGTGTCCACTCGGTCAATGTGCGCGGGTTCGCGCAGCTACCGACCTCGGTCCGACTCCGATGAAGGAGAGACATTGACAATCGTCGCGCTGCCGCCGCCACCCGATGTCTCGGGTGGCGAGCACGAGCATGGTCATCTCGAGGAGCTCCGGCGGGACCCGATCGGGTTGATGCGTCGCGTCCACGACGAATGCGGCCCGGTCGGTGCGTTCACCCTCGCCGGGCGTCGCGTCGTCCTGCTCAGTGGGGCCGACGTCAACGAGTGGTACTTCCGTAGCCCAGACGAGGTGCTAGACCAAGGCGCTGCCTACCCGTTCATGACACCGATCTTCGGCAAGGGCGTGGTCTTCGACGCACCGCCGGAACGTCGGGCCGAGATGCTCAAGAACCAGTCGCTGCGCGGCCCGCAGATGCGAGGCCATGCGGAGGTCATCGCGGCTGAGGTCGAGCGGATGGTCGCTGACTGGCGAGGCGAGCGGCGAATCGATCTGCTCGACTTCTTCGCAGAGCTCACCATCTACACGTCGTCCGCCTGTCTGATCGGCAAGAAGTTCCGCGAGCAGCTCGACGGCCGGTTCGCCGAGCTCTACCACGATCTCGAGCAGGGGACCGACGCGCTGGCGTACGTCGATCCGTACGCGCCGATCGAGAGCTTCCGCCGCCGCGACGCGGCCCGCGTGGAGCTGGTGAAGCTGGTCGAGGCGATCATGGCCACTCGGGTCGGACCCGACGCACCTGCGGGTGATCCCGATCTGCTCGACCTGTTGATGTCGGTGAAGGACAACGGCGAGCCGAGGTTCACGGCAGACGAGATCACCGGCATGTTCATCGGAACGATGTTCGCCGGGCATCACACGACCTCGGGTACGGCGGCATGGACGCTGATCGAGCTGCTTCGTCACCCCGCTGAGATGGCAGCGGTGGTCGACGAGCTCGACGAGCTGTATGCCGATGGCTCGGAGGTGAGCTTCCAGGCACTTCGCGAGATTCCTCGGCTCGAGTCGGCCATCAAGGAGGCGCTGCGCCTGCACCCGCCCCTGATCCTGCTGCTGCGGGTTGCGACCGAAGATCTCGAGGTGGGCGGGTATGCGGTGGGCAAAGGTGACCTGGTCGCGGCGACGCCGGCGATCTCCAACCGGCTGACTCCCGACTTTCCCGACGCCGACGCGTTCGACCCGGCGCGCTATCTGGATCCGCGACGCGAGGACGACCTCAACCCGTGGACGTGGATTCCGTTCGGAGGCGGCAAGCACCGCTGCGTGGGTGCCGCGTTCGCTCTCATGCAGCTCAAGGCGATCTTCTCCATCCTGCTGCGCGACTACAGCTGGGAGATGGCACAACCGTCGGAGTCGTATCGCAACGACCACTCGAAGATGGTCGTTCAGCTCCAGCAGCCCTGCGCTGTCGACGTCCGACCGAGGAACCCACGATGAAGATCACGGTGGACCGCGATCTGTGCCAGGGTCACGCAATGTGCGAGGTCGAAGCTCCGGAGGTCTTCCGGGTCGGCAACTCCGCCCAGGTCGAGCTGCTCGTCGAGCAGCCGGACCCGGCGTCCCACGACGGCGTGCGCCTGGCGGTCAAGTACTGCCCAACCCATGCGTTGTCGATCGTTGAGGAGAGCTGAGTAATGCCCGATCGCGCAGAGATGGAAGCGTTCTGGCAGCGCTGGCTCGACACGAACAAGGCGTGTGAGGCGAAGCGCGACTGGTCCGACCTCGCCGAGTTCTTCGCCGTCGATGCGACGTACGGGTGGAACTGCGGCCCGGATGACGAGTTCATGGCGGTCGGGCGCGACCAGATCCGCGAGCTCGCGCTCGGGCTCGAGATGCAGGGGCTGGAGGGCTGGACCTATCCGTATCAGGCGACGCTGATCGACGATCGCGCCGGGATGATCGTCGGGTTCTGGAAGCAGGTCTCGGATGCGAAGCGCACGGACGGTACGTCCTACGTCGTTGCGGGTCTGGGTGCCAGCTGGTTCGGCTACGCCGGCGGTGCGTGGGCCTGGCAGCGTGACTTCTTCGATCACCTCAATGCCGGAGCGCTGTTCTTCGAGATGATGTCCGCCGGCGTGCTGTCTGACGGGATGCGCTCCCGCATCGAGATGGCGTCATCGGGCCAGCTCTTGCCGGGCCATTTCCGGCGCGCCGACATCCCGGCGCCGCTCTGGCCGAACGAGGCCGGGTACTTCTGATGCCGATCGGCTTCGTCGGCCTGGGCAACATCGGCGGCGCGATGGCCGCGCGGTTGCCCCATGAGTCGTTGCTCGTGCACGACGTCCGCGAAGTCGCTGCGGCTCCGTTCGTGGCGAAGGGCGCGCGGTTCGGGTCACTCAAGGAGCTGGCTACCGAATGCGACGTCATCTCGATCGTCGTGCTCACCGACGAGCAGGTTCGCGAGGTCGTCGCGGAGCTCGTCGAGCATGCTCCCTCCGGTGTTGTGATCGCCATCCACTCGACGATCGACATCCGCACCGCACCGGACCTGGCGGCGAGCGCTGCGCCGAAGGGCATCGATGTCATCGATGCCGCGATCTCGGGCGGTCCGGTCGGGGCCGCCGAAGGTCGCCTCGCGGTGATGGTCGGCGGCGAGCGTGCGGCGTACGAGAAGTCGAAGCCGGTCTTCGCGCACTGGGCTGATCTCGTGCTCCACGTCGGTCCGGCGGGTGCGGGGACGCAATGCAAGCTGGCACGAAACCTCATCTCGTTCGTGAGCTACGCGGCCGGCGGCGAGGCACAGCGCCTCGCGGATGCAGCGGGTATCGACGTCGCCAAGCTCGCCGCCGTCGTCCGCCACACCGAGGCGCTCGGCGTCGGCTCAGCCGCCTCGCTCATGCGCGGGACGGTCGCACCGCTCGCTCCTGACGATCCGGCACGGCCGATCTTCGAGCACGGCTGTGCTCTCGGCGCGAAGGACCTCTCGCTGGCGGTCGCCATGAGCGAGCAGCTCGGGGTTGGTGCGCCGCTCGCCCGTCGAGCGCTCGACGGTCTGCCGTTCGCCTTCGGCGTCGCGCCGGGAGAGGAGGTCTCGTGACTGACGACCGTCATGTGAGCGGCATGAAGAAGATGGCGGAGGTCTATGCCTGGAAGGAAGTCCCAGACCTTCCGATGGAGTTCTTCCAGCTGACCGTCGACCACTTGTTCGGCGAGATCTGGAGCCGCGAAGGCCTGTCCACGAGAGACCGCCGGATGATGCTGTTCGGCGTCGTCGCGGCGCTCGGCGAGTGGAAGGTGCTGCCGATCCAGCTGGACGCGGTCCTTGCCAACGAGGAGCTCACCGCCGACGAGCTGCGCGAGGTCGCGATCTTCCTCACTCATTACGTCGGTTGGCCGCGAGGGTCGAGCTTCAACGGCTTCGTGGAGGAACGAGTGGCCGCCCACCGCAAGAGCGGCACTCGCAAGTCGGACTTCCCGGGACCCGGGTCCGGCCCGTGACAAGTCGTCGGCTCCTCGTCGCGTCGATGTTGCTCGCCTTGTCAGGGGCGGCGTGCGGTGCGCGGCTGCCCGGCGAGGTGCAGGCCCAGGCGTCCCGCGCCGCGCTGGAAGGTCATCCCGCTGCGGGCCAGCAGCCGGCCCCGGGCGATACCGGCCAGCCGCTCCCGGTCCCCGACGAGTCGGCCGACAGCGGGCCGGTCCCTGTCGTTCCGAGCGGTAACGCCGCGGCTCCGAATGTGGGGCCTCGCAAGTCGGCGCAACCCTCGAGCTCGGCGTCCGCGCCGGCTGCCACCACCTGTGCGGGGGGCACAGACGTCGGCCTGACGTCGACAACGCTGACGATCGGAATGGTCGCGACCCTGAGTGGCCCGGTGTCTGGACTCTTCGATGGCGCGGTCCACGGCGGTGAGACGTTCGCGAACTACGTCAACCACGTCGAGGGTGGGATCTGCGGCCGTGAGGTGAAAGTGGCGGTCCGGGATGACGGCACCAACTGCACCCAGAACGAGAACGCGACGCAGAGCCTGATCGGTCGCACGTTCGCGCTCGCTGGGTCGTTTGCGCTGTACGACGGCTGCGGCGCGATCGTGTTGAAGCAGCACCCCGATGTCGCGGACGTGCATGTCGCGCTCGATCCGGCGGCCGACACCCTCGCCAACCACTTCGACGTGTCCTCCAAGCGGCACGGCTATGCGACGGGGATGTTTCGTTACTACAAGCAGAAGTACGGCGCGAAGCTCGATCGCGTGGGCACGATCGTGGAGAACATCCCGTCGGCGGTGGCGAAGCAGAAGGATCAGGTCCGTGCCGCGGAGAGCCAGGGGTGGCACTTCGTCGACAGCATCCTGGAACAGCCCACCAACAGCACCTTCCAGGGCGACTTCGTGAAGCTGTGCCAGCGTGAGCACATCACCGCGTTCTTCGAGCTGACCGAGACCGCGGCGAACGCCGCGACGATGATCCAGAACCAGCGTCAGGCAGGCTGCCCGAAGGATCTGCTCAACATCATTCCGATCTCCTACGACCAGGCGTTCATCGCCGACTACGGCGGGGCCAAGTCGGACTTGAACGGCATCCAGGGCTACAACGAGTACGCGTTGTTCTTCAATCAGGACGAGGCCGAGAACATCCCTGAGGTGAAGACCTTCCAGGAGTGGCACGAGCGTACGTACCCGGGTGTGCCGATCAACCTCTACGGCATGTTCGCGTGGGCGAGCGATCGGCTGTTCCAGAAGGCGGCGGAGGCGGTCCATGGCCAGCTGACGCGCAAGTCGCTCATGGCC
Organism: Mycobacteriales bacterium; assembly: GCA_035548055.1. Classification (GTDB taxonomy): domain Bacteria; phylum Actinomycetota; class Actinomycetes; order JAFAQI01; family JAFAQI01; genus DASZTV01. Next base: position 8,511 of record DASZTL010000105.1, on the reverse strand, counting down.
TCACTGCGGAAGATCCACGACTTCGACGCCGGCGGGCTCATCGCGCCGACCGACCCGGTGTCGGGCGCACCACACTGTTACATCCTGTACGAGATCCGAAACGGCGCCTTTCACCGCGTCGACACTCCGAAGACGGGCTACCGATGCGACGGCAAGTTCCTCTCGACCTCAGGGGCCTGATGTGAGCACCGCGGTGCAGACCAAGGGTGACCATCCGGTCAACCCCGCGATCGACCTCGTCAGCGGCGAGTTCTGGGGGCGGAACCCGCACGACGAGCTGACATGGCTGCGCGACAACGCCCCGGTCTACTGGGACGGGCGGGTGTGGGGCATCGCGTCGCATGCCGACGTGAAGTCCGTTTCGCTGCACCCGGAGCTGTTCTGCAACGGCGGCGGGATCCGGCCCGACAACGGCCCGGTTGCGCAGATGATCGACCGCGACGGTGCGGAGCACAAGCGGCGCCGCAACCTGGTCAACCGCGGCTTCACGCCACGCCGGCTCGCCGCTTCGGTCGACCGGATCAACGAGATCTGCAACCGGATCGTCGACGATGTGATCGAGCGCGGTGAGTGCGACGCCGTGATGGACATGGCGGCCTGGCTGCCGATGCATGCCATCGGCGACATGCTGGGCTTCCCGGAGGCTGACCGGGGCATCCTGCTCAAGTGGTCGGACGACCTGATGTGCGCGCTCGACGGGAAGGTGGAGAGCATCGTCCAGGCTTCGACGGCGTACGGCGGGTTCCGGGAGTTCTGTCTCCAAGCAATTGAGGACCGACGACGTACGCCGGGCGACGACCTGCTCAGCCTGCTGATCGCCGGCGGCACGGACGGCGACGAGATCAACGTCGAGGACGTCATCCATGACGCGCTGCTGATCCTGATCGGCGGTGACGAGACGACGCGTCATGTCATCAGCGGCGGTCTCTACCAGCTGCTGCGCGACCCCGACGCGAAGCAGGCACTCATCGACTCACCCGATCGGATCCCGACTGCAGTCGAGGAGATGCTGCGTTGGGTCAGCCCGATCAAGAACATGGCGCGCACCGTTGTCGAGGACACCGAGGTGCACGGGCAACGCCTCGAAGCCGGCGACAAGCTGCTCCTGCTCTACAGCTCCGCCAACCGTGATGCGTCGGTGTTCCCGGACCCGTTCCGGTTCGACATCGGCCGGACCCCGAACGACCACCTCGCGTTCGGAATCGGCACGCACTTCTGCCTGGGCAACAATCTCGCGCGGCTAGAGCTGCGCTGCTTCTTCGAAACGGTGCTGCGGCGGATGCCCGACCTGGAGCTCGCGGACGACACGGAGCCGGCGTACCGCCCGGCGAACTTCGTATCCGGCTACGAGTCGATGCCGGTTCGCTTCACCCCACGAAGCCGTTGAGTCAGGACTCGATGAGGTTGACGGACCACTTCTGCTCGATCCGGCCGAAGCGCCAGACCATGAGGGCGATCAGCCAGGAGACGACGAACAGGCCGACGATGCCGTATCCCGCGTAGTCGAGGTTGATGTTGGCAATCGCGGCGAGGGGTCCGCTCGTGATGTTCGCCTGGTCCGCGATGACGCCGATCAGCTCGACCGAGCCGATGATCAGCGCAACCGCGATGGAGATCGACGTGATCGTCAGGTTGTAGAAGACCTTCCGTACCGGTTTGGCGAACGCCCACCCGTAAGCGGCGTTCATGAACACGCCGTCAACGGTGTCCATCAGGCACATGCCCGCCGCGAACAGGATCGGCAACACCAGGATCGAGTAGAACGGCAGGTTGAAGGCTGCGGCGCCACCCGCGATGACGAGGAGTCCGACCTCGGTGGCGGTGTCGAAGCCGAGGCCGAAGAGCACGCCGATCGGGTAGATGTGCCAGGGCTTGCGGACCGACTTCGTCAGGCCGCCGAGGATGCGGTTCATGAAGCCGCGCTTGTTGAGGTGCTCCTCGAGCTCGGCCTCGCTGTAGCGACCGGCTCGCATGTCGCGGAACACACGGATGATTCCGAGCAGAACGATGAAGTTGAGAATGCCGAGGATCCACAGAAAGATTCCGGAAACAGATGCGCCGACCACGCCGGTCACCGAATGCAGGGTCGAGTTGTCGTTCTGGACCGGTCCGGCGAGCGCCTTGACGCCGACCGACAGCAGCAAAGCGAGCATGAACACGATCGTCGAGTGCCCCAACGAGAACCAGAAGCCGACGGACAATGGCTTGCGACCGGTGCCGTCGGCCTCGCGTTCCTGCAGCAGCTTGCGCGTCGTGTTGTCCACGGCGGCGATGTGGTCCGCGTCGAACGCGTGCCGCAATCCGAACGTGTAGGCGAGCAAGCCGACGCCCGCCGTGAAGATCGGGTGGTCGCCGCCCAGGTGGTAGTGCTGCGGCACGATGAGACCGAACAACACCGCGAAGCCGACGAGATGCAGCGCCACGATGAGGAAGGTCATCCCGCCGAGGGAGCGCCAGTCCTGCCTCGTCAGGCTGCGGCGGAAGCGCGCGAAACCCGGGGCATCGGCTGGGGCGCCGGCCGTGCTCATCGGAGGGCTGCTCCATTCTCTGGTGGGGCTTCGTTCCACCCAAGCGTAGTTGCGACAATGTCGCAACTACGCCGCTGGGTAGCGTGCGGGCGTGCGGATCGTCTCCTTGCTGCCGTCGGCCACCGAGATCCTGTTCGCCGTCGGCGCCGGCGACGACGTCGCGGGCGTGACGTTCGAGTGCGACTTTCCGGCAGAAGCCCGCAGCCGTCGGGTCGTCTCGACCTCTGCGCTGCGAGCGGGGATGACCCCGGCGGAGATCGACGCTGAGGTCCGGCTGCGCATCGCCGAGGGTGAGGACCTCTATCACCTCGACGAAGGAGCGCTCACCGACATCGCGCCGGACCTGGTGGTGACACAGGACCTGTGCGCGGTGTGTGCGGTGGATGTCAGGTCCGTCGACGCCGCGATGGCGCACCTGGGTTGTGACGGAAAGGTCCTCACCGTCGATCCCCAGACCCTTGACGAGGTCATCGCCTCGATCATCACGATCGGTACGGCGACCGGGCACGAGAGCCGCGCCCGCGAGCTGGCGACTGTGGCAACGCAGCGGCTCGACGCCGTCAGGCGGGCGGTCGACGGACTGCCTGTGCCGGCCGTCGCCGTCGTGGAGTGGACCGACCCGCCGTTCTGCGCTGGGCACTGGGTGCCGGACATGGTCACCGCGGCCGGCGGAACGGCGGTGCTGGGGAGGCCGGGGGAGAACTCGCAACGCATCAGCTGGGACGACGTCGCCGCAGCCCGCCCGGACATGGTCATCATCGCGCCGTGCGGCTATCGCCTCGAAGGTGCGGTCACGCTGGCGAAGCAGGCGATCGAGGCGAGCCTTACGCCGCCCGGCGTACCGGTGTGGGCGGTCGACGCCGACGCCGCCTACGTGCGGCCCGGGCCCCGCCTCGTCGACGGCGTCGAGGCACTCGCGGGGGTGCTGCACCCGGAGGCATTCACGCCCCGGCCAGACCTGGCAACCTACGTAGCCACCGCCTAGCTCGCCATGATCACGGCAGCTAGGCGACGAGGGTCTTGGCTGCCGCGACCAATGCGGCGAGCCCCTTCTTGGCGTCCGCGAAGAACATCGAGGTCTTCGGATCCGTGTAGAGCTCGTTGTCGATGCCGGCATAGCCCGAGGCCATCGAGCGCTTGATCACGATGATCGACTTCGCATGGTCGACGTTGAGGATCGGCATGCCGGAGACGGCATTGCCCGGGCGCCGAGCCGCCGGGTTGGTCACGTCGTTCGCGCCCACGACCAGAGCGACGTCGGTGCGTTCGAACTCGGAGTTGACCTCGTCCATCTCCTTGAGCTGGTCGTACGGGACGTTGGCTTCGGCAAGGAGGACATTCATGTGCCCGGGCATCCGCCCGGCGACCGGGTGGATCGCGTAGCTGACGTCGACACCGTGGGACTCGAGAACCTCAGCCAGCTCGCGGCACTCGTACTGCGCCTGAGCGGCAGCCAGCCCGTAGCCCGGCACGATGATCACCTTGCTCGCGTACGCCAGCTGCAGGGCCGCGTCGTCAACCGCGATTGCCTTCACCGGACCGCCGGAGCCCGCCGCGGCAACCGCGGCGCCGTCGCCGACACCGAAGCCGCCGGCGATGATGCTCAGCACCGATCGGTTCATCGCATCGGCCATCAGCTTGGTGAGGATCGAGCCGGACGCGCCGACGAGCGCCCCTGCGATCGTGAGGGTGGCGTTCGACAGCACGAAGCCGGCCATCGCGACGGCCGTGCCGGTGAATGCATTGAGCAGCGAGATGACGACCGGCATATCGGCGCCGCCGATCGGCAGCACCGTGATCACGCCGAGCACCAGCGCGAGCAGGATCACCGCCAGCAGCACGAGCTTGCGGTCGGCGCCGGCGATCACCCATCCGCCGCCGGCGGCGGTGAGGGCGGCCAGCACTCCGGAGATCAGACGTGCGCCCGGAATGGTCACCGGATGGGATAGGTGGCCCTGCAGCTTCAGCGCGGCGAGCAGCGAGCCGGTGAAGGTGATCCCGCCGATGACGACATCGAGCACCGTCGCAGTCGCCGTGCCGCCGGACGGATGCGGGTAGATGTCGTACTCGGCAATCGCAATGAGAGCGGCAGCGCCGCCGCCGACCGCGTTGAAGAGAGAGACGAGCTGGGGCATCGAGGTCATGTGGACGGTGCGAGCCGTGTAGAGGCCGTACCCGCTGCCGACACCGACGCCGGCCAACAGCACGATCCAGCGCTTGACGTTCATGTCGGCCCCGTCGCTGCCGTGAGCGACGTTCGCCAGCACCGCGGCGACGGCGACGACCATGCCGAAGGCCGACACCTGGTTGCCCCGCCGCGCGCTGGCCGGCGAGTTCATCAGGTGCAGACCGATGACGAAACAGACCGCGCCGAACAGCGACGCGAACCGGATCCCGGTCTCCCAGTGGCTCACGGGTGGTCGGCTTTCTCGACGACAGGCCGACGCTTGAACATCTGCAGCATCCGGTCGGTGACTACGTAGCCGCCGACGACGTTCGCTGCCGCGAAGGCTCCCGCGACGAAAAGCAAGATGTAGCCGAGCACGCCATGTGTCTCGCTCGAGAGGATCACGACGCCGACCAGGACCACACCATGGATCGAGTTCGCGCCCGACATGAGCGGGGTGTGCAGCGTCGCCGGAACCTTGCTGATCACCTCGAAGCCGACGAGCAGTGCCAGCACGAAGATCGTCATGTCACCGACAAATGACCCGGTCATGCAGTCCCTCCGAGCCGCGCCGCCGTCGCGGCGTGTACGACCTTTCCGTCGTGCGTCACGACGACGCCGGCGGTGATCTCGTCGTCGAGATCGATCGTCAGCGCGCCGTCCGTCACGAGATGCTGCAGCAGGGCGCTGATGTTGCGGGCGTAGGCGGTCGATGCCGCCGTCGCCATGCGCGACGCAAGATCGCCGGCACCCGCGATGGTGACCCCGTTCGCGGACACGACGACCTCGCCGGCGCGGGAGCCTTCCACATTGCCCCCGAGCGAGGAGGCGCCCATGTCGACGACGACCGAGCCCCGTCGCATGGCGGCGATCGCCGCCATGGTGACCATCAGCGGCGGGCGCTGCCCAGGGACATGCGCGGTCGTGATCACGACGTCGTGCTTTGCGATGTGGCCGGCCAGCTCGTGCTGCTGCGCAAGCTGCTCCTCTTCGGTCAACGCGCGGGCGTAGCCGCCCTCGCCCGCACCCGAGGCCACTGAGGTGAGCTCGATCGGCTGGGCGCCGAGTGACCGGATCTCGTCACTGCTCGCCGGGCGTACGTCGTACCCGCGCACGATCGCGCCGAGGCGCCGGGCGGTCCCGATGGCGGCCAACCCGGCGACACCGGCGCCGAGGATCAGGACCTCCGCGGGCTTCGACGTGCCCGCGGCTGTGATGAGAAGTGGGAAGAAGCGGTCGAAATGCTCCGCCGCAACCAGCACGGCCTTGTAGCCGGCAACGTTGGCTTGCGAGCTCAGCGCGTCCATGCCTTGCGCGCGAGTCAGGGTTCGGGGGAGGCCGTCGAGGCTGACCGCGGTGACGCCGCGAGTCGCCAGCTCGGACATCGCGGATGCCGACAGGAGCGGCTGCAACAGCCCGACGACCGCCTGTCCCGATCGGAGCCTCGAATAGTCCGGCGGCCCTACGCAGAGAAGGACATCGGCCGCGCCGAGCACGTCAGCGGCAGCCGCCACGTGCGCGCCTGCGTCGACGTACTCGCTGTCGGAGAACCGGGCGCCCTTTCCGGCGTCGGACTCGACGTGTAGCTCGAATCCGGAGTCGGCGAGACGTTTGACCGCGTCAGGTGTCAGGGCCACCCGTCGCTCGCCGGGCGCGCTCTCTGCAAGGACGCCGGCGCGCATGAGCCGACCATACGGCCGGCATCAAGCACGCGCCGCGACGACACGGCAATGCACCTCGAGTGATCGTTTGGCCTCATAGGCTCAGCGGCAGTGACCGATAGCGAGGCAATGACAACACCTGTGACGCGGCGCGCGGCACTCGTTGTCATCTGCGGAGTCCTCGCCCTTACCTTCCTCGACACGACCGTCGTCAGCGTCGCGCTCGGCAGCATCCAGACGCATCTTCATCTCGGTGTCACCGGATTGCAGTGGGTGGTCGACGCCTATGCGGTGGCGTTCGCAAGCCTGATGCTGACCGGCGGCACGCTGGGCGATCGGTTCGGTCGTCGGCGGTTGATGCTCGCGGGAGTGGCGGTCTTTGCGGCCGCGTCACTCATGGGGGCGCTGGCGAACTCCGGCAACCTGCTGATCGCCTCGCGCGCCCTGATGGGCGTCGGCGCCGCAGCCTCCGAGCCGGGAACGCTGTCGGTGTTGCGCCAGGTCTACCCCGACCGTCACGGGCGCGCCCGTGCGCTCGGGCTCTGGGCCGCCGTGTCCTGTCTCGGCCTGGCGCTGGGGCCCATCGTCGGCGGCCTGGTCGTCGGGATCTGGGATTGGCGCGGCGTGTTCTGGCTCAACGTGGTCGTGGCGATGATCCTTCTCGTCGCAGGGCATCGGTACGTGCCGGAGAGCTCCGACCCGCACGCGGCACCGGTCGATCTCCCGGGACAGCTGCTCGCCATCGGCGGGATCGCCACAATCGTGGTCGGGCTGATCGAGGGCGAGCGAGCGGGCTACGCGGCGGGCCATATCATCACGCTGTTCGTTCTCGGCACCATCTGCATCGCCGGGTTCGTCTGGCGGGAGCTCGTCGCTGCCGCGCCGATGCTCGATCTCCGCTACTTCCGTCATCGCCGGTTCAACGCGGCACTCGCCGTGGCGTTCGCGGCCTACTTCGGCACCTTCTCCATCTTCTTCTTCTCCGCGCTCTATCTCGAAGCCGTCGACGGATTCAGCGGCTACCGGACCGCGCTCCTCTTCCTGCCGATGACCGTGATGATGGTCGGCGGCGCCGTCGCCGGCGGTCGACTCGTCGTACGCCGCGGCGGACGTTGGACGATGTCGGCCGGCGCGATGCTCGCCGCCGCCGGAATCGCCGCCAGCGAACCGCTGCTCCACGCCGATCCGCCCTTCGTGGCCCTCATGGCGACGCTGGCCATGACGGGTCTCGGCATGGGCACGGCGATGGTGCCGGTCACGTCGGTTGTGCTCGAGGTCGTGCCGCCCGAGCATTCCGGGATGGCGGCCTCAGCGACGAATACCGCGCGTCAGCTCGGTGTGGTGTTCGGCGTCGCGATCCTCGGCTCGCTGGTCAACGCGAGACTGAAGGCCGATCTGGCTGAAGAGCTGCGCAAGCTGCACGTTCCCTCGATCTTCCACGACCCGATCATCCGTGCCTACGAGAACGGCCAGCTGCAAAGCAGCAGCGGCTCCGGTGGCGGCGGGCTGTTCAACTGGTTCGTGGACCAGATCCGCGCGTCGGCGTTCGTTGCCTTCCATGACGGGCTGACGTCGGCGCTCACCATCTCGGCGATCCTGATCGCCGCGGCGGCGCTGTTCGCGGGCTATGCCGCGGCGCGGGGCGCTAGCGAGTAACGATCACGGGCGTGCCGTCGGGCACATGCCGGACCACCTTGGCCAGGTCCCCGAGGTGCATGCGGATGCAGCCGTTGGAGATGGCAGCGCCGTGATTGCCGATCAGCGCGTCCGAGCCGATCGGACCGTGGATGGCGATGATCGCGTCGTCCCCGCCGTCGAAGGATCGGAACACGTTCGAGTGGGCCGAGGTCGCGAGGTTCACCGGGCCGTAGCCGTAACCGTTCGACTCCGAGTGGAACGCAACGAAGAACTTGCCGGTGGGGGTAGGCGTTCGAGACGTACCCGTACCGACCGGGAAGGCGTACTGCTGAGCCCCGTTGAAGAACGCATACAGAAAATGCCTGCTGAGGTCGACGACGATCGCCCAGTGGGTGACTCTGAGGACGGCCTGGTCGCGGTTGATCCAGGTAGTCGCCCCGTTCGGCCGTTGTGCCAGGCGAACGAGCAGTCGGTCAGGAGTGGCGGCAACGACCGGCAGGCCGGAGCGATGGCCGTA
>DASZTL010000104.1:0-51976 GCA_035548055.1 Mycobacteriales bacterium | reverse complement strand
CCACGACGTGACAGTCATCCGAGACGCGGAGGTCGAAGGACGTCGCGTTCACATCCGCTTCGACGGCCACACCGTGCTGCAGGTGTCGCCTCATGCGATGACGCCGCTGCGCGGCGAGGAGGTGGTTGACGCGGCCGGCGGCGCCGTGCTGCCAGGCCTGCACGACCATCACATCCATCTGCTCGCCACCGCCAGGGCACAGACGTCGATCGACGTCTCGCAGGGTCTCGAGCCTCTCGCGACTGCACCCTCGGGCACCGGCTGGCTTCGCGCCGTCAACGGCATGGACGAGCTCGACGCCGCCACGCTCGACCGGGTCGTGCCCGACCGCCCGGTTCGGGTTCAGCACCACAGCGGCGCGATGTGGGCGCTGAACTCGGTCGCGCTCCTCGCGGTCGGCGCCGGCAACGCGAATGAGCCCGGCATCGAACGCGACGACGCGGGTCGCCCGACCGGACGGCTGTGGCGGCTCGACGACTGGCTGGGTGCCCGGATCCGTGACGGCGCGCCGGACCTCGCGTCGCTCGGGACGCAGCTGTCGTCGTTCGGCATCACCGGCGTCACGGACGCGACGCCGGTGATCGGCGCCGGCGCCGCGGAGATCTTCGTCGCCGCGAACCTGCCCCAGCGGATCCAGTTCCTCGCTCACGACGTGCCATCGGTCGGAACGATGGGTCCGTTGAAGGTCGTGATCCACGACCACGCGTTGCCGGGTTACGACGAGCTTCGCGAGGAAGTGGCAGACGCGCGAGTCCTCGGCCGGCCGGTCGCGGTTCACTGCGTCACCCGCGAGGCCCTCCTACTCATCCTTGCCGTCCTCGACGAGATCGGGTCGGTTCCGGGCGATCGCGTCGAGCATGCCGCGGTCGCCGACGCCGAGGCCACCGCGCGGCTCGCCCGCCTCGGCGTCGCCGTGGTCACCCAACCGGGCTTCATCCTTGATCGCGGTGACCGCTATCTACGCGACATCCCGCCCGACCAGCTTCCCGATCTCTACCGCTACGAGTCCCTGCAGGCCGCCGGCGTGACCGTCGTGCCGAGCAGCGATGCACCGTACGGACCGATCGATCCCTGGGCGGTGATGCGCGCCGCCCGCGACCGGCGCAGCACGAGCGGCGCTCGGGTGAACATGAAGGAGTGGGTCAGCGCCAAGATGGTGCTCTCCGGCTATCTCCGGCCGCTCGAGGTGCTCAACGCCGCACCGCGGCGAGTCCGCGCCGGCGTCCCCTCCGACCTCGTGCTGCTGCGGCTACCCCTTGCCGACGCGCTCGACGAGCCACACGCGGACCTTGTCGCCCGCACCTGGCACGCCGGCGCCCGGACGCTATAGGTAGCTGATCCCGGCGCCGGCGCCCTGCAGCTCGGCGGGCTCGCCGACGAACGTCACCGTTCCCTTTGCCATGACGTAGCAGATGTCCGCGAGCCGCAGCGCGTAGCTGAGATACTGCTCGACCAAGACGATCGTCGTGCCGTCCGCTTTCAGCTCCGCGACAGCGTCGTAGAGCATCTGGACGATCAGCGGGGCGAGACCGGCCGAGATCTCGTCCATCATCAGCACCTTTGGGTTCGCGAGAAACGCCCGGCTCATCGCGAGCATCTGCTGCTCCCCGCCCGACAGCGTCCCGGACCGCTGCTTCATCCGGCCGCCGAGCGCCGGGAACATGTCGTGGACCCTCGCCAGCTGGCGGCGCCGCCATGCGGCGTCGACTCCTTGCGCCGACTCCACCGCGAGCTCGAGGTTCTCCCCGACGGTGAGCCCCGGAAAGATGCCGCGGCCTTCCGGTACCAGCGTCAGTCCTCGTTTCGCGCGGTGGTAGGCGGACAGCCCGTCGACACGTTGCCCGAAGAGGCGAATCGCACCGCCGGTCGACCGCACCGTGCCGGTCAGCGCACCAAGGGTGCTGGTCTTGCCGGCACCGTTCGGGCCGAGCAGCGCGACGACTGCGCCCTCCGGCACCGTCATCGACAGGTCGTGAATCACCGTGACCTTGCCGTAGCCGGCGCTCAGGTGCTCGACCTCTAGGGCAGCCGGCGCCATCACGCATCCACCGCCTCGGTGCCGAGGTACGCCGCGCGTACGGCCGGATTTGCCCGCACTTCCTTCGGCGTCCCGTTGGCGATCATCGCGCCGAAGTCGAGCACATAGATCTGCTTCGACAGCGCCATGACCAACTCGATGTCGTGCTCGACGAGCAGGATCGTGAGCCCGAGATCCGCGAGTGAGGTGAGCACCTCGTGCAGCCGGTCGGTCTCCGGCCCGGACAGACCGCTCGCCGGTTCGTCGAGCAGCAGCACCTGCGGATCGGTGCACAGCGCCCGGGCGAGCTCCACCAACCGGGACAGCCCGGTCGGCAGCGATCCGGCCGGGCGATCGGCGAGCTCCGCGATCCCCACCAAGTCCATCGCCTCGCGAACCTGTCGGAGCACGTCGGGATTGTCGGGGTGGCGCAACGAGAACAAGTCACGCCAGATCCGGTTCGAGGAACGACCCTCGACGGCGACCTGCAGGTTCTCCGCCACTGACAGCCCGGAGAACAGCTCCAGGATCTGGAACGTCCGCGCCATGCCGGCCCGAGCGCGCTTGTCCGGCGTCATGCCACGCAGACTTCGCCCGTCAAGCAGCGTCTCGCCCTGCTCGGGGGCGAGGATGCCGCTGATCGCGTGGAACAGGGTGGTCTTACCGGCGCCGTTCGGCCCGATCAGGGAGGTGACCTGCCCCGGCTCGGCGACGAGGCTTGCGCCTTGCAGCGCAAGGAAGCCACCGAACCGTACGGTGATGTCACGCGCCTCCAATACGGCGCCGTCCAGCCGGTCGCCGCTCATCCGCCACCGCCACTCGACGAGCCGGTCCCGGCGAGTAGCCGTTCGGCGAACCGTGATGGTGCGAGGTCATGCCCCGGCGGCGGCGCGTCGTCGGCTTGGGCCCGGGCGCGCGCGAACCTCGCGAGACTCTGCTGGGCCGGCGACGGGCTGATCCCGTCGCCACGAACGAACTGCAACACAGTTCCGATGATGCCGCCGGGCAGGTAACCGACGAACAAGGCGATCGCACCGATGATGATCAGGCTCGCGCCGCGCTGTCCGACCGCCACGTCGACCGCGATGTACAGGATCGCCGCCAGAATGGCGCTCACCCGGTAGGACAGACCGAAGACCACCACCGCGCCGAACCAGTAGAGACCGAACAGTGGTGAGAACGGTCCGTCCGGGTTGACGTTCAACGTTCCGGTCTGCTGCACGATCAGGCTGCCGCCGATGGCGGCGATGAAGGCGCTGGCGCCGAAGATCAGCAGCTTGTAACGACGCAGCGAGATGCCGACGCTGACGGCGCCGCGTTCACTGTCGCGCATCGCGCCGAGAACCCTCCCGAGCGCGCCGCTGCGCAGGTTTCTGACCAGCAGCAGGACGAGTCCGAGGACGACCAGCTCGAAGTACAGGAAGCTGCGGTCGCCCGACAGCGACCAGCCGAACAGGTCGGGCCGGTCGGTGTTGCGCCCGCTCGTCCAGCTCGGATCCTGGAACACGAAGGCGTCCACGACCTGCGCGAAGGCGAGTGTGATCAACCCGAGGATCAGGCCCCGGCGACGCAATGCCGGGTAGCCCACGATCACGCCGATCGGGATGACGATGAGAGCACCGATCACCATCGCGAGCAGCACTGGAACGTGTGGGATCGATGTGGCGAGCGGGAGCGGCAACAGCCCGTTGCGCAGCCGAACTGTGATGTAGGCACCGAGACCCGCGAATGCTGCGGTGGCCAGCGACAGGTGGCCGCTGTAGCCGGTGATCGCGACGATCGACAGGAAGGCGACCGAGTATGCGACCACCTTCTGCGCAGTGACCAGGTCGCCGCCGCCCAGCAAGGCGGGCACCACGATGGCCAGCAGGCCAACCGCGAGCACACCTCGCACCGTCGAGGCGGTGCTGCGGCGTCCGATCCGGCTGAACGTCGCCGTCACAACACCCGCGGTCCCGCCGCCGCCCGACTCGTCGAGGCTGCGGTAGATCAACAGGAAGATGATCGTGGTGAGCACCGGGACCTGAACGTCGAACTCCTGCCGGACGCTCGGAATCCAGGACAGCCACGACCAGTAGTGCGGGGTCACGAGCGCGGACCCGAGGCTGCTGACGACCCCGATGCCGAACCCGGCCGCTACCGCCGTCCCGATGTTGCGCAGTCGTGCCACGACTGCGACACCGATGATCTGGAGCACCTGAAGCGCCAGCGCGCCGTTCTGCAACCCCACGATCGGGGCGTCGAGCACCCCCGCCAGGGCCGCAAAGGCTGCTGCGATCGCCCAGGACAACATCGAGATCTTGTTGGCATTGACCACGTAGAGCTCGGCAAGGCCGCGGCGATCGACCACGGCGCGAACCTGGCGACCCAGCGGCGTGTACCGGAAGAGCAACACCAGACCGCCTGCCGCGGCGGCGATCATGCTGACGTTTCCGACGACGCTCCACGACACGGACACCGCGCTGCTGCCGCTGCTGAGCTGGAAGGCCTGCCCGGCCGAGAAGATGTTCTCCGGCTGATAGGTCGTCTCGCCGTAGATCACGCCACCGATCCCGAGAAGCAGGATCAGCACGCCGAGGTTGGCGACCAGCTTCTCGGCTGTACCGGCGGCACGACGCTGCAGCGAGCGGAAGACGACGAGATCCATCAGTACGCCGATAGCCGGGCCGGCGACGAGCACAACCATGAGCAAAGCGAGCCAGACCGGCACTCCGTTGTTCTCGGTCAGCTCGTACATGATGAACGCGGATGCCGTCGCGATGCCGGCGAACGCGAAGTTGAAGACGCCGGTCGCGCGATAGGCGACGACGAGGCCGGTGCCACCCAAGGCGGCAATCGCACCGATCGACATGCCGGCGACGAACTGCTGGCCGAGATAGGACCATTGGCCCGGCGCCGCGGCCAGGACCCACAGCACGAACACGACTCCCGCGAGGACGCCCCAGTGACGCAGCCGCGCCGGGATCAGGTCGAGGGCGCGCGCCCACGGACCGCTGGTACGTCGCGCCGCACCGAGTCGTGGATCGACGCTCACCTGGTCAGGCAACGTCGGGGTGGCACATCCGGCACGGCTTGAGGCTGCGGCTCGACACCTCTCCGCGACTTATGCCGAGGGTGTCCTTGCCTTGCACCATCGAGCACTCGGGCAGGTGGTAGCTCGTGCCTCGAGGCACAGCGCGGAACGGCTTGCCGCCGGCGGCCGTAGCCGGTGCGGCGTCCGCAACCGCGTCGGTCCGTGCCAGCAGCACCGCGTGAAGCTCCGCGACCATCTGCTCGAGGCGATCGAGACGACCGGAGTCCCGGCGGAGGTCGTTCGTCATGAAGACGCGGTTGCCGACCGTGATCAGCACCACCCCGATGAGGCCGGCGCTGGCAATGTACGGAAGCTGCTTTGCCACCAGCGCGGTGCCCGACACCCCCCACCACCCGATGAACAGCGCGATCGCGGCGGCTGCATAGAGCACCCATCCGAGATACGGCCGGATCCCTTCCACCAACCAGGCGAAGCCCACGGCCGGGGTGACATCGACCCGCTCGGGCTCACCTGGGCTCGCCGATACCGCGCGTGCCGTTGCCATCGTCTGCAGTCCCCTCTCGAGCTACTTCGGGCCGGGAAGCCGTGCTGGAGCCCGCAACCTGCCGATGAGCGCCAGGAAGCCGAGCGCGAACAACGGGAAGAACCACTCCAGCCGATGGCTCACGCCCGTCAGCTGGTCCGCAACGTTGCGCGTCGGCCCGCTCACGACGGGCGGCGGTCCGCTGCCGTCGCCCCCCGTCACGGTCGTGCCGCCGCCCGGCAGGGTTGCCTCGCCGGTCGGGATCCCACCGTCGCCACCGGGCGAGACCGTGCCGCCCGGCGGCGGCGTGCTCCCGCCGGGCGGCAAGTCGCCCGGGCTGACGCCCGGCTGCGCCATGCTGACAACGCCGACCTGGCCGAGCGCGATCTGACCGTGGTACTTGCCATCAAGGCTCAAGCTGACTCCACCACACGGGTCGACCGGCAAACGCTTCAGCTGCGACGGGCAGGGAATGCCCGGCGGCGGCGCGACGGTGATCGGCTTGGTGCCGTTCACCGTGCGATCGAAGGTGATCAGAAGACCGTCCGCCGCGACCGTGTGGCCGTTGTCATCATCGGTCCGGGAGACGTCGGCAAGCGTGACCTCGATCCCGGCCGCCTTGAGCACCTGGTTCACGAGCTTCTCGACCTGCTTGACGAGATTTCCAGGCAAGCCGTTGCCGTTGAGGTGAATGCCGGTCCCGTCGATCGTCGCGGCGAGCCCGGCGGCTGTCACGTTCGACAGCACGGTCGTCGTGGTGTCGGTCGCCGGCTTGCCCGGCCTGGAAACCACCGTCGTGGTCGAGCGGATGTTGCCGATGTCGAGCAGCTTGCCGCCCAGCCCGACATTCGACAAAGACGCAACCGCGGTCGTCGTCAGCCCGTCCGCGGTCGCGGTCTGCGTCGTCGTGGTGCGCACCGACCCGATCGACAGCGCGCCCGCGATGTCGAGGTTCTGCACGCTGGCTCTGGTCAAGGTGTCGTACTGATGAGCCTCGGCCCGAGCTGAAGCGGTGTCGAACGCGAACCCACTCTGGTCGACGGACACCTGAGCCGGAGTCTTCCCGAGGATGGGCGCCGTGCCGACCTGATGGGCGGGGTACGTCGCGTGGGCGTCAACCGGGTCCGGCGGCGGGAAGGTCGGGATCAGTCCCGCCGTGATCTGTCCGATCGGAATCTGCGCGCAAGTGGCCGCTCCTGCCGCTAGACAAACCAGGCCGGGGATCCCGCCCAACCCGTTGAGGTTGGCGATGTGGCCGTCGGACGCCGACGTACCGAAGCTGTCGAGCTTCGCCTCCGAGTGGGGCGTCTGCACGTCGAACGGATCCGGGAGGTTCGAGAAGTCCGGGTTGCGCTTGAGCGTCACCTGCGCCCCGATAGCGGTCACGGCGCTGGAGTATGTGTAGTCCGGCGGGGCGGGCGGGTTGTCGGCGTTCGCCGAGCCGGCACCCGCCACACCGAAGATCGCCATGCCGACCGCGGCGGTGAAGGCCAATGGACGTCCGCGGCGGTACAGCACGCGGGGTGACGGCACTCTGCTCCCTATAACCGAGCGCTCCCGAAATCCGGGACATCGCAGCCTCAGGGTCGCTGGACTTGCCTTGTGGCGAGGCTCACAATATCGAATCATGCCGCGTCTGACATCGATGTCTAGCCCGACACTCCAGACCAGGTCACAGGCCGGTAACGGGCGCTCACGAGGTGTCCCCAGGCGCACTGACGCGAGTGTCGCAAAACGGCTTCGACGGCCCGCCGTGGCGCTCGGCTGCGTGCTGATGCTGGCCGGCTGTGGCACGCGACTGTCCGACTCGGCCTTCAGCGCGTTCCGAGTCGGCGCGACGACGGCACCACAGCCCGGCGAGACCGGCGTGCCCGCTGCAGGACAGTCCCCCGGCTCCACCCCGGGCGTCCTGCCGCCGACCGACAACCCGACGGCGACCGGTCCCACCCCGACCTCGCCCACCGGCGGTGGGAAGCACGGCAGCGGCCCCGGGACCGCAGCGACCAACCCGGCCAACTCTGGCGGCAAGGCGAACTTCGCGTCTGACACCGGCGTCACAGCCGACTCGATCACCGTCTGCAACGTCGTGACCCAGGGCGGACCGTTCGGTCCGTACCAGTTCACGCCGAGCTACTACGGCGCGGCGGCCTACTTCGCGGCCCTCAACGCAAAGGGCGGAATCAACGGTCGGCGGGTGAACTTCATCTCCCACCCCGACGACGGCTCCGACTCCGGCAACCTCGACCAGATCCACACCTGCATCGACACCAACAAGGCGTTCGCCTTCGTCGCCAACAACATCTACGAGTACGCCGGCGCGCCGTACACCGCGCAGAAGGGTGTGCCGGACATCGGCAGCCAACCGATCTCGACGTACTACTACCAGTATCCGAACTTGTTCTCGATCGACGGGCTCAACCAGCTGCACAACGGGAAGCCGGTCAGCGACAAGAGCTCCGCGTATCGCTGGTCCGAGCAGGCAACCTTCTTCAAGACCCGCGAGCACGTCACCCACGTCGGCGTCGTGTTCTACGACCAGCAGTCGTCGCAGTACGGCGCGAACCAGCTCGCGGCGGACTACAAGCAGGCAGGCGTCAAGGTCAGCATGTACCAGGTCAATCTCGGCCTTCCGAACTTCGCGTCGGCGGTCGCCCAGATGAAGGCCGACGGGGTCGACCTGGTTGCCGATGCGGTCGACGCCAACGGCGGCCAGAAGCTCTGCCAGGCAATCGAGCAGAACAGTGCGTTCGAGAACCAGATGAAGGTGCACCTATCGACCATCTCGGCCTGGGGCGCGAGCATTGGTGAAGACTTCGCCCAGACGCCGAAGTGCCTGGCGAAGAGCTGGGTCGACGGCTACACCGTGAACTTCCAGGACACCTCGAACCCGGAGGTTGCCAAGTTCCAGGCCGCGATCCGCAAGTACTTCCCGAGCTGGTTGCCCCACAACCACGAGTGGTCCTTCGAAGGCTGGGTCGGCGCCGAGTGGTTCACCGAGGCCGCCAAGTCGTGCGGCGCGGACCTGACTCGCAAGTGCGTCATGGCCTACATGAACAACATGCCCGACTTCGGCGGCGACGGCGTGACCGTGCCCTACGTGAGCTTCCGGCCGTTGGCCCCGAGCTTCTACACGAAGAAGACGCGGCACTGCGTGTCAGCCGCCCAGTGGTCGATCGCGGCGAACAAGTGGGTGACCCGCGCGAGCCCCTCCTCCACCTGCTTCATGGTCAAGGGGTACGGCTTCCACCTGCAGTCGCCGACGTAGGCAGCAAGGTCAACGAGGAAGAGGTGCTCTCGGATCGGAGTGCATCGTGGTGGCAAGGATCAGGCGCGCCGCAGTAGCGGTGGCCAGCTGCTCGGAGATGTCGTCGCGCAGGTACGAGCTCAACCGCTCCAGCATGGACAGCAGGCCGAGCCCTGCCATGCGGGCGTCGAGCTGGCCGGCCAGCGCTGGGTCGACGAGGTCTGCGAGCGCATTCGCCAGCGGTCCGAGCGACTCGTTCGCGAGAGCCTGCATCAGCGGATCGCCGTCGCGGTTGTCCAACCACACCCGGATGACGGGGCCGTCGTGCTGATACAACGCCACGAAGCGAGCGACCCAGTCTTCGAGGTCCTCCGGGCGCACCGGACGGTGCATCGCCCGCAGGTCGGCGGTGAGTTCACGCAGCTGCGCTCCACACTCCACGGCGAGCCGATGGAGCAGGTCCTCCTTGTTGCGGAAGTACAGGTAGAACGCCCCGTGAGACGTCCCGGCCACGGTCACGATGTCATCGATCCGTGCGGCGGCGTACCCGTAGCTGCGAAAGCAGTCTCGGCCGGCGGCCAGGATCCGCCGCACGGTCTCCTCGCCCCGTCCACGCGAGGCGCGAGATGCCGGGCCGGCGGTCACCCATCTCGGCGGCTCCAGCACAGCGTCAGCCTATTGAACGGTGGCAGCCGGTTGAACAGCTTCAGCCCAGCGAGGCGGTCGCATGGCCGTCACTGACGCGGCGACCTCATCGTTGGTCGTCGATCGCCGACGACGGCTGCTCGAGTGCGGGCTCACCGTCTTCACACGACGTGGCTACTCCGCGAGCCGGGTGGATGACATCTGCGCCGAGGCAGCGATCTCCCGCGCGACGTTCTACCGGTACTTCGACAGCAAGGAGGAGATCTTCGACGCCCTCATCGACCTGATGTCCCGCGAAGTCCTCGACTCCGCCGCCCATCTCGGTGCGGTCACCCCGGACGCCGACGGCAAGATCACCCTCGCGCAGTGGATCGCCGACCTGGTGTCGATCACGGAGCGCTGGGGCGTGTTCGTCGACGAGGTCAACACGCCACGCGCCGGCAACCCCGCTGCGCGGGCGCGCGCGGTAGTGCTGACCTCGCGCTTCGCCGATGTCCTGTCGGACCGCTTCAACGACGGCAACGTGCAAGGCGTCGACACCAAGCTGGCCGCACTCGCCATCATCGCGATGACTGAGCGCGCCGCACATCAGGTCCGCACCTGGGATGTCGACATCGACCGTGACGCGATGATCGACTCGCTCGCCACCCTCGCCATGAAGATGCTGCACCCCATGGGAGGGTGACCGGCTATGGCGGGATGTGAACACGCACCGATCACCGAGGCGGACGGGATCCTCACCGTCACCTTCAAGCGCGAAGCGAAGCTGAACGCGATCACCCCGGACATGACGGCAGCCCTGTGGGAGGCCCTCGAGCTGCTATCGCTGCGCGACGACCTTCGCTGCCTGGTCATCACTGGCACCGGCAAGTACTTCACTGCAGGAATGGACCTCGGCACCCAGGTCGGGTCGAGCCCCGGCAACCCGCAGACCGAAGCGCAGCACCCTGGGTGGAACTTCCGGCGCAACTATCGCAGTCACCATCTGCTGTACGACGAGATCGAGTCGATCGAGAAGCCGGTGATCATCGCGGCGCAGGGCATCTCGCTCGGCGCCGGCGTCGAGATGGCGGTCTCGTGCGACTTCCGGTTCTGCACGCCGCACGCCGAGTTCGGGCTTCCCGAAGTGAACATCGGCGTGATGGCCGGCAGCGGGGGAACCAGCCGATTGACCCGGCTCGTCGGACCGGCTTGGGCGAAGTACGTCGCGATGGCCGGCATGCGGGTCAACGCGGAGCGCGCGGTAGCGATCGGCCTGGTGCACGACGTGTTTCCCGCCGAGACCTTCCTCGACGACGTCTACGCCTTCTGCCGCCGGCTGATCGCGATCTCGCCCGATGTGCTGGGTGTCACGAAGCTCGCGATCGACATGTATGCCGACGTCGACCGCACGGCTCAGCGCCACATCGACCGGATCGCGGTCCACGGGCTGGTGCAGTCCGGCGAGTTCGACAAGGCACGGGAGCGATTCAGCGGAGAGTAGCCACCACCGGACGGGGCAGGTTCCCTCCTTAAGATCGGGAGGCCATGGCAAGTACTGCGAGCATCGCCGTCGCGGTGCCGTGCGCGCTTGGGGCGGCTGTGGCGTTCGCCATCGCGAACGTCGAGCAGATGCGTGCGGCGCGAGTCACCGAGGCACCCGCCGAGGTCAGCGCGACCCTGCTGGTTCGGCTGGTTCGAAGCCGCAAGTGGCTCATCGGACTCGCGACTGCCGTCGGCGGGTTCGGATTACAGGCGGTTGCCCTCTTCCTCGCACCGGTCGTTCTCGTCCAACCGCTGATCGTGACCGAGCTGTTGTTCGCGCTGCCGCTGGCGGGTTGGTACGCCGGCGCCCGGCTGCACGCTCGCGAATGGATCGGCGCCGGCCTCGTCGCGGGCGGCATCACCGCGTTCCTCGTGGTCGGCAACCCGTCCGGAGACAACGCCCACATCACGACCTTCGCCACCCTCGCGATGTCGGTCACGGCAGGTGTCGCGGTGGTCCTGCTTGTCCTGGTCGCCGAGACCTTCGCGGCTCGACCGATGATTCGCGCGAGCTTGCTCGCCCTTGCAGCGAGCGCGTGCTTCGGAATGCTGTCCGTGATGACCAAGGTCGTCGGACGCCAGTTCCAGCACGACAGGCTGCACACCTTGACCCACTCGCAGTGCTACGTCCTCGCCGTCTTCGCGATCTCCGGCCTCTTGCTTTCACAAACGGCCTTCCGGATCGCCCCGCTCTCCGTGACCCTGCCGGTCATCGACATCGGCGAGCCTGCCATCGCCTCCTTGCTGGCCGTCCTGGCCCTGCACGAGACTCTCGACCTCAGCTCTGGCGGCGCGGTCGGCGTCGCCCTCTCTGCCTCCGCGGCCACCCTCGGCATCGCCTTGCTCGACTCGTCGCCGAACGTCCACGCGATGCAGGCAGAGGTGACGGCGATCGTTCTGGAGCACACCGAGACCACAACGTCTCCGGACGTGGCGGTGAGCGAGCCGGATCGCTAGCGGGCCGGCCCAGCCGCAGCAGCCGCGAATGGCGCGAGCGCCTCGGCAGGTTCGCGACGCCTCGCCGTCGAAGATCGCGACATGCAACGCCGCGTGGTCGTCGCGATCACGATTCTCGGTCTGCTCGGCCCCGCAACCGCAGCGACCGCGGCAACCGGCTCGGACCGGCATCACGAGATCGCGCCGAAGCCGCTGGCCCGCTCGGCACACCGCACCGTTGCCGACTCGTTGCCGAGCGTCGCGAGTGGCCATCGTCCCGGCCCGTCGGTTCTGTACGCCAAGCCTGCCGTTGCGCCACAGCTGGAGAACCGCGGGATCTGGAAGGCAGCGCCGACTCTGGTGTCGGGCACCCAGGCGTATCGCGATGGCGAATGGATGTACCAGGACTACCTGTACGACGACCACGGCGCGGTCGGTGTCCTCGACCCGACCACGCCGTGGCCGGAGACCGACTTCATCTTCTCGCCGGTGGCAGGCACCTTCACATATCCGACCACACGCAGGTATGCCGACAACGCGGCGGACCTGGTCGAGTTCCGCACCAAACCGCTGGCGGGAGCGACCGCCTTCCGCGTCACGCTCAACAGCCTGACCGACCCAGGGCTGGTCGGGTTCACGATCGCCTTGGGCATCTCGCAAGAGACACAGAAGTGGCCGGCCGATGCGGGCGTGTCGTCGTCCGCGGCGTACTTCGTCACTGTGCACGGGCACTCCGCGACGATGACCCAAGCCGGCACCGGCCGAGTGCTGCAACCCGCGCCCACGGTGTCGGTGAGCGTGCGACGACGCCAGTTCACCGTCGAGGTTCCACACACCGCGTGGGACCCGGGCAAGAGCACCGTGCGCATGAGCATCGGCGTCGGGCTCTGGGACCGCGCACACGCCCATTACCAGCTGCCCGCAGTCGGCCCCGCCACCGCAACCACCCCTGGCGGAGGCGGTGCGGCCCCGGTCGGCCTGGTCAACGTCGGTCCGCGGCTCAACGAGCCCTGGCCATCGCTGGCGCAGCCGACGGAGACGATCGCCGACAGCGCGGCCGGCGAGCTCGTGCAACCGTTCATGTGGCGCGAGCACGAGCAGGCCTACGAGCTCGGCGTACTCGGATCGGTCGAGCCGTTCTCCGCGAACGTCAGCTTTGCAAAGCTGGCACGGCACGTCACCGACAACAGCGACATCCCGAGATCGGGTTCGACCGACCGGATCTTCGCCAGCCACTTCTGGTTCGGGCAGGGCCTCGATCCGACCCAGGTGTGCTCACGGATCGTCCCGCCGACGAGCGTCGGCGCACGTTGCAAAGGCCGGATGGTGGGGCAGCTCCAGCCGTACAACCTCTACGTGCCAAGCGGCCCGGCGCCGCGCGGCGGCTATGGCATGACGCTGCTCCTGCACTCCCTGTCGGGCAACTACAACCAGTACGCGACCAGTCACAACCAGGTCCAGCTCGCCAGACGGGGAGCCGGGTCGATCGTGCTCACGCCAGGTGGCCGCGGACCCGATGGTGGGTACGCAGGTGTCGCCGAGGCCGACACGTTCGAGGCGTGGAACGCGGTCGCGCATCTCTTTCCGCTGAATCCCGACTGGACAGTGGTCAGCGGCTACTCGATGGGCGGCTTCGGGACCTACCGGCTCGCCGAGCGCTATCCCGACCTGTTCGCCCGAGGGTTCTCCGTCGTCGGTGAGGCAAGCCCCGCCTCAGGTCTGCCGTCGCTTCGCAACGTCCCGATCCTCGCGTGGAACGCCACCGCGGACGAGCTGGTCCCCGTCGACGGCACGGTGGAGAACACGCAGCAGATGACAGCGGCCGGGCTGCGCTACATCGAGCAGCTCTTCACCGCATCCGATCACCTGACGCTTGCCACCAATGACCAGTACGGTCCGGGCGCGACCTGGCTCGGCACCCACCGGGTCAACCGCAACCCGGCGCACGTCACCTACGTCGTCAATCGGGGCGAGGACAACCGGCTCGCCGATGTCGTCGCCGACCATGCCTACTGGCTGTCCGACGTCACCCCCCGAAAGGCAGGGGCGATCGGCACGATCGACGTCCGCTCACGCGGCTTCGGCAGCGGCGATCCGCAGCCCTCCGGCATGAAGGTCGGCGCCGGAGCGCTCACCGGCGGCACCAAGGCGATCATTCCGTACGTCGAGTTCAGCCAGTCCTGGAGCAAGCCGCCTAGGACCCCGAAACGCGACGCCCTCGACGTCGTCGCGCGGAACATCTCGCGGGTGGTCGTCGCCGTCCATCGTGCGCGGGTCGACTGCCACGCAACAGTGCGCGTGAAGAGCGACGGCCCTGTCCGAGTCGTGCTCGCCGGCTGCAACCGGACGGTGCGCGCCGGCTAGCGCGTCCGGCCGCCCGCCGATCGGCCCGAATCCGCATGGGACGATTGGTCGGGGCACAACACGGTGAGGCGAACCCAGATGACGGCACGCCGGGCAGCTGCTGCGCTGCTGATCGGCCTCGCTGCGCTGAGCGCATGCGGGGGCGGGTCCGGGCAGCTTCAGATCTCGGTCGAGTCCCTCGCCGCAACCGGCAGCCACCCGGCGTCGACCCCGGCGGGCGTCCAGCCACCTGGCATGTCGATGGTGGGCGGCGGTGAGGAGCATTCGCACTCGCCGGCCGGCCTGGCGTCGGCATCGCACGAGACCAGCCACCCGCAGCTTGCGCCGCTTACCGTGGGTCGGGCCTTCACGACGTGGTCGCTGCATCCCTGGTCGGCGCTGACCGCGGGCGTTCTGCTCGTCGGCTATCTGGTCGCAGCGTGGTTCGCGCGACGTCGGC
This sequence comes from Mycobacteriales bacterium, assembly GCA_035548055.1. Classification (GTDB taxonomy): domain Bacteria; phylum Actinomycetota; class Actinomycetes; order JAFAQI01; family JAFAQI01; genus DASZTV01. Next base: position 37,250 of record DASZTL010000104.1, on the reverse strand, counting down.
GCACCTGGTCCGCAGCGGCCACCACCGCCTGGTGCGCCGGGATCGTGGCTCTCGTCTACGCCACGCAGGGCGGCCTGCGGGTGTATGACGACTCGCTGTTCTGGCTCCACATGGTGGGCCACCTGACCCTCGTGATGGTGGTTCCGATCCTGCTCGTCGCCGGCCGCCCGCTCAACGTTGCCATCGCGGCGCTGCCCGAGCGACGCGCCGAACAGTTGGGCCGGGTGCTGCGCGGACGCGCCTGCTCCCTCGTGACCAACCCCGCGGTCGGGCTCGCGCTCTACACGGCAGTGATCGTGGGCACTCACCTGACCGGCTTCATGAATCAGCGGATGCTCCACCCTTGGCTCGTCGGCCTCGAACAGCTCATGTATGTCGGCGCCGGGGTGCTCTTCTTCCTCCCGCTCGTCGCAAGCCCACCGATTCGCTGGCAGCTCAGCGCTCCGCTGCGCATGGCGATGCTGGTCGTGGCGATGCCGGTGGACACCTTCACCGGGGTGATCCTCGGCGAGACCGACAAGTACCCGTGGCCGGCGATGGCGGCCATGCACCCCACGTGGGCACCGAACCTGGTGACCGACCTCCATGCAGGTGGCGCGGTCATGTGGATCGGTGGGGACGCCATCATGGCCCTGATGTTCGGCATCTCGGCCGTCGTCTGGGCGCGAAGCGCGATGTCGAGCCCCGGCTCGGAGCTCGGCGGGTGGCTCGACGCGGTTCGAGCCAACTACCAGCACGACCTCGTCGGCGCCGACGCCACCACACCGCCGACCGACGTGGCCAATCCGGACAGCGATGAGGCCCTCGAGTCCTACAACGCCTACCTCCGGGATCTCAGCAGCCGACGGCGCTGAGCTACGCCGCCCGGCCCCCGGTCGTCCGGTCGTCGTGAAACGCCGCAGCGGTCGCCACGTCGCGCGGATAGGTCCGCAACGCACGGAACAGGTACAGCGCCGACACCGCCAGCGGCACGAGCATCACCAGGAATGTCCATCGCAGTGCGTGCTGGCCGCCACCGAACACGTAGTCAGAGGTGAAACCGAAGAGCATGGGTGCGAGGGCTTGCGCGGCAGTCCGAAGGAAGGTTCGGACACCCTCGGCCCGGCCCCACAGTGGTGCGGGCATGATGTCGAGCCGTGCCGCGTTGAGCGGCGGGTTCTGCGCCGACAACCCGAAAGCAGCGAGAACCAGGTAGGGGAGCGCTCGCAGCGGATGGTGTGTGAGCAAGGCGGGAACGAACGCACCGGCCGCGATCGCCGCTGAGATCGCGGCGACGAAGACTCGTCCATTGAGGAAGCGGCGATGGAGCAACGTGTCGCCCAGCCGGCCGCCGATGAGTACGCCGATCACGGCACCAAGTCCGACGACCAGCAAGAGCAGGTTCGACAGCGCGGTGTTGATGCCGTACTGCTGATGCACCATCTCGGCGCCGAAGGTCTGGACTCCGGTCAGATAGAAGTAGCTCAGCGCGCTGGCAACGATCATCGCAACGTTCGTCCGGATCGACATGATGTAGCGCACCGCCTGCCAGAAGCCCATCCGGCGGGTGTCGGTATCGAGCACCTGCTCGTAGTCCGGCTCGACGCCCTTGCTGCGCGACACATGATGCGCGACGTTGTCGGCCGGGTCATCGACCTCGTCCAGCGGATCATCTGCGACGACTGGCTTCGTGGGGATCTCGGTGGCCCCAGGAAGGATCACGCCCCGACCACCGCGGATGGGCTCGGGCAACCGGAAGACCATCCTGGCGAGCACGAAGGCGGGCACGGCCAGCAGCAGGAACGACAGCCGCCAGGACAGCACCGACACGTCGCCGGTGAAGGCGAACCCGATGCCGCCACCGAGCAGCTCTCCGGTGAGGACATAGCTGTAGATCCGACCTCGTTCCGCGCTCGGGAACCAGTCGCCGAGCATCGAGGCGATCACCGGGCCGGCGGATGCGGTCACGATCCCGAGCGCCAGCCGGCTGATCAGCAGATGGCTGAACGAGTTGACCATCGCGCTCCACACCATGCAGACGCCCCACAGGGCGATCGAGACGCCGAGCACCGTGGTCCGGCGAAACCGGTCGGCGATCACCCCGAACGGCAGGCTCGCTACGGCCGCGACGATGCAGTTGACGCCGACCAGCAGACCGAGGTCTGAGTTGGTGATGTGCAGCGCGTGCCGAAGCGGCGTCGCCGAGGCACCCACCGTCGCGGTGTCCGCACTCGACAGGGCGAGGACCCCACCGAAGACCACGACCACGCGAGTGCGGGCCGGGCCACCGAAGAACCGCTCCAGCTTGTGCCCCAGGCCGACCGCTGCTCGCGCCCACAGGCCTCGCCTCGGTGGCGGCAGCGCCACGGTCTCCACGGGCACATCCTTGCTCAGGAGAGGCCGAACAATGCCGGCCGTCGTGGTTCCCGTGGACCGCCTCGGCAGACTGTTAGTCATGCGCCGCGCCCTGAACCCGCTCCCGCGTGCGCTTCACCCGATGGCGTGGTGGGTGTGGGCGATCGGGCTCGGGGCCGCCGTCAGCCAGACGGACAACCCGTTGCTTCTCCTGGTGGCCCTCGCGGTCCTGGCCTACGTCGTCACGGTGCGCCGCACCGACGCACCGTGGGCGCGGGGCCTGAAGTACTACTTCTGGCTGGCCCTCATCGTCGTCCTCCTCCGAGTGATCTTCCGGTCGGTGTTCGGCGGCGCCATCGGTACTAACGACCACATCCTGTTCCACCTGCCGCAGGTGCCACTGCCGCACTGGGCCGCGGACGTCCAGCTGGGTGGGCCGGTCTCGCTGGAGAACGCGCTGTCGGCCGCGACCGACGGGATGCGCCTCGCCGTACTCCTGTGCTGCATCGGCGCCGCCAACGCGCTCGCCAACCCGAGGCGGGCGCTGCGCGTGCTTCCCGGCGCCCTCTACGAGCTCGGCGTCGCCGTGGTGGTGTGCATGAGCGTGGCGCCGCAGCTCGTGGAGAGCATCGGACGAGTGCGCCGGGCCAGGCGCCTCCGTGCCGGCGGCGCGACCGGCTGGCGCTCACTTCGCGCCATTGCGATTCCGGTCGTGGAAGACGCGTTCGAGCGCTCGCTGCGCCTCGCGGCGGCGATGGACGCACGCGGCTACGGTCGGCGAGGTGAGGTTCCGGCTCGCACCAGGCATGTCACGACCGGATGCCTGCTCGCCGGTATGGCAGGCCTATGTGCCGGCACTTACGGCTTGCTCGACCGCACGACTCCGGCGCTGCTCGGCTTTCCCACGATGCTGATCGGCGGCACGTTGTGCTGCATCGGGCTGGGCATCGGCGGCCGTCGCGTCACCTCAACGCACTACCGGCCCGATCCGTGGCGCACCCCGGAGTGGCTGGTCGCCGGATCCGGGCTGCTTGCCGCCGGGGCGCTGATCGGCGCATCCATGGCCGACGCGGGCGCCCTCACGCCGTCGTTCACGCCGCTGTCCTGGCCGAGCTTGCCGTTGCTTCCGACCGTCGCGATCCTGGTTGCCGCCCTGCCGGCCTTCGTCGCTCCACCACCGCCGATGGAGCAGCGAGCCGTCGGCACCGGAGCTGCGCGTCCCCGACTGCCGTCCCGAGCGCCGGGAGTTGCGGCGTGATCGAGTTCGACCGGGTGACCATCACCTACCCCGGCAGCTCCGCGCCCGTGCTTCGCGACGTCAGCCTTCGGATCGACGAAGGCGAGCTGTGTCTCGTGGTCGGGGCGACCGGGGTCGGCAAGTCCACGCTGCTCGGCGCGGTGAACGGTCTGGTCCCCCACTTCACCGGCGGGCACCTCGCCGGTGAGGTCCGGGTCGGTGGGCTGCGAACCAGCGAGCACCCGCCGCGCGACCTGGCGCACCTCGTCGGTCTCGTCGGGCAGGATCCGCTGTCCGGCTTCGTGACGGACACCGTCGAGGACGAGCTGGCCTACACGATGGAGCAGCTGGGCCTGGCCCCCGACGTCATGCGCAAGCGGGTCGAGGAGACGCTCGACCTGCTCGGCCTCGCGGATCTACGACGCCGACCACTGCACGACCTGTCCGGTGGCCAGCAGCAGCGGGTGGCGATCGGCGCCGCACTGACCAGCCACTCCAAGGTCTTGGTGCTCGACGAACCGACATCGGCACTCGATCCGACGGCTGCCGAGGACGTGCTCGCGGCCATCACCCGGATCGTGCACGATCTCGGAGTCACCGTCCTGCTGGCCGAGCATCGGCTGGAACGGGTCGTGCAGTACGCCGACCGCGTCATCCACCTCCCCGGTGACGGCACTGCTGTCGCCGGGGATCCAGCAGATGTCTTCCAACGGACCTCGATCGCGCCTCCGGTCATCGAGCTCGGCCGGTTGCTGCACTGGACGCCGCTGCCGATGTCGGTCCGCGACGCGCGACGTCGCGCGGGCCCGGTGCGAGACCGTCTCGCCGGCCTGGTGCCGGTGCCCCGCGCCCCCGGCGCCACGGCGGACCCGCTGCTGGCAGCCCGAGGCATCGTCGTTCGGTACGGCGACACCGTCGCGGTCCGTGGGGTGGATCTCCATCTCACCGCCGGGACGGTGACGGCCCTGATGGGGCGCAACGGCTCGGGCAAGTCCTCGCTGCTGTGGGCGATCCAGGGGGCGGGCCGGCGGCAAGCCGGCGCGGTCGAGACCGCGGGGCGCGTCGGACTGGTACCGCAGACGCCGGCTGACCTGCTCTACCTCGACACCGTGCGGGCAGAGCTCGACACCGCCGATCGCGAGGCCGGCTCCGACGAACGCACGAAGGCGCGCACGCTGCTCGACCGCATCGCGCCCGGGATCCCGGACCACATCCACCCGCGCGACCTCTCGGAAGGCCAACGGCTCGCCCTGGTCCTTGCGATCCAGCTCCGCGCCGGACCCACGGTCGTCTTGCTGGACGAGCCGACCCGCGGCCTGGACTACGCCGCAAAGCGGTCACTCCGCGGCGTGCTTCACGACCTCGCCCGAGAAGGACGCGCGCTGGTCGTCGCGACCCACGACGTCGAGTTCGTCGCCTCGACCGCCGACCGGGTTGTCGTGATGGGCGACGGTGACGTCGTAGCCGACGGGCCCACCGCCGAGGTCGTCGTCGCTTCACCGGCCTTCGCGCCGCAGGTCGCGAAGATCCTCTCGCCGCTCGCATTCCTCACCGTCGAAGCGGTCGAGGACGCCCTCGAACAGGCGGCGAGCTGAGTGGCTTCCGACCGGGTGGTCGCGGTCCCCCTGCGGGGTCGGGCAACGGCCGTGATCGTGATGGCGACGTTCATCGGCTTCATCTCCTTCTTCTGGCCGTTCGTCGTCGCACCCAACCACTTCGGCACGACCTACACGCCTCTGCTCATGTTCGGCGTGCTGCTCTCGCTCGTGCTGGCCGTCCTGTTCGCCGAGGTCGCGAGCGGCAACATCGACGCCAAGGCCATCGCGATGCTCGGCGTCCTGTCTGCGATCGGCGCCGCGCTGCGGCCACTCGACGCGGGCACCGCAGGCATCGAGTTCGTCTTCTTCACGATCATCCTCGCCGGCCGGGTCTTCGGACCCGGGTTCGGCTTCGCGCTGGGCTGCACGACGCTGTTCGGATCAGCGCTGATCACCGCCGGCGTCGGGCCATGGATGCCGTACCAGATGTTCGCCTGCGCATGGATCGGGCTGTTCTCGGGTTGCCTGCCCCAGCTGCGCGGTAAGGCGGAGATCGCGATGCTCGCGGCGTACGGGGCGGTCGCGGGTTATGCCTACGGCTTCTTGTCCAACCTCTCGTTCTGGCCTTTCTCGCTGGACCCGGGCAGCTCGATCGCCTACGTGCCGGGCGCATCGCTGGCGACCCAGTGGCACCACTACCTGGTCTTCGACGCGACCACCTCGCTGGGATGGGACACCGGTCGCGCAATCACGAACTTTGCGGCGATCTGCATCGTGGGTCCGGCCGCGCTGCGGACATTCCGCCGCGCCGCACGCAAAGCGGCGTTCACGGCGCCTGTCGAGTTCAGCCCGGCGGGCGCCTGACCCGGCCCGCGACGGCCAGCCAGAGCGCAACGAGGGCGACAGCGAAAGCCGCGATCGCCAGACCGCGATCTGCGCCGTTGCCGGCCGATGAGCCCGCCGACTCGTTCGCGACGCCCCTAGCGGTCAGCAGCAACGTCGGCGCGGGATGCTCCGGTTCCGGCGAGCCCGCGGGCGCCGTCTCGATCCATCGCACGACCTTGCCGTTGCTGTAGGTCTGCAGCGCCTTGAACACCAGCGGGCCGGGTTGGTCCGGCACCTGCCCGACCGACACGTCGAAGTCCTGGTAGCCGCCAACCGGGATGTCGCCGCCGCTCCAGATGATCCGAGACGGTGCGACAGTGAGCTCGCCGTGATTCGTCTGGATGGGTTTGGCCAGCGTGACGGTCTTGACCCGGGCATGCCATCCGGGGACAGGTCGGACCGAGACTCCGCTGATAGGGGTCGAGGTCGGAAGCACGATCTCGACCTTCACGGTGCGGGCATCGTCCATCTCGTTGGGCACGCGGAAGGTCAGTACCGAGTACGACGTGCCGGCCGGTTCCGACGTCGGGTGCACCGTCACATGTGCCGCGGCAGGTGCCGCGGCCGCGACCACGAGTCCTAGCCCCGTCACCACCGCGACGGATAGATCGCGGGCGCGCGGAGTGAACATGGCTACCTTGCTCCAGGTGTCTCTTATCGAACGTGAATCGTCGTCGCGACCGCGATCGCGGTGATCGCGGAGGTCTGAACGCGGAGCTCGAGCGACCAGTCCCCGGCGTCAGGAAAGGTTAACGCGGCCACTTCGCGACCCGGGCCGGCACCCTTGAAGCTCACCGGGAGCGGCCCGACTGGCGGGTCGAGCTCCGAGAGCGAACCCTCGATTTGCGTGATGCGCTGCACCTCGCCGCCGCGAGTGGTCGACACCACCAGACGTGTCGTACCCACACCGGTCCGATCGACGTGGACCACCACCGTGATCCCGCTGTCGGTCGCCGTCCGGGTGAATGCCGGCGCATAGGTCTGCGAGGCAGGTGGGGTGCCAGTGAGGAATCCCGTGATCGCGAGGATCACCACCGCGCCGAACGTCTCGGCACCGACGGCCCGCCGCAGCCACAGCTGCCCGCCCAGGTCGGCACCGTCACGACCCGCCACGTGTCGGCGCGAAAGACGCGCCAGGAAGAGCACCGCCACCACGAAGCCTGTCTTCCACAACAGCAGGTGCCCGTAGTGAGTCGCCGTCAACGCGCCGAGCTCACGAACATTTCGCCATGCGGCGAACAGCCCGGTCGCGACCAGCAAGGTGACCGCGTTCAGCGCCCACTCGGAGAACGCACCCGTCACCGCCGCCGGCTCGGTCGCTGAGCTCGCCGCACCGCCGCCACGCAGGGGACCGGCTAGCAGCATCGCGAGACCACCGAGCCAGGTCGCCATCGCCGCGACGTGGACCCAGTCCGCGACGAACGCCAGCGGAGCCAGGTCACCGGTCCCGGAATGACCGGCGTACGGCCAGGTCGCGGCTAGCGCCGCCGCGACGACGGTGATCCGCAGGGCGGGTACCCGACCTCCCGCCCGACCGAGGATCGCCAGCTCGGCGATGACGATCAACAGCACCAGTCGTGCCGCGGCGGCACGTCCGAAGTGACCGGCCATGCCAAGTCGCAGCGCGGACCCGTCGAACCCGTGGCCGAGCGACACGCCGGCCGCGTCCGCGCCCTGCACCACAACGCCGGCGATGGTGGCGACCGCAAGCAGCACACCGCCGCCGATCACCAACCGCCTGATCCGCCGCCGCGCCAGTCCGGCTGGCCACAACCACACGATGACGACCAGGGCCCCCGGGCCCGTGACCAAGCCCGCATAGCCGAGCCCGCGAACGACGGATTCCAGCGGACCGGTCTCAGAGCTATCGCCTTCCGAGGGCGGGACGCCGCTGACCGTGGTGGCATGTCCGACCGAGAAGGTGAACGAGCCGGACACGACGTGGGTGTCCGCGGAGGTGATCCGCCAGGTGACGGTGTAGGTCCCCGGATGAAGGCGGTGCGTGACGGGGGCGACGACGATGTCACCGCGACCCGCCGGATGGGTGACATCACCGAGCGGCACCTCACCCAGGTGATCGTCGTAGAGCCGAATCGCCTGGCTGGACGCTATGACGCTCTCGCCGAACGTCAGCGACAGCTCGTCCGGCGACTGCTTGAGGACGCTGCCGGCCGGCGGGGTGCTGTGTTCGAGCACGGCGTGAGCGAAGGCGGGAGCACCGAGCGCGAGCAGGCACGCCGCCGTCGCCACGAGGAGAACCGCGAGCCGCTGCCCACCTCGCATGAACGCCGACACGTCGGCGCTAGGACCGCGCCGAGGCCGCGGCAAGCAGCTCTTCCCAGAGCGACAGCTTGACCCGGGTATTGCCGCGGCCGGCGCCCCGCGCGACCTCGGCCGCGTCGATCGCGTTCCATCCGGCGAGCTCGACGACCGCGACGCCACGCCCGCTGAGCAGCGCCGCCACCGAGTGCGGCGTCACCGCGCGGGCGAGCAGCTTGTCGGTGTCCGCGAGCAGCGAGGCCACAGCCGCCTTCGCATCGCTGCGGTTCGTTCCGATCACCCCGGTCGCGCCGCGTCCGATCCAGCCGCAGGTGTACTCACCGACCTCGACGCACCCGCCGATCACCCGGTGGTCATCGTTGGGGATGACGTTGGACGTCTCGTCGAACGGCACGCCCGGCATCGGCGTACCGATGTAGCCGACGGACCGAAACACGAGCTGCGCGGGGATGTCGTACGTAGCCCCGTCCGGGCGCTCGCAACGCAATGCCTCGACCCGGTCGGTGCCGACGATCTCGGCGGGACGCGAGTGGAAATGGAAGTGGAGCTTGCGCTTTCCGCCGGCGAGCGGACGGTGCGCCCACTCCTTGAACACGTCGAGGTTGCGCTTGACGTCCTTGTCGTCGGACTCCACCTCATCGACCTCGGCCGGGTCGACTACCACGTCGACACCGGCGAGCTCGCCCATCTCGCGAAGCTCCTTGATGGTGAACTTGGCATGCTCCGGACCACGCCGTCCGACGATGTGGACGTCGGTGAGCGAGGACGCGCGAAGAACCGCCAGCACGTCGTCCGGAACGTCGGTTGCCGCCATCTCCTCGGGGTCACGGACGATGACCCGAGCGACGTCGATCGCGACGTTGCCCAGGCCGATCACCACGGCACTGGTCGCCTCCAGCGAAAACGGTTCGATGAAGTCCGGATGACCGCTGTACCAGTTGACGAATGCCGTGGCCGCGATGCTGCCCGGCAGATCCTCCCCCGGGATGCCCAGCTTGCGGTCGATGGAGGCACCGTAGGTGTAGACGATCGCGTGGTAGTCCGCGAGCAGCTCCGGCACGGTGACATCTCTGCCCACGTCAACGTTTCCGCGGAACCCGACGTTGTCGTGTTCGATGATCCGCTGCAGCGTGGCGGCGAGGTTCTTCATCTTGATGTGGTCAGGGGCAACCCCGTAGCGCAGCAGCCCGAACGGCGCGGGCAGGCGGTCGTATACGTGAACCTGGACCGGCACATCCGTCTGTGCACACAACGCATCTGCGGTGTAGATCCCCGCGGGACCGGCGCCGATCACGGCGACCCGAAGCGTTGCGGCAGCATCCGTCACATCAAACATTCTGCTAAAACAAGCGAAACCGGCGGACGTCGGGGCGCGAACAGGTGACCCAAAGAGGGCCGGCGACTCCGGTCGTCACCCTTTGTCGGGCGGAGGGGTGGGGTGGAGGACGCGTGTCCGGCCACACCTTGAAGCTGCTGACGATCCCGTTGTTCACCGGGATCATCGGCTACGTCACGAACTGGAGTGGCGTGGTCATGCTGTTCTATCCGGTGCACTTCCGGGGGATCCGGTTCCGGCCGCTCGCGCCGTTCGTCGGGTTGCTGCCACGCAAGATCCAGCAGATCCCGGGCATCATGCAGGCCGGCCTCGGGTGGCAGGGCATCATCCCTTCCCGCGCGGCCAAGATGGGCAGCATCGCGGTCGACAAGGGGATCTCGAAGCTCGGCAGCCCACGGGAGTTCTACGAGCAGCTCGAGCCCGACCGGATCGCCGAGCAGATCCTGGTCAACTCCCGCCAGGACGTGCACGACCTGGTCGACCGGATCCTGGAGCGCGAGCACGGCCAGCTCTGGCGTGACCTGCCGCCACGCGCCCGCCAGGCAATCCACGACCGGGTCGATCAGCAGCTGCCGAATGTCGTGCGTCAGGTCACGCAGGAGATCGGCGAGCACATCGACCAGCTGCTCGACATCAAGCTGATGGTGATCCGGCGGATCGAGCAGCAGCCTGAGCTCGCCAACCGGATCTTCCTCGATGTCGGCCGCAAGGAGCTGACGTTCATCCAGAACTTCGGCTTCGTCTTCGGTCTGCTGCTCGGCGTCCCGCTCGCCTTCATCACCGACACCTTTCCGCACGCGTGGTACCTGCTGCCGATCGGCGGTGTGCTCATCGGGTACGCCACGAACCTGATCGGGATCTGGATGATCTTCGAGCCGGTCGCCCCACGCCGGTTCCTCAAGATGACCTTCCACGGTCTGTTCATGCGCCGGCAGCCCGAGGTCGCCGATGTCTACGCGAGCATCATCGCGAACGACATCGTGACGATTGCGAACATCGGCGACGACCTGATGAACGGGCCGCGCGCCGATCGCACCCGTCAGCTGATCGAGAACGCGCTCCGGCCTGCCGTCGACGACTCGCTGGGACGCGCATCGGGCCTGGTGCGGGTCGCGCTCGGCTCGAGGCAGTACGACGCGATCCGCGAGTCACTCGCGACCGAGGCCGTCGCCTACACGATGACGCCCTTCAACGATCCGGAGTTCGGCGCCCGTCAGAACAAGGCCATCTTCACCCTGCTCGCCGCACGCATGCGCACAATGGCTCCGCACGACTTCGCCGAGATGCTGCGGACGGCGATCAAGGAGGACGAGTGGCTGCTGTACCTGCACGGCGCCGTCCTCGGGTTCGGCGCCGGCTTGATTCATCTTGCGATCTTCGGCTGATGCGGTGACCCGGCCACCCCTCGTCCCAGAGGTCGTCAACGCCGACAGTCAGGACGTGACGGCCGTCCTTCGCGCCGCGCCGTCCCTCGCCCGCTTCGCCGTCGCGGCTTGGTGGCGCACCACGGAGTGGTCCCTCGGCGTTGCGCTCAACACCGGCAACCGGGTGTTCAGCGCGGTCGTCTCCGGCCAGTCCCCCGGAGCCGTGCTCTCGACGCTCGGCACCGAGCTCCGCACGAGCGTGCGCCAGGTGCTCGGGATCGGCGACCAGCCGTCCTATCCCGGCGTGGGAGTGGTCAACCGGGTGCTCCCGGTCGAGACGCCGGAGCCCGTGGCCGACCGGCCGCTGAAGGAGATCGGTCGCGAGCTGCTGCTTCGATCCAGCGACATGTCCTACGACGACGAGCTGCACCCGGCGTACGTGCGGATCCTCGCCGACCTGGCGCCCGACGAGGGCCGCATCCTGCGACTGCTCGCGATCGAAGGCGCGCAGCCTTCAGTCGATGTGCGAACCAGCCGACCACTCAACGTCGCGACGACCTTGGTGGCGCCAGGGCTCACGATGATCGGCGCACAGGCAGGGGTCCGTCACATCGACCGCGTGCCGGCCTACCTCAACAACCTGTTCCGCCTCGGGCTGATCTGGTTCTCCCGCGAGCCGGTGGCCGATCGGCTGCGGTACCAGGTCCTCGAGGCCCAGCCCGACGTGTCCAAGGCGATGAGAGACGCGGGCCGCGGCAAGACGATCCGCCGCAGCATCGAGCTCACCCCGTTCGGCGAAGACTTCTGCGCCACCTGCCTCCCGCTCGGCTAGCCCCCGCACGAAGTAGCACATGAAGTCCTCCGCGCGAGCCACCTTTGCGCCCAATGTCCGATTCGAGGGCCCACATCATGTGCTACTTCGGGGACGCACACCCATCGCGTAGCGCCTCAGGGCGCTGGGGTGGTCAACGAGGCGAAGGTCTCGATCGCTGCTCGGACCTCGGCGTCACTCGGTGCTCCGTCGCCGTACAGCTCCTGTTCCAGCGCGAGCACCGCGGTGTCGACGTCCGGTCGCGCGCCCCCGACACGCAACAGGTACTGCCGCGGGGTCTCGGCGGGAGCGCGTGGCGGCGGGCCGTGCCGGCTCTTCGCCATTCGCTGGAATGCCGCCAGCACCGGCCCCGGCGAGCGGGGCGCGCCACGACGTGATCGTCCACGCCCTCGGCCGCGCGCCAACCGGCGCAGCATCCCTCCGAGCGCCACGAGGAGGCCTGCCCCGACGACCGCAAGGGCAAGCCGACCGCCCGGCACGATCGTCGCAACCCGGTCGAAAGCGCGTGAGAGCAACGAGCGCTGCCCGGATCCGGCGTCAGCGAGCGCCACCCCGGCCGTGGGGTCGCTCGGCGACCAGCCGACGCCGGGGTAGTAGACCTCCACCCAAGCATGCGCGTTCTTCGCGGTGAACAGCCGCGTCTTGCCCTGCGGGACGCCGTACGCCAGGCCGCTGACCAGTCGGGCCGGAACTCCCACGCTGCGCAGTAGCACCGCCTCCGCAGAGGCGAACAGCTCGCAGAACCCGACGTGAGTGTTGAACAGGAAGTCGTCGACGGCGTCCTTCCCACGCCCCGGGACCGGCGCATCCAACGAGTAGGTCTCGTGGTCGCGAAGGTAGTTCTCGACGGACTGCACCATCTCGAACCGGTTCGTCGATCGGGCGGTGATCTCACGGGCGAGGTTCGTGACCTCCGCCGGCAGCTCGCTCGGCAGTGCGGTCCAGACCGCGTTGGCGAGGTGGCCGCCACGCGCGCCGGTGAGGGCCGATTCCTTGGTGGGCGGGACGACCGACCGCACCGTGTAGGTCGTGAGTGGCTGCCCATTGCGAATCACGCGCACATTCGCCGACCCGCGCAGCAGGCCGCGGATCTCCGCCGGGTCGCCACTGACCTGGTCCGGGACACCCGGCGCCCAGATGAGAGAGGCCTCGCTCTCCGGCTGAACTTCGACCCGATCCGTCCGCGTGACGCCGCCGGCCGCGGGTGGATCATCGGCGAACGTCGGCAGGCTCACTGATGCTCCGAGCTGACTCTGCAGGACGCGGTCAACCCCGTTGGTCCACTCGGTCCCGGTGTAGGCGCGGTAGAAGGTGGCACGCCACAGCTCGGGCGACGACTCGGGTACCCGGATGATCGGGGTGTCCGGGAGCTCGCCCCGAACCAGCAGGCTCAGCGCACCTAGGCCTCTGGTGTCGACGCCGACGAGGTCCCGGTCGGCGAGCTGAAGATTCGACCGTTGCACCGAACGAGCGATCCGCCGCGCGAGGTCACCGCTGCCGAGCCCGGCTGGCACCGTCATGAAGATGATCGCGCCCGCGACCAACGTCGCGATGATCGGGATCAGCGTGTCCGCGTGGCGCAGCCAGGACAGTCGCTCCCTACCGGCCGTGCCCACGATCTCGCCGGGCACCGCACCGTTCACGTAGGCGTCGGTGACCTGGACCCGGTTCGTGGCGATGAGGACGATGACCCACGAGACGGCGATCATCACGCCCTGTCCTACCGTCCTGCCTCCCGCGGCCGCAGCGACGAGCACACCCAACGTGACCGTCAGCCAGACGCGATGCTCGCGTGGAGTACGCGCATTGGGCGCCATGATCAGCGAGAGCACGACCAGCGCTTCCGTCAGAGACCGCAGCGTCGAGGTGGGATCAACCAGTCCGTCGCGACCCTGACTGATCGAACGCATCGCGATGATCGTGGTGAAGGCCGCGACGGATGCGACACCCGCGACGCGCGTCAGCCGAGCTCTCAGCTGGTCCACCGGGCCGGTCGGCAGCGTCACGGCGCCGGTCAGCGCAAGTGTGAACGGCAGCGCCCACCAGGGCACCATCTCGGCAGCGGTGGCAGCGATCTGCGCGGCGGCACACGCGGCGCCGCACCAGTTCCGTGCCCTGAGCTCCGCCGCTGTCATCGGGGCGTCCCGGCGAGAGCATGCGCGGCCGCCACCGATCCGGCGCCGGCACTGCGCGCCGCGGTGGCGATGCGCGCCGGAAGCTCGTCGAAACCGATCCAGATCACCGTGGCCCCGCCGCCCGCCAGCTGCAACGCCTTGCGCAGGGTCGGACCGTCCGGCTCACTCGTGGGCTCGAGGCCGGCGAACCAGTCCAGCGCCGCGATCGGCTTGGTGACCGACTCCGCCGAGCCGTCGGCAACGAGAACCACGCCGCGCGAGTCTCGAAGCGCCTGTACGACGGTCGCGGCGACGCGCGCGAGCAGGTCCTCGCCGGTCTGATCGTCGGCGAGCCGGCCCGCGACGACGACCAACGTCGGGTGGCCGGGCCGCTCCCGCTCCATGACGACCAGCTGGTTGCGTCGCGCCGAAGCCCGCCAATGGACCGCGGTCGACGCGTCACCCGGGCGCCACTCGCGAATGCCGTAGAAATCGTGTCCCGACCCGCTGCGCGACATCGACGTCCGCCCGTAGACGTCCCCGGCGCTGACCTCCGGTAGCCGAAGCGGCGGAGCCGGCGCCGGGTGCACCCAGCCCGACTCCGCGATCCGCATCCGGTTTCGGCGTACCCAGCCGCCCAGCGGCGAGTACGCCTCGATGTCGATACGGCCGCCGTCTTCCCATCGTCCGCGGTGCTGTGGAATCGCCGTGCGCTCGGCGACGACGCGCTCGCCCACCCGGATCGACGGGATGACGAAGCGCCCGATGTCGAGCCCGGGCGGGCGATCCTCCATCACGATCGGCCGCCGACCGGATACCCGCTTCGCCGATCCGGTCACACTGAGCTCGACCTTGGCGGCAACGCCTACCGTCATCCGCAGCGGCGTACGACGATCCACCTCAGCGAAGGTCACACCCGGAGCCAGGAATGCGTCGCTGAGGACCGCGCCCAGGGCGGCAGCCGCCGCGATCGAGACCCCCTCCGAGCCGATGAGCTGCCCGAGCAGCTCGAGGAAGCCCGCAATCGTCAGCAACAGCGAGGCGGCGCGGGTCGGTCGTGGCAGGTGCCGGATCCACGACAGCGTCCCGCCGCCGCCGCGACCGTCAGCCACCGGCCTGCCTCCTTCTGGGCTCAAGCGCCCAACAGCGGCGCCGGCACCTTCGCGACGATGTCGGCAATCACTTGTTGACCGCGAGCGTGACCACCGTCGTCACCGGCCAGCACGAGCCGGTGCCCGAGTACCGCCACGGCAAGTGCCTTGATGTCATCCGGCAGGACGTGCGGCCGGCCCTGCAAGACGGTCCGCGCCTGAGCACAGCGGACGAGTGCGATCGCGGCTCGGGTGCTGGCACCGATCGCCACGCCTGGATACGTCCGGGTAGCCCCGACGATCGAGACGGCGTAGCCGAGCACCCCGTCCGAGACGTGAGTCCCCCGTACGGCGCGACGGAGCGCGGGCAGGTCGCCGACGTGCATGACCGGACGCAGCAGGTCGACGGTAGGCGCGACCAGCTGATCGCGGACGATCTGCCGCTCGACGTCCTCCGCGTTGAGGCCCGGGTGCACAAGCGCGGTGAACCGGTCCATCTGCCCTTCGGGAAGGGGGTACGTTCCCCACTGCTCAAACGGGTTCTGTGTTGCGAGCAGCACGAACGGGTCGGGCAGCAGATGGCGTACCCCGTCGACCGTGACCGCCGCCTCATCCATTGCCTCGAGCAACGCCGACTGGGTGCGGGGCGACGCCCGATTGAGCTCGTCGACAAGGACCACGTTCGCGAACAGCGGCCCTGGCACGAAGCTGAACGCGCTTCGGGCCGGCTCCCACACCGAAGAGCCCGTAATGTCGGCCGGCATCAGGTCAGCGGTCGCCTGCACCCGACGGAACGTCCCGCCCAGCGCCTGCGCGAGAGCGCGCGCCATCGTGGTCTTGCCCGACCCGGGTACGTCCTCGATGAGCACGTGGCCACCGGAGATCACGGCCGCAACGGTCAGCTCGACCGCAGAACGCCGCCCGAGGACGATCCGCTCGACCGCACTGACCAGCGCCTGCGCCTGCTCGTGAGCAGACTCAGGCGCAGCCATCGGCGACGCCGTCACGAGCAAGCCTCCGAAACTCCGCGGTCCTTGGTCTTTGTATCGAGCATCGTCACGATCCGGTTCAAACTCAACTGGGTGCGAGCCTCAGGTTCGGACGTACTCGCGCACGGTGCCGTCGAAGCCGCACACGAACAGGGCGCCCTTGCGCCAGGCGTGACCGGTTCCGACCGTGACGTCCGAGGGGTTGCCGAGCCCGGCAGCGATCAGACAGGTACGTCGGGTCCGGGTGTCGACGCTGTACAGCTCACCGCCACCGTTGGCGGGGATGTAGAGCACCCGATGCCACATGAACAGATCGTCCAAGAGCTTCAGCGGCATCCCGTTGGACAGGTCGCCGATCTGAGTCGTCCGGTTCGGATGTGCCATCGGGATCCGCACCACCGGCGCGCCCACCTCGAACGTCCGGTCGACGTACATGACACGACGTCCGGCATCGATGGCGATGCCATTCGTGTCCGACAGCTTCGACCAGTTGGTGGTGACCTTGTGACCGGGCTTCGCCGAGATCCGGGTGATGCCGGTACCGGTGCCGGTGTCGCGGGTGACGTACGCCGTGCCGTCGCGATCGAGCGCCAGGCCGTTGGGCATCGTGAGCCCGCTGGCGTAGGTACGCAGCCTGCCCGTCTTCAGGTTCAGGATCTGCAACGTGCCATCAGCCCGGCTCAATGCTCCCGACTGCAGGGCGTCGCCGGTCGGGAACATCACCTTGTTCTTGCCCCACCAGACGATCTGGCCCGGGCTGGTCACCTTCGCGAGAACCGTGACCTTGCCGTTGGGCGTCAGCCGTTCGATCGCGTCATGGGTCGAGCTCGACAGCAGCATGCCCCCGCGGTCGTCGGGCAGCAACGCCTCGAGGATCCCGAGGCTGTAGCCGACGGTGCGTTCCTTCCAGACGCCGCAGGTCCCGCCGCCTGCCGCAGCGTCGGAGGTCTCAGCCGCAACCGGCGCCGAAGATGCGACCACTGCAGCAGCGCACAGCGCCGCGACCCCCCACCTCATGACACCCGATCATGTCAGTCCTCGCAGCTTGTCCGGGTTGAGCACCGCAGTGATGCCGACGATCTGGGCGTCGGCGACGTCGAAGGACAACGTCGTCGTCACTATGCCGTCCTCGACGAACAGATACCCGGGCTCGCCGTTGACGACGGCTTCGCGGAACTCGGTACCAGCCGGAATGCCCTTCGCGACGCTGATCAGGAATCGCGTCACCTTCGACGCCCCATGGATGGGGCGCCGGGCGGCCTTGACCTTCCCGCCGCCGTCGGTCCAGAGCACGACGTCTTCGGACACCACAGACAGCAAGGCCGCCAGGTCGCCCTCGGCGCACGCACTCAGGAACTGGGCTGCGAGCTCGCGACCCGCCTGCTGGTCGGCGTCGAAACGATGCCGCCGCTCACCCACTCGGCGTCGTGCGCGGCTGACCATCTGGCGGCAAGCCGGCTCCTCGCGGCCGAGCATTCCGGCAATCTCGGCGTACTCGTACTCGAAGACGTCGTGCAGGAGAAGCGCGGCCCGCTCGACAGGTGCGAGCGCTTCGAGTAGCACGAGGAACGCAAGGGACAGCGAGTCCGCGAGCTCGGCGGCCGCCCCCGGATCGGACTCGTCGACCAGGAGCGGCTCGGGCAGCCACGGCCCGACATACGACTCCCGCCGCGCTCGCGCCGACCGCAGCTCGTCGATGCACAGCCGCACGACGATCGTCGTGAGGTAGGAGGAAACGGACGACACTTCCCGGTCACTGCGGTCACGCCACCTGAGGTAGGCCTCCTGCACGATGTCCTCGGCGTCGGCCGAGCTACCGAGCATCCGGTACGCGATCGCGGTCAGCCGGGACCGCTCGGCCTCGAAGTCCTCGAGGTCCGTCATACCGGAGCGAGCTCGCAGCGGCTTGAGTAGCCCTGGCTCTCGAGGCCGAGACCGGCGTTTATCCGCGAACGGTAGTTCTCGAGCGCGACCCAGCAGGCGAGCTCGACGATCTGCTCGTCGGTGAAGCTGGCGTGTAGTCGCCGCACCAGGTCGTCGTCGAGCATGACCGGCGTCGACGTCGTGGCCTCGGCGTACTCCAGCACGAGACGCTCCTGCTCGTCGTAGACATCGGAGTCACGCCAACGCGGGACGTCACGCACCTTGCGTGGATCGATGCCGGTCTGCATGCCCTCGTAGTACCCGAAGTCGATGCACCACGAGCACCCGATCGCGCTCGATGTGGCTTGGAGGGCCAGCCACTGCAGGTGATGGTCGAGCGCCTTCCACCGCTTGGCGACGAGCATCTCGAGGGCGCCATTCGCCATCAGCACACCGCTGTGATGCGCGAGCGCCCGCAGCGGATCGGCGACGCCCCCCATGTTCTTGCGCGAGTAGCGCCAGGCGAAGCGGCGTAGCGGGCCCCGGGGTCTGTCGATCGGCGGTACGACGTGATCCACAGCTCTCACCTTCCTCTCACTCGGAAGACGAGACGTGGCTCAGTCCTGTGACAGCACCCTCAGCCCGGGTCGTTCCGGCGGCTCGACCAGCACGCAGTGGGTACCGCGGTAGATCGTCGGCATGCACTTGTTGCAGTGGATGCAGATCGACTCCTTGGCAGCGCCGTCGCGCATTCGGTTCACGAGATCCGGCTCACGCAGCAGCGCACGGCCCATCGCGACGAAGTCGAATCCGTCGGCGAGCGCCTGCTGGATCGTCTGGAGCTTCGTGATGCCACCGAGCAGCACGATCGGCATCGACAACGCACTTCGGAACTGCTGGGCCTCCGGAAGGAAGTAGCCCTCGGTGAACGGGTACTCCGGCATGAAGCGCTTGCCGACCAGCTTGAACGCCGGCCGAAGCACGGCCGGCAGCGTGGCCGCGAACTCCTTGCGCGGAACATCGCCCCGGAACAGGTACATCGGGTTAGCGAGGGAGCCGCCGCCCGTCAGCTCCAGTGCGTCAAGGTGCCCGTCCGCCTCGAGCAGCTGCGCGATCGGCAGGCTGTCCGCCACCGTCAGCCCACGCGGAACACCATCCTCCATCTCGAGCTTCGCGAGCACCGCGACGCTCGGGCCGACGGCGGCACGAACCGCCTTGGCGACCTCGCGCGCGAACCGGGCGCGCCGCTCGGTGCTGCCACCCCATTCGTCGTCCCGCTTGTTGAACCGCGGGCTCATGAACGAGTTGATCAGGTAGTGGTGACCCATGTGGATCTCGACTGCGTCGAAGCCGGCCTCGGCGAGCACCGCGGCGGCGTTCGCGAAGTCGGTGATCGTACGTTCGATGTCCGCCACGGACATCGCGTGGTACCGGGTGCCCAGCGGGCTGAAGCCACTAGAAGCGGCCTGCGCCTTGGAGCCCGTCACCCGCGCGTTTCCGATCGGCCCGGCATGCCCGATCTGGGCATTGATGGCAGCGCCTTCGTCGTGAACTGCCGCGACGAGCCGCCGCAGGTCCGGCACGAGCTCCGGGCGCGGCACCAGCTCATGGGGCGCGCCGCGACCACCGGGCGACACCGCGCAGTACGCGACGGTCGTCATGCCCACCCCACCCGCGGCGGCGGCCCGGTGGAAGTCGATGAGCGCTTCGGAGACCTTGCCCTGGTAGCTCATCCCCTCGAACGTCGCTGCCTTGATGATCCGGTTCCGCAACGTGAGCGGACCGAGCCCGGCGGGCGCAAACACTTCCGTCGTCGTCACTAGATCTCCCAAAGCGTCGGCCAGGCATCCGGACGTAGAAGTGCTTCGGTGCCGCCGTCGATGAGCAGCAACGTCCCGACACAGAACTGGTTGTTCAACAAGAAGACGGCAGCGTCGGCAATCTCCGGCGGCGCGCCGCCCCGGCCCAACGGCAACGGAAACATCGCGACCAACGGTCCGATCGTCGGGTCGTTGCGCTGCTCCGCGGCGAGCGGCGTCTCGACGAGGCCAGGAGCGATCGCGTTGAGGCGGATCCCGGCGCCGATCCACTCCGGAGCAGTCGAGTGGCGGCGGATCCAGCGCGCGATCGCCGTCTTCGTCGCCGGGTATGTCATCACCGAGTCGGCCTGGTCGGCCATGGCGCCGGCCACGCTCTCGTCGCCGGCCAGACAGGTATCGACGAGGTCGAGTGAGTAGCCGGGCTGGCAGGTCGTGGAGTTCGAGCTGATCGCAACGACACTGCCGCCTCCGACCGCGAGCTGTTCGCGCAGACCCGCGATGACCTCGACGGTGCCGAAGTAGTTGACCGACACGAGCAGCGACCCCGGACGATCGGGCAGCCCCGCGACACCCGCGCAGGTCACCAGCCCTGCCAGCGCGCCGCCACAGGCGTCCGCGATGCCGGCGACCGCGGCCGCCCGGCCCGCCGCGGAACCCAGGTCGGCCACCACGTCGGCGTCGACGCGGTCGACACCGATCACCGAATGCCCGTCAGCGATCAGGCGCTCGCGAATCGCGGCACCGATGCCAGAGGCGGAGCCCGTCACGGCGTACATCCGGCTCATTCGCCCGACCCAGAGGTGACGAATGACGTGAGGTAGGACTTTTCGGGCATTTCTGCTCCACCTGCTTCATATGAATCGGGAATCGCCCGATGCAACTCCCCGAGAGCTCCCTCACCCCTCGGGAAGGTTGGACCGTGTCCGACATGCTGGCCTGGCATCGCCTCTATGGCGAGTCCGGCATCGCCAGCCTTGGCAAGCTCGTCGGCGCCGCCATCGCCGTCATCCTGATGGCGCACTACGGCATCAACCCCGCGTACGAGCACCGCTACATCATCTACGCGTGGCTGGCGATCGGCCTCGTACCGGTGATCATGCAACGTCTCACCCCAATGGTGATGACCCGCTCGCCGGGACTCGAGGTGCCGTACCTGGTCGTGATGGGCGTGGTGGACCAGGGTGTCGGTGTCGCCGTTGTGGCGTTGACCGGTGGGGTGTCCGGTCCGTTCTGGGTGATGATGCTCGTCACCACCGCGGGCGCCGCAGTGATCGCGCCGAACCTGCTGCTCGCGATGGGCCAATCGGTGTTCATGGCGGGCTCGCTGGTGCTTGCGACCTGGATCGCACACGACCTCAACAAGGCCGCCGCCGGGCCGCTGATCCTCATCGGCCTGTCCTCGATGATGATCTCGCTGCTCGGCAACGCGGTGTCGTCACGACTCGAGGCGCAACGCCTTCACGCTGACACGGAACGCGACCAGCTGCGAAGCACCGTCGAGGATCTCTCCGCCGCGCTCGCGCTCGCCGCCCGCGGTGACCTGTCGGTGCAGGTCGAGTCGGACAGCGTCGCGCAGGAGCTGTTGGCGCAGCTCGCCACTGCCTTCGACGACACGTTGGGCAACCTGCGTGGCCTGGTCGGGTCGATCCGCGCCGGAGGCGAGCAGATCGTCGCGGCCGCACACGAGCTCCTCGCCTCCGCTGAGCAGCATGCGGCGAGCGCCACGCAGCAGTCTTCGGCGGTGTCGGAGACGACCTCCACGATCGAGGAGCTCGCCGCGACGGCTGCGCAGATCTCCGAGACCTCCGAGTCGGTCGCCCGGTACGCCGCCGAGACCCTGCGTCACGCGGAAGACGGCCAGGCGGCCGTGTCTGCCTCCGTCGAGGCGATGGATGCGATCGCCGCGCGGGTCGAGCAGATCGGCGGTCGCGCGCTGTCCCTCGGGGAGAAAGGCCAGGAGATCGGCCGGATCCTCGACGTGATCAACGACCTGGCCGACCAGACCAACCTGCTCGCGCTCAACGCCGCCATCGAGGCGGCCCGGGCCGGGGAGAACGGCCGCGGCTTCGCCGTCGTGGCCGCCGAGGTCCGCAAGCTGGCCGAACGCGCGCAGCAGTCGACCGGCCAGATCCAGGCCATCGTCAGCGAGATCCAGGCCGAGACCTCGGCCACGATCATGGCCAGCGAGGAAGGCAGCAAGGAGGTGCGGACCGGCTCCGAGCTCGCCCGCGGCGTCGTCGACGCGCTCGAACGGATCTCCGGCATGGTCGAGGAGACCACCACCGCAGCCAAGGAGATCAGCGTCGCCACCCAGCAGCAACGGTCGGCATCGGATCAGGTGGTCGCGGCGATGACTCAGGTGTCGGACGTCTCGCGGCAGTACGCGCAGGGCTCGAAGCAGTCCGCCGCCGCCGCCGCCGAACTGAACAATCTGGCTTCCGAGCTACGAGCCAGCATCGCCCGCTTCAAGGTCGCCTGAGCAGGAGAACGCGGTGGGGGATCGGGGCGATCCGCGCCTCGGGCTGGTCCCGCATCCCGGCTCGGCGACGACCGGACCGAGGGCATCCGGCGCCGGGAAGCCGAGCCGGGCAACCCGGTAACGATGATCGGTCGCAAACGTGGCGATGTCTTCCGTGAGGGCTCCGTCGTACCCCGACTCGGCCTCGGGTGCCCGCTCGGAGACTCATGCGGGAAGGGCCCCGGGTTGCGCGGACGGCTGTTCGGCGCCTAGGACACCATTGCCTTGACGGTCTTCTTGAGCGACCGTGGGTGAGCCGGTCGCCGGGGCGCCTTCTCGCGCAGCGTCTCCATCCGAGCGCCGATGTCCTGTAGCTCCTTTCGGCTGAGCTGCTCGCGCACCTTCGGGAACCACGCCTCTTCCTCTTCGTCTATGTGGTGCTCGACGTTTTCCATGAGCACTGTCACCTTGGCGTCGAAGTGGTCATGCTCGGGGCTCATCACCGACAGCTCCATGCACAGGACATCCGCGACGTGGTGCTCCTCGAGCGATTCGAGGATGTCCTCCTTCAGGTCCGGGATCAGCGTCTTCACCTCGGGGTACATGCCCTCGTTCTCTATGTAGGTGTGCACGGTCAGCTCTTCGAGGATCTTGTCGACCAGTCGTGCCTTGGTGGCCTCGGCGTTCTCGCCGGCCTTCCGGAAGTCGCGGAAGAGCGCACGGACCCGCTTGTGGTCTTCCTTGAGCATGATGATCGCGTCGCGTGACATCGTGGCTTCGCCTCCAGGTGAGTGGTTCGACTGAGAGTTCCCCTCGCGCCGGTCATGACAAACAGGCAGCCGGCCGGAGTCATCGTTTGCTCACGCCAAAACCAGGCAACCGGTGGGGCATGAACGCTGCTAGCCGGCCGGCGCCGGCCAGGGAGGACGCCGAGCTTCCGGTCGTGACCGACCTTGCCGATCTGGCGCGGTTGGTCCAGCGACACGGCCGCGACATATACGTGCGCTGGTCCAAGGGACCGGCCGTAGATCGCGGATCGCAGAGTCGCGACGATCTCACCGGTGTTGAGTTGCCAGGCCTGTCGGCGAGTGCGCTGGCCGTGGAGGACTGGTGGAGGGGCCGGTCGCTGGACTTGTGGGTGGCGCGCCGGCTGTACGACTACCGGCATCTTCGCGATCGCCGAGGCGCCCGGCCCTGGCTGCTGCTCGGCAGCGTCGTGGGACGTGGCCCAGACAACGAGCCGCTGGTCCGCTGTGACCGGCCGCTGGCCTGGATCGCCGAGGAGGTGATCAGTGAGAGCGAGCGGCTGATCGACGAGCAGGCGGGCGCCTGGGGCACGCTCGACCGGGAGTAGGTCGTCTACGGTGCGGTCTCGGTCGAGTAGCCACCTGGGCGGCGCCTGGTGTCTCCGGCGTGCTCACCGCCTTGTCGCGCCCGCTTCCCGAGGCGGATGTGATCGGCGGCCTCGTCGCGCTGGAAGATGAGTGTCCATCTGCCGAGTTGAAGCCGGTCGCCATGGTGGATCCCCGTGGTCGCGATGCCGCCGTCGACTGTCGCGGACCCGTCTGATGTGAGCGGCTCGAACACGTATTCATCGCCGTCGGCGATCCAATCGATGACCGCATGCTCTGCGGCTAGCCCGTCGAGCACGATGTCCTGGCCGGTGCCGCTTCCGATCGTCGTTCGTCCGGCGTTGAGCGGGAACTCCGCCTCGTACCCGAGCGCCGCGGGACTGTCGCTGGTCGCATGGCCACCCTCCGGCACGATCACGAGCCGAGGGTGCCCGCGGCCCGCCGACTGCTCGTCCGCCATCTCCATCCTTTCGGTCACAAGATCGGCCGGCCGCCGGTCACGGCCATTCGCGCGCCGGAGATGTAGCTGGCCTCGTCGGAGGCGAGGAGGACGTACACCGGCGCCAGCTCGGCCGGTTGTCCGACCCGGCCGAGTGCGGTGTTCTCGCCGAAGTGTTCGACCTTCTCCGGCGGCATGGTCGAAGGGATCAGTGGCGTCCAGATCGGTCCTGGCGCGACGCTGTTGACCCGAATCCCGCGGTCTCCTAGCAGCTGGGCGAGGCTGGCGCAGAAGTTTGCGATCGCCGCTTTGGTAGCGGCGTACGGCGCGAGTTGCGGGGAGGGCATGTCGGAGTTGACCGAGGAGCTCCCGATGATCGTGCTTCCCGGTCGCATGTGCGCAAGCGCGGCCTTGCACAGGTAGAACATCGCGTGAATGTTCGTGCGGAACGTGTAATCCCACTCCGCATCGGAGATCTCCTCGATCGTCTCGTGTGTCATCTGGTATGCCGCGTTGTTGACGAGGATGTCGATCCGGCCGAACTCTGCGACCGCTTGCGCCACGATGTCGCGGCAATGCTCTGGGTCCGAGACGTCGCCGCGTACCAGAACCGCGCGGCGACCGGCCGCCTCGACGTACTGCGCGGTGTCCTTCGCGTCCTCGTCCTCGGACAGGTAGGAGATCAGCACATCCGCGCCCTCACGGGCGTAGGCAATCGCGACTGCCCGCCCGATGCCGCTGTCGGCTCCGGTGATCACAGCAGCCTTGCCGTCGAGTCTCCCGTGTCCCATGTAGCTGTCTTCTCCGCAGTCGGGCGGTGGCCGCATCTCCGACTGTCTGCCGGGGGGATCCTGCTGCTGAGCGGGCTGTGACATGGTTCCCTCACGCATCGTCGTCGTCCTCGTCGGGCACCTGCCCGCCTGGCCAGACGAGAAACGCGAGTGCGGCTACACCTGGTCGCTCTGGACCTGGTTCGCAGCGCGACCGCTGCGTGCTGTCGACCGTCGGAACGGCATCCTGATCTGGATCACTCGTTCGGCATGAGACATCTCGTGAAGGTCCTGCCGTCGACCGACGAGGAGATCGACAAGCTCGATCGAGCCGACGATCTCGGCGTCCTCGCCTCGGGTGACGACCGCACATCGCGTCTGATGTGCCTCGGCCATGACATATGCGGTGTGCCGAAGGGTGTCGTCCACGAACACGGTGGGCGCGGTGGCGAGGTCGCTCAGGTCCGCTCGCATCACGTCGGCGACAAACGCCATCTCCAGCGGATCCACGTCGTACTCGCGTGAGAGGTGGTAGCCGCGGCGGGCGATCTTCTCGGTCAGGACCGAGCGCTTGAGGACCAGCACGGAGACGCCGAACGCGACGGATGCCCCGATCATCAAAGGCAGGACCGCGTCGAAGCGTCCCGTGAGCTCGATGGCGAACACCACCCCGGTGAACGGCGAGCGCATCACGCCGCCGAGCACGCCGGCGAGGGCAACCAGCGGCCAGAAGCCTGCGCCCACGTGGGGAAAGATGTGAGCCTCGAGGGTTCCGAGTGCCCCACCGATCATGAACATCGGTGCCAGCACACCGCCGGAGGTGCCGGAGCCGAGCGACAGCGACCAGATCAGCGTCTTCACGACGAGGATTCCGCCGACCAGGCCGAGGCCGATCGAGCCGGTGAGCTCGGCGTCGATGACGTTGTAGCCGACGCCAAGCGTCTGGGGTACCAGCAGGCCACCGATGCCGATGATGAGACCGCCGATAGCCGGCCACCACATCCAATGGATCGGCAGCTTCCGGAAGCCGTCCTCTGAGGCGTAGACCAGCACGGTGGCGATGACCGCCAGAGCGGCAGAGCCGATGCCCGACACCACACACAGCAGGTAGGTGGGTGCGGTGATGTGCAACGGCGCGCTCACCGGGAACAGCAACCCGCTGCCGAGCAGTGGTCTCCGCAACGCCGTGGCGACTGCGACCGCCGCGGCCACCGGAACGTAGCTGCGCGGGCGCCACTCGAACAGCAGGAGCTCCACTGCCAGCAGGACGGCGGCGAGCGGGGTGTTGAAGGTCGCCGCCATGCCTGCGACTGCCCCGGCCACCAGCAACGTCTTGCGCTCGTCTGCCGTGAGGTGAAGAAGCTGGGCGAACAGTGACCCGACGGCGCCGCCGGTCGCGATGATCGGCCCTTCGGCGCCGAACGGTCCGCCAGTGCCGATCGCAACCGCTGAGGAGATCGGCTTGAGGACCGCCACCCTCGGTTGAACCCGGCTACCGCCGATGAGAATCGCCTCGATGGTCTCCGGCATGCCGTGGCCGCGGATTCGCTCGGACCCGTATCGGGCCATCAGTCCGATGACGAGGCCGCCCGCGACGGGCGCGAGCAGGATCAGGGCCGGGTTGTGATGGTGGCTGTCCGGCGCGACGAGTGGTGTCGCGAGCCGGTGGTAGAAGACCGCGTTGGTGATCAGGCCGATCAGGCGGAGCAGGCCCCAGGACAGGCAGGCGCTGACCGCGCCGACAGGAAGTGCGAGGCCGGCGATCAGGAGCAGCCGTGGCGTCGCACTGAAGTCGCCGAGATGGCTCAGGTCGCGAACTTCGGATGCGGCGGGGTCGAGCGGCTCATGGTCCGGGTTCAGTGAGTCCACCCTGGAGTCCAGTCCTGGTCGGGCCCGTCGCCCGCCGCCTCGGTGAAGACCCGCATCGACTCGATGAGTCTGTGGCGTCGGTCATCGGAGATGCGCCGCGTGATGTGTCCGATGACGGCCTGCCGCCGCTCCATCACGGCTCGTACGACGGCCTTGCCGGCGGGAGTGATCTCGAGCCGGGTCGCCCGACGGTCCGTTCGGTCCGGCTCCCGGACGATCAGGCCCTTTCGGCGAAGCCGGGCGGACATCCGCGTCGCGGTGGAGCTGTTCACGCCGAGCAGGGCGGCGAGGTCAGCGACTCGTTGGCTGCCGTTGTCAGCGAGCGTCGCAAGCGCTCGGAACTGCACCAGGGTGATGTCCGATGGGTCCTCGGCGACCGTCCGTAGGGCGATCCCGACGAGTGCCCGACTGACTCCGAGGACTGCGTCGGTGAGCTCATCTTGGTCCGCGGAGACCTTCGCTTCCACCTACCGGAGCCCGGACGGCGTGAAGGTGATGGACATGCGTGCATTATGCATGTATCAAGAGGAGTACCAGCCTTCGGGGGGACTCGCAGCGCTAGGAGGCGACTGCCATGGACCCTTTGCTTGCCGTGATCATCGCGATGGCGCTCGCCCTCTTCCTCGCTGCCGTGTACATGGAGTGGCTCGGCCTGGTGAGCGTGGTCACCTTCCGTAGCGGAAGTCGTCACGCCGGCTGCGGGCATCGGAAGCTGACCCCCGCCAACGAGCGCCAGCTGTGCTGGCACTGCCGTCACCAGCACATCGAGCAGGCGTTGCACACGCTGCACCACTGAGCCCGCGGTCGCCGTGCGTTACGGTGCCCGCCATGCCGATCTCGCCGGACGCCGTACGGCTCGACGGCCGGGTGGCGATCGTCACGGGCGCCGGATCCGGGATCGGTCGTGGGATCGCGGCCGGCTTCGCTGCGTTCGGAGCCAAGGTCGCTGTCTGGGAACGCGACCCGGAGACCGCAGCGGCCGCGGCCACCGAGGTCGGCGGGCTCAGCGTCCCGACTGATGTGCGCGAGTCGGCTGCGGTCGAGGCCGCGCTAGCCGAGACGATCGAGAAGCTCGGCCCGCCGTCGATCCTCGTGAACAATGCGGGCGGGGTGTTCTCCGCCCCGCTGCTCGAGACCACCGACAACGGCTGGGACGCGCTGTACCGGGCGAACCTGCGTCATGTGCTGCTGTGCACTCACCGGGTCACGAAGGCGATGGTCGGAGTAGGCGTCGGCGGCAGCGTGATCAGCGTCACGTCGATCGAAGGGACGCGGGCCGCCCCGGGGTACGCGGCGTACGCCGCGGCAAAAGCCGGCGTCATCAACTACACGAAGACCGCTGCGCTGGAGCTCGCGCCGTACCGGATCCGGGTCAACGCGATCGCCCCTGACTTCACCATGACGGAAGGTCTCGAGGCGGTGGCGATGCCCGGTGTGCTCGACCGGGTCCAGGACATGGTGCCGATGGGCCGGGCCGGCCATGTCGACGAGATCGCTGGAGTCGCGGTCTTCCTCGCCTCGGACCTGTCGGCGTACGTCACCGGTCAGACGCTTCACGTCGACGGCGGCACCCACGCCGCCGGGGGTTGGTACCACCATCCCGAGACGGGACACTACGTGCTGGGCCCGACGTCGTGAGGCACTGGTCATGAGGCATTGGGTCACGTACCCGCTGGTGAAGCATCCGTACGACCCGGCGTTCGTCTCCAAGGATGCGGTGATCCGGTTCGCCAAGGCGGCGGAAGCGGCCGGATTCGATGGGATCGGGTTCACCGACCACCCGGCGCCATCGGACCGCTGGCTCCAGGCGGGCGGGCACGATGCGCTCGATCCGTTTGCGGCCCTGTCCTTCATCGCAGCGGTCACCGAGCGGATCAGGCTGATCCCCAACATCGTCGTCCTGCCGTATCGAAACCCGTTCATCGTTGCGAAGGCCATCGCCACGATCGATGCGCTGTCCAACGGGCGGTTCACGTTGTCGGCGGCCGTCGGCTACATGAAGGCCGAGTACCGAGCGCTCGGCGTGGACTTCGACTCGCGAAACGACTTGTTCGACGAGGCGATTCAGGTCATCAAAGGCATCTGGTCCACCGACAACTTCGCCTTCGAGGGCTCAACCTTCTCCGCGGTGGGGCAGACCGCGAACCCCAAGCCCGCGCTCGTGCCGATCTGGGTAGGGGGCAATGGCGCTCGGGCGCGACAGCGCGTTGCCGACTTCGGCGACGGCTGGAACCCGTTCCCGGCTCCCGCCTCCCTCGCGGCGACGGCGAAGACGACGGTTCTCGAGACGACAGCAGACCTGAGTCGGCTGCTCGACGACCTTTGGCGGCGGGTCGACGCAGCCGGGCGTGACCGCTCGGCGATCGACGTCTCGTTCATGACTCGGGAAGGCGGAGATCTTGGCACCGCGTCGTTCGACGCCGGTGCGCAGCTCGAAGGGCTTGCCCGACTCGCTGAGATCGGCGTGACGTGGAATGGAGTCGGCGTCCCCGGAGACTCGGTCGATCACGCGGTCGAGGCGCTGGACCAATACGGCAGAGAAGTGATCGGCGTCCTCAGCTGAGTACGTCGGTGCCTTTCGGCATCCGTTCGCGAGAGCTGTCGATGAGAACCGGCGCACCCTTCTCCGGCGCGATCGGGCCCGGTGCCGCATCGCTTCCCGGGTCGAGCGTGTGTGCCATCACCGCAGCCAACGCGTCGGGCCGATCGTTCTGGATGTAGTGGTTCGCGTCTGGTACGAGATAGACCCGATTCTGCCCGGGTTTGAACATCAGGAAGTCGTCCCAGGCGTGCAGCGCAACACGAGGTGGCGCCACCGGGTCGTTCATGCCCCAGATGATGGAGGTCGGCGTGTCCAGCTTCCCGAGCAGCTCGAGCCACTCGGTCTCGTTCTCGGCGCGCTCGACGAGATACTGGATCGTCTCGTTCAACACGCTCACGCCGTCGTTGTGAGCGAACGTCGCCTCGAGCGCTGCGACCTCAGGGTCGCCGGCGCCGCGAGGTGGTGTGAACGTCAGCATGCCCATCCCGGCAGCGAGCATGGCCGGGGTCATGACCTCCATGACGGTGGGCCACGTCGCAGGATCCAGCGCGAGACGCTGGAAGTCGGTGAGGTTGGACAACGGCAGATAGATGTTGCCGTTGGTCAGGATCAGGTGGTCGACGCTCGTCTTGGTTTGTCCGGCGGCCGCGTTGATCGTATGAAGCAGGGAGACGCTGGTGCCACGGTCGTGTGCGACGACGACAGCCGACTCCTTGCCGAGCACCACGGCGAGGTAATGGTCGAGCAGCTCGGCATCGCGAACGAGGCTGTAGCCCCAGCCGGCGGGCTTGCTCGAGAATCCATATCCAGGGAAGTCGATGGCGCAGACGTGGAACCGGTCGCTCAGCAAGACGCCGAGGTCGAACCAGTCGACGCTGCAGGTCGGGAAGCCGTGGACCAGCACCACCGTCGGGTTGGAAGGGTCCCCACCTTCGATGTGAAAGATGTCAACGGCCGGTGCTGACTCGTCGGCCGGACTCCAAGAGAAGTGTGACCCGCGGTCCCGCCAGGCCTGCGCTCGTCCTCCCGTCATGACGGTTACCGTAGCGGCGTGCACGCGGAGGGGACATGAGCTGGCAGCTGCGTGCCATCGAGGTCGGCGCTCGCCTGCTGCGCAAGACCACGGGCCCGGAAGGCCCGGAGCGGATGCAGAAGCAGATCGACAAAGCGCGAGCGAAGACACCTCGAACGGCGCCGCCCGGGGTGATCGCCCGTGCTCTCGATGTGCAGGCCGGCACGGTCGACGGCATCACGGTCTTCGACGCCAGACCACGAAACGTGCAGGCGCGCCACCATGTCGTCTACCTGCACGGCGGGTCCTACACGTTCGAGATCTCGCCATTCCATTGGCGGTTCATCAGTGAGATCGCCAAGTCGGCTCAGGCGCATTTCACGGTTCCGATCTATCCGTTGGCCCCGGAGCAGACAGCAGACAAGACGGTGCCGGCGATGGCTGACATCGTCGAGCGCGCCATCGATCAGTTCGGCACCGACCACGTGACGGTCATGGGGGACAGCGCCGGCGGCGGCATGGCACTTGCGGTCGCGCAGGCGTTGCGCGACCGGGGCAAGCAACCAGCACGAATCATCCTGATCAGCCCATGGCTCGATGTGACGTTGAGCGAACCGAAGGCCCGTGAGATCGAACCGTACGACGTCATGCTGAGCATCGACGGCTTGCGCTACTGCGGCTTGCAGTACGCCGGCGTCCTCAACCCTCAGGATCCGAAGGTCAGTCCGATGTTCGGGCGGATGAGCGGGCTCGCACCGGTCGTCACGTTCATGGGGACGCACGACATCTTCTTCGCGGACATCGCGCCGTTAGCCGCGGCGATGAAGCGTGACGGGGCACAGCTCACGGTTCGAGAGGGAGCAACGCTCCCGCATGTCTATCCGATCCTGCCGATCCCGGAGGCGAAGCCGGCGCGCGCAGAGATCGTGAGCCTGATCAAGACCTAGATCCAACCCTTGATCAGCTCGGATCGCTTGAGCGCATCCCACGACGGACGAGCGGGCCCACTGACCGTACCGAGTTCGATGCCCCCGGAGGGCAGCACGGGGATTTCGCAACCGCTGGTGAGGAATGGCGATGGTTGCGGGAGATCTGGCACCCTCGGTTTCGGGTTGGTGAAGTCGAGCGCGTAGCGAAGGTTGCTCAGGTGCTTCTTGGAGGCGCCGGCGAAGGGGATTGACGCGTCACGGGGTGTCATGGCGTGAAGCTTCCAGTTCCACTCGACGAACCGCAGCACGGATGCGTGGTCGTAGGCGTACGAGCTGATCCGCGGCCGGTCCGGGTTGCCCTTCGCGTACGGCGAGGCGAGGATGCATGGCACCCGGAAGCCCGCGAGCACCTTGGTGATCTCCTTGGTCTTGCGGTCCCGGACGACGTTCTGTGTGTCGAGCAACTGGTTGCCGGGCGCCACCATGGGCGGTGCGACGTGGTCGAAGAAACCGCCCCATTCGTCGTAGTTGATGACGAGCAGCGTCTTCGACCACTTCGGTCCGTTCGCCAGAGCGTGGAAGATCTCGGCGAGGAACGCGTCGCCGCCGCGCAGGTCAGCGAGGGGATGGTCATCGTTGGTGATGCCCTGGCCTTCGCCCGCGAAGCGTGGCTCGACCATCGTGAAGTTCGCCAGGGTTCCGGCCGCCGCGTCGACGAGGAACTCGGGGTAGGGCGCGGAGATCGGAAGGTGCTTGGCCCCCCAAAGGGCAAGGAACGGAACGTCGCTGAAGTAGTACCGGCCGGTCGGCCCACCCGGCTTGTTGAGCTGATCCCAGATCGAGGGAACCGGACTCGGCGCCCAGGCCGCGTCGCTCCAGTCGGGATGCAGGTCGTCGTTCTGCCGGTCGGTCTGCGCCGAGTGCTGAAAGAAGCGGTTCGGCCAGGTCGGGCCGAGGTAGGAGCAGAAGTAGTTGTCGCAGGTCGTGTAGTTCATGGCGAGCGGTGTGCTGAACTGGCGGGCGCTCGCTGCGTAGTAGGACAGCGCATACGTCGTGTTGTGGGGGTCCGCGACGAACCCGTTCATCCTCCCGTTGCTCCACTGGATCCGGCCGCCGTCATAGCCGTGGTCCTGGTCGGCCTCACCGCACGCGTTGAGCACGTCGGTCTTGAAGATGCCGTGCGTCTTCCCGCTGCGGTCACGGAACCGGAAGGACTCGTATCGCTCGTGGTCGGCGATCTTGCCGTCGAGATCGATCCCGATCCCGTTCGCGCCGGGCAGCCAACCCATGAAGTGGTCGAAGCTCCGGTTCTCCATCATCACGCACACGACGTGCTCGATCGGTGAGCGCCCCGCAACCGCATTGAGCGAGGGCGTGTCGATCGGACCGATGTTGAGGAAGGGCGCGGCGACGGCCCGCCCTGTGACGCCCGACCCGAGCAGCGCGGCCCCGGAGGCGACGGCGGCGCCCTTCAGGAGTGAGCGGCGATCCAGGCTCATGCGATCGCGCTACCGGACGACCGGCAGACGCACCTTGGCGTTGTTGAAGATCACCACGCCCGGAGTGCGGCTGCCGAAGCCGGCGTACATGTCGTTCGTCGCGGCCGCGATCAGGAACAGGGACTGGCCGCGGGGCACGTTCACTGCCACTGAAGGCAGCTCGACCTGCTCCGGCATCCCGTTCAGGGGTGTGGCCGAGCTCCAGGGATACATGTCGCCCTGCACGATCTTGGCGTCGAGCGGGCTGGTGCCGATGCCGAGGGCGTAGAACGCGCGATTGTTCACCCCGAGGGCGGTCGCCGCACCGGTGAGGTACGGCGTACCGGCGATTCGAATCGGGCCGTCAGCGATCTTGGTTGCGAGCGGCGGTCCGGCGAGCTCCGGCGTCGTGACAGTGCCGATCGAGATGGTGCGGTTTGGCACGACGGACTTCGTTGTCGTGCACGTGCCGGACGCGGTAGCCAGGTGGTAGGCGTTCAGGCCGGGTAGATGCACATCCTGGTGCTTGAGGTATCGGTTGAAGAACTCGACCGTCAGTGCGGTGAAGTCCTTTCCGTGGGTCAGCTTCGCGGTGCAGGGGTCGCCACTGGGCTGGATCGACTGCGGGAATGCGTTGGGCAGAACGTGCCCGCCGTTGTAGCCGATGAAGATGCTGTGCCGCCGCGCCTTCGGCGTGAGGGCGTACGCCCAGTTCTTCAGGCCCTGGTCGAGCGGGAACAGCTCATCGGTGATGCCCTGACCGAACAGAACCGGCACGTCGATGTGGCGGCCTTGCGAGACCTGCCACGACGGGCCGTTCTTGGCGAAGAACTTGTTCAGGTCGGTGGTGCCCGGGATGGTCCCGTCGTTCCACGTGCCGAGGGCTGCGGACTCGGCGAAGCCGGCGAGCACGGGCTGCGGAAGTGCGGAGACGCCGGCTGCCGTCAGGAGCGTCGCCCACTCGGTCTTTGCGACGCCGGACGGCGCGAGAGACTGCTTGAGGTCCCACCAGGTGATCTGCGGTGCCAGCGCGTCGAAGACCTGCTTGTGCTGGTCGGTGATCTCACGGAAAGCGCCGACGAACTGGTAGCCGCCCCCGTAGGAACCACCGACCGCGCCGATCCGCGGGTCGCCCGGCCCGTCCTGGACGACCCAGTTCAACCGGCTGACCAGGGCGACGAGCCGCTCGACGTCGCGACCCTCGAATGCCGGGTTCTCGATCTGCGCGTGCCCACCGCTCTGACCGAAGCCGCGCTGGTCGAAGGACAGTACGCCGTAGCCCGCGTCGAGGAACGGCTTGATCTGTGACGAGGTCGCGCTCGTCTCTCGCGACCCGCCCCAGCCGTGGCTGTGGAAGATCAGCGGCACCTTGTGCGACGGCGATGCGCCTGCCGGCTCGAACAGCGAGTAGCAGATCCGGACCGGGGTGCTGGTTCCTGGGTCAGGGACGCTGGTGACGCAGCCGTTCTTGGTGGTCGCACCCTTCGCTGCGTGGGCAACGGCGGGTGAGACCACCATCGCCGCAATTGAAACAGCGGTGATCAGGCCGACCCTTGGGCGAAGTCGCATGCTCACCTATTCGCCGATGATCACCGTCGCTCCTTCCTGCTCATCCGTCCGGCAGGCTCCGGTGCACCCGCCCTAGATGTCGAACCGGTCCAGGTTCATGACCTTGTCCCAAGCGGCGACGAAGTCCGCCACGAACTTCTCCTTGGCGTCGTCAGCTGCGTACACCTCGCAGAGTGCCCGAAGCTGCGAGTTCGCGCCGAATACCAGGTCCACTGCGGTTGCCGTCGTGCCGTTCGAGCCTTCGTAGACGTTCGGGTCCGAGGCCGATGTCTTCCACTCCGTGCCCGGGGCGAGCAGGCTAGTGAAGAAGTCGTTGCTCAGGGTGTCTCGCCGGTCGGTGAACACTCCGTGCTTTGTCCCGCCGGTGTTGGCGCCGAGCACACGCAGACCGCCGACGAGCACTGTCATCTGCGGGGCGCTGAGCGAAAGCGTGAATGCCTTGTCGAGCAGCAGGGTCTCGGGCGAGACCTTGAAGTCGCCGGCGAGGTAGTTGCGAAACCCGTCAGCCTTCGGCTCGAGCACTGAGAACGACTCGACGTCGGTCTCGTCCTGGGAGGCATCGGTGCGACCGGGTGTGAAGGGCACCGTGATGTCGATGCCGGCATTCTTGGCAGCGCGCTCAACCGCCGCACACCCGCCGAGAACGATCAGGTCAGCGAGCGATACCTTCTTGCCGCCCGTGGCCGAGCCGTTGAAGTCCTGTTGAACCTGCTCGAGTGCGGAGAGCACGGTTGCCAGCGGGGCCGGGTTGTTTGCCGCCCAGTCCTTCTGTGGGGAAAGCCGAATCCGGGCGCCGTTGGCGCCGCCGCGGTGGTCGGTGTTGCGGTAGCTGGACGCGGCGGCCCAGGCAGCACCGACCAAGTCTGAGATCGACATGCCGGACTCGAGGATTCTTCCCTTCAGCGTCGCGATGTCCGACGCGTCGACCAGCGCATGGTCGACCGTGGGCACCGGGTCCTGCCAGATCTGCGGCTCCGGGACCCATGGGCCGAGGAAT
This sequence comes from Mycobacteriales bacterium, assembly GCA_035548055.1. GTDB lineage: Bacteria > Actinomycetota > Actinomycetes > JAFAQI01 > JAFAQI01 > DASZTV01. The sequence goes on along the minus strand of DASZTL010000104.1, from coordinate 2,152 downwards.
CGCGAGACCGGGCCCATGTCGCGGTGCAGCAGCTTGTACCAAGCCTTCGCGAACGCGAGTGCGAACTCCGCGGGGTTCTCGTGGAAGCGCTTGGAGATGGGGCCGTAGATCGGGTCGACCTTCAGCGCCAGATCGGTCGTCAGCATCATCGGCGCGTGGCGTTGGTTCGGGTCGTGCGCGTCAGGCACGGTGCCCTGGGCCTCGGGGTTCTTCGGGGTCCACTGCTTCGCGCCGGCCGGGCTCTCGGTCAGTTCGTAGTCGTAGTTGAGGAGGTTGTCGAAGAACCCGTTGTCCCAGGTCGTCGGCTCGTTGGTCCAGGCGCCCTCGAGACCGCTGGTGATCGCGTCTGCGCCCTTGCCTGTTCCGTTCTGGTTCTTCCAGCCGAGGCCCAGCTGTTCTAACGGTGCGCCCTCAGGCTCGGGGCCCACCAAGTCAGGGTTGCCCGCACCGTGGGCCTTGCCGAACGTGTGGCCGCCCGCGATCAGCGCGACGGTTTCCTCGTCGTTCATCGCCATTCGGGCGAAGGTCTCGCGGACATCGCGGGCTGCGGCCAATGGATCGGGATCGCCGTTCGGGCCCTCCGGGTTGACATAGATGAGACCCATCTGGACGGCGCCGACCGGCCCCTGCAGCTCCCGGTCACCGGTATATCGCTCGTCACCGAGCCAGGTGTCCTCCGGCCCCCAGAAGACCTCCTCGGGCTCGTAGACGTCCTCGCGACCGAAGCCGAACCCGAACGACCTCCACCCCATCGACTCCATCGCCACGTTGCCGGCGAGGACCAGGAGATCGGCCCAGGAGATCGCCTTGCCGTACTTCTTCTTGATGGGCCAGAGCAGCCGTCGGGCCTTGTCCAGGCTGGCGTTGTCCGGCCAGCTGTTCAGTGGCGCGAACCGCTGCTGGCCTCGACCGGCGCCGCCGCGCCCGTCGGCGATCCGATAGGTGCCGGCAGCGTGCCAGGAGAGCCGAACGAACAGCGGGCCGTAGTGGCCGTAGTCAGCCGGCCACCACTCCTGCGACGTCGTCATGACCTCGACGAGGTCCTTGCGAAGCGATTCGACGTCGAGGTTGGTGAACTCCGCCGCGTAGTCGAAGTCGCGGCCCATCGGATTCGACTCCGCGGTGTTCTTGTGCAGGACCGAGAGGTCGAGCTGGTTCGGCCACCAGTCCCGGTTCGTGCGCGGACGGTGACCCTTCGGCTCGGGGGAGGGGATTGCCGGATTTTCGCTTTCAGACATCGCGGGTCATCTCTTCTCGTTCGTCCTCGAGGCAGCACCCTGACAGATAGATATTGAGACTCCTTCTCAATGCCTATCTCGCGCTGGGCGTCGCCCGCAAGGGCAAACTCGATCCGGAATCGGACTCGCCGGTGTCGAGACGGAACGGCGGGTACTCGTCAGTCATGAGCAGGGCGTAGGCGAGCACCCGGAAACACCAGCGATCGAGGCCGATCACGAGGTCGAAGATCCGTGGCGGGTACTGGCCGCGGACGAGGAGCGCCACCGCGCCGATCACCGCGAGGATCGAGATCAGGCCGATGCCGGCGGCGGCGCGGGGCCCGCCGGTCCAGCCGAGACCCCATCCACCTTGGAAGACCGATACGACGACGTACTGGGGAATGGCCAACAACCACCACTTGACGAGCACCAGCCCGCGGCTCAGCCGCTCCGGATACGCAACCTCCAGGTCGGCCGGGTAGTGCGGGTCAGGCGCAAGACTGAAAGGCGGGTAGCTGTCGGTGCCGAGGGCGCTGAGCCCGTAGAAGCCGACACGCCACGTCCATCGCATGACGCCGACCACGAAGTCGAACAGCGGTCGCGGGTATCGACCGGTGAACAAGATCGCGATCCCGGCGACGACAGTCACGAGGATCGCGGCGAGCCAGAGGAAGAACAGGACGATCGCATGAGGCAGGACGAGCAGCCACTTCACGAGCCAGAGCCAGCGACTCGTCGTCGTATCGAACCTGCCGTCGAGGCGGAGCGGGTAGCCGGCAGGTCGGCTGAGCGGCGTCGTCGTGCTCATCGCACGTACACGCCCGTCCGGCTCACCGTCTCGGCGAGTTCCTCGCCCCAGTTACGAGCCAGCTCCAGCTGGCCTGCCACGAGCTCGTTCCGCTTCGTGACGAGGAAGCTCTGTCGCGACGACACGA
>DASZTL010000103.1:0-57059 GCA_035548055.1 Mycobacteriales bacterium | reverse complement strand
TAGCCGACTGGCGGAGCGGTTCGGGATCGTGCGCGTGATGGAGCTCTCCGCCATGGTCTATGGCGCCCTGCTGTGCTTCGGGCTGTTCTCGACGTCGGTGACCCCGATGATGATCGTCCTGCCCATCGGTGCGATCGCCGGATCGATTCTCATGACTCTCCCGCAGGCCCTCGCATTCACCCTCGCCCCGGACACCGGACAAGGCGCAGCCGCCGGCCTGGTCGACTTCTCGCGCGGTATCGGCGTCGTACTCGGGCCGCTGCTGGTCGGCGCCGCCGTCACCTGGTCGCGCTCGTGGCTGTCGGCCACGCATGGCTACGCGATCATGTGGCTGATGATCGGTGCGCCGATTCTGATGACGTTGTTACCGCTGCGCATGCTGCGTCGCCACGTCGTCCTGACTTAAGCGGCCGGTTTCCGCTTCTTCTGCTTCCGCGCTGCGCGGGCCGCGATCGCGGCGGCCTCTATCGGCTTGGCTTCCTCCAGCGTCGGCGCGGCACCGCCGAGGTACGACGGCTGCCACCACTGCTCAGCGTCGGAGTCCGGCGCGGGATAGGAACGCTGGACCTTCTGGCACATCTGCGTCATCGCCTCGTGCAACAAGGCGGTCGCTTCGATCGCCGTGATGCCCTCCGGAAGTTCGAGCGGTGGCGCCACCTCGATGACGATCGGGACCCGGCGCCGCAGGATCGGCTTACGCCCAGAGGTCCAGACCCGATGCCCGCCCCACACGATGACCGGAACCAGGGGCGCATCTGCCTCGATCGCCATACGCGCGGCACCGGTCTTGAACGTCCTCGGCACAAATGCCCGGCTGATCGTCGACTCGGGAAACACGCCGATCAGCTCACCAGAACGCAACGCGTCAAGCGCGGACTCATACGCGCCGAGACCGGCAGATCGGTCGACCGGGATGTGATGCATTCCACGCATCAACGGTCCCGCGACCGGGTTGTCGAACACCGACTTCTTCGCCATGAATCGCACCAGGCGGCGACCGTTGTAGTGGGCCGGCAGCCCCACGAACATGAAGTCGAAGTAGCTCACGTGGTTGCAGGCGAGCACTGCACCCCCCGCGGTGGGGACGTTCTCGATGCCATTCAGCGTGAACCGGAAGCCCAGCAGGCGGAACAAGGCCAGCGCTACCCGGATCACCGGCCGGTAGACCCACTCACGCCGTCGCTTGGTCTGGGAGGACGTCACGAAACACCAGCCTGCTCGGTTGCGGGGTTGACACGGATCAGCACGAACGCGGCGACGAGACCGGCAAGCGCGAACAGCGCACCGGCCTTGAACGCCGCGTCAGTCCCGTGAGTGAACGTGTAGTTCTTGAACGCCGCGATCGTGGTGTGCGGCGCGTGCGCTGTCGCACTATGTGCCGCCGAGCTGAAGACGGCGACGAGGGATGACAGGCCGAGGGTCCCGCCTACCTGCTGCCCGACGTTGAGCATCGCGGAGGCGATGCCCGAATCGGCCGCGGAGACACCCGACACCGCACCGAGGGTGACCGGCACGAAGATCGAGCCCATCCCGGCGGCGACCAGCAGGATGCCCGGTAGCACGTTGCCGACGTACGACGACGACGGCGTGAGCCGAGAGAGGAAGAGCAGCCCGAAACCGACCGAGATGATGCCGGCCGTGATCAGCGGCTGGGCCCCGACACGATGCACGACACGGCTGGCGATCTGAGCCATCGTCACGATCACGGCGCTCATCGGAAGGAATGCGAACCCCGCCTGAATGGGCCGGAATCCGTGCACGTCCTGGATGTACTGCGTGAGGAAGAAGAACGTCGAGAAGACCGCAGCGCCAAGGATCAGCATGACGAGGTAGCAACCTACTCGAGTCCGGTCGCCGAACAGCCGGAGCGGCATCAGTGGCCGCACCGATCGGACCTCGACGCCCACGAACGCGACCAGGAGGACCGCCGCCGCCGCAAACCAGACCAACGTGCCGCGGTTGTGCCAGCCGTCGTTCGCGGCATGAATGAAGCCATAGACCAGCGAACCCATTCCGGCGGTCGAGATGACCGCGCCGGGTACGTCGAGCGCGCCGGCCTCGCCACGGCCGGAGTCGGGGATCACCCGTGGCGCCATCAATGCGATCACCAGCCCGATGGGCGCATTCACGAACAGCACCCATCGCCACGACAAGAAGTCGGTGAGGATGCCACCGAGAATCAGGCCGATTGCCGCGCCCGCGCCGGACACCGCGGCGTACACGCCGAAGGCGCGGTTGCGATCGGGACCTTCCTCGAAGGTCGTCGCGACCAGGGACAATGCGGTCGGCGACGCGATCGCCCCGCCGACACCCTGCAGCGCACGCATCGCGAGGAGCCAACCCTTGTCCTGCGCGAATCCGCCCAGGAGGCTCGCGACGGCAAAGAGCGATACGCCGATCACGAACATCCGACGTCGCCCGAACAGGTCCCCGGTTCTGCCGCCGAGCAGGAGCAGGCCGCCGAAGACGAGGGTGTAGGAGTTCAGGACCCAGGACAGGCTCGTCGTCGAGAACTTCAACGCACCTTGGATGTAAGGCAATGCGATGTTCACGATCGTGGCGTCGAGCACGACCATCAGCTGCGCGGCCGCTATCACGGTCAGTGCGAGGTTGGGGCGAACCTGCCGCTTCGCGCCGGCGTCGATGGCGTTCATCGTGATCATCCAACCAGTCGAGCGAGCGTGCGCTTCCCTCCGAGTCGGGCATCGCGCATGATGGAAGGAGGAAACGACCTTCCGCATCACGAATAGCAGTGGTACGGATCGAGGAAGGGGACGCCGTGTCGGTCAAGCGCGCCTTGAGTGTGCTCGCGCTCGCCATCGCCGCCGGCGGGGTCGGCAGTGCCGTCATCGTCGGCACATCTGCCGCCGGCGCCCCGCGTGCCGCCCTTCCCGAACAGTCGTTGAACGTCGCACCGCCGGGCACAGTCGCGCCCCACATGCAAACCGCGCCGAAGACGACGTTGCACCTGCCGTCGAATCTGAGGCTGATCAGCCGGACGACAGGCGCGAAGGCCCTCGACCGCTCTCACACCGTCTTCTCGGCTGCCCTGAGCAAGCCCGGACATCGCAAGATCATCGGTACCACCGCCTACATCTGCGTCTCCGACACGAGCAACGGATTGCACCAGGACTGTCGTGGCGCGTTGGCGCTCCGCAATGGCGTCATCCTGGTCGACCAGACCCTCGACGTTCGAAGCGCCCGGATCACCGGCACGGTGACCGGCGGCAACGGCTACTACGAGGGCGCTCAAGGCACGGTCTCCGGCCGCGACCTCGGTGGGGGTAAAGAGCGGCTGACCATCGACTACGCCTTCAAGTAGTCGAAGACCGGCGGCCTCGGGCTGCGACTCGCCGGTCGACGAAGGTGGGCACCGATGATCCGGCCGCCGGAGTGACGACTACCGACCCGCTGCCGTCACGGGCCGATGCCATCGTCGTCGGCGCCGGCCACAACGGCCTCGTCGCGGCAACGGTGCTCGCCGCGGCCGGGCTCGACGTACTGGTCCTCGAACGCGACGTGGTCATCGGCGGGGCGGCCCGCACCGAGCAGCCGTTCCCGAACGTGCCGGGGCTTCGGCAGTCGACCGGCTCCTACCTGCTCGGCCTGATGCCACCGGAGCTCGAGCGGCTCCTCGACCTGCGCCTCCCGTTGGTACGCCGGGATCCGCACTACTTCCTTCCGACCACAACCGACCGCTACCTGTTGATGGGCAGTGACCGCGCAGCGACCCGCAAGCAGTTTGCGGAGTTCTTCACGGCGGCCGATGCCGACGCGGACGACCGTCTCGCCGCCGAGCTGGCAATGCTGCGTGAGGATCTTGCGCCGGCCTGGCTCGCCGAGCCGCTGACCCTCGAGGCCACCGCGGAGCGCTACATCCGCCCTGCCTTACGCGACACGTTCGTCGAGCTGGTCCGCGGCGACGTCACGTCCTACCTGAGCCGGTTCGGCTTCGTGACCGAGCTGGTCATCGCGATGTACGCCGTCACCGACGGGCTGTCCGGCCTGCACGCCGGACCCGACGATCCCGGCACGGGGCACAACTTCCTGGTGCACAACATGTGCCGGCTTCCCGGGGCTGACGGCACCTGGATGATCGTGCGCGGCGGGATGGGAACGGTGGCCGCAACCATTGCTGATCGGGCCCGGCGCCACGGAGCGCGAATCGTCACCGACGCTCCGATAGCGGCGGTGACCGTCTCCGGAGGTGCGACGTCCGGGGTCGTTCTTGCCGACGGCCGAGCGGTCGCGGCGAGCGTCGTCGTTGCCGCTTGTGACCCGTTCACGTTGTCGAGCCTGGTCCAGCTCCCCTCCCCGCTCGTCGACCGGCTCGAATCGGTGCGGCGCGCCGGCACGACCCTGAAGGTCAACCTCGCGCTCGCCGACCTGCCACGCTTCAGCTGCCTGCCGGAGGGAGCGGCATCGCCGTTCGGGTCAACGATCCACCTGCTCGAGCAGGACAGGCCGCTGCAGTCGGTGCGCGACATGTGGGCTCAGGTGACGGCCGGGCGGCTGCCTGACTTCCCGACGATCGAGTGGTACCTCCACACCACCGCTGACCGATCGCTGCAGGACGAGGCTGGTCATCACTCCTCCGCCCTGTTCGTGCAGTCGGTGCCGTGGCAACCTGCCGGATCGAGCTGGGACGCAGAGCTCGACCGCTACGTGCAGCATCTGCTCGAGATCTGCGACCGCTTCGCGCCCGGCACGTCGGCCCTCGTGGCCGACAGCTCTCCGCTGCCGCCGCCGTCGATCGAGGCGCATTTCGGCATCCGCCACGGCCACATTCACCACGTCGACAACACCTTCGGCTTCGACGAGCGGATCCCGTACGCGACGGGCATCGGCGGGCTCTATGCCGCGAGCGCAGGCTGCTTCCCAGCCGGGTCGGTGATCGGCGCGGCCGGCCACAACGCCGCCCGACGTGTCCTCGTCGATCTCGGCAACCCGACGAGCACCTCGACGGCTGACTAGGCTGGAATCGCAGATACGACGCGCTCGGCTGAAAGAGGCGATGTCCGCGTGACCATGGACGCGGAGAAGGAGAAGTTCGCGGGCTTCGGCCCGAATGAGTGGCTGGTCTACGAGATGTACCAGTCCTATCTGAAGGATCCGAACTCGGTCGACAAGGCCTGGTGGGACTTCTTCGCCGACTACGCGCCGGGCGACACCCCGGTGATCAGCAACCGGCCGACCGAGTCCTCGCCGGACGGTGCTGCGGCGCCTGCTCCGCAAGCCGCACCGATCGAGACACCCACGCCGCTCCCCCCACCGGCTGCCGTGCCCGCCGCGGAACCGACCGCCGACCGCCATCCGACGGCCCCCGTCGGGCGTGCCCTCAAGGGCGCCGCGGCGCGCACCGTCGTCAACATGGAAGCGAGCCTGGCCGTCCCGACCGCGACGAGCGTCCGCGCGATCCCCGCCAAGCTGCTGATCGACAACCGGGTCGTCATCAACAACCATCTCCGCCGCGGGCGCGGTGGCAAGGTCAGCTTCACCCACCTCATCGGGTTCGCGATGGTTCAGGCGCTGCACGAGATGCCGGTCATGAACCGGGCTTACGCGGAGGCTGACGGCAAGCCCACCGTCGTCGAGCCGGACCACATCAACCTGGGCTTGGCGATCGACCTCACCAAGGATGACGGCAGCCACACCCTCGTCGTACCGGCGATCAAGAACGCCGACACCCTCGACTTCGCAAAGTTCTGGGCGGCGTACGAGGACGTGGTACGCAAGGCTCGCACCAACAAGCTGACCGTGGATGACTTCACCGGGACGACGGTCAGCCTGACCAACCCGGGAACCATCGGCACCGTCCACTCGGTGCCTCGCCTGATGCAGGGGCAGGGCACGATCATCGGGGTCGGCGCACTGGAGTACCCGGCGGAGTACCAGGGCGCGGCCGAGGAGACGCTCGCGCGAATCGCGGTCAGCAAGATCCTCACACTGACCTCGACGTACGACCATCGCATCATCCAGGGCGCGGAGTCCGGTGAGTTCCTCCGGCGCATCCACGAGCTGCTGCTCGGCGATCTGTTCTGGGACGACGTGTTCGCGTCGCTGCGGATCCCGTACGAACCGATTCGCTGGACGACCGACATCGCGATCAGCCACGACGAGGAGGTCGGCAAGCCGGCGCGGGTGATCGAGCTGATCCACGCCTATCGCGTGCGCGGCCACCTGATGGCGGACACCAACCCGCTGGACTTCGAGCTGCGGCGCCATCCGGACCTCGACGTCGTGACCCACGGCCTGACACTGTGGGACCTCGACCGTGAGTTCCCCTGCGGCGGGTTCGGCGGACACACGATGCTGAAACTGCGCGAGATCCTCGGCGTACTTCGCGATTCCTACTGCCGCACCGTCGGCATCGAGTACATGCACATCCAGGATCCCGAGCAGCGACGTTGGATCCAGGAGCGCGTCGAGCGGCCGCACGAGAGTCCCGACCGCGCGGAGCAGCTGCGAATCCTTGGCAAGCTCAACGAGTCCGAGGCGTTCGAGACCTTCCTGCAGACCAAGTACGTCGGGCAGAAGCGATTCTCGCTCGAAGGTGGCGAGTCGGTGATCCCACTGCTCGACGCGGTGGTGTCGGCCGCCGCGCACGACGACATGGACGAGGTCGTCATCGGCATGGCGCACCGTGGCCGGCTCAACGTGCTCACCAACATCGTCGGCAAGTCGTTCGGACAGATCTTCTCCGAGTTCGAGGGCAACCTCGACCCGCGAACCGCGCATGGATCCGGCGACGTGAAGTACCACCTCGGCGCCGACGGCACCTACACGGCGCCCGACGGCGAGACCGTCAAGGTGACGCTCACCTCCAACCCGTCGCACCTCGAGACCGTGAACCCGGTCGTCGAGGGAATCGCTCGAGCGAAGCAGGACAAGCTCAACCGAGGTGAAGGCGGCTTCACCGTGCTGCCGATCCTCATCCACGGCGACGCCGCGTTTGCCGGGCAGGGAGTCGTCGCCGAGACGCTGAATCTCTCGCAGCTACGCGGCTACCGGACCGGCGGCACGGTGCACGTCGTCATCAACAACCAGGTCGGCTTCACGACCTCTCCGGCGAGCGCCCGATCGAGCGTCTACGCGACCGACGTGGCACGAATGATTCAGGCGCCGATCTTCCACGTGAACGGCGACGATCCGGAAGCCGTCGTACGGGTGGCGGAGCTTGCCTACGACTTCCGTCAGGCATTCAAGAAGGATGTCGTCGTCGACATGCTCTGCTACCGCCGGCGCGGTCACAGCGAGGTGGACGAGCCGAGCTTCACGCAGCCGCTCATGTACGACCTGATCGACGCGAAGCGCAGCGTGCGCAAGCTCTACACGGAGTCGCTGATCGGCCGCGGCGACATCACGGTCGAGGAAGCCGAAGCCGCGCTTCGCGACTACCACGGTCAGCTGGAGAAGGTGTTTGCCGAAAGCCGCGACTTCACGCCGCCACCGTTCGAGGAGATTCCCGAGGTGCCGGTCGGCCCGCCACCCCCGACCGCTGTCACCCCCGAGGTCCTGAAGCGGATCGGTGACGCGCAGGTTTCGATGCCAGACGGCTTCAACGTCCACCCGCGCCTGTTGCCACAGCTCGAAAGGCGCGCTCGGATGGTGACCGAAGGTGGCATCGATTGGGCCTTCGCGGAAACGCTTGCGTTCGGATCGCTGCTGATGGAGGGGCGACCGGTGCGGCTTGCCGGTCAGGACTCGCGACGCGGCACGTTCGGCCAACGGCACTCGGTGATCGTTGACCGGCGTACGGCGGCCGAGTACACGCCTCTGGCGAACCTCACCGACGACCAGGCACCGTTCTACGTCTACGACTCGCTGCTGAGTGAGTACGCCGCGATGGGCTTCGAGTACGGGTACTCCGTCGAGCGACCCGATGCGCTGGTGGCGTGGGAGGCCCAGTTCGGCGACTTTGCGAACGGGGCGCAGGAGGTGATCGACGAGTTCATCTCGGCCAGCGAGGTGAAGTGGGGCCAAACGTCCAACGTCGTTCTGCTGCTGCCACACGGCTACGAGGGACAGGGTCCGGACCACTCGTCGGCGCGGATCGAGCGCTATCTGACGATGTCGGCCGAAGGCAACTGGGTCATCACGATGCCCAGCACGCCGGCCAACTACTTCCACTTGCTGCGGCTCCACACCCTCGGGGCGCGGCAGCGGCCGCTGCTCGTCTTCACACCGAAGTCGATGCTGCGCCTGAAGACCGCCACGTCGATGCCCGAGGAGTTCACCAACGGTCGGTTCCAACCGCTGATCATCGAGGACGTGCCAGACCCGTCGGCGGTTCGCCGCGTCCTGCTGTGCAGCGGCAAGGTCTACTACGACCTCGTCAAGCATCGCGAGACGCTCGGCGTCACTGACACGGCGATCCTTCGTACCGAGCGGCTCTACCCGCTGCCCGCGATCGAACTGAAGGCGGCACTCGAAGCGTTTCCTGCCGACGCGAAGCTGATCTGGGTACAGGAGGAGCCGGCAAACCAAGGCGCCTGGCCGTTCATCGCATTACGGCTTCCGGAGCATCTCGGCGGCCGGCCACTGCTGCGGGTGTCACGCAACGCCTCCGCGGCCCCGTCAACCGGATCGCATCACACCCACGAGGTCGAGCAGGCCGCGCTGCTCGAAGCCGCGTTCGCCTGAGCCATGTACTTCACCGACCGGGGCATCGAAGAGCTCGAGAAGCGACGCGGGGAAGAAGTGCTCACCTTCTTCGAAGTAGCAGAACGGCTGAGGGACTTCGTCAACCTCAATCCGGAGTTCGAGACCGCGATCGACCGGCTGGCAACTTGGCTCGCCCGCGCCGAGGACGAGGACGAGTAGCCCAGCGGGCTGCGTAGGATATAGTCTCAGTTAGGACTAGATCTCAATAAGCCGGAGGTGTCATGCCCGCCGATCTGCCGCTCCCTGAGCCGACCGACCTCGACGAGCAGCGCAACACCGAGCTGATGCATCTCGCGAAAGACGCCGTCCTCCGCGGTCGCCCGAGCGGTGACGAGAAGTGTCAGAACTGCCTCTACTACACGGACACCAGCGAGGACATCTCTTACTGCTGGCACCCGAAGCTGCGAATCCTCGTCGGCGGGCCGTGGTGGTGTCAGTGGTGGGAGGAGATCCCCGAGGAGCTGCGATGACTACGAGCAGCACTCGCTCGACGCCCCAGCGGCGCGCGGTGCTGCAGGCCGTCAGCCAGTCCGACGACCACCCGACCGCGGCGGAGGTGCTCGACCGGGTCTCGGAGATCCTGCCAGGGGTGGGCGCGGCCACGATCTACCGCACGCTGGCGATGCTCGTCGAGTCTGGACAGATCCTCGAACTGCGGGTTGGTCAGTCCCCGATGCGGTATGACCGCAACATCGAGCGCCACGACCATCTGATCTGTAACAACTGCGGCCGGGTCATCGACGTCGAGCTCCCACTCGACCGACGACGATCAATCGACCCGCTCGAGGCGCGACACGACTTTCGCGTCACGAGCTACGACTTACGGGTGCACGGCGAGTGCGCCGATTGCAGGGCTTCTCTCAAGAAAGGAAAAGCACGTGGCTGAGCTCAAAGGCAGCAAGACTCACGCAAACCTGAAGGAGGCGTTCGGCGGCGAGAGCATGGCGAACCGGCGCTACCTCTTCTTCGCCCGCCGGGCCGAGACCGACAAGCACACCGAGGTCGCTGAGTTGTTCCGCGACACCGCGGAAGCGGAGACCGGGCACGCGTTCGGTCACATCGAGTTCCTCGTGCAGGCCGGCGACCCGGCGACGGACGAGCCCATCGGCACGACCGAGGAGAACCTCGCGTCGGCGGTCGCGGGTGAGACATACGAGTTCACCGCGATGTATCCCGGGTTCGCCAAGACCGCTCGCGACGAGGGATTCACCGAGATCGCGGACTGGTTCGAGACCCTCGCCCGCGCCGAGCGCACTCACGCCGGCCGCTACGAGAAGGCTCTTGAGAAGCTCCGCGCCGGAGCCTGAGAAGGGGCGCGAACCGCGATGACCGGCACGTCCATGCTCTCTACAGAGTCCTTCGAGCTGTCGCCGGAGGCCTACGCCAAGGTGCGCCCAGAGTGGCGCGCCCGGGCGATCGGCCTCCGGCAGACCCGCCGGGTGCAGCTCGGGCCCATGGTCTCGCTGGAGTTCGAGAACGCCGACACGCTGCACTACCAAGCCCAGGAGATGCTCTATGTCGAGCGGGTGACCGATCCGGTGGCGGCCGCAGCTGAGATCGCCGTCTACGAACGATTGCTTCCGACACCGACGACGTTGACGGCGACCCTGTTCGTCGAGATCGACGACCCTGGCCGGATCCGTGCCGAGCTGGAGCGGCTCGACGGACTACATGAGTCCGTCCGGCTCGAGGTCGAAGGCCTGGCCTGCCGCGCCAGAGACATTCCGCCCCCCGACGAGGGCCCGACGAAGCGCACCGTCTCGGTGCATTTCCTCGGCTTCGACCTGACGCCCGAGGTGTTGTCCGCCCTACGACAGGGGTTCCCTGCCCGCCTCGTGATCGACCATCCCGAGTACCCGGTCGACGTCGATCTGGATCCTGCACTAGTGCAGGCGCTCGTCAGGGATACCGGTTCAACCGAGGTCTGAACGGCGCGCTCCCGGGGTAGACGCAGGTCATGCCAGCTTCAGGATTCGCAACCATCAGTGAAGGTGTGACGATCACGCTCGCCCCCGACGCGGATGGTGCCTTCAAGATCAGCCTGTCCCGTGACGGAGCGACGATCAGCGCGCAGGAAGGCGGCGCCATGCTCGAGGACCCTGCCGCCATCGCGACCGTCGTCAACGGCATGTACGCCGACCTGCTCGCCGCCGAGCACGAACACCGGTGATCTTGACGTAGTGCGCCCATCAGACACGCTGAAGGGCGCACTACGTCAAGATCACGGCTAGTTGGTGAGGATGATCTTGCCGAAGAGGTCGCCGTCGTAGAGCTTCGCGAACGCCGAGCGGGCATCAGCCAGTGCGAACGTCGAGTCGATTGACGGCTTCACGCCGTTGTTCGCCATGAAGTCGAGCATCGCCGCGAACTCGACACTGGTACCCATCGTCGAGCCGAGCACCTCGATCTGGAGGAAGAACAGCCGCTGCAGCTCCAGCGGCGTCACGCCGCCACTGGTCGAGCCGCAGACGACGACGCGGCCGCCCGGCCGCACCGACTTGAGCGAGTGACCGAACGTCGCGTCTCCGACCGTCTCAACGACGGCGTCGACGCGGCCGGGGAGGCGCGAGCCCGGCTCGAAGGTCTCGTCCGCACCGAGTTCCTCGGCCTTGGCCCGCTTCGCCTCGCTGCGCGACGTCGCCCACACCGTGACGCCAGCGGCCTTGGCGAGTGCGATGGCCGCGGTCGCCACACCGCCACCCGCACCCTGCACAAGGATCGTCTGACCGGACTGCACCTGCGCCTTGGTGAAGAGCATCCGGTATGCGGTGAGCCAGGCGGTCGGGAGGCAGGCGGCCTCTTCCCACGACAAGTCAGCCGGCTTCGCGATCAGGTTGCCCGCAGGGACCGAGACCTTCTCGGCGAGCGTGCCCGGGTAGACCTCGGACAGCAACGACCGCTTGGGGTCGAGCGTCTCATCGCCGCCCGTCTTCGAACTATCACCGATGACCGAATGAACGATAACCTCGCGGCCGTCAGGACCGACGCCCGCAGCATCGCCACCCAGGATCATCGGCAGCTTGTCCTCCGCCAGCCCGACGCCGCGGAGCGACCAGAGATCGTGGTGGTTCAGCGACGCCGCCTTGACCTCGACGGTGACCCAGCCCTCCGGCGCAGCCGGGGCCTCGATGTCACCGACCTCGAGCGCAGACAGCGGGTCGTCGTTGTTCAGCCGAGCGGCGTAGGCAGCAAGCATGGAGCAGACCTTACCGACTGGCGGAAACGACGTTCTCAACCGGGGTTGACCACCTTGTGCAAGGAATCCGGCGTCCTGACGCCGAGAACCCTGCACAACCCCGCTGGCTAGATGCGGGCGACGCCCTCAGCGCGCGCGCAGTCCGCCACCGCGGCCGCGACGGCTGGTCCGACGCGCGGGTCGAACACGCTCGGGATCACGTACTCCTCGGCCACGTCGTCACCGACGACCTCGCACAGCGCATTGGCCGCTGCGAGCTTCATGCCCTCGGTGATCGCGCTCGCGCGCACGTCCAGGGCGCCACGGAAGACGCCCGGGAACGCGAGCACGTTGTTGATCTGGTTCGGGAAGTCGCTGCGGCCGGTCGCCACGACGCGGGCGTAGTGACGCGCCACGTCCGGGTGGATCTCCGGGTCCGGGTTCGCCATCGCGAAGATCATCGCCTCGGGCGCTAGCTTCGCCACGTCGGACTCGTCGACCTTGCCGGCCGACAGTCCGATGTAGACGTCGGCACCGACCATCGCCTCTTCGATCGTGCCGGTGAAGCCGGCCTTGTTCGTGAGGCCGGCCATCGACGTCTTGATCGGCGTGAGGTCGCCGCGGCCGCTGTGCACGATGCCCTTGCTGTCCGCGATCGAGATGTCGCCGATGCCGGCCTCGAGCAGGATCTTCGTCACGGCAACGCCCGCAGCACCGGCGCCCGACACCACCGCACGCAGGTCGCCGAGTGAGCGCCCGGTCAACCGCGCCGCGTTCTTCATCGCGGCCAGCGCGACGATCGCCGTGCCGTGCTGGTCATCGTGGAAGACCGGGATGTCGAGAGCGGCCTTGAGCCGGTCCTCGATCTCGAAGCAGCGCGGTGCGCTGATGTCCTCGAGGTTGATGCCACCGAAGCTCGGGGCGAGCCGGATGACCGTGTCGACGATCTCGTCGACGTCCTTGGTCGCCAGCGCGATCGGCACGGAGTTCACCCCGCCGAACTGCTTGAACAGCAGCGCCTTGCCCTCCATGACCGGCAGGGACGCCTCGGGACCGATGTCACCCAGGCCGAGCACCGCCGTACCGTCCGTGACGACCGCGACGACGCTGTTCTTCCAGGTGTAGTCGTTGACCAGGTCCGGCTCCGCCTCGATCGCGAGGCAGACCTCGGCGACACCCGGGGTGTAGGCGAGCGAAAGGTCCTCACGGTTGCGCAGCGGCACCGTCGATGCCATCTCGATCTTGCCGCCCTTGTGCAGCGAGTAGAGCGGGGTGTCGTCACGCGACGTCATCGTCAAAGTCTCCACGGCCATTGGTGAATCCCAAAACACAGCGCCACTAAGCGTGGCATGAACGGACGGTGCCGATCGGGCACCAGCGGCTCGGACGTAGTCGGCCCTACCGCTTAGAAGGACACGGTGTGCGGGGATCACCCGGTACCCCTCAATCTTGTCACATCTGCGACCGATCCCAACCGGAATATCGGCGGAAGTGTGACCAAGCGCCCAAGATTGGCGGTCCACGATCCCCAGAGTTGGCGCTGCGCGGTGCACAATGCGTGCAAGCACAGCCAGATGATCATGAGACCAGCCGAGGAGCCAGAATGCCGACCTTGACCCGCCGACCGGTCCTCGCGACCGGCATCGTCGCCCTGACCCTCACCGCGGCAGCCGCCTGCAGCAGCAGCTCCTCCGGCGGCGGTGACGCCACCGTCAGCCCCGCGAACACGTCCAACGGCGCCAGCTCCGCCGCCGCGCTGGTGCCGGACAACATCAAGGCCAAGGGCACGCTGCTCGTCGCCGCGGACGCGTCGTACGCACCCAACGAGTTCCTCGCCGCGGACGGTACGACGGTCCAGGGCATGGATGCCGACCTCGCCGAGGCGATCGGCACGGAGCTCGGCTTGGCCGTGAAGGTCAAGAACGCGACCTTCGACGCGATCATCCCGGGCTTGGCAAATGGCCGGTTCGACCTCGGGATGTCCTCCTTCACCGACACCAAGGAACGCGAGAAGACGGTCAACTTCGTCACCTACTTCAGCGCAGGCACCTCCTTCTTCACCAAGGCGGACAGCGATACCCAGATCACCTCGATGGACAGCCTCTGCGGCTTGAAGCTCGCAGTCGAGAGCGGCACGACCCAGGAGGCTGACGGCAAGGCGCAGTCGAAGAAGTGCACGCAGGGCGGCAACGAGAAGGTCGACGTGTTGTCCTTCAACGACCAGAGCCAGGCGAACCTCGCTCTGCGGTCCGGGCGCGCCGACGCGAGCGCCGCGGACTCACCGGTCGCGGCCTACCAGGTCAAGCAGTCCAACGGCGCCTTCAAGCTCTCGGACTTCGAGTACGGCGAGGCGCCATACGGCATCGCGGTCCCGAAGCAGGCCGGCACGCTGGACCAGGCAGTGCTGCAGGCCATGAAGGACCTGATCGCCGACGGCACCTACGGCAAGATCATGAGCAAGTGGGGCCTGACGAGCGGTGCCATCACCGACCCGGTGATCAACGGAGCAATCAGCTAGTCCGCTTGCGCTCGTGACGCCATGAGTTCCGAGGAGGTCGCGGCCGGCGCCGAGATCAAGGCGGTGCCGATCCGCCACCCGGGCCGGTGGATCGCCGCGGCCGTCATCGCCGTGCTGGCGGCGATGCTGGTGCACTCCTTCGTCACGAACGACAACTTCGGCTGGTCCTACTTCAGCCAGTACGGCTTCACCGCGCCGATCCTGCACGGGGTGGCGATTACCCTCGAGCTGACCGCAGCCGCCATGGCGATCGGCATCGCCGGTGGCGTCGTACTGGCCATCATGCGCCTGTCGCCCAACCCGATGCTGTCCTCGGTGAGTTGGGTCTACGTCTGGCTGTTCCGCGGCACGCCGGTGCTGGTGCAGATCCTGCTTTGGTACAACCTGTCCTACCTCTATCCACACCTGTCGCTCGGCATCCCGTTCGGGCCGACATTCGTCACGGCCGACACCAACGACGTCATCTCCGCGCTGACTGCGGGCATCCTCGCCCTCGGCCTGAACGAGGCGGCGTACATGGCCGAGATCGTGCGAGCGGGAATCCTCTCGGTCGACGCGGGCCAGTCCGAGGCCGCCGCCGCACTCGGGATGACGCGGGGACTCGTGATGCGCCGGATCGTGCTGCCACAGTCGATGCGGGTGATCATCCCGCCGACCGGCAACGAGACGATCTCGATGCTGAAGACCTCAGCTCTCGTCAGCACCATCGCCGTAGCAGAGCTGCTTCAACAGACGCAGGGAATCATCAACCGGACGTACGCAACCGTTCCGCTGCTGCTGATGGCGAGCCTCTGGTACCTGGCGATGACCTCGATCCTCACCGTGGGCCAGTACTACCTCGAGCGCCACTACCGGCGCGGGAGCGGGTTCAGCGGTCCCGACCAGACGCTCCCGGGACGCCTGTGGCACGCGATCCGCTACATCCGGCCGGGCAACGAGCAGGCGGCACTCCTCTCGACTGGCAGCGAGCACCAGCGATGAGCGATACCCCGATGGTCCGAGCGGTCGGCGTGCGCAAGCGCTTCGGGGTCAACGAGGTGCTCAAGGGGATCCACCTCGAGGTCGGCCACGGGGAGGTGATGTGCGTCATCGGGCCGTCGGGATCCGGCAAGTCGACGTTGCTGCGCTGCATCAACCATCTGGAGAAGATCAACGCCGGCCGGCTCGAGGTCGACGGTGAGCTCGTCGGCTACGCAGAGCGAAACGGCAAGCTTCACGAGCTGCACGACCGCGTCGTCGCGCGGAAGCGAGCCGAGATCGGCATGGTCTTCCAGCACTTCAACCTGTTCCCGCACATGACGGTGCTCGGCAACATCATCGAAGCTCCGTGCCGGGTGAAGGGCGTGCCGAGAGACCAGGCCGTGGCGAAGGCCCGCAGCCTTCTGGCGCAGGTCGGGCTCGAGGGCCGTGAGGAGTCCTACCCCCGTCAGCTGTCCGGCGGTCAGCAGCAGCGGGTTGCCATCGCCCGAGCGCTGGCGATGGAGCCGAAGCTGATGCTGTTCGACGAGCCGACCAGCGCACTCGACCCGGAACTCGTCGGCGAGGTGCTGGCCGTGATGCGCGACCTGGCGAAGTCGGGCATGACGATGCTCGTCGTCACCCACGAGATGGGCTTCGCGCGCGAGGTGGGCGACAAGCTCGTCTTCATGGACGAGGGCGTCGTCGTCGAGGCCGGCGCACCGCGAGACGTCATCGCCACTCCGCAGCATGAGCGCACCCGCGCCTTCCTCTCCAAGGTCCTCTAGAGCCGGCGCGGGCGAGGCCAGACCCGAGCCAGAACGACGCCGCGGACCGCAGCTGCGGGTTGCGGACCCAACGTTCGGCTGTCCGTGCTCCCGAACTCGTTGTCACCCTCGATGCGGATCTGCCCGCCGGGCTCGACAGCGACGAGGCGCTTCACCGACAGCGGGCGCCCAGGGAGCTCGACGAGTACGACGCGCCCGGGCCGCAGGCCGCCACCGAGCCGCACCAGCACCCGATCGCCATCCCTCAGCGTCGGAACCATCGAGGGCCCGCGCACCAGCGCGAGCCGCAGCTCACCCAACAAGATCACTCCCGGTGTGTAGCAGCCAGGCGTCGCGGAATAGTGTCCTAGTGAACGGGAACGAGCTTCAGCACTGGAGGACTTGATGCTGCGTAGGACGCGCTCCACCCTCGTCGTCTCCGCCCACTGCGACCTGCCCTGCGGCGTCTACGACCCCGCCCAGGCCCGCATCGAGGCCGAGTCGGTCAAGGCAATCATGGAGAAGTACCAGGACAACGACGACCCGGTCTTCCGCTCCCGCGCACTGCAGATCAAGGAGCAGCGGGCCGAGCTGGTCAAACACCACCTTTGGGTGCTGTGGACCGACTACTTCAAGCCGCCGCACTTCGAGAAGTACCCCAACCTGCACCAGCTCTTCAACGACGCCACCAAGCAGGCGGGTGCCGCCGGCGGCAAGGGCAAGGTCGACCCGGCCGAGGGACAGAAGCTGCTCGACCAGATCGCCGAGATCGACAAGATCTTCTGGGAGACCAAGCAGGCGTAACGCCATAGCTGCGCTTTCTCGATGACGGGTACGTCGCCGATCCGCAATGTCGCAATACGCACAGCGCGGGTGGATGACGTGCCCGTCGTCGTCTCGCTGATCAGGGAGCTCGCCGAGTACGAGCGCGAGCCGGACGCCGTCGAAGCGACCGCGGACGACATCCGCACGGCGCTGTTCGGGCCCTCACCCGCGGTGTTCTGCCATGTCGCGGAGCAGGACGGCGAGGTCGTCGGCTTCGCCCTGTGGTTCCTCAACTTCTCGACGTGGAAGGGCAAACACGGCATCTATCTCGAGGACCTGTTCGTCCGTCCGAGCGCCCGCGGCACCGGCCTCGGCAAGGCCCTCCTCACGACGCTGATCGAGATCGCGCGCGAGCGCGGCTACGGACGCGTCGAGTGGTCGGTCCTCGACTGGAACGCGCCGGCGATCGACTTCTACCGGAGCCTCGGCGCCCGCCCCATGGACGGATGGACGGTATGGCGGCTGGACGGCAAGGCGCTTCGGTAGGAACCCAGAGACCGTCGGGCGGCGTCGTACACAAGCTGCCAGCGGACCTTCGCGCTGCCGGGATGAAAGCACCGTGAGCGGAACGGCCGCTAGCGCTTCTGTTTCGTTGCCTTCGCAGTCGGGCTGGGTGACGGCGAGGCCGTCGTGAAGTGCTTCGGGTCGGCCTTGGTGCATTCCGCGATGAACAACGGGCGCGCCGCCTTCGTCTCGGTCACGGCGTTGTTCACCCGCGCCGTGTCCAGCTGAGTCGACCCCTCCGCGCCTTTGACGATGATCTCGAACCCGGCAGCCTCACGCTCCGCCGCGGACTCGAGCGCCTTCCACCGCGGATCCACGGCGGCCGCCTGGCTGGCGAGATCGGCGGCTTTGAGGAACGCGCCGTACGTCGCCTTCGCGTAGTCGATCTGCGAGTCGGCGCCCGACCCGGGAGGCGGCTTGAAGTTCACGAACACGTCACACGCGGCCTTCGCGTGTGCTGCGGCCGCGACGTCATCCGCGGCGGCGCCGTCGCTGCCACTGCTGCAGCCGACCGCCGCCGACAGTCCGAGCGGCAGGAGGAGCAGCGCGCTCATCCGCAAACGCATCAGCTCAATCCCGGAAGAACCACGGGCTTGCATATGCCACCGCGCCACCGTACGTCGAGTCCTCGAAGGGAGCGTGACCGAGCGGATCGTTCTTGCGCGCCGGGTCGCAGATCCGCAGGAACAACCAGTCGCCACGGGGCTTGGCGCGGAAGGAGATGACCGGCTTGTGGTCGCCCGGCACGTGGATCGGGAAGACGTCGAGCAGAGTCGGGTCGTCCTTGCCCGGCCCGATCACCTGCACCCACAGCTTGCGCCCTACCCACTTCGGTCCGCGGTCGATGTCGAGCTCGATGTCCAGCGGCTTTCCGCGATGGGACAGGTGCGCACCCATCGGTACGCCGTTTGCTGTCGCGTCGACGCGTAGCCCGGCCTCGCGGGTGCCGAAGGTCCGGCGCGTCATGATGGCCCGCCGTACGCCCTCGCGCGTGACGTGCTTCACGTAGAGGCCGCCCCGACCCTTGCCGGTCTGCCCGAAGGTGCCGGAGTGCTCGTCGCTCACTCCGGAGAAGCCCACCTTCCAGCCCGCGTTGAAGCAGGCGTTGAACGGCTGTGGGAGCTTCGAGTCGCGCCCGTACCAGAAGTAGTCGGTGGCGTCGTGGCTGGCGCCACCGTCGAACGTGATGGCGTTGAAGGCCTCGATCAGGAAGATCTGCTTCGCGGCCTTGTGGTGGTAGATGAAGTCCTGGAAGTTTCCGAAGTAGCCCGGGTGGTTGAAGCTTGCGATCGCATCTGCCCCGCCGCCGAGCAGCCCAGTGCCGGGCTCGGTGGTCAACCACTCGTAGAAGGGCAGGATCGTCGCGGTGTTCGGCAGCTTCTTGAACAAGCCGCTGACCGGCTCGAGCGGTGGAAAGACGCGGTATGCCTCGCCGACCTCGGTCGGCGTGAGCAAGGCTCCCTCGTGCAGCGGGTCGGTGAAGTCCTGGCCGAAGAAGACGCTGATGTGGCCGACGGTCGGGGTGCTGTACTCGAAGCCACGGAACGAGACGAACTTGCCCGGCTCGTAGGCATCGTCCGCGATCTTCGCCATCACCTTCCAGTCGCCGTCATCGATGCCGGTGATGAAGCGGCATCCGCCGTTCTGCCACTTCGAGCACACGTGATCGCCGACCCCGTAGCCGCCCGACACCGCGTGCTCTGTCATGCATGCCACGTCGAGGCCGGCACGCCGAAGCTGGCGCAGCGCGTCGCGCGGATCGCCGTCCGCGTCACCGGACGGAAGGCTGTGGTTGTGCAGGTCGGAGTGCACCAACGTCAACGATCCGGTGTGGTCGAGTCGCGAACGGCGGGAGGCACCGGTGATCCCGTCGTCGAGGCCACCGAGCGTTGTTCCGAAAGCGGGTCGGACGGCGGCCGCGCTACCGGCGAGCGCCATCGCCTTGACGACGGTACGTCGTGAGAGCCGCTTCACCCGTGCGCCCGTTCCACGATGTGGTTCTCCATCCGACGGTCCGGAATCAGCCAGATGCCGGCAACGACGACGTAGATCGCCACCGAGATCCAACGAGAGACAAACGCGAGCGGCACGGCAGCGATGTAGAGCACCGGCGAGAGCTTGCCCTTGACGTCACGGCCAATTGCTTCGGCAATGCCCGACTCCTCACCTTGTGCCCGGACGACCGTCTTCTGCAGCAGGTAGTAGGCAACCGCCGCGCCCACGCACACCACGCCGTAGGCCGCGCACGGCGTCGGCGCGAAATGGTTCTCGCCCATCCAACCGGTCGCGGAGGGAAACAGTGACAGCCAGAACAACAGATGCAGGTTGGCCCACAGGATCACGCCGTTGACGCGGTGCGCCGCCTGGAGCATGTGGTGGTGGTTGTTCCAGTAGATGCCCAGGTAGACAAAGCTCAGCAAATAGGTGAAAAACACCGGCACGAGCGGCCGCAAGGCATGAATTCCGCCACCGTGGGGCACGTGCAGTTCAAGAACCATGATCGTGATCAGAATCGCGATGACGCCATCGCTGAAGGCTTCGAGCCTGCCCTTCGGCATGACACGAGGCTAGAAGCGAGCGACCACGGGGGCAGGGCTACGTTGGAAAGTAATAACAGGACAAAGAGGCATGCAAGGGGAGCACTGTGACGAACGCGACTGACGCCACCGAGGTCGCGGCGGTGACGCCGCGGGACGTGGTGGCGATCACCCTGCCCGCCTCGAGTGCGTACCTCACCGTTCTGCGGACGGCGACGGCCGGACTGGCCGCGCGTCTCGACTTCACGATCGATGAGATCGAGGATCTCCGGATCGCCGTCGACGAGGCGTGCGCGATGCTGCTCGCCCAGGCCCTGCCAGGGGCCGACATCACCTGCGAGTTCCAGCTCGAAGGCGACGCCATGACCGTCACGGTCAGCGTCCTGACGGTCGACGGCGAGGAGCCGTCACGGGACACGTTCGCGTGGACCGTGCTCACCGCGCTAGCCGGCGACGTCACGAGCGGTTCCGATGTCGACAAGCGGGTAACGATCACCCTGTGCAAGCACCGGAGCGGGTCGCAACGATGACCACCGAACCCGTCGCGCCCAGTCAGCGCGGCGGCGAGGTCGGCACCCCTGAGGCCCCAGGGGTGCCTGATTCCGCGCCGCTCGCCACCGACACCACCACCCGCCCCGACCGCGCCCACGCTCGCGAGCTCTTTCACGAGCTCGCGAGGCTGTCCGAGGACGACCCGACCCGCCGCAAGATCCGCGATGAGCTCGTCGAGATGCACCTTCCCCTGGTCGAGTACCTGGCCCGCCGGTTCCGCAACCGTGGCGAGCCCTTCGACGATCTCGTGCAGGTGGCGACGATCGGACTGATCAAGTCCATCGACCGCTTCGACCTCGAGCGTGGCGTCGAGTTCTCGACGTACGCCACCCCGACCATCGTCGGGGAGGTCAAGCGCCACTTCCGTGACAAAGGCTGGGCGATCCGGGTCCCCCGCCGCCTGCAGGAGATGAAGCTCGCGCTGACCAAGGCAACGAGCGAGCTCTCGCAGAAGAACGGTCGTGCTCCGACTGTTGCCGAGCTCGCCAAGCATCTCGAGCTCAGTGAGGACGAGGTGCTCGAGGGTCTCGAATCGAGCAATGCCTACTCGGCGATCTCATTGGACGCACCCGACCTGGACGACGAGAGCTCCGCGATGTCGGAGACGCTGGGTCAGACCGACGCGGCGTTGGAAGGCGTGGAGTACCGCGAGTCGCTCAAGCCGCTGCTCGAAGCGCTCCCGCCCCGCGAGAAGCGGATCTTGCTGCTGCGGTTCTTCGCCAACATGACCCAGTCGCAGATCGCTGCCGAGCTGGGCATCTCGCAGATGCATGTCTCGCGCCTGATCACCCGAACCCTCGTCACCCTGCGCGAGGGGCTGCTCGCCGAGGACTGACTTCCCGGTGATCACGCGGAACTGGCGGACTAGATGCCGCCGAGCGCCTGACGACTTGGCGGCAGCGACACCATGACAAGCGTGCCGATCCCGACGACCAGCAGCGGGATCATCATCGCCGGCAGCTTCGTGAGCTGACCCATCGCGATGATGACCGAGAAGAACTGCACGAGGTACGTCGGTGCCTGCGCCCACCGCCTCATCCGCCACAGCCCGTACGCCGCGACCGTCACCCCGGCCGCGCAAACCAAGAACACGAGACCGAGCAGGACGGCGTCGTCGCGGTGGCTCGGATGCCCCACGAAGGCGCGGACGAGCAGCACCGCGCCGTACGTCGCGAGCGCGGCCGCCTGCAGCGCCACGAGGAGCGCGGTCACGGTCAAGGTCTGGGGTCGTTCCATCTCGAATCGCAGGGTAGCTAGCGCGCGTTCGGGTGATGGCCGGCCCGTCACCCACACCGGGTGAGGGCGGCCCGATACCCTCGGGCGATGCGGGCGCTGCTCGTGGTCAATCCGAAGGCCACTCTCACCTCAGCACGCGAGCGCGACGTTCTCGCCCGCGCCCTGGGCAGCGATCTCAAGGTCGATCTCGAGGAGACCACGCACCGCGGCCACGCGATCGAGCTCGGCGCCCGCGCCGTCCGCGAGGCCTACGACCTGGTGGTCGTCCTCGGCGGCGACGGCACCATCAACGAGGTCGTCAACGGCCTGCTCGGTCCGGACGAGTGGCAAGGCCCGTCCGAGGACATGCCAGCCCTCGCGGTGGTTCCGGGCGGCAGCACCAACGTCTTCAGCCGCGCGCTCGGCATCTCCCGCGACCCGGTCGAAGCGACCAGCGAGCTGCTCGAGGCGTTGCGCTCCGACCGCTCGCGCCGGATCGGGATGGGCCGGGTCAACGAGCGGTGGTTCACCTTCACCGCCGGGGTCGGACTCGACGCCGACGCCGTACGCCGGGTGGAGAAGGCCCGCGCCAAGGGCAAGCGAGCCACCCCTAGTCGCTACACGCGCTGCGCGGTGACGTCATACTTCGCCTCGGAGAAGCACAAGCCCCCGATCACGCTGCGCATCCCGGGCGAGGAGCCGATCTCCGGAATCCACTTGGGCATCACCAGCAACACCTCGCCGTGGACCTACTTCCGCTCCCAGCCGGTCGTGCTCGCGCCGACCTGCACGTTCGAGGGCGGCCTGGATCTCGTCGTCCGCGACCGAATGGGCCTGATTCCGACCCTCTGGGCAGCCGGCGGGATGCTGACCGGCCGCGGGCTTCGCGGCCGGCACTCCAAGACGTTCACCAACCTCGCGGAGTTCACCCTCGAGCTGGAGGTGCCGATGCACCTCGAGGTCGACGGCGACTACCTGGGGCAGCACGGCGAGTCGCTGCGTCTGCGGTCGACGCCGGACGCCATCCGCGTCATCGCCTAGAGATATCCACAAACCCGGCCCCGGCGGACGGTCGGCACCGAACGGGCCAGGCGCCCAAACGGGTGCTGTGTGAGGTATGCCACAGCGGATCCGAGCCGGATTCCGCCAAGGTCGCTTGCTCCGGGCTAAGCCACCGCCTAGCGTGCGGAACAGGCCTAGTGGTGAGTCCCTGGACCCGCTCCCTGGACACCCTGCGAGGCGACGCAATAGCGTCCCGGATGCTTGATGGTCTTGATCGACGATCAAGCGTCCGGACTAGTTCGTGAAACTGTTCACAAAGTGGACATGGGCGACGAACTGGGAACCACGACGGACGACGGCCAACCAGGCCGCGCCCTGACGGAAGGACGAGACCGCATGGACTGGCGCCACCGAGCAGCCTGCCGTGACGAAGACCCTGAGTTGTTCTTCCCCATCGGCACCACCGGGCCGTCGCTGCTTCAAGTCGACGAGGCCAAGGCTGTCTGCCGACGTTGTGACGCGGTCGACGAATGCCTGACCTGGGCGCTCGACAGCGATCAGGACGCCGGGGTGTGGGGTGGCCTGTCGGAGGACGAGCGTCGGGAAGTCCGCCGCCGCCGGGTCCGCACCGCACTTCGAACCGCGTAGCAGCAGCCGACATTCAGTACGGCGGTGCCCGCCGTACCCTGGACGGCGTGGCCGAGGACTACGTCCGTCCCCCGATCGTCGCGCTGGAGGCACCCAGCCAGCGCGCCGCGATCTGGCGCTTCCGGATCGTCATGGGCCTGCTGCTCACACTGCTGGTGGCCCTGATCGCGTGGGTCGCGCACATCATCATCACCAGCGGCAACGACACCGGCGGGACGGTGGGCGGCGCGTACCAGGTGCACGCGTTCGTCACTTGGCTGCGCTGATCTCGACGGTCGCCACGGTCCCACCGGCCTCGCCGGACGTCAGCCTCAGTTGACCGCCGAGCTCACTCTCGACGAGGGTTCTCGCGATCGCCAGGCCGAGCCGGTCTGACCCGTCGATCGAGAAGTCCGGCGGCAACCCCCGTCCCTGGTCGATGACCTCTACCCGCAGCGACTCGTCTTCCGGCCAGGTGACTCGTACTTCGACCTCACCACTGGCGCCCTCGCCGTAGGCGTGCTCGACGGCGTTCTGCACGAGCTCCGACAGGACCATCGCCAAGGGCGTCGCGACCTCCGCGGTCAGCACACCGAAGGAACCGACGCGCCGCACCGCAACGTGAGAGCCGGCCACCTCGGCAACCATCGCCGTCACCTGGTCAGCGATGTCGTCGAAGCGCACCGACTCATCGAGGACTCCCGACAACGTCTCGTGCACGACCGCGATCGATGACACCCGCCGTACCGACTCCTCGAGCGCGGTGCGTGCCTCCGGCGCGGCGAGCCGCCGTGCCTGCAGCCGGAGGAGGGCCGCCACCGTCTGCAAGTTGTTCTTGACCCGATGGTGGATCTCGCGGATCGTCGCGTCCTTGCCGACGAGTGCGCGTTCCTGCCGCCGAAGCTCGGTCACATCGTGGACCAGCACCAGCGCCCCGATGTGCTCTCCGCCCGGGCGCAGGGGCAACGCGCGCAACCGTACGACGGCCTCGTGCGCTTCGACGTCGGTGCCCGCGGGAACCCGTCCTCTTGCGACGTTGGCGAGCAACTGCACCGGCCCGGACTCGGCCAGCGCGACGGTCACCTCCGACAGCGACTGTCCCGCCAGGTCGCCGCGATGGCCGAGCCGACGGTAGGCCGACAGCGCGTTCGGGCTGGCGAAGGTCACGACACCGTCCGCGTCGAGCTGGATCAGGCCGTCACCGACCCGGGGACCGCTCCATTCCGCCCCCGTCTCTCCCGGGTAGGGCCAGCGCCCCTCGGCGAGCATCTGGGCGAGCTCGCCGGCGCTGCGCAGGTAGGCGATCTCGAGCTGGCTGGGTGTTCGTGCCGCTGCCAGATTGGTGTCACGGGCGACGACTGCCACCACCTGACCGCCGACGCGGACCGGCAACGCCTCCTGTCGCAGCGGCGAGTCGCCCGACCACACCGGGTCCCCCTCCCGGCAGATCCGTCCCTCGGTGACCGCGAGCCCCAGCTGCGGGCGATCCGAGGAGGTGATCACGCTTCCCACCAGGTCGTCCTGGTAGACGGTCGGACCGGTCGTCGGTCGCATCTGCGCGACGACGACGAACTGTGAAGCGGTTTCGTCAGGAACCAGCAGGAGGAGGTCCGCGAACGACAGGTCGGCAAGCAGCTGCCAGTCCGCGACCAGACGGTGCAGCGCCTCCGTCACCCCGCCGGCCCGCGGCGCGGCGGCGTCTGCGAACCCGCGCGCTGCGAGCAGCTCGTCCATCGTCGGCACCCGACGAGCGTAGGTGCCTCGTGGCGCCGCGACTCCGGTGGCGTCGTGGACAGAGTCCTCGAACGGGGTGCGGTGAGCCGTGAACATCACAAAGCCGACGGCGGTCAGTCCCACGAGGACCGAGCCACCGCCTCGCCTCGGAGTAGCACACGACTCTCCGAGGATCGCGGACGGAAACGCACCCTAGGGCGCATTACACCCGCATACCAAGAGGGCCGTGTGCTACTCCGAGCCAGACGAGTCCTCGGCCGCCACATCCTGGGGATCTTTCTCCAAACTTCCCGACGGCAGCGAATAGTCCACACCGGAGCCGTCTACATCGCGTTCATCGTCGACTGTTACGCACAGCGGATCGTGGCCTGGCACGCCTCGACGTCGAAGAGCACCAACCTGGTGAGAACCCGGCTGCGGATGGCGATCTGAATCCGCGTCCTGGACGGGCTACCCGACCGGAGTGACGGGTGAGGTGATCCATCACTCCCATGCGGGCAGCCAAGAGCACCTTGATCGCGCTGACCGAGCACCTCGGCCTGGAAGACACCAAGCCCTCCATGGGTACGGTCGGCGACGCGTATGACAACTCGCTGATGGAGAGCACCAACGGTCTCGGCAAGACCAAGCTGATCCGTCCCGAGGGACCATGGCGCAACGGAAAGATGGTCACTGCATAGAGGATGAATCTAATCCGGACCCATCCGGAAACCGATGAAGCAATTGCCTCACCAACGAGGAACGCGCCCGACCAGAATCCGAAAGAACCGATGAGTCGAACGGCTCGGGGCAGAGGCTCGTCATATCCCGGCCCCCGCCCGGTTTGGAGCACCCACCGATCTAGGCGCTGTACGAGCGATCGAGATGCGCAGTCGGCGCGCGTCGGACGACCCCCGATCCTTGTCGCGCGGCTCACCCACCGCACCTCTTCTCACCACCCTCACCAGTAGCGTTCGCATACGCTGCGGATGGCCTCCGCGTTGGTAGCGGATATCCCCCTCGCGATCCATTTGGCATCCCGCATCTCGTCAAGCCCTGGGATGAGTTGCTCTCTGCCGAAACCTAATAGGTGGAATGACACCAGCCGCTGGGGCGCATGCCTTTCGATGTCCGGCGGCTTTCACCCCGGTCAGCCGGTCGCGCCGAGCAAGCCCACTACACGCCGATCAGCCGAGAGCCGCAACCCGCATAGGAGCGGCAAAGAACCTGGGGCGCTTCAGCCCTGTGGTCTGGTGCCCACCTCAAGGACGATCCACGGCCGCATACCGATCAGGCCGAGGACTA
Organism: Mycobacteriales bacterium; assembly: GCA_035548055.1. GTDB lineage: Bacteria > Actinomycetota > Actinomycetes > JAFAQI01 > JAFAQI01 > DASZTV01. The sequence continues at coordinate 30,698 of DASZTL010000103.1, read as the reverse complement.
GATCATCAACCACGTACGGTGATGGGTCTCTCGGTCGACATGTCACGACCACTTGGGCATCCGGCGCACAAGGCACTTGGATGCGCCTACTCCGGAAGCCATCGATACTTACCTGTATGAGGTGCGTGCCACGAGCGACCTCTAGGAGTAGTTGCCCTCCCGCTTGAACCTTGCCGGCACGTCGGCGGTCAACCCGCACGAGGTACAAACGACGCCTGTCGCGGCTGTAACCAGCAGAACGGTCGACGATCAAAGTGCAGCGTAGATCCGGATCCGCTGCCTCACGCGCGAGCCAAGGGCCACGCCGGGCGTGGCGCCAGCCGAGGGCAAGGTTAAGGATGATTACAACTCCTAACAGACTCGCACCCAGGACAGTCCGGGTACTCACCGCGGGTCTCGCATGATCTCGTTCAAGAGTGCTCGACGCGACCGTCGCCGAGACGCGAACGGGTGCACCGAGAGGTCCGGAGCAGCCAAACGGACTGAGCCAGTCGATGCCGAACCACCCGCCAAGCCGGCGCCACCGCCTTCCGTGGCAGCCAGAATCTCAGTCCCCCGAGCCATCCGTAGTTCCGGGGGGCCGCACAGTCACATAAGTTGGTTGATAACCGTCATAGCGCGTGTCGTAGAGCGACGGTTGCGCGAGGCTTAGCGGCGCTTTCGGGCCGGTTGCGAAAAGCGGCCGGTTCTTAGGACCTCCGCGAGCTCGGCGGTGTCGTGGACGAAGTCTTCGAATGCGGCGCGATGAATGGCGTTGTCACGCCGGGACAGATGGATGCTTCCGGCGCCGAGCGCCAGGCCCAGCAGTGCCAGCGCCATGAACCCGCCGGAGAGCAGCCACGGCATCTGCAGCGGGACGTAGACCGTACGGGCGACACCGCGCCACGCCAAGCCAAACATGACGAATGCGACGACGGCCAAGCCGACGAGCACCGCACCCGACCGCACCCCCGGGTCGCGCGCGGGCTCGGCCAACCGCCGAAGCGGGCTCGCGCCGCGCACCTCGGGAGTGACGAGGGTCTCGGTGTCCGTCACTTGTCGAGTGACTTCTGCAGGTCGCGTAGCGCCTCGGTCAGCGTGTCCATCTGTCGTGCCCGCTCGGCGCCGTCCTGCCGACGTGAGCTCACGTTGACGACGATGAGGCCGGTCATCACCAGGCCAAGACCCGGCAGGCCGGCGGACACCACGTAGGGCATCTGGCGCCACACGTCGACGAGGCCAGCCACCTTCGACCACGCGAAGCCGAGCAACGCGAACCCGACGAGGGCGATGAGGATGCCGGCGTAGGTCGGCAGCAGCGACGCCGGGTCGGTGAGCCCGCGCAGTCGCGTCGACTCAGCACCGAAGTCGATCGCGCCCGAAGAGGACGAGGCTTCCGATGCCTCAGACACAGTGACCTTGCTCATCTCGTCTCCTCCAAGAGTTCGCGAACCATCGCGGCGACCAGCGCCACACGTTGTGTCATCGCCGAGAGGGAGGCCCACTCCCCTTCGGCATGGGCATTGCCGCCCACCGCACCCAGCCCGTCGAGGGTCGGGATGCCGAGAGCCGCGGTGAGGTTGCCATCGGACCCGCCGCCGACGTCGACACCATCAAGACTGTCGATGCCGACGGTTCCGGCAAGGCGGCGAGCACGTTCGAACAACGCGCGCGACGTTCGCCGCTCCAACGGCATTCGGATCGAGGTCGGCGTCGTCGTCACAACCGCGCCGTCGACCCGCGGCGAGAGTGCACTGAGTGCCTTCGCGACCCGCTCCATCTCGCCCGCCGTCTCCACACGTACGTCGACGGCCACCGTCGCGCTCGCCGGGACGGTGTTCACCGTCGTACCGCTCGACACGACGGTCGGTGTGACGGTCGTCCCGAGCTGGTCATGGGCGAGCTGACTGATGGCCAGCACCTGGTGTGCAGCTTCGATCGTCGCGTTCACGCCACTGTGCGGATCGAGCCCGGCGTGCGCGGCGCGTCCGGTGATGTCCACGCGGAACATCCCCACGCCCTTGCGCGCCACCTTGAGGGCGCCGTCGGCGCTCGGCTCGAGGACGAGCACCGCGGCCGCGCTCCTGCAGGTCTCCTCGATCAGCTCGCGTGACGACGGCGATCCGACTTCCTCGTCACTCGTCAACAGAACGGCAGCCCCCTCGACGGCGTCGAGTGACTCGAGCGCGGCGAACGCCTGGACGACGCCGGCCTTCATGTCGAAGACGCCGGGCCCGGTCATGCGGTCGTCCGCCACTGAAAACGGCCACCGCGACAAGGTTCCGAACGGCCAGACGGTGTCGTAGTGCCCGAGCAGGACCACGCGCGGCTTGCCGCTCTGCCAGCGAAGATGCGTCCGGTCGCCAGTGGTGATCCGCTCCGCTGCCTGCCCGATCCGACGGCGCGCGACCTCGTCGACCGCATCGGCGCATCGCGAAAGCGCGTCGCCGTCGACCGACGGCGACTCGCACGAGACCAGCGACTCGACGTCGGCGACGAAATCATCGAGGGCGACGGTCATCGCTTCACCGGCGTCGCGTCACGGGTGAACAGTCGCACCAGGAATATGCCGAGTGCGAGCAGCGCGATCGGGAACAGGAACGCCATCGGGTACTGAAAGTGCTTGACGAAGGCAACCGGCTGCGCAGTCGTCGGTGCGACCACCGGACCAGGCTCGACCGGCGGCGCAACACCGACGTCGGGAAGGGTCACGGGCGGTACGACGTCAGTGGGTGCCGGCTCCGGTGTCGAGGTCGCCACGCCGCCGCCGGGCTGGTCTGCCGGCGTCACGGTGAAGGTGACCTCCGTCTTGATGTGCCGTGTTCCGGGACGCTTGTGGCCGTCGAGCGCAACGTGCCACAGGTCCAGCGGCGAGGCATGTGAGACGTCAGGAAGGATCGCGATCCCGTTGTCGGTGCCACCCGTTGCCCAACCGGCGATGACCTTGGTGACGTCGACGGTGAACTCGCTGTGCGCCGCGTCGTACGCGAGCTTCGGGGCGCCGTGACAGTCAACCTTCGGGACACTGGTCAGACTGCCGGCCACCCCGTCCTTGAAGGGCTGCGTCGCGACACAAGCGATCAGGTCTGCCGACTCCGGTTGTAGAGAGCCATCCGTCGCCGCCGTCGCAACCGGAAGAGTCATGGTGGCCTCGACGATCTTCGAACCGGCGGGCACCGCTTTCAGGTCAGGCTTCAGATAGCTACGTGCAGTCTCGGCGCCGAGCGTGACGCCAACGTGCAGGGTGTCGGCCGGATAGATCGACGGCAGCGGCACCGGGAGGGACAGGCAGCCGAGCGGCGTCGCACACAGGTCGACCGGCAGCGGGAGCGACGCGTACCAGGCCTCGGTCGTGTCGCCGACTGTGACGGTCTTCGGCCCGACCATGGCGGGGTCGATCCGAGGGACAGCACTCGCTGCTGCGGCTGCAACGAGCCAGGAGACTCCGAAGATGGCACCCAACGCGAGCAGCGTCGCACGCCGCAGCCGCGTCACTCTGGGTTGATTCGCCATCTCCGCACGTTCATCCTGCCCTCGATTCCCGCACCAGCGTGACCGGACGCGCTCACCGTGCGCATCGTCCACGCGCACCAACCGGCATGAACGGTGTCGTAGCCAGGTATGACGACCAGCTCCGGACTCGCGACTACTGTCCTGCTTCGTGAAGCTGACCGCTGTCGAACTACGCCGCATCAGCCTTCCTCTCGTGTCGCCGTTCCGGACGTCGTTCGGCACCCAGACGACCCGCGATGCGCTGCTCGTGCGCGCCGTGACGCCGGACATCGAGGGCTGGGGCGAGTGCGTCGCGATGCTCGAGCCGCTCTATTCCCACGAGTACGTCGACGCTGCGCAGGCCGTGATCGAGCGCTTCCTGCTCCCCCGGCTCTTCGCGGCGGGCAACATCACCGCCGGTCAGGTCAGTGGCCTGCTCGAACCCATCAAGGGCCACCCCATGGCAAAGGCGGCCGTCGAGATGGCGTTGCTCGATGCCGAGCTTCGGCTCGCAGATCAGCCGCTTGCGACATTCTTCGGGGCCACTCGTGACCGCGTTCCGTCGGGAGTCTCCGTCGGCATCATGAACTCCGTCGCCGAGCTGATCGACGCCGTCGGCGGCTACCTCGACGCCGGGTACGTCCGCATCAAGCTGAAGATCGAACCCGGCTGGGACTACGAGCCGGTGCGCGCCGTCCGCGAGCGGTTCGGCGACGACATGCTGCTGCAGGTCGACGCCAACACGGCGTACACCCTCGAGGACGCGCGACACCTGGCCAAGCTCGACCCCTTCGACCTGTTGCTGATCGAGCAGCCGCTGCCGGAGGACGACATACGAGGTCATGCCGAGCTCGCCCGTCGGATCACCACGCCGGTCTGCCTCGACGAGTCGATCACCTCGGCACGATCCGCGGCGGATGCGATCGCGCTGGGTGCCTGCCAGGTCATCAACATCAAGGCGGGTCGAGTTGGTGGATACCTCGAGGCGCGGAAGATCGCCGCGGTCGCTGCTGCCAACGGACTCGCCGTGTGGTGCGGCGGCATGTTGGAGACCGGCCTCGGCCGCGCCGCCAACGCCGCACTGGCCGCTGGTCCGGAGTTCACACTGCCCGGAGACGTCTCGGCGTCCGACCGCTTCTACAGCCAAGACATCACGCCTCCATTCGTGCTCGACGACGGACACATCCACGTGCCGTCGGGTCCGGGTATCGGGGTCGATGTCATTCCTGACGTGCTCGAGACGGTTACGACTTCCGTCGCGACCGTGCGGCCGTAGCGGTTTGCTTCTTCGCCGGCTTGGCAGCCGGTGCCGCGCCAGATCGCTCGATCGCCGTCACGCTGCCGCCGAGGTAGGCGTCGACGACCGACGGAGTGTTGCGGACGACGTCGGGTGAGCCGTCCGCGATGACCACGCCATCCGCCATCGCCACGATCCGGTCCGAGATGCCCATGATCAACGGGATGTCGTGCTCGATGATCACGAGCGTCAGGTCGAGCTGATTCTTGAGGTCGACGAGAAGGTGCCCGAGTGCTTCTGTCTCGCGCTGGGCGATGCCTGACGACGGCTCGTCGAGGAGCAGGCAGACCGGCTCTAGCGCGACCAGGCAGGCAATCTCGGTGATGCGCCGGGTACCGGTCGACAGCTCCTGGATCTGCTTGTCGCGGTAGCGATCGAGCCCCATCGCGGACACCAGCGCCCGGGCCCGCCGCTCCTTGCTCTTCTCGCCAAGCGTGACGCCGACGGTGGAGCTCAGGAACCGGGTCGGCTGCACCCGCTCGAAGGCGAGCATGACGGTCTCCTTGACGGTCATCGTCGGGAACAGCGCGGCGTCCTGGAAGGAACGGATCAGGCCTAGCTTCGCTCGCTCCTCCGGGCCCAGGTGGGAGATGTCGCGGCGGTTGAACGACACCTGGCCGGCGTCCGGCCGGGTGAATCCGCCGAGCAACTCGAAGGTCGTCGTCTTGCCGGCGCCGTTCGGGCCGATCAGACCCATCGTCTCGCCGGCGCGTACGGCGATCGACACGTCGCGAACCGCGTGCACACCGCCGAAGCTCTTCCGCAGATGCTTCGCCTCGAGCAGCGTCGTGCCCGTTGTGGGGCGTCGCTGCGGCGGAACGTGGGTACGGTCGCGCGCCTGCAGCCGGGCCATGGTGCCGCCGGCCGATTCCGTTGCAGATGGCGGGCTGTCGTCGCCCGCGAACAGCGGCTCCGGGTCGATGCCGTGCGCGCGCGCGATCACCTTGACGAGACGGTCACGGATCGGTTCGACGACCAGCTGCACCAGGCCGCCCGGCTTCCAGAGGATCACGAGCAGGGTGCCGAAAGTGGTGGCGGCCAGGCCGATGTTGCCGAGATTGACCAGCGGCAGCATGATCACCCAGAGCGCGCCGATGATCGGTCCCGAGAGCATGAAGACGCCGCCGAAGACGGTCATGACGACGACGTCGATGCTGGCCGAGGTCTGGAAGGTCGTCGGCCCGATGCTCGACAGGGAGTGCCCGTAGACCGCACCCCCGATGCCCGCGACGAAACCGGCGATCAGGTAGCCCTGCAGCTTCACCGTGCTCGCCCGGATCGTGAACGCACGGGCGTTGTCTTCGTTGTCACGAATCGCGACAAGAAGCCGGCCGAAGCCGCTGCGTCTGAGGTTGTAGACCATCACGAATGTGAGCACGAAGATGACCAATGCGAAGTAGTAGTACTCGTGGCCGGTTTCGAGCGCGCGCCCGAACACGATCGGCTGGCCGGGGTCATGCCCCGCGCCGAGCATCCAGTCCTGCGCGAGCAACCAACTGGGTGTCGCGAGGGCGAAGCCCAGCGTCGTGAGCGTGAGCATCAACCCGCGGATCCGCAGTGCGGGAAGGCCGATCAGCACGGACGCCAGTCCGGCAGCCAAGCCCGCGTAGAGCAATGCGAGCGGGAAGTCGCCGATGCGCGCCGACACCTGGTACGAGACGACCGCACCGACCGCTGCGACCGCGAACTGGCCCAGTGTCAACTGGCCGGCGAGGCCGGTCAGCACGCAAATCGACAGACCGACGATCGAGAAGGCGAGAAACTCGGTGAAGTGCACGGACACGCTGTTGCTGATGAACAGCGGCAGCACCGCGAGGATCGCAAGACCAGCGACTGCCGACACCGGTCCGAGAGCGCGGACCATCCAGAGCTCCTGCAACCGCTGCGGGATCGGCCGCAGGCCCTGCACCGCGGCCCAGCTCCCTTTCTCCTCGTCGCGGCCGCCACGTTGCCGCTGGAACAGCAGCGCGACGAGGATGACCGCGAAGAGCATGACCTCGACGAGACCCGACTCCGGGTAGTTCCAGAGCAAGATCTGCTCGAGGATTCCCAGCCCGATGCCGCCGGCGAGGGCAAGTGGGAGGTTTTGCATCCGGCCGACGACAGCAGCCGTCATTGCGCGAAGCAACAACTCCGGGCCGAAGCTGTCGCCGCTGGTGAAGCCCTGGGTCGGCGCGGTGAGGATCGCGGTCATGGCGCTGAGCGCACCCGCGATCCCCCAGGCCAGCGTCGACATGCGTGACGCGAAGATGCCCGACATCCGCGCCGCCTCGGGGTTGGCGGCGGCCGCACGGATACCGAGACCGAAGCGGCTCCGCTTCAAGAAGATCGCAAGCGCGATGACGACGATCGGGGAGAGGATGAGCATTCCCGAGTACGCCTGCGTGACGCGCAAGGCGCCGATGTTGAAAGCGGGCAGGAACGACGGTTGGGGATACAGCGAGCCCGCCGAGGCAGTCGAGTTGATGACGAGCGCGAAGACCACCAGGAACTGCCCGACACCCAGCGTCGCTACCACGCTCATCAGTCGCGGGGCGTTGCGCAGTCGCCGTACGACGCCCGTCTCGGCCGCGGCACCGGTTGCCGCGGACACGACGAGCGCCATCGGGAACGCAACCCAGTACGGGATGTGCCACTTGACCGCAGCGACCCCGAAGAAGGCCGAACCGAAGGCGCCGATCTGCCCGTGCGCGAAGTTGACGATTCGGTTGGTTCGGTAGATGAGCACTAGCCCGACACCGAGCAGCCCGTAGGTGAGACCGATGATCGTGCCGAGCACGATCACCGGAAACGGCGTCGAGGCCTTGATCACGCCGTGCTGGTCCAGCAGTGCCGAAAGCATCTTCGCGGCGACGACGGCCACCACGAACACCACAAAAGTCAGCAGTGCCTTGCGGGACGGCGTCGGGAGCCGTCGACCACCGCCGTCGGAGTCGAAGGCCGTCATCACCCCGCTCATTTGGCGGCCCCAGCGCCTTGCAGGAAGACCGCACGAAGCAGATCCTCGCGGGCGAGCAGCTCTTCCGCGCGCCCGTCGAAACGCATCTCGCCCTTCTCCATGAAGTAGGCGTGCTCGACGAGGTTGAGCGCGATGTTGACCGACTGCTCGACGAGGACGATCGCCGTGCCGTCGGCGTTGATCTGGCGGACCATGTCGAGCAGCTGCCCGACGATGACCGGCGCGAGGCCGAGCGACAGCTCGTCGATCAGCAGCAACCGGGGTCGAAGGATCAGCGCCTTGGACAGGCCGAGCATCTGCTGCTCGCCGCCGGACAGGGTCGCGGCGAGCGAGTTCCGACGCTCATACAGACGCGGGAACGCGGCGAATGTCGTCTCGATCGCTCGGTCGACGCCGGTCCGATCTCGCCCCATCGTGTAGCCGTAGCTCCGAAGGTTCTCGACGATCGTCATCGGGCCGAACACTGCGCGGCCACCGGGGATCTGGGTGATGCCCAGGCCGACTCGCCGCTCCGGATCCAGGTAGGTGATCTCCTGACCGCGGAAGCGCACGCTGCCCCGGGAGGGCAGCCCGATGCCGGAGATGACCTTGAGCAGCGTCGACTTGCCCGCGCCGTTCACACCGAGGAGTGCGACCATCTCGCCGTCGTCGACGGTGAAGTCGACGTCGAACAGCACTTGCAGCTGGCCGTAGGAGAAGTCGATCCCGCGGACCGAGAGCATCGGCAGATGAGCACCGCTGGCCTGCAGCCGCCGGATCTCCTCCCCTTCGAGGACGCTGTCGATCATCTGGTCGAGATCGGACTGGATGAGCTTGCCGGCACTACCGATGACGAACGCCGCGATCACGCCGGGGATCGCGATCGAGATCATCGCGCCGGCGACGCCGTACTGCGTCTGGACGCCACTGAGGAGAAGCGCTCCGGCGGTACCGCCGATCGCGGCAAACATCTGCGCCAGAGACTGGGCGTGCGCCCGCATGTTCGACGGCACGATCGACAGCAATGAGATGCCCAATGCGGGAGTCAGCACAGCGATGCAACCACCAGCGAGGCCGAAGCACACGACCATCGGCCAGAACCACGGCATGACACCGCCGATCGCGATGAACACGACGCCCATCCCGAGCAGATAGCCGCCGACTCGAAGCAGCCTCGCCGGGTCGGCGCTGAACTGCTTCTCGCCGCGTCGGCCGTACAACAGCAGTGCGATGACACCGGCACCGGCGTAGTACGCGAAGAACAGCCCTCGCTTGCCCGGACCGAGGTTCCACCGTTCGTCGAGGAAGAAGGAGACGAACGTCAGCAGCGGCACCACGAGGATTCCCAGCACCGCGAAACCGGCGCAGATCCGACGGTTTGTCGGGACCAGCATCACCCGACGGCAGATCTCCCAGAACCCAAGAGTGACATCGTCCGCAGCAAGGTCCGGTGTGCCGCCTTCGTCACGATGCGCCTCGCGAACGCTCGCGCGCAGCTGCTCGGTGTCCCACTTGCCGAAGCCGGGATCGCGGAGTCCGAGCGACACCATGGTCATCGCGATCGAGGTGAGCCCGAGCAGCAGGAACACGCCGCGCCAGGTGAACCCCGCGACGCTGGCCAGCAGGCCGACGAGCGCGGGCGCGAGGATGTTGCCGAAGGTGCCGACCGCCTGGTAGAGCGAGACGGCCCGAACCCGGGCGGCGGGCGGGTAGCTGTCCACCACGAGCGGCGTGTGTAGCGACTGCGCGCTACCGGTGCTCATCCCGTCGAAGACCAGGATGGCGATCAAGCCGAGCAACGACGTGACGAAGCCCGTGAACAGCGTCAGAACGCTCCAGAGGAACCCGGTGACGATGCACAGCAGCGCGCGCCGCGCTCGACCCTGGGTCAACGCGGCCACCGGAAGCGGAGCGGCCGCGACGGCCAACGCGCGCAGCCCGATCGCGGCACTGATGGCCCCGATCGAGATGCCGAGTGTTCGGCTGATTTCCGGCGTTAGCACCCCGAACGCGAACGCCTGGAAGTTGTCCGAGATGTAGAGCAGGCCGAGCGCGACGATCGGGTAGACCGACAACTGGTTGTCGCGAAGGACGGTGCGAAATCCGGTCGTCTCAGCGTCACCGGTGACGCCAAGCTTGACGCGCGCGGACTCATGAAGCTCTTCACGCGTCTGCTCGAGGTCGACCACACCCTCGATGCCCGAAGGGACCGTCACGACCGACGAGCCATCCCGGCGCGCCATCAAAGGCTCGCCTTCGGGATCCGCACATCGAGCTCCCATGCGCTCTCGCCGATCCGATGCCCCGAGGTGTCCATCAGTACGACCGTGATCCGATGTAGTTGGTACTTCTCTTTGCTGTTCGCAAGATCCGGAATCAACGGAAGCTTGATGGACGTCGCTGTCGTCGTGAACACGAGGTGCTGGCGCAGGTAGGACTTGTCCGGGCAGCTCGGGTCGCTCTGGCAGGCCGGATCGCCACCGGCGACGCTCTTCATCGTCGCGTCAGGCTTGATCGGCGCGCGATCGACGAAGACCGCGAAGTACCCGGCATCACGACTCGGCGGCTCACCGCTTTTCGGCCCAGCGACCCGAAAGTCCTTCATCGACCAGGACACGGTCACCGGCTGATGCACCTTGGCCCGGCTCTGCGGACTGATGAAGTCCAGGCGTTTGTCCACCCGGAAGCTCAGGTCGTGGATGTGGGTGATCCCGCACCCGGACAGGACGAGCACCCCGGCCACGACGGCAGCGGCGAGGCGCCGAGTTGCGGTCTGGGCGGTACGCAACGGCCGACTCCTGGCTCGATCGTCGGGACAAGACCTACATCGTGGTGCGTGGTTGGCCCGGAGTCGTCGTGTCGCCCTACCAACTGGCGCCGGATTCACTGTGCGGCCCACCCACGTGGCAAGGCATTCGACGTACGGTACCGATTCTCCTCGTCAGGTACCGTAGCCGGACGGCCGCCGGTCGTCGAGGAACCTCAGCTGAAGCTCCGCCACCAAGCGGCCATCCGGATCGTTCAGGTCCAGCCCGAAGAGCTCAGTGATCCGTCGCACCCGGTATCGGAACGTGTTGGGGTGGACGTTCACCGCGGCCGCCGCGGAGGCCATGTCCCCGTAGGCATCGAAATAGGCCCGCAGCGTCTGCACCCAGGCCGTGCCCTTCGCCGCATCCTGCTCGGCGAGCGCCACGACCTGACCGACGAGCAGATCCGGCGTTCTGGACGCGATCTCTCGCAATCGCCGCAGGAAGACCTGTGGACGTACAGCGTCGATGGTCGCCGTACGCCGACCGCCGCCGACACCGATCACCTCGAGCACCTGCTCGGCCTCCCGCCGAGACGCAGCGACGCCACCCAACCCCGTCACCGTGCTCCCGATGCCCGCTCGCAGCTGCACTTGTAGGGCGTTGCCGGCCCGGTCGACGATCGCGGTGGCGAGTGCCTCGCCGGAACGCGCGTCGTCGTCGGCGTCCACGACCACGAGCGCGAATACGCGCGCGCCGGTCGCGGCGCAGTAGGCCTCGCGCCGATAGGACTCGCAATACACGGCGACGAGATCCGCAACCCGGGCCGCCGCGATCGTGCTGGAAGCATCTGGCTGATCGCCGACCTCGAAGGCCACCACGGCCATCGACCGCCCCGCGTCAAGCCCCAGCACGTCCTCCGCGAGCCCGACGTCATCGGTGCCGTCCAGCACCGCAAGCAGGACGCGGGCCCGCTGGTGCCGCTCGACATCGGCGGCGCTGCGGTGGCGAAGCAGGTGCAAGGCAGCAATGCGAGAGGCGTCGCGCAAGATCCGTTCCGCCTCGGGTCCGAGCGGCTCCCGTCCTTCAATCACCCAGATGCTGCCCAGCAGCTCGCCGCCGGCGCGCACAGCGACTGCAAGGCGCGGCAGATACTCCACCTTGTCGCCCACGAAGTCGGCGATCCGCACCACCTCATCGGTCTGCCAGAGACGCCGGAACACCCCCGCGTCCTGCAGCCGCCGGATCCACTCGGTAGGGACCTGACGACCGAGGATCGTCCGCTGACGCGCGGCGTCGATCGGATGCTCGAGGTTGGAGTAAGCCACCACATGGTTGCCAGGGTCCTCGATCGTGGTGGCGCCGCCGACCACCGCGGCTACGGCGTTCGCCAACGCGAACAGGTCGCCGAGCGGCGCCTCGGACAGCCCGGCGGACTCGGGCGCCGGGCGCACCGCGGCCGTCAGCAACAGCGTGTAGAGGTGCCCCCAGGCGAGCTCCTGCGGCACCGCGAGCAGAGCGACGCCGGCATCCTCCGCGGCGGCGCGCAAGTCGTCCCCCGCCGCGCCCGGCAGCTTGACCACCACCGCCACGGCGCCGGCGTCCGCCGCCTGGCGGACCACCGACACCCGGCCCCGGTCACTGTCGACGCCTAAGGCGAGGACGACCACGCCGTCGGCCGGTGGCAGCGGCTCCGACACGTCGAGGAGCAGCGGATCCGACACCGGCACGTCGAGTCCCCGGGGTGCCGACACGACCTCGAGCAGGGCGGGCTGCAGACGTTCGATGAGCGCGCGCAACGTCGGTGCGGGCGGCGGCTCTCCGCTCGGCTGCGATGGTGGCTCGATGTCGCCGGCAGGCGCACCTGATGCTCGGCCCACGTACGCACCTCCTAGGCCGCCTCCGTCGGTCACCCTTTCATTGTCGCGAGGTAAGACACAGCCGGTTCGGTGCTAGCCCGTCGACTCGACGATGTCGGCGGCGGCGAGGACGTACCAGAGGTCGCGCGTGACTCCCACGACCTCGAGCCCATCCGCGAAGGCCGCCGTCAGCGCCTGGCGCATCGCCACCCGCCAGGCATGTGCGAGCGCCGGGTCGGTCTGTCGCAGCCCGACGATGTCCTTCGGCGTCTGGATCAGCCGGATCGCGGCGTCAGTAGCGGCGAGCTCCGGCCCACCGTCGGAACGACGGCACAGCGCCTCGACCGCACCGTCCGCTCGCGCCTGACCGAGATCAGCCGGTGAGAAGCATCCCGCCGCGGCCGAGACCACACCGCTGCTCGACAGCCGCCACGTCGCGAGACAGCGGTCTGTCTCGTCACCACTGTTGATGCCATCGCGCATCGCGCCGTAGAAGTTGACGTAGTACGTCGTGAGCGCAGCACCAAGCTTGACGACGTTGAAGTACGTGTTGCGCCCGACGAGCGGGTCGAACGTCCAGACCACCCGCTCCAACCCCTGCTGCAACGCCCAGGAGCGCTGGTGCTGCTTCAGCGCGTAGCCGAGGCCGGATCCTCGGTACTGCGGCAGGATCCCGGCGATGTGGCTGTGCAGGTGTGGGCCGTCGACGTCCGCGCCACGAAAGCCGATGGCGGCACCCACGACCTCACCCTGCTTACGAACGACCACGACATAGTTGCCGGAGTGTGCGAATGCCAAGGCGAGCTCGGGCTTGACCGGCTCGTCAGACCCTCGCAACCAGACCGCCGCGAGCACGCCGACCGCGGCCCTCGCCTGCGGTTCGGTTCGCACGAACTCGAAGTCGACACCGGTGGGCATGCGCACGCCCAGATCGTTCGACACAACGGCACGGTAATCGGCAACCGGTGATCACTACCTCGTGCCGACGACCCAATCGGCGGGCCCGGATTGGGCTAGGTGGCCAAATCCACATCGCCGTCCGGGTTACGCGACGAGACCGACCCTTCGCAGCTCAACGGTGAGGTCGTGCGGGTTGGTCGAGGCGGTCATCGCTGCGTCCAGAGTGATGACCCCGTCGCGGATGAGCGCGACCAGGTGCTGGTCGAACGTCTGCATGCCGTAGTACGAGCCCTCTGCGATCAACGACATGATCGATCCTGACTTTTCCGCGTCCGTGATCGCGTCGGCAACACGACCGGTGTTGACGCAGACCTCCATGGCGACGCAACGGCCCTCACCGTCGGCGCGGGGTACGAGCCGCTGGCAGATGATTCCGCGCAGCGCACTCGCCAGCGAGATCCGGACCTGCTTCTGCTCGTGCGGTGGGAAGAAGTCGACGACACGCGTGATCGTCTCCTGCGCATCAGTGGTGTGAAGCGTCGACATGACGAAGTGGCCGGTCTCGGCGGCGGCCAGTGCCGCGCGCACCGTCTCCTGGTCACGCATCTCACCGACGAGGATGACGTCGGGGTCTTGGCGCAGAGCCGCACGCAGTGCGACGTGGAAGTCGTCCGTATCGACGCGCACCTCGCGCTGGTTGATCATCGCCAGCTTGTCGAAGTGCAGGATCTCGATCGGGTCTTCGATGGTGACGACGTGCACTTCGCGGTTGATGTTGATGTGGTCGATCATTCCGGCGAGCGTCGTCGTCTTTCCCGATCCCGTCGGGCCGGTGACAAGCACGAGACCCCGCGGCTCGAGCGCCAGGGTTTCGAGTACGGTCGGCAGACCGAGATCGCCGAGCGGGATGGCGCCGACGGAGACGCGCCGGAACACCAGACCGGCCGAGCCGCGGGAGCGGAATGCGTTGACCCGGAACCGGCCGACGTCGGGCAGCGAATAGGCGAAGTCAGCCTCGTTAGTGCGTTCGAACTCCTCGATCAGGTCGTCGCGCAGGACCTCACGCACCATCTGATCGGTGTCGGCGGGGGTGAGGTCACGGGTCTCCAGCTTGCGGAGCCGTCCGTCGATTCGGACGCGGGGCGGCGACCCGACCTTGCAGTGCAAGTCGGAGCCCCCACAGTCGACGAGCGCGCGTAAGAACGGCTCGATCATCAAGGCGGACACGTCTTCTCCTTCGGCGTGATGTCCGGGCACCTTGACCGCATAACGCAGACCCCCCGGCCGCTTGCCTGTTTCACGCTGGGTTGATCGTGCACCGAGCCGGGGCGTTACGCCACTACGGCGATCAGATCGCCCTCCTGGACGACCTGGCCTTCGGCGACGAGCAGCTGGCTGACGCTCCCGGCCCCCTCGGCCAGCACGGGGATCTCCATCTTCATGGACTCGAGAATCACGACGGTGTCACCATCCTCGACCCGGTCGCCTTCCGAAACTAGGACTTTCCAGACGTTCGCGACCATTTCGGCCCTTATCTCGGCCACACCGCCTCCGCTCTCTGATGCGGCCCAGAGCCTAACTGCACGCCGATCCAGGGCTCGAAGGCGCACTCAGCCCCTGCCGTCGACCTCCCGCTGGAGCCGCTCGGCGGCCGCCTTCCAGTGCGCGGCTTCGGCCTGCGCCTTCCGGAGTTCGGCCATCAGGCCTGAGACGACTTCCCCGGTCACCCGATCGGGCCGGCCCGGGACGATCTCGGCCGCACGGCGGCGAGACAGGACATAGCCGGCCGCCAGCAGACCCGCCAGGCCCGCCAGGATCGCGACGCCGACCAGTACCCCTGCGGTCATCGCAAGGGAGCCGGCCGGCGAGAGCCGGCTCGGCGGGTGGGTGGGGAAAGGACAGCCGGCCGGCGAGAGCCGGCTCGGCGGGTGGGCGGGGGCATTTCAGCGCCCGCTCCACTGCGGCGGGCGCTTCTCGAAGAACGCCGCGATGCCCTCCGCAGCGTCCTTCGTGGTGGTGAGCAGCGACAACTGCGCCTGCATCGCCTCGAGCGCGATCGGGAGCGGCCCGGTCTCGGTGGCGGTGATCCAGGCGGCCTTGCCGAGCCGCACCGCCGCCGGTGGCGAAGCGGCCAGCTTCGCGACGTACGACTCCACATCGGCCTCGAAGGACTCGTTCGGGAACACCCGCGACACCAGTCCCATCTCGTAGGCGGTACGGGCATCGAAGCGGTCGCCGGCGAGCATCCGGTCCATCGCGTGCTTGGGCGAGATGTGCCGAGCGAGCAGTGCGCTCACCATGAAAGGCCACAGACCCCGGTCGACCTCCGGCAGCCCGAACGTCGCGCTCTCGCGCGCCAGTACGACGTCGGCACCCGCGGCGAGACCGATCCCACCGGCCAAGCACATGCCCTGTACCCGCGCCACGATCGGCACCGGGCAGGCACGCATCGCAACGACGAGCCGGGCGAGCAGGCCGCGCCCTTCGTGCTGCTCCAGGCCGGTCGCATCACTCGACATGACGGCGAGATCAGCGCCGGCACAGAAGATCCGGTCTCCGACCGAGCTCACGACGACTACCCGGACGTCGTCATCCGACGATGCCGCAACGACCGCCTCGAGCATTCCGCGCATGACCTCGGCAGACAGCGCATTGCGCTTGTCCTCGCGGTTGATGAGGAGCCGAAGGACACCGCCGTCACGCTCGGTCAGCAAGTCCACGTCCACCACCCCGTCCTCCGCTGTGAAGCGGTGTCGGCTGCACCAACGCTCATCATGGCTTTCGCATCCCATCCACGAGGCCGGTGTTGTAGTCACCGGACATGAAAGCGTCATCCGCAAGAAGCCGGTCGAAGAACGGCAGGTTCGTCTTCGGGCCTTCTACGTGGAAGGTGGTGACGGCCTCGCGCGCCCGCGCGAGCGCCTCGTCGCGGTCGGCGCCCCACACGCACAGCTTCGCCAGCAGCGGGTCGTAGAACGGTGTGACCGTCGTACCGGCCGCGTAGCCGGAGTCCACCCGAATGTGCTGCCCGGAGGGCTCCTCCCACCGGGTGATGGCACCGGGCGACGGCAGGAAGCGCACCGGGTCCTCCGCGTAGACCCGCAGCTCGATCGCGTGCCCGTCTCGGGTGATGGCGTCGAGGTCGGCGCGCGGTCCTTCACCAGCTGCGATTCGCAGCTGCTCCTCGACGATGTCGACGCCGGTGACCAGCTCGGTGATGGGGTGCTCGACCTGAAGGCGAGTGTTCATCTCGAGGAACACGTAGGTCTGCGTGGCGGGATCGACGAGGCACTCCACCGTGCCGGCGCCTTGGTAGCCAACCGCTTCACCGGCCCGCACCGCTCCGGTCAGCATCTCGGCCCGGAGCGCGTCGGTGACGCCAGGCGAGGGAGTCTCCTCTGCCACCTTCTGGTGGCGACGTTGCACGGAGCAGTCACGCTCCCCGAGCGTGACCACCCGGCCGTCCGGGAGCCCGAGGATCTGTACCTCGACGTGCCGCGCGCCTTCGATGTAGCGCTCGAGCAGGATCGCGGGCGAGCCGAAGAAGCGCTCCGCGCGGGTCCGCGCCGTCTCGAAGGCGGCGCGCAGGCCGGCTTCGTCACGCGCGACACCCATGCCGATCCCGCCACCCCCCGCCGACGCCTTGACCATCAGCGGATAGCCGATCTCGGCCGCGGCCGCGACCGCCGACGCCACCTCGTCGATCGGCTCGCGGGTCCCTGGCGCGACCGGTACGCCGGCGTCTGACATCAGGTTGCGTGCGCTGACCTTGTCGCCCATCGACCGGATCGAATCGGGCGCCGGGCCAACCCAGCCGAGACCGGCGCCTATCACCGCTTCGGCGAAGTCCGCACTCTCGGCCAGGAAGCCGTAGCCAGGGTGGATCGCCTCCGCCCCTGACCGCTTGGCAGCCTCGAGCACCTTCGCGACGTCGAGGTAGGACTCCGTCGGGGGCGGCGGCCCGATCAGGACGGCCTCGTCGGCCTCTCGGACGAACGGCAGCGCCGCATCCGCTTCGGAGTGGATCGCGACCGTACGCAAGCCCATTGCGCTCGCGGTCCGCAGCACCCGGCGCGCGATCTCGCCCCGATTGGCAACAAGAAGTGATTCGAACATGGCGGCAACAGTGTCTCCGATCGGTTATCCCTCAGACTCGTGGTGTGGCACTCGTGGGGTTGGCCGTACTCGGCGCGGCGATCGTCGCCGTCCTCAGCGGTGGCCGATGGGGCGGGTTCACGCATGCTCTGCTGCGCGCTCCCGGGTACGTCGTCTTGGCGGTTGTCGCTCAGCTGCTCGGCGCCGTCATCTCGGACCACACCAGCGCTCGGTGGATCTACCCGACCGCGCTGGCCCTATCCGCGGCATGCGCGCTGGTCTTCTGCATCGCGAACCTACGGATCGCGGGCGTCCCGCTCGTCACGCTCGGCCTGATCCTCAACGCGATCGTCGTTGCGCGCAACGGGGCGATGCCAGTCTCGATCGCAGCGGCTTCGCGCGCGGGCATCTCCATTGTCACCGTCGCATCGGACGAGGATCCGCGACACGAGATCGCCGGAAGGGGCTCAGCGTGGCGCCCCCTGGGTGACGTCATCCCGGTTCCGCTGCCCGGCGTACCCGAGGTAATCAGTCCCGGCGACCTGCTCGTCGCCGCGGGACTGGCCGAGTTCATCGTCGTGACGTCACGCCGGAAGCGGGGCGACGATGACGATCAATGGGCCGACGAGTGGGGCCATGCGGCCCAGGCGCTCTCGATGATTCCCCGGAGGTCGTAGCGAGACCGCCAGCCGAGGTCGGCGCGGATCCGGTCGACGGTGGCGACGATTCGTGCCGGGTCGCCGGGGCGCCGGGCGGCCACCACGGGCTCCGTTCGGATCCCTGTGACGTCAGCGACCAGCGCGAGAACCTCACGCACGCTCGACCCCTCGCCGCGCCCGATGTTGTAGGTCGCGGACCCGCCACCGTTGTTCAGGTGCTCCAGAGCGGCCACATGAGCGTCGGCGATGTCCGCGACGTGCACGTAGTCGCGGATGCATGTGCCGTCCGGGGTCGGGTAGTCGTCGCCGAAGATTCGGGGCGCCTCACCACTCGTCAGTGCCTGCAACGCCAGCGGAATGAGGTTGAGGACCGCGGGATCGCCCAACTCCGGCGACGCCGCGCCGGCGACGTTGAAGTACCGCAACGAGATCACCCGAAGGTCGGACACGACGGACGTGGCCCGCGAGATCCACTCGCCGATCACCTTGGTCTCGCCGTACGGGCTCATCGGAGCGAAGGGGGTGTCCTCGGTGACCTGGTCGACATCGGGCATGCCGTACGTCGAGCAGCTCGACGAGAAGACGAAGGACTCGATGCCGGCCGCGACGGCCGCCTCGAGCAAGGTCAGGATGCCGCCGACGTTCTCGCGGTAGTAGAACAGCGGCCTCTCCACGGACTCGCCGACCTGTTTGCGTGCCGCGACGTGAATCACTCCGCCGACGTCGTGGTCCCGGATCGTCGCGGCTACGAGATCCGCATCCAGGACACTGCCGCGCACGAGCGGAGCATCACCGACACGATCGGCAACGCCCGTGGACAGGTCGTCGATCACCACGACGGGCTCAGACCGGTCGCGCAACGCCTTGACGATGTGGGAGCCGATGTACCCGGCCCCACCGGTCACCAACCAGGACTTCACTCGGCGCGAAACTCCACGGTCGTGATCTCGATCTGCACTTCCGCGAGCTTCGCACGCAGCTTCTGCTTCAAGCTGTCCGGTGCGACATCGCCACCACAACATCGACTGACGAGGGCCTTGACCTCCTGCTCGATGTCGAACTGGCGAAGGCACGGACCGCACTCGGTGAGGTGCTGGCGGACCTCGATGCGGTGCTCGTCGTCGATCTCCTCGTCGAGATACAGGTAGACCTGCCGGATCACCTCGACGCAGTCGACGTCGTGCGGGTTACCGCAGCTCATCGCTTCGCACTCCTGTCATGACCCGCTCCCACCTTCGGCCGCCGCCGCCTCGGGGTTTGGCATTGCGCGTCGGACATAGCCGCGTTCGGAGGCGTACGACTCGAGGGCATCGCGAAGCGCTCGCCGCCCCCGATGGAGACGAGACATCACGGTGCCGATCGGCGTCTCCATGATGTCCGCGATCTCTTTGTAGGAAAAGCCTTCGACGTCAGCGAGATAGACCGCCATCCGGAACTCCTCGGGCAACGACTGAAGCGCTTCCTTCACGTCGCTGTCGGGCAGATGCTCGAGCGCTTCGGCCTCAGCCGACTTGAGCCCGCTCGAGGTGTGCGACTCCGCGCTGGCGAGCTGCCAGTCCTCGACATCGGCGTCGCCCGACTCTTGCGGCTGGCGCTGCTTGCGCCGGTAGCTGTTGATGAACGTGTTCGTCAGGATCCGGTAGAGCCACGCCTTGAGGTTGGTTCCCTCGGCGAACTGGTGGAAGGCGGCAAAGGCCTTGACGAACGTCTCTTGGACGAGGTCTTCGGCATCCGAAGGGTTGCGCGTCATACGCAGCGCGGCGGAGTAGAGCTGGTCGAGGAACGGCAGCGCATCGCGCTCGAATCGCGCAGTGCGATCTTCGACTGACTCCTCGGCGCCCATCGGCGCCGACAATAGCCCCACGCTCACGTTGAGAAGAACGCGCTGGACCGCGCGCCGATTCCCCGTCGGTGCTATCGGCTGTCCAGCCAGGCCGAGACCGTCGCGGCGACCACATCCGGCGCTTGCTTGAGCGAATGGTCGCCTGGTACGCCGACCACATTGGTCCCGGCCGGCAGCTCGGCTGGACGGCCGAACGCGTCACGCTCACCCTGCACGACGAGATGGGGCACGGTCAGCCCGCTCAGCTCCTCGGCCCGCGACTTCTCGGGCCTGCCCGGCGGGTGCAGCGGAAACGCGAGTGCCACGACCGCGTCGGCGCCCACCGCGCGGGCGGTGCGCACCGCGACGCGTGCCCCGCTGCTCCGCCCCGACACGACGAGCCGCCGGGCCCGCTCCTTGCCGAGCGCGTCGATCACCGCCGTCCAGGCCGCGTCCAGCCGAGCCGGCGCCTCCGGTGCCCGGCGTCCTCTCACGCGGTATGGCTGGACCACGCGTGCCACCGTCCAGCCGACGCTCGCCAGCGCGCTGGAGACCGCCACGATGTCGACCGCGTCGATGCCGCCACCCGCGCCATGGCCGATGACGAACAGGCCGGCCTTGCCCCGCTTCGTCAGCGATACGTGCGCCGGCCCGCTCGGCGTGCCCACCTCGAGCGATCGGGCATCGAGCGCGGTGGGGACCATCGGGTCATGCTCTAACGGCGGCCTCATGACGCTGCTGGCAGGGCACGCATCGCTCGGCATCGGGTTTGGCCTCGAGCCGTTCCTCGGGCATCGACGTGCCACAGTCCACGCACTGGCCGTAGCGGCCCTCCCCCAACCGTTCCAGCGCCCGTGACACGCGCTCGCGCTGCGCCGCGATCACCTCGAAGGAGGCCTCCTCGCGATCGGCCTCCCCCACGTTCGACGCGTAGTCGGCGGGATGCAGCACCAGCTCGTCGATCTCGCCACCCGACTCTCGGTCGTGCGCGAGCGCCGCGGCGGAGCGATCTAGGTCCCGCATCAGCGTCTCGAGCCGGGAGCGGATCTCCTGCGTGTTCACTTGCTATCGCCTCCGTCGTCGTACCCATGTCCGCTGCCAACGGGAGGTGGGCAGCGGTCAACCAGCCTGCTCCGAATGTGTGCCCCCCAATAAGCACTTCGACACGATGGGACGATCTAGGAGATGTCATCCAAGTCATCGGCGAGCTGGCCGGCCCCGACTGCCGCCGGGCCGGTCAACGCTGAGGTGCGCGTGCCCGGCTCCAAGTCGATGACGAACCGCGCGCTTGTCCTCGGCGCGCTCACCGGCGGGCGCAGCACGATCGAGCGTCCGCTGCGCAGCCGTGACACGACGCTGATGGTGCAGGCGCTGCGATCGCTCGGGATCGGGATTGACGACACGAATGACGAGCGCTGGACCGTCGAGGGCCGGTCCTTCACCCGTATACCGGCCTCGATCGACGTCGGGAACGCCGGCACGGTGCTGCGCTTCGTGCCGCCGGTGGCGGCGCTGACGCACGCCTCGATCGTCTTCGACGGCGACGAGGCGATCCGGCGCCGGCCCGTGTCACCGCTGCTGTCGGCGTTGCGGTCGGTGGGCGTGACCATCGAAGACGAGGGCCGCGGGGCGGCGCCGTTCACCGTGCGGGGCTCCGGCCACGTGGACGGCGGACGGGTGGCGGTCGACGCATCTTCTTCGAGCCAGCTGATCAGCGCACTGCTGCTAGCCGGCCCGTCGTACGGCGCCGGCATCGAGGTCCGTCACGTCGGGAGTCGGCCGGTGCCGAACGCGCCGCACCTCGCCATGACCGTGGCGATGCTCGGCCGTCGGGGCGCCAACGTCGAGCTCGGCGACGATCTCTGGCGCGTCGCTCCGACCCGACTCACCCCGATCCTCGAGACGATCGAGCCGGACTTGTCGAGTGCGGCACCGTTCCTTGCCGCTGCCGCCGTCACCGCGGGCCGAGTCGCGATCACGGACTGGCCCGAGCACTCGACACAGCCGGGCGCGATGCTTCCCGAGCTGCTGGGGATGTTCGGCGCGATCTCCCGCCTCGATGATCGCGGCCTGGTCGTCGTTGGTCCGGAGCGGCTCAACGGCGCCGACCTCGATCTTCGTCAGGCCGGGGAGCTCACGCCGGTCATCGCCGCTGTCGCCGCGCTGGCCGACACCCCGTCCCGCCTTCTCGGGATCGATTACCTGCGAGGCCACGAGACGGACCGGCTCGCCGCGTTGACCCGGGAGCTGAACGGTCTCGGCGCCGAGGTCGAGGAGCTCGACGACGGACTGTCGATCACGCCCGGGTTGCTGCACGGCGGAACCTTCAAGACCTACGACGACCACCGGCTCGCGATGGCGGCTGCGGTGATCGGCCTTGTCGTGCCAGGTGTCGTGCTCGATGACGTGACGACGACCGCGAAGACCTTCCCCGGCTTTGCCGAAGCGTGGTCACAGCTGGCCGGACCGGGAGACGGCAGCTGACCCGTCAGCCGATCGACGACGAGGACCGGCTCGCCCGCGCCGGCCGATCGTCACGACCCCGCAGCCGGCTGCGGCCCCGCCACGACGACGCCACCACAGCACGGGTCGTCAGCGTCGATCGTGGGCGCTTCGGCTGTCTCGTCGACGGCGACGTGCTGGTGATCGCAATGCGGGCCCGGGAGCTCGGGCGGCGAGCTATTGCCGTCGGGGACGAGGTCGACGTCGTCGGCGACCTGTCGGGCGGTCCGGACGCACTCGCCCGCATCGTGCGCATCACGCCGCGACGATCGGTACTGCGGCGAAGCGCCGACGACACCGACCCGGTCGAACGCGTGCTGGTGGCGAATGCCGAGCAGCTCGTTGTGGTCGCAGCGGCAGCCGATCCCGAACCGCAACCTCGGCTCATCGACCGGTGCCTCGTCGCGGCGTACGACGCGGAGATCGCGCCGATCCTCTGCCTCACGAAGACCGATCTCGCTTCCGTCGATCAAGTGGCGTCGACGTACGGCGAGCTCGACCTCACGATCATCCGCAGCGGGCGCCCTGGCTTCGACGAGGCGGTAGCGCAACTTCAGGACCTTCTCCATGACCGGGTGACGGTGCTCGTGGGGTCGTCCGGGGTCGGGAAGTCGACGCTGGTCAACGCGCTCGTTCCTGATGCGGCGCAACGAATCGGCGAGGTCAGCGCGCGCACCGGAAAGGGCCAGCACACCACCACGGCGGCGATCGCGCTGCCGCTGCCAGACGGCGGCTGGGTGATAGACACGCCGGGCATCCGCTCGTTCGGCCTCGCTCACGTCGGCCGCGACCGGCTGGTGGCGTGCTTCCCGGACCTGGCGTCGGGCACGGTCAGCTGCCCGAGCGACTGCGATCATCTGGACCCGGAGGCCTGTGAGCTGGACGCGTGGGTATCAGCCGGTCACGCGGCGGCGGAACGACTCGACTCGCTCCGCCGCCTACTAGTAACCCGCGACGCCTTGTAGCAGAGCGAAGCCTCTGTTCGTACGAAGTAGCACACGAAGTCGTTCGCGGAGGCCACTTCTGCGCTTGGTGTCCGAATCGAGACGGACAACATGTGCTACTTCGAGGACGTTGCTCGACCGACAGCCGAGCAACGCCACTTTGCTCAGTTGCTAGGCGCTGGCGCCGACTGCGATTGTCTCGTCGACCTCGGCGACGCGGGCCTCCATCGCGGCCCGCTCCTTGTCGAGTGCCTCGGCCTGGTCCTCATCGGCCTTCATCAGCTCGTCGAGGTTGTGGCCGGCCATGTCGAGCACACCCATCTCGGCATAGCACTTCTGGACCTTGTCGCCCCACAGCCCGATGTCCTTGACGCACGGGACGATCCGGCTGAACAGCAAGTTGCGGAAGATCTGCTGGAACTCCGAGTGGTCGGCGATCTCCTGGCACTCCTTCACGGGCAGGCCGAGCGTCTCGTAGACCTCGGTGCCAAGGAAGCGGTTGCGCATCAGCCAGCAGCCCTCGACCACGAAGTCCTCGCGCTCGTCGCGTTCCTTCTGCGACAGGTCGGCGTAGGCGTCCTTCAGCGCCAACCGGCCGAACGCGACGTGACGCGCCTCGTCCTGCATGACATAAGCGAGCAGCTGCTTGGCGAGCGGGTTGCCGGCGAGGTCTCGCTGCAGACCGAATGCGGCCAGCGCCAGGCCCTCGATCAGCACCTGCATGCCGAGGTAGGCGAAGTCCCAGTCCTTGGCCTGCAATGCGTCGTTGAGCAGCGCCGCGAGGTCCTTGTTCATCGGGAACACCGTCCCGACCTTCTCCTGCAGGAAGCGGGCGAACGTCTCGACGTGACGCGCCTCGTCCATCACCTGGGTCGCGCCGTAGAACTTCGAGTCCATGTCCGGCACGGTCTCGACGATGCGGGCTGCGGTGATCATCGCGCCCTGCTCGCCGTGCATGAACTGGCTCCACGACCAGGCCGCCTGATGGTGGGTGAACGAGTCGCGCTCCTTCTCGGTCATCTTGTCCCAGACGTCAGTGCCGAGGAACGGGTTGTAGGCCTCGGGCATCCCCACCGGGTTGGCCCAGTCGACCTCGAGCGACCAGTCCATGCGCTTGGTCGAGTCCCACTGCTTGTCCTTGCCCTTCTGGTACAGCGACAGCAGGCGATCGCGCCCGTCGTCGTACTCCCAGCTGAACCTGGCCTCGCAGTTGGCCGGAACGTCCCAGGTTGCGGTCACGTCCGTCGGGACGACGTACTTCTCGGCAGTGGTCATGACGCACCCTTCATCAAGAATCGTTCGACTAGTTGAGCCATGCGTGCGGCGATCGCCTCAGCGGAGCCATCGGGGCCATCGCTGGGAAGAACCAGGTAGGAGATGGTCAGTCGCGCGACCATCTCGGAGACGAGCTCGACGTCCTCGCGGGGAAGCTCGGGCCAGTGCGACTGCCAGTACGACGCGATGTTGCGGCGTGCCGCGCCGATGACGACCTCACCGCGCGTGGTGAGGAACGGCAGCAGGTCGTGCGTGTCGTCGGTCAGCACGGCCTTCAGCAACGGATTGTCCGACGCCTCGCGGATCGTCCACTCCGTCGCCGCCGCGATCGCGTCGACCGGGCGGTCAGGGTGCACCTCGTCGATGAACCGGTTGGTGCCTTCGATGAAGCGCTGTGACTCGCGCTCGGCCAGCGCCTGAGCGAGCAGGTCCTTCGAGCCGAACTCGTTGTAGAGCGTCTGGCGGGAGACGCCGGCCGCGGCTGCGACGTCGACCATCCGGGCCTTCTGCCAGTTGCCCGCGACGATGACGTCGTACGCCGCGTCGAGCAGCGCATCGCGAGTAGAACGGAGGTCCGTCATCAGTTCGCAGTCTTTACACGGAGGCCATCCGTGTCAAGTGACTCCACGGGTGAAATCGGCTGGCGAACGGTCACTAGGCTCGGTCCGTGGCCAGCTGGGAGAACGACCTTCGGCTGGCACGGGACCTAGCCGACCTGGCGGACGCCGTCACACTGTCGCGCTTTCAGGCCGCAGATCTCGTCGTCGAGACCAAGCCCGATCTGACCCCGGTCAGCGATGCGGACACGGCCACCGAGCAGACACTGCGTGAGGCGATCGAGCGGGAGCGGCCGGGCGACGCGATCCTCGGCGAGGAGTACGGCGCTACGACCTCCGCATCGCGACGCTGGGTCATCGACCCCATCGACGGCACCAAGAACTACGTGCGCGGCGTCCCGGTCTGGGCCACGCTGATCGCGCTGCAGCAAGACGGACAGTCAGTGGTCGGGGTGGTCTCCGCGCCGGCGCTCGGCCGACGCTGGTGGGCCTCCAGCGGTGCGGGCGCGTGGACGCGAACGGCGATCACCGAAGCACGGCGTTGCCATGTCTCGAAGGTCGAGTCGCTCGGCGACGCGTCACTGTCCTACTCCTCACTCGAGGGGTGGGACGCAGCAGGACGCCGCGACCAGTTCCGCAACCTCGTCGACTCGGTGTGGCGCAACCGCGCGTTCGGCGACTTCTGGTCCTACATGCTCGTCGCCGAAGGCGCCGTCGACATCGCGTGTGAGCCCGAAGTCTCGCTGTGGGACCTCGCCCCGCTCAGCGTCATCGTGGAGGAGGCCGGTGGGCGCTTCAGTGACCTGTCCGGTGCCGTCCGCGTCGACGGCGGTAGCGCGGTCGCGACGAACGGGTTGCTGCAGGACGAGGTCCTCGCCCAGCTCGCCCCGTGAGCGGACACCCGGCCGAGACCCCGGTGCGCCGCACCGCGCGGCTCCTCCAGCAGCAGGCCGAGGCCTGCGCACGCCTGGGCAGCCCGCTGTACGACGGGCTACTGCGGCGTGCCGCTGACGACCTTGTCGCGGGCGGCCCGACGGTCGCCGTCCTCGACGGACATCTCGAGGACCCGGGACCGAGCGCTCTCGCGTTGCGCATGATGGGCGGAGTCCACGCCCTCGTCCTCGACGGCAAGGCACCCGAGCTTGCGAGGTTCTATCCGTCGACGTCTGCCTTCGGCGGCGAAGTCCCGGCCGACACCGTCTGGCCCGCCTTCGCCGGTGTGCTCGAGGCGCATCGGGACGACGTACGGGACTGGCTTCGCCGGCCGCCGCAAACCAACGAGGTGGGCCGAGGCGCCGCCCTGATCGGCGGTCTGCTGCACATCGCGAACGAAGCTGAGCTGCCGATCCGCCTGGTCGAGGTCGGGGCGAGTGGCGGGTTGAACCTGCGTGCCGACCGGTTCCGGATCGGCGGCGAGGTGGCAACCTACGGCGACGCTTCGTCACCGGTGCAGCTCGGCGCCGCCTGGCATGGCACTCCCCCACCACAGGCGGCCATCGAGATCGTCGAGCGGTACGGCGGCGACCTCGACCCGGTCGATGTCTCGAGCGAGGCCGGCCGGCTGCTGCTGACGGCGTACGTGTGGGCGGATCAGGTCGCACGCATCGAGCGACTGCGAGGCGCATTCGAGCTCGCCGCGCAGCTGCCGATCAATGTGCAGCGCGAGAGCGCGGAGGAAACGCTCAGCCGAACGTCGCTCGCCGACGACACGTGGACGGTCCTCTGGCACTCGGTGTTTCGTCAGTACCTGTCGGCGGAGACCCGCGACGCACTCGCGGATCGAGTCGAGGCGCTGGGCGCCGAGGCATCCCAGCGGGGCAGGTTCGCCTACCTGACCCTCGAGCCGACCCGGCCGCTGGCCGGCGGCGACTTCAAATTCCTGGTCGCGCTGAGGACGTGGCCCGGTGGCGAGGAGCGGATCCTCGGCGAAGCCTCCGGCCACGGCCTCCCCACAACCTGGGCCTGACCCGCCGAGCCCAACAATTTCGCCTAAAACGGCGGCCTTTGGGCCCATTTCGTTGGGCTCGGCGTCATGCGTCGGAGTCCTGGGCGAAGACCGGGTGGACGAACATGTTCGGGTCGTCGTACCAGGCTCGCGTCACACCCGGCGGGTACACCAGCTGACGGATGATCTTGGCCGGATTGCCGCCGACCAACGTGTCGTCTGGTACGTCCCTGGTCACGACCGCGCCCGCGGCGACGAGCGCGCGGTTCCCGATCGTCACGCCCGGCAGGATGATCGCTCGGGCGCCGATCCACGCGCCGTTGCCGATTCGCACCGGCTCCTCACGAACTGGCCGGCCCTCGACACCGTGGCTGTCGCTGTCGGTGATGTAGACCTCGTTCGCGATCGCGACGTCGTCGCCGATCGTGATCTCCTTGCAGCACGCGAGGAAGACGCCGTTGTTCAGGAACACCCGGTCACCGATCCGCAGCTTGCCCCAGCCGGTGACGAGAGTCCGCTTGTGGGTCGACCAGATCTTGAAGTGATCCCCGACCTCCATGTCGGAGGCGTCGACGGTCGGGCTGCCGAGCATCGTCGCCTGCGCACCGACCGACTTGCACTTGCGCAGATACCAGTCGGCACGAGCCCGCTGCTTGCCGTAGGACCAGAAGAACTGCGCCTCGAGCTTGCGGCGCTTCAACGCCGTGCGGACCCCCACGGTCGACAACGGTAGATCAGCGGGCCGCCTCCATGACAGGCCCCTCTTCGGAGTCGACAGCCTCCGATGTCGTCACCACCGACGGCACCGGCACGCGACGCAACACCGCGGTGCCGAGCGCGGCCGCGACAGCGCACGCGACGGCTCCCAGTCCCAACCCCCACCGCGCGCCGATGTGCTGCGTGACGTAGCCCGCGATCGGACCGCCGATCGGCGTCGACCCGAGGAACGCAACCGACCACAACGCCATCACCCGGCCGCGCATCTGCGGGTCGGCGGCCAACTGGAGGGTGCTGTTTCCCTTCGACAGGAAGGTCACGCTGGCCGCACCGACCGCGGCCAGCGCGACGAGCTCAACGCCTAGATTCGGCGCGAGGGCGGCGGCGGCGATCACGACGGCGAACACCGACGACGACCGCACCATCGAAGCCAGCCCGGTCTTGCCGCGGCCCGCGGCGTACAGCCCGCCGACCACCGCGCCAACGCCCATCGCTGCCGTCATGAAGCCGTAGGTCCTCGAGCCGCCGTCGAAGGCTCGGGCCGCAACGACTGGGAGGGTGACCTGGAACTCGTAGGCCAAGCAGCCGACGATCGCCATCATCGCGAGCGGGACAGCGAGGCCGATCTCGTTGCGGACGTACCGCAGGCCTTCACGCAGCTGCCCTCTGGCCCGAGCGGCAGGAGGTGACGGGCTCAGCGTGTCGACGTCCATCCGCGTCAGCGACAAGACAACCGCGACGAAGCTCGCGGCATTGATCAGGAAGCACACCCCCGTCCCGCCGGCGTTGATGATCAGGCCCGCCACGGCCGGTCCGATCGCGCGTGCGGCGTTGACCATCACCGAGTTGAGGGTCACTGCGTTGCGGATGTGGGCCGGGCCGACCATCTCGAGGACGAACGACTGTCGCGATGGGTTCTCGAAGGTGTTGTTGAGCCCGAGGACCACCGCGAGCAGGCCGATCTCCCAGAGCCGGACCACGTGGGTGACGGTGAGCAGACCCAGGGTCAGCGCCTGGATCGCCATCAGCGACTGCAGCACGATCATGAGCCGGCGCTTGTCGACGCGGTCGGCGACGACCCCGCCGTACGGGCCGAGCAGCATCACGGGCAGGGTCTGCAGCGCGACGATCAGACCGACGGCCGTGCCCGAGTCGGTGAGCTGGAACACCAGGAACGACTGGGCGATCGACTGCATCCAGGTGCCGATCATCGAGACCGACTGACCCGCGAAGTAGAGCCGATAGTTGGGATTGACCAATGACGCGAACGTGTCGCGTCGGAGCTGGCGGAAGCGGCTCAACTGCCGGCCTTGCGCATTGCCACGACGAGCGCCTCGAGCGCGGGTAGCGCGCCTTCAACGCGTGCGCGGTCAGCCGAGTCGAGCTCGGCAAGGCCGTCGGCAAGGATTCGGCCACGCTGCGCGCGCAGCCGATCGTGCGTGCGACGCCCATTCGCCGTCACTTCCACGAGACCAGCGCGCCGGTCGTCGGGATCCGCGGTGCGACGCAGCAATCCGGCATCAACCAGCGTGCCGACGACCCGACTGAGCATCGTCGGATTCATGTGCTCCAGCTCGGCGAGCTCCGACAAACGCAGCGGCCCTTCCCGGGCCACGACACCGAGTGTGGACAGCTGGCTTGTGGTCAGGCCCGCGCCACGAGCCGTCGAGTTGAGCCGCCGGGCCATGGCGCCGACGATCGCCCGCAAGCGGGCTGCGGCGTCAGCGTCGTCTCTCACTGGTGCAAGCATATTTACTTGCCTGCTAGCAGGCAACTGACTCTTGGTTGGTGAGATCCTCGGACATAGGGTCGGCTGGGTGAGCCCCACGCTCAGCCGAGCGGCCTACGACCTCCGCGTCGACGCGCTGCGCCGCACGCTCGCTGCCCTGCCCTCGGATGCTCCGGTCCGGCTGCGCAAGCCACAGCGGAGCTCGAACCTCTTCCGTGCCCGTCAACGGGCACATCGCGCGCTCGACGTGGCCGGCTTGGCCGGCGTCCTGGAGATCGACACGACTGGGCGAACCGCCGACGTGCTCGGGATGACGACGTACGAGGATCTCCTCGCCGCCACGCTGCCTCATGGCCTGATGCCGCTGGTCGTGCCACAGCTGAAGACGATCACCCTCGGCGGCGCAGTGACTGGACTCGGAATCGAGTCGACGTCCTTCCGCAGCGGGTGTCCGCACGAGTCGGTGCTGGAGATGGACATCCTGACCGGCGACGCCCAAATCGTCTCGGCCGACCCAGAGGGCGACCATGCCGACCTCTTCTTCGGGTTCCCCAACTCCTACGGGACGCTCGGGTACGCGCTGCGGTTACGCATCGAGCTGGAACCGGTGCTGCCTTTCGTGCACGTCCGGCACGTGGGCTTCGATGATCTAGCCACGTGCGCGGCCGCCATCGAGCGAATCTGCGACCTGCGGGTTTGGGAGGGCGAGGCTGTCGACTTCATCGACGGGACGTGGTTCACCCCGCGCGAGTGCTACCTGACCCTCGCCAGCTACACGGACGCTGCACCGCACACCTCCGACTACACGGGGCAGCGGATCTACTACCGCTCGATCCAGGAGCGCGACGAGGACTGGCTCACGATTCACGACTACATCTGGCGCTGGGACACCGACTGGTTCTGGTGCTCGCGAGCCTTCGGCGCGCAGAACCCTCGTATCCGCCGCTTGTGGCCGCGTCGATGGCGCCGCTCGGATGTCTACTGGCGGCTCATCGCTCTCGAACGGCGGTATGGCATCAAGCGGCGAATAGATGCTCGACATGGCAGGCCCCGCGAGGAACCTGTCATCCAGGACGTCGAGATCCCGGTTGAGCGGCTTGCGGAGTTCGTCTCGTTTCTCGATGAGCGCACCGGAATCCAACCGGTGTGGCTCTGCCCGCTGCGCCAGCGCGATCCCCTGGCGCGGTGGCCGCTCTACGACCTGGACCCTGCCACGACCTTCGTCAACGTCGGGTTCTGGT
>DASZTL010000102.1:0-23808 GCA_035548055.1 Mycobacteriales bacterium | reverse complement strand
CCGGCGGGCCGAGGGCGACCAGCCGGTCGACGTGTGCCAGCAACGCCCAGTTGTGCTCACCGGTCTTCGCGAACCCAATGCCCGGGTCGATCACCACCGCCGACGGGTCGACGCCGGCGGCGACGACCGCGTCCACCCGAGCGGTCAGCTCCGTGCACACGTCGCTGACCACGTCGTCGTACGTCGCCTTCGACTGCATGTCGGCGCTGTGCCCCCGCCAGTGCATGACGACGTACGGCACTCCGGCCGCGGCCACGACACCGGGCAGCTTGTGGTCGGCGAGACCGCCCGAGACGTCGTTGACCATCCGCGCGCCGGCGTCCAGCGCCACCCGAGCTGTCTCCGCCCGCATCGTGTCGACGCTGACGAAGATCCCGTCGCGGCTCAGCGCGGAGATCACCGGCAGGATCCGGCGCTGCTCCTCGGCGGCGTCGACGCGCGCGGCACCAGGCCGGGTCGACTCTCCCCCGACGTCGATGATGTCGGCACCGCTCGCGACCAGCGCGCGGCCCTGCAGGATGGCGGCATCGGCGTCGAAAAACCGTCCCGCCTCGCTGAACGAGTCGGGCGTGACGTTGACCACCCCCATGACGAGGGTTCGGCCGAGCTCGGGCAACACGCCCCTAAGCAGTCGTCCCGGGTGCCTGGCGGCGGTTTGTCCGCTTGGCCGGCGTCGGCTTCTCGGGCGTCTTCGCGGTCCGGTTGGCGCGGCTGCGGGAACCAGCCGCCGACCGGGAGCCGTTGCCCGACTTCGCCCGGGCGCCGTTGCCGTTGGTCAAACCGGCAACGTCCTTCGGGCCCATGAGGGCGAGCTCAGCCGGCGTCAGGACCGGGGGCCGGTTCTTCGGCGCCTTTCGAGCCGTCACGATCTGTCGCGCCGGGCGCTTGTCGACTGACTTGAAGATCTCAGCAAGATCGCTCTTGCTGAGGGTCTCCTTGTCCAGCAGCTTCAGCACCATGTCGTCAAGAACATCGCGGTACTGGACCAGGATCTCCCAGGCCTCGTCGTGCGCCCGCTCGATCAGCTCGCGAACCTCGTCGTCGATCATCGAGGCGACCTCTTCGGAGAAGTCCCGCTCGTGACCGAGATCGCGGCCGAGGAACACATCGCCCTCGGTGCGGCCGAACTTCAGCGGACCGAGCTTCTCGCTCATGCCGTAGGTCATGACCATCGCGCGAGCGGTCGCGGTCGCCTTCTCGATGTCGTTCGAGGCACCCGTGGTCGGCTCGTGGAAGACCAGCTCCTCGGCCGCCCGACCGCCCAAGGCGTAGGCAAGCATGTCCATCATCTCGGAGCGGGTCTGGTTGTACTTGTCCTCCTCCGGCAGCACCAAGGTGTGCCCGAGCGAGCGACCGCGCGCGATGATGCTGATCTTGTGCACCGGGTCGGTGTTGGGCAACGCCCACGCGACCAGGGCATGGCCACCCTCGTGGTAGGCGGTGACCTTCTTCTCCTTCTCGCTCATCACCCGGGTCTTGCGCATCGGGCCGGCGATCACGCGGTCGATCGACTCCTCGAGCAAGCCGGTGGTGATCTGCTTCGCGTCGGTCCGCGCGGTGAGCAGCGCAGCCTCGTTGATGACGTTCGCGAGGTCGGCACCGGTGAAGCCCGGCGTACGGCGAGCGATGATCGAGAGATCGACGTCGGACGCGAACGGCTTGCCCTTGGCGTGCACGCCCAGGATCGCCTTGCGGCCCTCGAGGTCCGGGCGGTCGACGACGATCTGGCGATCGAAGCGACCCGGGCGCAGCAGCGCCGGGTCGAGGATGTCAGGCCGGTTCGTCGCGGCGATCAGGATGACGCCCCGGTTGACGTCGAAGCCGTCCATCTCGACGAGCATCTGGTTCAGAGTCTGCTCGCGCTCGTCGTGACCACCGCCGAGACCGGCGCCGCGGTGACGACCCACTGCGTCGATCTCGTCGACGAAGACGATCGCCGGCGCGTTGGCCTTCGCCTGCTCGAACAGGTCGCGGACCCGGGACGCACCCACGCCGACGAACATCTCGACGAAGTCGGAGCCGGAGATGGAGTAGAACGGCACCCCGGCCTCGCCGGCGACCGCTCGCGCCAGCAACGTCTTGCCGGTTCCGGGCGGGCCGTAGAGCAGGACGCCCTTGGGGATCTTCGCGCCGATCGCCTGGAACTTGGCGGGGTTCTCGAGGAACTCCTTGATCTCCTGGAGCTCCTCGATCGCCTCGTCGGCACCGGCGACGTCAGCGAACGTCGTCTTCGGGGTGTCCTTGCTGACCAGCTTGGCGCGCGCCTTGCCGAACTGCATGACCCGGCCGCCGCCACCCTGCATCTGGTTCAGCAGGAAGAACATCACCGCGATGATCAAGATGATCGGCAGCAGGTTCTCGAGCAGCGAGACGAACAGGTTCGGATGGCTGACCTTCGGCGTGTAGTCGACGCCGCCTTCCTTCAGCTCCTGGTCCAGCACGTTGTCGTAGTGCAGCGTGTAGTTCGACTGCACCTTGGTCGCGCCGTCGATCGAGTGACCGTCCGACAGCGTGACCTGGATGACCTGTTCCTTGTCGAGCATGTTCGCGTCGGCCACCTGGTGGCTGGCGATCGCCTGCTCGATCTTGGGCAGCGGGACCGTCTTGTAGCCCCCGCCGGCGGTCGCGACCTCGAGCAGGCCGAACACGACCAGGATCGCCAGGACAACCCAGAAGATGGGGCCCCGGAAGGTCCGTCGAAGGTTCATCGCTCCTGCTCACCACGGCGGCTTTGGACGGGTTGGACAGCCTTGGAGACACGTCCCCCCGTACAGATGAAGGTACACCGGGGCCAACGAGCCCGTCGCCGCACAGTGATGGCCCTGGGGGTGCGCAGCGGGCACCGAAGGCGCCGATTCAGCCGGTGTAGACCTCCGGACGCAGCGTGCCGACGTACGGCAGCTCCCGGTACCGCTGGGCGTAGTCCAGCCCGTATCCGACGACGAACACGCTCGGGATGTCGAATCCCATGTACTTCACGGGCACCTCGACCTGGGCTGCCTCCGGCTTGCGGAGCATCGCGACCACCTCGACGGAGCGGGGGTGGCGGGACCGCAGGTTTCGGAGCAGCCACGACAGCGTCAGCCCGGAGTCGATGATGTCCTCGACCACCAGGACGTCGCAGTCGGTGATGTCCCGGTCAAGATCCTTGAGGATCCGGACCACTCCCGAGGACGACGTCGCCGACCCGTAGGACGACACCGCCATGAACTCCAGCGACACGGGGACGGTCAGTGCCCGCGCCAGGTCGGCCATGACCATGACCGCGCCCTTGAGGACGCCGACGAGCACCACCTCGCGACCGGCGTAGTCGTTGTCGACCGCCGCGGCGAGCTCCGCGATCTTCGCCGCGATCTGCTCCTCTGAGACCAGCACCGACTCGACGTCGGGGTGCAGGATCTTCGGCGGTACAGCAACGGTGTCCATCGGGAGCAGCGACTCCACGGGCAGCAGCGGCGCGGTCATCGAAACGAAAGCCTGTCACACGCCCGGGAGGCCACCAGCCCCCCGGGCAGGCTGACGGCACCCTGACCGTGCCAGTCGATCACCAGCGCATCGATCGCGTCGACGTGCGCGGCGGTCAGCGCGCCCGCCGGGACCCCCGCTGCGATCGCGGCCCGCCGCAGAACTCGGGTGCGCACGGCTTTCGGCAGGTCGGTGAGTGAGATGACGTCCGTCGGGTCGGAAACCTGCTCAGCCCACAGGTCCAGCGCATCGGCATCGGCGCGCAGCTGCGCAGCGGTGCGCGCCAGCGCCTCGGGCACGCCGGGGCCGAGCACGTCGCCCAGCACGGGCATGACCGAGAGACGAAGCCGGGAACGGGTGTACGCCGGGTCGAGGTTGTGCGGGTCGTCCCATGTCGAGAGCCCAAGGGCTCGGCAGGCGAGAGTCGTCGTCTCGCGACGCAGGCCGAGCAGCGGGCGGATGATGCGACCGCGGCGTGCTGCCATGCCGGACAGCGAGCGCGCACCGGAGCCGCGTGCCAGTCCCAGCAACACCGTCTCTGCTTGGTCGTCGAGGGTGTGGCCAACTGCGATCACGATGGCACCGAGCCGGTTCGCGGCCGCCTCGAGCGCGGCGTACCGCGCGCTTCTCGCCGCCGCCTCTGGTCCCCCGCCGCCATCGACTGTGACGGTCTCGATCTCGACGGGGTCGAGGCCGAGCGCCTTGCACGCGGACGCGACCGCGGCCGCGCGCTCCGCGGATCCGTCCTGCAGACCGTGGTCCACCGTCACGGCGCCAGACCGCAGCCCGGCGCGGGGCGCCTCGGCGGCGACGGCCGCGGCCAGCGCCATCGAGTCAGGGCCGCCGCTGACCGCGGTGAGGACCAACGCATCGGCCGGCAGCCCGGCGAGCGACGCCCGCACCGCCCCGCGCACCGCGGCGACCGCGGGGTCCATCTTCACGGGGCGTCCGCACCCTACGCAGTCGCTGCGCGCAGGGGGTCGGTGCGGGCGAGCCACGCCTGCGGGCTTCGGATCTCCTCGGCCGTCGGCAGCAGCTCCGGGCCGGACCACACCGCGTTGAGCCCGGCCATGCCGATCTCGTCGATCACCGCACGCACGAAACGAGCGCCCTCGGCGTACTGCTTCATCTTCATCTCGAGACCGATCAGGCGGCGCACCACCGTGGCGACCGGCCCGGCCTCGCGGCGCCGGGTCTCGAACCTGGCCCGGATCGCCTCGACCGACGGCACCGAGCCCTTGCCGGCAAGATCCATGACCACGTCGGCGTGGCCTTCGAGCAGGCTCATCAGACCGGTCAGCCGGTCAAGGACGGTCCGCTGCTCAGGCGTCTGGATGAGCTCCATGATGCTGACGTCGCTGCGACCGCGTGCGACATCAGCGAGGCCTGAGACCACCGACCGCAGCCGCGCGAGAAGAACAGCAGGCTCGAGCTCCGAGGCAAGCAGGAACTCGCGCAGCTGACCTTGGACGTGACCGTGCAGCCAGGGCGCGGCTGCGAACTGGGTGCGGTGCGTCACCTCGTGCAGGCAGACCCACAGCCGGAAGTCCGACGGATCGACCTTCATCGCCCGCTCTGCGGCGACGATGTTGGGGGCAACCAGGGTCAACCGTCCCGGAACGTCGTCGTCGGGTGAGGTGCGCGGCGGGCCCAGCAGCTCGAACTGGCCGAGGACTCGTGTCGCCAGGTAGCTGAGCAGAATTCCGACCTCGACCCCGGTGAGTCGCGAACCGACAGCTACGACGAGCGGGCTCGGCATCGCCGCGCCACGCTTCTCGAGAAGGGCCTCGACGATCGGCTCGGCGAGCATCTCGAAGCTCTCGGCGTTTGCGCGGATCCAGGCCGGACGGTCGACGACGACGGTCGTCGCGGTATGCGCAGCCGCGTCGAGGCCGGTGATGGCGGCCACGTGCTCATCGGCGATCGCGGCCTTCTGGCGCAGGTCATCGACGGTCGCGACCGCCTCCGCGAGCGGTACCTTCGGGCCCGGCGGGACCAGTCGCGCCCCCGTCGCGCCGGCGAGCCGCCAGTCGATGATGCGCATCGCCATTGGTCCAGTGTGCTCTCAGTCGAGGGCGGCTAATCCGCTGGCCAATTGATCGAGGCCGGTTTGGACCGCGTCGGTCTCGACCGTGCCGAAGCCCAACAGCGCGAAGGCGAGCAGCCGGCCGGAGCCGTCGGCGACGACTCCGGCGAGGGCGTTCACGCCGACCAGCGATCCGGTCTTGGCCCGGACCTGTCCCGTCCCAGCGCTCTTGTGGTCGCCGCGGTATCGGTCAGCAAGGGTGCCGGTGAACCCGGCAACCGGGAGCCCTTCGAGTAGCGGGCGCAGCGCCGGGTCACGCACCGCGGCGCGCAGCACGCCGACCAGGGCCGTCGGTGCTACGGCATCGTCGTGGGACAGCCCGCTCGCGTCTTGTAGCGAAAGCGCATTCGCCGGAACCCCAAGGTCACCCAGCTCACTGCGCAGGGCAGCGACCTCACCGGCAAAGGTCGGCGGCTGACCGTCGTGCATCGCGACGGCGCGCCCTAGCGCCTCCGCCAGATCGTTGTCGCTGGCCGTGAGCATTCGCTGCACGAGAGCCGCCAACGGCGGCGATGAGACCTGCGCGACCGGGCTCGCGGTCGAAGGCGTCGCGGCATTGCGCACTGTGCCGTGAATGGTGATGCCGTCTTTCCGCAGCAACTCGGTGAAGGCATCCGCCGTCTGGGTCGCCGGGTTGTTGGTACGCGGCGAATCGAGCTCGCCCGGTTGCAGCCGACCACCGTCGAGCTCCAGAGCGCTGGGCGGCGTGATGTCGCCCTCGGCGACGTAGCCGGCGTTCCAGCCCTTGGCGAGTGTTGCGGTCGACCACAGGGAGGCGTCGACGCGGAGCCGGAACGACTGTGCCGGTGGTTGCAATGACGCCGCCGCCTGCTTCGCGAGATCAGCGAGCGTCGCAGGCGCAGGGTAGGCGACGGGGGTCGCATGCACGGAGGACGACAAGGCAAGCGTCGGGTCGCCACCACCGACGAGGTAGATCGTGTTGCCGAGCAGCCGCACCGTGGTGGTGAAGTGAAAGTCCGGGCCCAAGGCGTGCAAGGCGGCCGCGGCAGTCAAGATCTTCAGCGTCGAGGCTGGCGCTACCGGAGTGCCTGCCTCGTGACTCCACAGCGTCGTACCGGCGGCAACGTCGACGACCAAGCCGCCGATCTGCTCCCCCGCGGGCAAGGCGGCCAACGCCGGTGCGAACGCCCGGCGTACCTGTGCCTTGGTAGGCGGTACGGCCGACGAGCCGAGCGCCGCAAGAACCGGCGGGCGGGTCGGGCTGGGGGTCGCGACGACTGCCGGTTTGCCGCTGTCCGAGCCGACGCGATCCACCACCACGAAGGCCGCGCCGACCGTCACGGCGAGCGCCGCCACGAGGGGTATGACGACTCGCCGGCGCACTGCAGGCAGACTAGTTGGCCGATACACCTGACTGATTGAGCACAACGGGAGGCTCGCGTGGAGTTCGACGTCTTCATCGAGATCCCGAAGGGATGTCGCAACAAGTACGAGGTGGATCACGAGACCGGCCGGTTGCGTCTTGACCGGACCCTCTTCACCGCAACGCAGTACCCGGCCGACTACGGCTTCATCGAGCACACTCTCGGCGAGGACGGCGACCCGCTGGATGCGCTGGTGCTGCTCGCCGAGCCGACCTTTCCGGGATGCCTGATCCTCTGCCGTGCGATCGGGATGTTCCGGATGACCGACGAGAAGGGCGGCGACGACAAGGTCCTGTGCGTGCCCGCCAACGACCCGCGCCAGGAGCACCTGCGGGACATCCACCACCTGCCGGAGTTCGACAAGCTGGAGATCCAGCACTTCTTCGAGGTCTACAAGGACCTCGAGCCCGGCAAGAGCGTGGAGGGCGCGACCTGGGTCGGTCGCACCGAGGCGGAGCAAGAGATCGAAGCCTCAAGGCGGCGCCTCGCCAAGGCCGGCGGCACTCACTAGCCCACTTGCGTCCCGCCGTTGGCCAAGCAATGCCACATTGCATGCGCGATCCGCAGCATTTCGGTCCAAATCGCACTAGCAATGCCACATCGCTTGGCCGAACGCCGGACATGCGACCGCCCGCCGTACTCGGGGAAATCCGTACGGCGGGCGGGGCGCGGTTGTTGCTTAGGCGGTCTTGCCGCGACCACCAATGTTGATGTTCAGGCCGAGGTTGCCGAGCACGCCACGGATGGCCTCACCCATGCCGACCAGCACGACGCCGGTCGCGACCGGGTTCATCCACTCGGAGCGCAGCTCCTGACCGAACGCGGTGAAAACTGAGTAGTCGAGGGCCCACGACACGAGAATCGCGACGCCGACGGCCACGCTGGTCGTCAGAGCCTTGGGGGCCTTCACGGGCAGGATCTCGTTGAGCACCTCGCCGACCGTTGCAAGCGCGAGGGCAAGGCCTGCGAACACGACGAACGCGTACATCCGGATCACTCCATTCTCTGCGACGCACGGCGCGTCGCTTCACATGGTTGGACTCCGGAGGTCAGCCTTGGTTACAAGGAACTTCCACCGACTTCGTACCAGGTGGTAACCAAAGTCGAAGGGAAGGAGTCGAACCAAGCGAATGGACGTCGATCCGGCGCTGGTTCGGGCGTGTCAGCGTGGCGAGCGCGGTGCGCTCGACGAGCTGATCCGCGCGACGTACGCCGACGTCTACAAGCTGACCCGACGGATGCTCGCCGATCCCGACGAAGCCGCCGACGCGACGCAGGAGGTGTTTGTCCGCGTGATGCGTTCCGTGGTGGGCTTTCGCGGCGAGGCGGCGTTCGGGACCTGGCTTCACCGAGTCACGGTCAACGTCTGCCTGACGTTGCTGAAGAAGCGCACTCAGGCCCGCGAGACCGGGATGGTCGCAGGCCGTACTCCCTTCGCGCTTCCCGACGACGTGTTCGAGATCGCGGGCGAGGACGCATCACCCGACGATCGGGCTGAGACCGCTGACCTCGTCCGTCGCAGCGAGATCGCGCTGATGACGCTGAATGAAGAGGCGCGCGCCGTTGTCGTGCTGCGTGACATCGAAGGTTTGTCGACCAAGGAAGTGGCCGATCTGTTGAACGTGACGGAGAACGTCGTGAAGGTGCGGCTGCATCGCGCCCACGCGAAGCTGCGCGAGCTCGTGCTCGGCGCCGACGGCTCGACGGCGGCCGGTGGTGTCGCGTGAACGAGGCAAGGCTCCCGCGCTTCTGCCGCGAGGCCCGCTCCCAGCTGCCTGCGCTCGTCTCCGGTGAGCTCACCGGTTGGGCGCTGCATGTCGTACGCGCTCACCTTCGCCGTTGTTCGGACTGCTCGGCCGAGGTGGTGCGACAAGAACAGCTGGCCGGCGCTCTCACCGCACTCCGCGACACCCACGTCGAGCCGCCGGTCGGATTGCTCGACGACCTGCTCGCGCAGGCCAACCGCCGGGGCGTCCGGGAGCGTGCCGCGGTTCCGGCGCGCGGCGCACTCAGTGGCGCCCGCCCTGAGCTGTCGGTCGCGTTCCTCACCGTCGGCGCCATCGCATCGACCGGGATCGGCTACGGCCTCTACCGCGGAGCTCGCGCCTTCCGTCACCGCGGTTCGTGATGACCTAGCAGTAGCCCGCTACCGATATCCCTTCACGAACCGGCCGTTACAGAACCGGTCGGCGGCTGTCCGGTGCGACGAGGCGACGGGCATCTGCGTTGACGTCGTCGGTCTGCTCCTGCGAAAGCCGCTCCGCCTCGACCCGCGCGACGTACGCCGCGACCTCTGCGTTCCGGGTCTCGTCATCCCAGCCGAGGATCTCGCCGAGCACCAGCGCGACGGGGCGAGCCGAGTCGACGCCGCGATGCGTCGTCTCGATGGAGATGCGGGTCCGGCGCGTGAGCACGTCGTCGAGATGCAGCGCCGTCTCGTGCGTGGCGGCGTACCGGACCTCGGCCATCAGGTACAGCCCGGCGCCGGGAATCGGCTCCAGCAGAGTCGGGTCGTCCGCCGCGGGTGCGAGAACCTCCTCGACCAGCGCGCCGTAGCGATGCAGCAGATGCTCGTAGCGCCAACGCGGCAAGCCGAGTTCTTGCGAGATCGACTCGGTCTGGTTGGCGAGCGCGTGGTAGCTGTCCGCACCCAGCAGCGGAATGTGCTCCGTCACGCAGGGCGGAGCGTGCCGCCCGAGGTCCTCGACGGCGGCATCGACGGCGTCCTTCGCCATGACCCGGTACGTCGTGTACTTGCCGCCGGCCACGGACACCATGCCGCGCGGCGACCGGCTGATCGCGTGCTCCCGCGACAGCTGAGATGTCGACTCCTGCTCCCCCGACAACAGAGGTCGTAGGCCTGCGTAAACGCCCGAGATGTCCTCTCGCGTCAGCGGCACCGACAGGACCTCGTTGACGTGGCGAAGCAGGTAGCCGATGTCGAGTCGGCTCGCCGCGGGATGCGCCTTGTCGTAGTTCCAGTCGTCGTCGGTGGTCCCGATGATCCAGTAGTCACCCCAGGGGATGACGAACAGCACGGACCGCTCGGTTCGCAGGATCAGCCCGGTCACGGAGGAGATCCGGTCTCGCGGTACGACGATGTGCACACCTTTCGAGGCCCGCACCTTGAACTCGCCACGCGAGTCCGCAAGCCGCTGAACCTCGTCCGTCCACACGCCGGTGGCGTTGACGACCACCGAAGTCCGGACGGTCGCTGTCGCACCGGTCTCGGTGTCACGCAGTTCGGCGCCCACGATGCGCCCGCCCTCGCGGACGAAGCCGACCACTTCAGTCGACGACCGCACGATGGCGCCGTACGCCGCAGCCGTCCGCGCCAATGTGAGGGTGTGCCGCGCATCGTCGCACTGAGCGTCGTAGTACTGCACGCCACCGACGAGCGCGTCACCACGCAGCGCCGGTGCGAGCGTGCGGGCACCACGCCGGGTGAGATGGCGGTGCCGCGGCAAAGCGTGAGCCCCGCCGAGGGCGTCGTACAACGTCAGGCCCGCCGCAACGTACGCACGCTCCCAGCCGTATCTCGTCAGCGGGTAGAGAAAGGAAACCGGGCGGACGAGGTGCGGCGCCAGCCGAGTGAGCATCAGGTCGCGTTCCTTGAGGGCTTCTCGAACCAAGCCGAAGTCCATCAGCTCCAGGTAGCGGAGCCCGCCGTGAAAGAGCTTGCTCGACCGCGAGGACGTACCGCTCGCGATGTCGCGCGCCTCGACCAGAGCAGTCGACAGCCCGCGGGTGGCCGCGTCGAGCGCGACTCCGCAGCCTGTGACGCCGCCACCGACCACGAGCACGTCGAAAGACCCGCCGTCGAGACGCTTCCAGGCGTCTTCGCGCTCCTGTGGCCCCAGCCGCGGCGAACCCCTCACCGGGTCGAGCCTAGGAGGCTTGATCGCCGATTGTTAGCCGGAAGACTGGATGCCTTGCTGCGATCCGATCGACCTCAGCGTCTGAGGAGTCGGCGCTGACGCCGTCGAAGAAGACGCCGACCTCAGCCTTCCATCGCTTGAGATAGGCACGGAGCACCGGCCGCTTGTCGGCGTCGGCGAGCTCAACTGCGCTGAACCGCTGCCGCTTGCGACCGAGGATCAGCACGCCGTCACCGGCCGCCCGCAGGTTTCGAACCCATTGGGTCTCGCCCCGTGGTGCCACGAGATAGCGGGTGTCCTCGACGGTGAGCAGGTTGACCGGCACCCGGCGTGGCTGCCCTGTCTTTCGCCCGCGTACCTCGAGGACCCGGGATCCCCACACGGACAGCCCGAGCCGGGTGAACAGTGAGACGACTCCGTTGAAGACGTTGCGCGTGAACCAGCCTGGATTCCGGTAGTGCGCTGGCGCGTCATTCATGGACACATCCTGGCCTCGCGGGCAGTGGCCCGCACAGCGGGATTGGCATCGGAGCCGCCTTGGAGAATCGAACTCCAGACCTATTCATTACGAGTGAATCGCTCTACCGACTGAGCTAAGGCGGCGTGCGCCGCGAGCGGCGCAACAGGCAGAGAGTCTAGCCGGAGCCTGCGATTGCCAGGTGAGCACGCTCTAAGGTGCTCAGCCGGCAATGGGCGGTCGGCGCTGGCTAGCGGCACACCGTGCCCGGCTTCGGCGGGTGCAGCCGGAGGACGTAGCTCGACACCGCCGCGTCGACACACGGGTCGTGGTCGATGTAGGCCGTGTGGCCGTCGCCGTCATGGGTGAGCAGGACGCCCGACGACAGCTGTCGGGCAAGCGACTTCGCCCAGACAAACGGCGTTGCAGGGTCGCGAGTGGTGCCGATCACCAGGATCGGAGGGGCCCCGTTCGCCGAGACAGGGTGGTTGTCCTCGACGGGGGGTACCCGCCAGAACGCGCACGGCATCGACCCGTACTCGATGGCGGCCCCGAAGTACGGCGCCGACTTTCCGAACTGCTTGGCGTAACGCACGTACGCCGAAGCCTTCCGCGGCCACGGCCGATCGATGCAGTTGATCGCGATGTTCGACTCGACCAGGTTGGTGTAGCTGCCGTCGCTGTTCCGCTGCGTCAGCGAGTCTGAGAACGTCAACATCCCGTAGCCGTTGCCCGACTGAGCCGCGGCCAGCACCGACTTCAACGCGGACCAGTCACTGGTGGAGTAGAGCCCGGCGGCCAGTCCCTCGAAGAACTCCCCCGGCCCGAGGAGCCGGCTGCCCACCTGGATCGGATGAGCCGTCACCCGGGCGATCAATCGCTGCAGGCCGTCGTTGGCGGCCGGGACGGACGACCCGAACGGGCAGTGTCCTGAGCGCACGCAGAACGCAAGAAAGTCCTGCAGGTCGGTCTCGAAGCCCTTCGCCTGCACGAGGTTTCCCGCCGTCCCCGACTCCGCCGGGTTGAGCGCGCCGTCGAGGACCATCGCGCGGATGTGCGTCGGGAAC
Organism: Mycobacteriales bacterium; assembly: GCA_035548055.1. Lineage (GTDB taxonomy): Bacteria > Actinomycetota > Actinomycetes > JAFAQI01 > JAFAQI01 > DASZTV01. Next base: position 11,470 of record DASZTL010000102.1, on the reverse strand, counting down.
AGCTCGGCGTACTTCGCGCCGAGGAACGTGCCGTATGACGCCCCGTAGTAGGTCAGCTTCTTGTCCCCGAGCGCGGCGCGCAGCACATCCATGTCGCGGGCCTGGTCCTTGGTCCCGACGTGCGCGAGATAGTCGCCGTTCTTCTGGTAGCAGGCCGCCGCAAAACGGCGGCTGGCGTTGATCGACTGCCGCCGTCCGGCTGCCGTGGTGGGAGCGGGATCGAGGTTGATGTAGGCGTCGAGCTGCGGCGCGGTGAGGCAGCGGATCGGGTCCGACAACCCGACCCCACGGGGGTCGAACGACACCAGGTCGAACTGGGTTGTCAATTGGCTGAACACGCTCGAAGCCTGCGCGACGAACTCGACACCCGAAGCGCCGGGCCCACCGGGGTTGACGATCAACGAGCCCTTGGCGTGACCGCTCGCCTGCTTGCGGATCACCGCGATGTGAAGTCGGCGCCCCGTCGGGTCGGAGTAGTCCAGCGGAACCTGCAAGGTTGCGCACTCAAGACCATCGTGGCACTCGTGCCAGGACAGCTGCTGGTCGAGGAACACGCCCAATCCGGAGGCGCTCGAGGTCGAAGTCGAAGTCGAAGTCGAAGTCGCGGCGACGCTCGCCGACGCGGACACCGACGGCGACCCGCTCGAGGTGCTCGACGGCGAGGACGCCGTCGTCGAACATGCGGTCAGGACAGCAAAGCCGGCGCCTACAGCAGCGATGGATCTACGGATGGGTGGCTCCTCGGTCGCACCGCCATGGCGGTTCCCTTCGAATCTAGGGCGAGCGGAGGGCCACTGCCATTGCTTCCACAGCCAGAAGTGGTGCCACGTTCGCAGCGATCGCCTCGCGCGCCGCGAGGACCGCCTGGATCCGCCGAAGCGTCGTCTCGGGCTCCGAGTCCGCCGCGAGCTGACGCAGCGTCGTCTCGAGATCTGCGTTCACGAGATCGACCGCGGCGCCGAACTGCACGACGAGGACGTCGCGATAGAGCGCCGCAAGGTCGACCAGCGCACGATCGAGCACGTCGCGCTGCGTGCGGGTGGACCTGGAGCGCTGCCGCTTCTCCAGCTCGGAGATCGCGCCGGCGACGCCGCGAGGCTTGGGCATCCCGCGCTCGCCAGTGTCGCCGTACGACTCTCGCAGCGCGCTCTTCTCCTCGGCGTCGAGCGAGTTGCTCACAGCAACGGCTTCAGCCTTCGCGGCATCGACCAGCGAAGCCGCCGCGGCGAAACATCCGCCGACGGTGGCGACCTGGGTCGGCACCGTGAGCACCTCCCGACGGCGCGACGCGGCGTCATGGTCGATTGCCAGCCGACGGGCCCGGCCGATGTGGCCCTGCGCGGCGCGAGCGGCGAAACCGGCGACTGATGCTTCGATTCCTTCACTCGTCAGGTAGGCAGCGACGGCGTCGTACGGTGGTACCCGCAGCGTCATCACCCGGCAGCGGGACCGGATGGTCGGAAGGAGATCCTCGGCGGACGGCGCGCAGAGCAGCCAGACGCCGCGCGGCGGGGGCTCCTCCAGCGCTTTCAGCAGGGCATTGAGCGCTTGCTCGGTGAAGCGGTCGGCGTCCTCGACGATGGTGACCTGCCAGGTGCCGCGCACCGGCGCAAGCGCGGACCGCGCAACCAGCGTGCGCGTCTCGGCGACGCTGTAGGACAACCCGGTCGGCGTGACGATCTCGATGTCAGCGTGGCTTCCCGCGAGCGCGGTGTGGCATTCATGGCAGGCGCCGCAACCGCCGTTGGGGCATTGCAACGCGGCGCCGAACGCTCGAGCCGCAACGGAGCGCCCCGAACCGGGTGGGCCGGTGAACAACCAGGCGTGTGTCATGCCGGTGGCCTCACCGCCACTGACGATCGTGGACGCGGCATCGATTGCACCGCGCAGCTGCTCGATCACGCGGTCCTGGCCGACGAGCGCATCGAAGACGCTCACTGCAACACCTTCGGAAGTGGCGCGGTCGAGAGGGACCGAAGCAGCGGCCTCAGCCGAGTCGCCACAACCTCATGGATCCACTCGCTGTCGTTCGTCGCGTCCAGCACGAGATACCGATCGCGGCCGTGTGACGCGAGCTGAAGGAACATCGCGCGAACTCGATGGTGGAAGGTGAGGCTCTCGTCCTCGAGCCGGTCCCCCGGGCCGCCACGACGTTGCAGCCCGATCTCGGGGGGCACGTCGAGGAGGACGGTGAGGTCAGGAGACAGCCCGCCGGTCGCCCACGCCGACAGTCGACGCACGTCGGCGTCCGCCAGCGAGCGACCGGCGCCCTGATATGCGATTGAGGAGTCGACGTAGCGATCCGTCACCACGATTGCGCCACGCGCAAGTGCCGGGCGCACGACCTCCGTCACGTGCTGCGCCCGATCTGCGGCGTAGAGCAGCGCCTCGGACTCCGCACTCAGGTCCACCGACTCGCGGTCTAGGAGCACCTTTCGCAGGTTCGCCCCGATCTCCGTAGCGCCGGGCTCGAATGTCACAACCACCTCGAAGCCGAGTGTCCGCAGGTGATCGGCAAGCAGTCTCACCTGCGTCGACTTGCCGGCGCCTTCACCGCCCTCGAAGGCGACGAACAGGCCCGAGTCGGTACCGCGCCCGAGCTGTGGCGTGTGACGTCGCAGGACCGCGATGAGGTCCGAACGAAGCGAGATACCGCGCCGGTCGTCCATCAGCCGGAAGCAGACGACGCCGAGAACGACGGCGAGCACCCCGGAGACGAACAAGGTGATCGTGACGCCGTCAACGCGGATCCTCGCGCCGGAGACGACCACCGTGTGATTGCCGATCAGTCCCGCGGTCGTTGGCGCAAGGGCGATCATCGCAAGGAGAACGAGCCGCATCAGGTTGTAGATGAAGGCGAAGGCGCGGCCGCGCATGTCGTCGCTCACCTCGGAGCCGACGAGCGTGAGCGAGACGACCCACACCAACCCGGCCCAGAAGCCGAGCATGGCGGTCGCGACGATCACCAGCGCGAGGTTCGGTAAGACCGCCTCGACCGCCAGGGTCACGCCGCTCGCGACGATGCCGAGTCCCACGAGCCGTCGTCGAGACAGCGCTCCGGCAAGCCGCGGCCCGAGGAACATGCCGGCCGCCAGACCCACGAACACGGTGCCGAACAACGTGCCGTACGCTGCGTCGCCACCTCGCAGGTCGGCGGCGAAGACCTTGGACAAGCCGATGACTGCCGCGCCCGCTCCCGTCGCGCCGCTGATCCCGAGGACAAGTCCCTTGAGCCAGCGCTGCGATCCGAGGAAGTGGATCCCTTCCGTGATCGACTGCCACAGGCCGACTTGCTCAGCCCGGTGCTCACCATCTACCGGCGCGCGGGCACCGGAGATCTCACGCAGGTTGATGATCGTCAGCGCAGAGACCAGGAAGGTCAGCGCGTCGATGTAGAGGGCGAGGTTCACCGGGTTGGTGCGGAACCAGTGGATGTTGTGCGCAAGGACGCGGTTGACGAAGGACAACGCCGCAAACAGTGCCGCTGCAACTGCACCGAACCCGTAGGTGGTGACCAGGCTCAGCTGGTTCGCGGTCTCGAGCTTCTCGCGCGGCACCAGGTTCGGGATCGAAGCTTCCTTGGCCGGTATCCAGAACAGGCTGTTGCACTCGATGAGGAACGAAGCCACGAACAGCCACCACAGTGACTGCACGAGCGGGATCGAGAGAAACAGGCCAAAGCGGATGACGTCCGTGACCACCATCGTGGTGCGGCGGTCGAACCGATCCGCCCAGGCGCCGGCGATCGGGCCGATGATCAGCGCCGGAAGGAGCCGGACGAAGAGCACGACCGCGATCGCGTAGTTCCGCTGCGAGTACGACGAGGACAGCGCATAGGCCAGCGAGGTCGTCGCGAGGAAGCCGAGCCAGTCACCCAGACTCGACAGCGACAGCGAGATCCACAACATCCGGAACGGCCGAATGGCAAGCACGCTGCGTAGGTCGTTCTCCCGCGGCGGGGCGGCGGCGACCTCGCCGAGGCCGCGTACATGCGCCCCGTTCCGCACCAGCCGACGTGGTCTCGTCATAGCGCTCACACGCTATCGAGCCGTCGGGACCGTTCGGTCGCCTCGAGGCCGACGACTCCCTGACTCCAAGCGCGAAGTCTGGCCCAAAGCGTTGGCCTCGCCGACTACGCCTTCTTCGTGGTCTTCTTGGCCGTCTTCTTGGCCGTCTTCTTCGCCGGGGCGCGCTTGGCGGCCGCCTTCTTACTCGGTCCGGCGGCTCGGCGCTCGGCGAGGAGCTCGGCCCCGCGCTCCGGCGTGAGCGCCTCGATGCTGTCCCCCTTGCGAAGCGAGGCGTTCGTCTCGCCGTCGGTGACGTAGGGCCCGAACCGGCCTTCGCGCACGACCATCGGCTTGCCACTGGACGGGTCGTTGCCGAGCTCACGCAGCGGCGCTGCCGCTGCCCGTCGCCCTCTCGGCTTTGGCTGCGCGAACAGCGCGAGCGCCTCGTCGAGCGTCACGGTGAACAGCGCCGGCTCCGACTCCAGCGATCGCGAGTCCGCGCCACGCTTCACGTACGGCCCGTAGCGGCCGTTCTGCGCGGTGATCTCCTCGCCGGTCCCGGGGTCGGTGCCGAGTGACCGAGGCAGCGACAGCAGACGTACGGCGTCCTCGAGGCCGACCGATTCGACATCCATGTCCTTGAACAGCGAGGCGGTCCGCACCTCGCCACCGTCAAGCGGCTGCGTGGTGACGTACGGCCCGTAGCGACCGGTGCGAGCAAGGACCGGCTCGTGGGTGTCGGGATGCTCCCCGAGGAGTCGCTCGTCGCTGGTCTTGTTGAGCAGCTGGAGGGCACGCTCGACGGTGAGCTCGTCCGGCGGCATGTCGTCGGGGATGCTCGCCCGAAGGTCGCCCTTCTGCACGTAGGGGCCATACCGGCCGACGCGCGCGACGACGGCCTCGCCGTCCTCGTCGTTGCCGATCGGCAGCGAGTTGACCTCGCGGGCGTCGATCTCACCAAGCCGGTCGGTGACCAGCTCCTTGAGTCCCTGGGGATCCTCCGCGCTGGAGGAGTCGTCGCCGAAGTAGAAGCGCGTCAGCCACTTTCCGGACTGGGCCGCCCCGCTGGCGATCTCGTCGAGGTCATCTTCCATCGACGCCGTGAAGCCGTAGTCGACCAACCGTGCGAAGTGCTGCTCCAACAGGCCGACGACCGCAAAGGCGGTGAACGACGGCACCAACGCCGTGCCGCGCTTGAAGACGTACCCGCGGTCCTGGATGGTGCCGAGAATCGACGCATACGTCGACGGACGCCCGATGCCGAGCTCCTCCAGCGCCTTCACCAGGCTCGCCTCGGTGTAGCGGGCGGGCGGAGTCGTCGAATGCGACTGGGGCTCAACTGCGATCGCCGTCAGCGGCTGTGACTCGCTCACCTGCGGGAGCCTGGTCTCACGATCGTCGCGCTCGGCGGAGTCGTCCTCGGTCTCCTCGACGTACGCCCGCAGGAAGCCAGGGAAGGTGATGATCTTGCCGCTGGCCGAGAACTCGACGTCCTCGCCCGCGCCGCCGGCGTTGGCAGCCGCCGTCCCACCGACCCGAACCGTCACGGACCGTCCGACCGCGTCCGCCATCTGCGACGCGACCGTGCGCTGCCAGATCAGCTCGTACAAGCGGTACTCGTCCGCACCGAGCTCGGCGCGTACCGAGGCCGGGGTGCGGAAGGCGTCACCGGCGGGACGGATGGCCTCGTGCGCCTCTTGCGCGTTCTTCACCTTGCGTTCGTAGCGGCGCGGCTGGTCCGGGACGTACTCCGCGCCGTACAGCTCGCGGGCCTGTGCCCGGGCCGCCGTGAGTGCCGTCTCCGACAGCGTCGTCGAGTCGGTACGCATGTAGGTGATGTAGCCGTTCTCGTACAGGCGCTGCGCGAGCGACATGACGAGTCGCGCCGTGAGCCGCAGCTTCCGGCTTCCCTCCTGCTGCAGGGTGCTCGTCATGAACGGGGGGTACGGCGAGCGCCGGTACGGCCGCTCCTCGACGCTGCGGACCGAGAACTCGGAGTCGGCAAGTCGCGCGGCTAGGGACGTTGCAGCCGCCTCGTCCAGGTGGACGACCTCGCGGGTCAGCTCGCCGCTGTCATCGAAGTCGCGCCCGCTTGCCACCCGCTTGCCGTCGACCGCGATCAGCGTCGCGTCGAACCGGGTCGGGTCGCCAGGAGTCTCGGGCTCGACGCCCGTGTCGAAGGTGCCTTCGAGGTCCCAGTAGTCAGCGGAACGGAACTTGATCCGAGCCCGTTCGCGCTCGACGAGCAACCGCGTCGCAACCGACTGCACCCGGCCTGCCGACAGTTTCGGCATGACCTTCTTCCACAGCACCGGCGAGACGCCGTAGCCGTAGAGCCGGTCGACGATGCGACGGGTCTCTTGCGCGTCGACGAGAGCTCGGTCGATCTCGCGCGGGTTCTCGACCGCCGCGCGGATAGCGGCGGGCGTGATCTCGTGGAACACCATGCGCCGGACCGGCACCCGCGGCTTGAGCACCTCGAGCAGATGCCAGGCGATGGCCTCGCCTTCGCGGTCCTCATCAGTGGCGAGCAGCAGCTCGTCCACGTCCTTCAGAGCCGTCTTCAGCTTCTGGACCTGCTGCTTCTTGTCCGCGTTGATGACGTACACCGGCTCGAAGCCGTGATCGACGTCGATGCCGTAGGTCTTCCAGAGATGCTTCTGCGCGGTCGGCATCTCGGACGCCGCGCCCGGCAGGTCGCGGATGTGGCCGATCGAGGACTCGACGACGTACCCCGGCCCGAGATAGCCGGCGATGGTGCGCGCCTTCGCGGGCGACTCGACGATGACGAGACGCCGACGGCCGTCGCTGTCGACGACACTGTCGTCCACACGCTCCTCCGTCCCACTCGTCACGGTCGTCCTCTCCTCTTTATCCATTGCGACTTCGTCGTTGTGTCGTGATCAGGGCTGCGGCCATCCGTCGACCGGGACGCCGTCAGGCGGGTCGCCGATCAGCTCCAGCAACCGTGCGAGCCGGCGTCGGCCCACGATGCGATACGCCGGACCATCGGCTCGCGGCCCGACAAGTACACCCGGGACACCAACCGCGGACAACGCCGACCCGACCGCTAGCCAGGCATGTTCGTCGTTCGCACCGAGCGCAAGGTTATACATGCCCTTGTCTGCCCAGCCCGACGCAAGGCACCACCAGCGCAGTCGGGATCCGTCGAGCGACCATCCCTGCGGCGGACATTTGACGGCGCCGAGAGCCCACGCGTCAGCGGTCGCCCGCAACTCCGAAAGCCAAGGGGTGCCGACCGTCGTCCCTGCCTCGGCCGGGCCGACTTCGGCGCTCAGGCCAAGCACCGACTGCATCTCCGCGACGAGTACGTCGACCCGCCACAGCTCGCCGACGACCACCGAGATTCGCGCCGCGTCATCGCGCCGCACGATCTGGCCGTTGCCCGCCAGCAAACCCTCGATGTCGGCGAGGGCAGGCTCGCGCGCCATCGCTCCGAACAACGAAAGCTGGCTCATCTCACCCACGATGATGCCCGGAAGCCCGCCGATCCACGGCAGAAAACAGAATCGCCGGCGGTCCATCGACCGCCGGCGACCTGGTGAGACGTGCTTATGCGGATGTCCCGGCCATGTCGACCCGACGACGCTTGCTCACGATGACCGCTCCGACGATCAAGCCGACCGAGATCACACCGACGATGACGCGCACCGCGGTGTTCTCGTGCGGCCCGTTCACGCCGTACTTCACGACCGTCGGCACGATGAGCAGCGCGACCAGGTTCATGACCTTGATCAGCGGGTTGAGCGCCGGGCCGGCGGTGTCCTTGAACGGGTCGCCGACCGTGTCACCGATGACCGTCGCGGAGTGTGCCTCGGAGCCCTTGCCGCCGTGGTTGCCGTCCTCGACGAGCTTCTTCGCGTTGTCCCACGCGCCACCGGAGTTGGCGAGGAAGATCGCCATGAGGACGCCGGCCGCGATCGCGCCCGCGAGGTAGGCGCCCAGCGGCTCGTAGCCGAGCCAGAAGCCTGTCGCAATCGGCGCCAGCACGGCCAGCAGACCCGGAGTGGCGAGCTCACGCAGCGAGTCCCGGGTGCAGATGTCGACGACCCGGGCGTAGTCCGGCCGGACCGAGCCGTCCATGAGCCCGGGTTCGTTGCGGAACTGGTCGCGGACCTCGATGACCACCCGTCCGGCGGCACGCGCGACCGCGCTGATCGCCAGGCCGGAGAACAGGAACACCACCGAGGCGCCGATGATCAGCCCGAACAGCACGTTGGGCTTGGCGACGTTGAGGGTGATGTCGACGCCGCCGCCTTCACCGCCGACCGCTGTCGCGAACGCGCCGAACAGCGCGGTCGCGGCCAGGACGGCGGTGGCGATCGCGATGCCCTTCGTGATGGCCTTGGTCGTGTTGCCGACCGCATCCAGCGCGGTGAGCACCTCGGCGCCCTCGGGCGAGATCTCGCCGGACATCTCGGCGACACCCTGGGCGTTGTCGGAGATGGGCCCGAAGGTGTCCATCGCGACGATGACGCCGACCGTCGTGAGTAGCCCGGTTCCGGCGAGAGCGACAGCGAAGAGCGACAGCACGACGACGCCGTGGCCGAGCAGGAAGGCGACGTAGACGGCCCCACCGATCAGCACGGCCGAGTAGACCGCGGACTCGAGCCCGATCGAGATCCCACCGAGAATGACCGTGGCAGGACCAGTCAGCGACGACCGGCCGATGTCCTGCACCGGCTTGCGGTCGACCTCGGTGAAGTAGCCGGTCAGCACCTGGATCACGCTGGCGAGCACCAAACCGACGAGTACGGCGAGGAACGCCATCACGCGGGGATTGCCGGACAGCGCAGCGACCTGGGCGTCGCCACCGTGAAGCCCGAACTTCTCGTAGGACGAAGGCAGGAAGATGAAGGTGACGATCGCGACGAAGATCGCCGAGATGATGGCGGAGATGAAGAACCCTCGGTTGATCGCCGTGAGCCCGGTACGGTCGCCATCGCGAGGGGCAGTCACGAGGACGCCGATGATCGCGGTCAGCACACCAACCGCCGGAATAATCAGCGGGAACACCAGGCCGTCGCGGCCGAACGCGACCTGACCGAGGAGCAGCGAGGCGACAAGCGTCACCGCGTAGGACTCGAAGAGGTCCGCGGCCATGCCGGCGCAGTCACCGACGTTGTCACCGACGTTGTCGGCGATCGTCGCCGGGTTGCGTGGATCATCCTCCGGGATACCCGCTTCCACCTTGCCGACGAGGTCGCCGCCGACGTCCGCACCCTTGGTGAAGATGCCGCCGCCGAGACGCGCGAAGATCGAGATCAGCGAAGCACCGAAGCCGAGCGCCACCATGGCGTCGACCACGGTGCGGCTGTTCGCAGCAAAGCCCATGAAGTGCGTGAGGTAGGCGAAATAGATGGTGACGCCGAGAAGCGCCAGACCCGCGACCAGCATGCCGGTGATCGCGCCGGCCTTGAACGCCAGTTCAAGTCCGCCCGCAAGCGAGGTCGTCGCAGCCTGTGCGGTACGCACGTTGGCGCGAACCGAGACGTTCATGCCGATGAAGCCCGCGGCACCGGAGAGGATCGCGCCGACGGCAAAACCCACAGCGACCAGCACGCCAAGGAAGTAGGCCAGCAGCGCGAAGATCACGATGCCGACGATGCCGATCGTCGTGTACTGGCGGCGCAGATAGGCCTGCGCACCTTCGCGCACGGCAGCCGCGATTTCCTGCATCCGCGGGTTGCCGGCATCCGCTCCCAACACGGACGACGTCGCCCAGATGGCGTACACGATCGAAAGCGCTCCACAGAGCACGATCACCCATAATGCTGTCATTGAATTTGCCTCAGATCCCTGAAGTTGCCCCGACAACGCCGCGAACCGCGAACGCGGACGGGCGCACAAAAACGAAGTCCGCCTTTGCGCAAGGCGACCCCAAATCGGCGGGACCATGCCAAAATCGCACCCCCGGCGCAATGTCGGCATGGACTTAAACCGTCGTTTTCGTGAGGAAAATGCTGGAAAACGCCAGACTTTCGAGAGGAATTCCAGCCTTGGCGGGAGGGACCGCCTTCCGGCGCCCCTACCCTCCATCGAAGCGATTCTCCGCGCCAGGAGCGCCTCTCAGTCTTCCCTACGCAAGAGAACAATAACGTCAGCCGGTGGTGACCGCCGCCTCGACATCGGACGGATCGAACGTTCGGTCGAGGTTGGCGTGCAGCTTCTCGCGATCCAGTTCACCCTCCCACCATGAGACGAACACGGCGGCCACACCGTTGCCGGTGATGTTGGTGAGCGCGCGGGCGACCGACATGAGCTGGTTTCCTCTCGTGATCTCGGCGCCAAGCGTTTGCTTATAAACAACGCCCGTCTTCGACAGCCCAGTTCATTCCTCCCGAAAGAGTCGATGGCTTCGGGAGGTTACGGGGTGTGGTATGGCGCGAAGCAAGGGACCTTAGCCGCCCGCCGAGAGCCATCGCGTGATGCGCGCGACGGCGTCGTGCATTTCCGCGGCCGAGCGGGCGTAGGAGAAGCGCACGAACGAGCGGCCGTGGACGGGATCGAAGTCGACGCCGGGTGTTGCGGCGACATGGGCCTGCTCCAGCATTTTCCGGGCGAATTCGTAACTGTCCGAGGTGAATTTCGAGACGTCGGCGTAGAGATAAAATGCGCCATCCGCCGGCAGGAACTCGCTCAGTCCGGCTTGCGGCAAACCCGTGATCAGAATGCGGCGGTTCGCCTCATAACCCCGCTTCACGATTTCCATCTCGTCACGGCCGGCGAACGCCGCCTCGGCCGCGATCTGGGACAAGGTCGGCACCGAAATCGACAGGTTCTGCTGCAACCGTTCGATCGGCCGCACCAGTGGCTCGGGCACCACCATCCAGCCGACCCGCCAGCCGGTCATGCAGAAGTATTTCGAGAACGAATTGATCACCAGCGCATGCGGCGACAACTCCGCGGCGGTGACCGCCGGGAAGGCATAGTCGAGGCCGTGATAGATCTCGTCGGAGATGAAGCGGATGCCTTCGCTTTCCGCCGCCGCCATCAGTTGGGTCAGCGCCTCGCGTGACATCATGGTGCCGGTGGGATTGGCGGGACTCCCGACCAGCACGCCCTTCAGCGGCTTTTTGCGGTGAGCCGCCAGCAGCGCCTCCCCGGTCAGGGCATGACGGTTCTCGCTCGACGTCTCGATCAGCACCGGCTCGCAGCCGAGCGCCGTCAGGATATGCCGGTATGGCGGATATCCCGGCACCGTCACGGCGATCCGATCGCCCGGCTCGAACATCGCAAGGAACGCCAGAATGAAGGCGCCCGACGATCCCGTGGTCACGACGACGCGTTCGGGATCGACGTCGCAGCCATAGGTTTCGCGATAGTGCCGGGCGATCCGCGCCCGCAACGAGGGAATGCCGAGCGCCGACGTATAGTCGATCTGGCCGCGCTCGAGCGCAGCGTGGGCAGCGTCCAATGCGGCGCGCGGCGCCGGCGCGGAC
>DASZTL010000101.1:0-24951 GCA_035548055.1 Mycobacteriales bacterium | reverse complement strand
CCTGCAGCGAGTGCATCCGCACCGTGAACGAGTGGGCGCTGGCCGCCGCGCTCCCGGCGAGCAGCGGGGTGGCGACAGTCGCCGCGATCACGGTGATGCCGAAGCCGAGACCAAGTGTTCGCTTGGTAGTCATTGGTCCTCCTGTGTGACTGCCGCGACGCTCGCGGCGACAGGCAGGGACGCTATGAACGCGAGCCCTTCCCCGGCCTCCCCCCACGGGCTGGTTCGTCCGATCTCGAGGCGGAACCTCGCGCCCCCTCGCTCCGCCCCCAGACGGATCAGGCAGCCGAGGGTTTCCGCCGTAAGACGGACGCGGTGGGCGGGATCCCGGGGCTACCGTCAGTCCTCGTGGTCGGGAGTGTCGGGAGTGTGCGGGCACGCCAACTGGCGTTGGACTGGGCAATACCAGTAGGCCTCGCTGCCTTCGGTCTCGTCGACATCGCGACTCACAGCCACAGCAAGGACTTCCCGGGTGCACCCGCGGTGCATGTCGTCTTCCTGCTGGCCGCCTGCGTCACGCTGGGAGTACGCCGCCGCCTCCCCATCCTCGGGCCGACGACTGCAATCGCGATCGCCACCGGCTGGGCCTCGGTGTGGCCCGACGACTCGCAGGCCTCGCTCGAGGCGTTCCTGGTGCTGGTTGCCTCGGCGTACGCGATCGGCGCGGGCAACCGAGGCACCCGTCTGAAGTGGGCCACCGGGACGCTGATCGGCTACTTCGTCGTGAGCCAGCTGGTGCTGATGGTGACCGGCGGTTCGGCCGGTGACCTCGCGCCGATCATCATCTGGATGACCGCCGCCTGGGGGGTGGCTCTCGTCATCCGCAGTCGCGGCGACCAGGCGCAGCGCGCCCGCCGGCTCGCCGCGCAGCTCGAGGTGAGCCAGGAGCAGCGCACCGCACAGGCCGTCGAGCAGGAGCGCTCGCGGATCGCCCGCGAGCTGCACGACGTGGTCGCCCACGGGCTGTCGGTCGTCGTCGTACAGGCCGCCGCCGAGCGACGGGCGCTGGCGCACGGTACGGCGGACCAGGCGTCCACCGACGCCGTCCTCGAGTCGGTCGAGCGGGTAGGACGTGAGGCGCTGGTCGACCTGCGGCGGCTGCTCGGCTTGCTGCGGCAGGTCGACGAGCCGCCGTCGCTCGCACCGCAGCCTTCCCTCGCCCAGCTCGACGCCCTCGTCGTACCTGTGCAGGAAGCCGGCATCGACGTGGCGGTACGGGTCGACGGTGCCGCCGCAGTCCTGCCGGCCGGCGTCGACCTCACGGCGTACCGGATCGTGCAGGAGTCGCTGACCAACGTCCTCAAGCACGCCGGTGCGCGCCGGGTCGACATCGAGATCCGGCACCGGCCGGGGCGCCTGGAGATCGACGTCGTCGACGACGGTGCGGTCGCCGGCCGCGAGCCGGTCGTGCCTGGGGCCGGGCATGGGCTGCTCGGGATGCGCGAGCGGGTCAGCGTCTTCGGCGGAACGGTGACGACCGGGCGCTGCCCGGACGGCGGCTGGGCGGTGCGGGCGCGACTGCCGCTGGGCAGCCAGATGCTGGAGTCGGCGTGAGCCTGCGGCTGCTGATCGCCGACGACCAGTCGCTCGTGCGGGCCGGCTTCCACAAGCTGCTCGACGGCGAGGAAGGTCTGACGGTCGTCGGTGAAGCGGCCGATGGTGTCGACGCGATCGCCGAGAGCAAGCGGCTACGACCCGACGTCGTACTCATGGACATCCGGATGCCTCGGCTCGACGGCATCGAGGCGACCCGGCGAATCGTTGCCGACCAGTCCGCCACGGCGGTGCTGATCCTCACGACGTACGACCTCGACGAGTACGTCTTCCAGGCGCTTCAGGCCGGGGCGAGCGGATTCTTGCTGAAGGACTCGCCGCCGGATGACCTGATCGCCGCGGTCCGCGTCGTCGCTCGCGGCGACGCCCTGCTCGCGCCGTCGATCACGCGCCGGCTGATCGCGGAGTTCACCGCGCGCAACGGCCGTCCCGCCGAGCCGTTGCCCGACATCTCCGAGCGCGAGCGGGAAGTGCTCACCGGGGTCGCCCGCGGGCTGAACAACACCGAGCTCGCTCAGACGCTGTTCATTGGCGAAGCCACCGTGAAGACGCACGTGAGCAACCTGCTCGCGAAGCTCGGGTGCCGCGACCGGGTGCAGCTGGTCGCGCGGGCCTACGAGGCCGGCGTCGTCGTCCCTGGCGAATCCTGAGCGCGCGCTACCGGGCGCTGGCGCTGACCGACACGGTGTCGCGACCGGAGCGCAGCAGCGTGCCGGGCAGCGCGCCCGTCGCCGTACCGTCCTTGCACACCTCCACGCCGCCGACAATCACCGAAGTGATCCCCTCGGACTCGGCGTACAGCCGCCACGCGCCACCTGGCAGGTCGTAGCGGGTGCGCTCGGCGCCGTGGTTCACGGTGTCCGGATCGAACATCACGATGTCGGCGTGCGCGCCCTCGACGAGCCGACCGCGGTCGACCAACCCGTACAAGCGCGCCGGTACGTCGGACAGCAGCCGTACCGCTTCCTCGATCGACACGACCTGGTGCTCGCGTACGGCGTGGGCGAGCAGCGACGTCGAGTAGATCGCGCCGCACATCATGTCGAGGTGCGCGCCGGCGTCGGAGGCGCCGACGACCGCATCGGGGTTGCGCCACACCTCGGCGCGGGTCTCCCAGTCGGCCTTCGTGTCACCGGGCATGTCCGGCGACAGGCCGGTGCGCAGCTCGTCCGCGATCACAAGGTCGAGCAGCGCGTCGAACGAGTCAATCCCGCCGCGCGCCTTGCAGACGTCGCTGATCGACCTGCCTTCGAACTCGCGGTTCTCCGGCGCGAATGTCTCGGTGATCTTCAGCCGGTGCCACTTCGACAGCGCGCCGATCAGCCCGGCCTCGGGCGAGCGGGCGCCGTCGTTGAGCCGCCGGCGCACCTCGGGGTCGGCGAGCTTCTTGATCCGCTCGGCAACCGGCAGGTGCATCGTCTCCCGCCACCCCGGGAAGCCGTCGAGCACGAAGCCCGACAGGAACGACAGCCGGATCTTCATCGAGTGCGGCAACGTCAGCGCGACGAGCCGGCCGCCGTTGTCGGTGACCCGCTGGTTCGCCGCGAGCTGGTTGTGCACCTGGTCGCGCAACAGCGCCGACACCGCGAGGACGTTCCAGTTGACCGGCCGGTCCGCGGCCGTCGACATCTCGGTGAGCAGCGCGATCTCGTCGTCGGAAAAGCCTGACAGGCAGCCGGGCACGATCGCCTCGAGCGTCGTGCCTTCGTGCTCACCGGTTGCGCGCGCGAGTGCGACCAGCTCTTCGGTCGCGGCGTGACGCGACGGCACCGGGTCGCCGGCGGCGTCGTGGTGCGTCGGTGACTGGGACGTCGAGAAGCCGAGCGCGCCGGCGTCGATCGCCTCGTGCAGCAGCTCGGCCATCCGCTTGATCTGGTCTTCGGTGGCCTGCTCCCCGACCGACGCCTCGCCCATCGCGACGCGGCGCAGCGCGGAGTGCCCGACGAGGAAGCCGGCGTTGACGGCGATCCGGCCGTCGAGTGTTGCGAGCCATTCGGCGTAGGACGACCAGTCCCACGACAGCCCCTGCTGCAGCGCCTCGAGCGGCATGCCTTCGACGCGAGCGAGCAGCCGCGTCAGGTAGTCGGCGTGCTCAGGCCCGGCGGGCGCCAGCGTGAACCCGCAGTTGCCGCCGATGACGGTGGTGACGCCGTGCTGCACCGACGGGCTCGCGGTCGGGTCCCACGCGAGCTGCGCGTCGTAGTGGGTGTGGATGTCGATGAAGCCCGGCGCGACGACGAGCCCGGTCGCGTCGATGGTCCTCGTCGCGGAGTCCTCGGTCGCGCCGATGCTCACGACCCGGCCGTCGAGTACGCCGACGTCGGCGATCTTGCTCGGCGTACCGGTGCCGTCCACGACGGTCCCGCCCCTGATCAGCAGGTCAAGCACGCGCCCCCCTCACCCCGGTGATCATGAGCCTTACGTCACGACACGCCGTCACTTGTGAATTAGCGCTCATGATCACCGGGGTTTCAGGCCGAGAGCCAGGCGGCGTCCGGCAGCGGGTGGCGGAACAGGCCGGCGGCGTTGAGGTGGGTGATCTTCGCAATGTCCTCGGCGGGCAGGTGACCGATGCTCTTCGCCACGACCGCCTGGGTGTCGGGCCATGTCGAGTCGGCGTGCGGGTAGTCGCTCTCGACGAGGATGTGGTCGACGCCGATCGCCGACGCCGCCCCGAAAGCGGTTGGATCGTCGATCGAGCAGAACCAGAAGTTGCGCTTGAGCACCTCGCTCGGCAGCAGATCGCTCTGCCACGATCCGCCCTCGGATCCTGACGCAGAGTGCGCGAGGACGAAGTCGGCACGGTCGGCCAACATTCCGGCCCAGCCGATGCCGCCCTCGGCCATCATGATGTTCAGCTTCGGGAAGCGGACGGGCACCTGTGACCACAGCCAGTCCGCGGCGGCGATCAGCGCGTGCGCCGGGAACAACGTCGTGATCGCCTCGAACGGCATGTCCGGCGACGGGAACGGCGCCCACTGCGCCGAGCCGGTGTGCAGGCAGACAACGGTGTCGGTCTCCTCGCACGCCGCGAAGAACGGGTCCCACCGCCGCGTGTGCAGCGACCCGATTCCCGAGTGCGCCGGCAGCTCGGGGAACGACACCGCCTTGAAGCCGCGCGCCGCGTTGCGCCGTACCTCTTCGGCCGCGAGCTCGACATCGGCAAGCCACGGGATCTGCAACGGGATGATCCGCTCCGGGTAGGAGCCGGCCCACTCCTCGAGGTGGAAGTCGTTCCACGCACGCAGTACGGCGAGGCCGAGCTCTGGATCCTGGCTCTTCCAGAACACCGTCCCGGCGAAGCCGGCGATCAGTGAGGGGAAGTTCAGCGAGGCCCAGATGCCGGCGAGGTCCATGTCGTGGATGCGGGCGTCGATGTCCCAACAGCCCTTGCGCATCTCGTCGAAGCGCGCCGGCTCCATCGACCACTCTTCTTTGGGACGACCGATCACAGCGTTGAGTCCGACGTTGGGATAGCGATTGTCCTCGTAGACCCAGGTCTGCGCGCCGCCGTCCAGCTCGACGATCCGCGGCGCCCGGTCCTGCAGCGCGGCGGGCAGCCGACCGTCGAACATGTCCGGCGGCTCGATGATGTGGTCGTCGACGGAGATGACCACGTGTTCGCGCCTGCGCGGTGCCGGATCCGGCAGCAACCCCACGAACCTGACGCTAACGTCAGCAAACAACAAGGGTCAACGGAGGCACTGTCGCGAGCGCGATGAGAGCGCGGCTGGTCACCGCGCGAATAGTCACTTCGGGTGGAATCGTCGTAGGCGCGACGATCTCGCGCCACTCTCGCCGGGTTCGCTCGTTGATGTCCGAGGTGTCAGCGGTCCACCTAGGAGATGCGGATGAAGCCCACCCGATCCAACGTCAGGACGATCGCGGGCGTCGTGCTCGCCACGGCGGTGGTGAGCAGCGGTGCGCTGCCCGCCGCTTCCGCGAACCCGGCGGCGCGCACGAAGGCCCAGGCGCGTGCCGTCGCGAAAGACGTCAACCTTCGTTCGTCCGACTTCCGCGGCTTCAAGGTCCACCCGTACCAGTCGTCGAAGGGTGCGAAGGCGACGGACAAGCGGTACGCCGAGTGTGTCGGCTTCGCACCGGTGTTCGCCAAGGCCCACTCCGACGCTTTCGACAACGGCCGGGGTGGCATCTTCTCCTCGGTCACGGAGATCGTGTCGTCGCGTAGGGCGGCGCGGCATGACAGCCAGCTCGCGGCAAGCCAGCGAGCGCGTGACTGCCTCAAGCGCGAGATCACCGACATCGCCAAGGCAGTCAACGCGAAGGACGTGAAGGTGACCGTGGCACCCGAGGCCGAGGCGGCCGTCGAGGGGATCGACTCGATCTACGGCGTGAGGTACACCGCCGTGTTCACCGTCCTCGGCTATCACGGGACGCTGCACGGCTGGTCGATCGGCATCGCACGCGGCAACACAGAGGTCTCATTGAACGAGGTCGGCACGATGGACGTGCCGAGAGCGAATCTCGACAACGCGCTGTCGACGCTGATCGGACGGGTCGAGGGCAAGGTGCCGACCAAAGGTCTGCCCGTCCGACACTGAGCGCCGGGGCCCGGTCTGCTCAGAACAATTTGGTCACGACGGGCCATACGGATAGGCCCCTTCGGCCGTTACGCGCGGGCTGCGCCGTACCGATATATGGAGGAGACGGATCGCATCGGGCGATCCACCTAGCAGGAGAACCTCGAGATGACGTGCTGCCCACGGTGCGGGACCGGCCTGCTCGCCGGTGCTGCCATCTGTACTGCCTGCTGCCATCGCCTCGACGAGGCCGGACTCGGTCCAGCCGCGGTGCTGATCGATGTCGCCACGCCCGGTGGGCTTGAGGCCGTCGTTCAAACGGCTAGCGACGACGAGGCGCGCAAGGTGACGCAGGCGCTCACCAACTGGCCGTTCGGCGGCGCGGACGACGAGACCGTCAAGACCGTGGCACGGGCACAGCCCCAAGCCGTTCCGAATCCTCCGGCCCCCGCCAAGGAGCCCGCCCCGCGTGCCGCCACACCCGACGCTGCCATACCGGGCGCCGCGGACGAAGCGCGCCGCCGGCTGATTGCCGCGCAGCACGCCACGCTGGCCTCCGCCGACGCGCTCGGGATCCCGAATCAGCGCTCGGCGGCCTTCAACCCGCTGCAGCCGGCGGCGACACCGCCGCGGAACCGATACCTGGAAGCCACCCGACGGCAGCAGGCCAATTTCGGAACTGCCCGGCTCGAGGTCGAAGACTCGAGCGTGCGGGCAAACTGCGGCTGACGGGGTCTCCCTTCCGCCCAGGCGGTAGGTGCGGGATGCGCGAGCTGCCGGCGAGACCGCACCAGTGAGAAATGGTCCGCTTTCGTCATTGACGCACGGGACCTTCGGCACCTGACAAAGATCAACACCGAGCGGAATCTGGCCCCATGACAGTCAAGGGGCGGGGCGGGGCGCACGGCGAGGCGGACGTCGACCTCACGGCGACCATCGACCTCACGAAGGTGTCCTACTTCCCCGAGGAGACGCCGCCGCTGGTGCTCCAAGAGGCGTCGGGCTTCGAGCGCGTCCGGGACGACGTCCCGGACCCCGAGGACGCCGCCGCCGGCTACCGGGTGGACCGCAGACCCAAGCCGACCGACGACTCGCTGTTCTTCGGTGGGCTCGGCCTGGCGTCGGTCATGGACGTGTCCGCCCATCCGGTCCGGGCCCGCCTCCGCCGGGTGAACGTCATGACGGTGTTCGCGATCTCGGTAGTCGCCGCGATCGCGGCGGTGATCCTGACGATGGTCGCCGCATTCAAGCCGTGAGGACCGGCGCGGCCACGCGGATTAGGACGATTTGACGCCCGCTGACTACGCGCTTCGGGACGTTGGTCCCTCCCCTGCGCGACGCGGGCGGGACACGATCGACGTAGGCGGGAAACCGCCACCCGAACCCAGTGGAGAGACCATGTTGAAGCGCCGCACCTCGAACTGCCACCGCTGCGGCGCCGTCCTCCAGCCGAAGGCGGAGGTCTGCTCGACCTGCTGCGCCCCGCAGACGGCATCCGCCGAGATGCCCTTCGGCGCCAGCGCTTCGCCCGCTCCGGCAGTCCCCGCAACACCCGCGCCGGCGATCGTCGCAGCCCCCACCTCCCCCGTCGCGGCCGCCGCTGCCCCCGTCGCTGACGCGGCTCCGGGCACTGGCCTCGGCGCGTGGCCGTTCGGTCAGGCCGATGCGGAAGCCGCCGCCCAGGTGGCCGCACAAGCCGTCGCGGCCGACGTACAGCGCGAGCTGACCCAGTACTCCGCGCAGTCCTCGACCCACGTGCTCAGCGGCATTCCCGCGCAGCGTCCGGCGCGGTACCAGGATGACCTCCAGTCGGTGCCGTCAACCGGCCCGAACCCGTTCCTCGCCGCCGCCAGACTGCAGCACGCTCAAGACGAAGCCGCCACGGTTGAGGGTTACCCCGTCTGATCGGGGAACCCTCCCCACATGGACAGACCCCGCCGTCACAAGCGACCCGTACTCCGCGAGTACGGCGAGCGGTGCTCCCGCTGCGCCACGCAGCTCCCGGTCACGGCCGCCGTGTGCACGGGTTGCGGGATCTCGATGACCATTCCGGTTCAGCTGCCTGCCCCGCGCCCGGCCGCCGCCTAGCGTCCCAGCAAGCGCCGACTCCCGACTCGCGGGTCCCCAATCTCCACCTTGATGGGCCAGCGGTCGAAAGAATGGGGACAAGCGCGACAGCGCGCGGCGATCCGGGAGGCGTGGTGGAG
This sequence comes from Mycobacteriales bacterium, assembly GCA_035548055.1. Classification (GTDB taxonomy): domain Bacteria; phylum Actinomycetota; class Actinomycetes; order JAFAQI01; family JAFAQI01; genus DASZTV01. Next base: position 16,649 of record DASZTL010000101.1, on the reverse strand, counting down.
CTCTGCCCACGGTGCACGTCCACTGTCGCCGATGACGCCTCGACCTGTCCGAGCTGCGGCGCCACGATCTGGCAGCCCGGCTCGCTCGCCCGTCAGGTGGCGGTGACGCCGGCGCCGGTCGAGTTCGTGCCGCCGATCCCGATGGCCACACCGCCGCCGTTGCCGTCGGTCACCCTCCCGCCGCAGCGGGTGGCCACTCGCGATGCCGTCTCGGAGGCGACGGCGCAGCCGGCTGCAGTGCCGCACGAGGTGGCACCGCCGCCCGCACCGATCCGCTCCGAGACCGTCATTCCGGTGACGCCGCCGGTGCCGCACAAGACCAACCGCTGGCTGATCCCCGTGGGAACCATCGTCCCCTTGCTCACGGTCGTCGTCCTGCTCGTCGCGCTGCCCGCGCACGGCGCAAAGCCGGAGCAGCTGCCGGTCGTCGCCACCGACCTCGACGCGCAGCTCAACCTGCGGGCGCTCGCCGCGGCCGAAGAGACGAACCTCACGGCGACCAGGACCTACACGACGGACAGCACCGCCCTCGATGCCGCCGGCTACCTCCCGGCGCCCGGCAAGCCGGTCACGATCAGCGCCGGCGTGAGCGATGCCGGCTACTGCCTGATCGCGACCGCGGGTGGCGCGGCCCCATGGTTCTTGTACGACAGCATGCAAGGCGGACTGGTCAGCAGCGACTTCACCGCTGAGTACCTCGCAGAGCAAGCCTGTGCGGACACCGCGATCAAGAGCTACCTCCCGATCCGCTGACCGACGACCGACACTGTTCAGGTGACGAACTGCCCGCGCTGCGGAATCCGGCTGCTTCCGGGCGCGCTCGCCTGTGTCAACTGCGACCTACCGCTCACGCCGGCGACCGCCGCGGCAACAGCGGAATCGGATGAGGCGCCGCCGCCGTACCAGGCCCCGCCGCCGTACGGCGCGCCCCCTCAGCCGTACGGCGCGCCCCCACCGCAGTACGTCCCTCCTGCGTCGTACAGCCCAGGGAACTACCCGGCACCGTGGACGACCAACGGGCTTTCAGTCGCCGGCCTGATCCTGAGCATCCTTTGGATCGGAGGCATCGGCAGCCTGCTCGGCGTGATCTTCGGCCATGTCTCGCGAGGCCAGATCAAGAAGCGGCCACAACGCGGCGCCGGGCTCTCACTGGCGGCGCTGATCATCGGCTACCTCGGGCTCGTCGGATCGGCCGTGCTCTGGGCGAACATCGGCAACATCATCAACAGCGACGTCGTACAGAACCAGCTGGTCCAAGAGGACATCAAGGATGCCGCGTCGGCCGAGCGCGACGTCGTCTCCGACACCGGCCGGTTCACCAACAGCGGCGTCGAGCTGGCCAACGAAGGATTCGAGTCGATCGGTGACAACACGATCTACGCGGCCTACCACGCCGGCGAGGGCTACTGCCTGGTCGGCGGGCACAACGGAGGCACCACCTGGTACCTCTACGACAGCCAGCACGGCGGCCTGTCGGACACGGCCTATCCGTCCGCCGCCGCCGCCGAGGCGGCCTGCACGGTCACCGGCCTCGGCGCCTACGCCGCCATCGCCTGACCGACCGGCCCCAGCCCGGTCAAGACCAGCGTTCTAGCCCTTCGCGAAGAGCGCCCGGACCGCCTTGCGGTCGGTCTTGCCGACGCTGGTAAGAGGTACGGCGTCGAGGACGCGGACATCGCGCGGGTACTTGTACTTCGCGAGTCTGCCGCGCGTGAACTCGATCAGCTCCTCGGGCGTGACCTCTGCGCCCGGTCGCAACGCCACCGCGGCGGCGACCTCCTCACCGGACTCGACGTCCGGCTTGCCGACGCATGCCGCCTGAATCACGTCCGGGTGCTCGAGCAGCACCTCTTCGACGTCACGCGGATAGACGTTGAACCCACCGCGAATGATGAGGTCCTTCAGCCGGTCCACGATGGTGAGGAAGCCCTCCTCGTCGAAGCGACCGACGTCACCGGTGTGCAGAACGCCGCCGCGCAAGGCGAAGTCCGAGGCCTCCTCGTCGTTCCAGTAGCCCCTCATCACGCCGGGGCTCTCGACGCAGACCTCGCCCTCCGCACCGACCGGGAGAACGTTGCCTTCCTCGTCGCGGATGGTGACGGTGACGCCTGGCAGCGGACGGCCGACCGTACCCGGCTTGTTGAAGCCGCGCTTGTTCGCAGTCACACCCGCCGACGCTTCAGTGAGGCCGTATCCCTCGTAGATCTCGACCCCGAGACGCCGCTGCACCTCTTCGCGCAGTGCCATCGGCAACGGCGCGGCACCGGAGCCGAACATCTGCATCGACGACAGGTCGTGCTCCTCGAGCGGCAACGCGAGCACCATCGTCATCATCGACGGCACCATCGCGCTCGCCTCGAGCTTGTGCTCTTCGACCAGCGTCACCCACGACGCGGCGTCGAACCACCGCTGCATCACGCTGAACCCGCGCTCCTCGCTGTGCATCGACGCGCACACGAGCATGAGCCCGTAGGCATGTGACAGCGGAAGCGGCAGCAGCGAGCGGTTGAACCGGATGTCGGAGTCGCTCGCGTGCTTGTGCAGTGACTCGCCAGCGGAGAACAGGCCGCGATGCGTGAGCATCACACCCTTGGAGCGACCGGTCGTCCCGCCGGTGTAGAGCAGCGCGGCGAGATCGTCGTCGGTGCGCGGCACGATCGGCGACGGCTCGCCGGTCTCGAGCGACTCGAAGGCGATCGTGCCCTCCGGCGCATCGCCGACCACGATCATCTTGATGTCGAGGCCTTCGAGCGCCGACTGCAGCAGCGGCACGAGCTCTGGGGTGAGGATCGCCGCCTTCGCGCCCGAGTGCTCGAGGATGTGGTGCAGCTCCGGCGGGCTGATGAGAAACAGGACCGGCGTGACCACCGCGCCCGCGCGCCAGATCGCGTTGTAGGAGACGAACACCTCCGGCGTGTTCATCATCAGCACGATCACCCGGTCGCCGGGCTCGATCCCGATCGACTGCAGGCCGGTCGCGAATCGCTGCGCGCGGTCGCGCAGGTCACCGGTCGAGTAGTACTTGCCCTCGAAGAACAGGTTCTCGTAGTCGCCGGTCGTCTCGAAGTGCTTCTCCGAGAGCGCGGCGAGGTTGTGAGCCCCCATCTCGGCGGTCACTTGGCAGCACCTGCGATCGCGAGCCGCGCAACCGTGTCGAACGCCTCGACGTCGTCACCGAGCAGGAATCGGTCCACTTTGGCTCGCCTCCAGTACAGATGCGCGTCGTGCTCCCAGGTGAAGCCGATACCACCGTGCACCTGCACCAGCGTCTCAGCCGTCGTCTCGAGCACTGTCGCCGCCATGCCTTTCACGGCGGCCGCGGCCAACGGCAGATCCTCCGGCGACTCGTCGGACGTCCAGGCCGCCCACCAGACGAGCGAGCGCAACTGCTCGACGCCCACGAATGCGTCGACGAGAGAGTGCTTGATCGCCTGGTACGAACCGATCTGCCGGCCGAACGCGACCCGCTGCTTCGCATAGTCGACCGCGACCTCGAGCGCCTTGCTCGCCGTGCCGAGCCCTTCCGCGCCGAGGACTACCTGCGCCACCTGGCGAGCCCGCGCCCACGGCGAGGCGCCGGCCGCGACGACCTGCGTGTCATCGAGTACGACGTCGGCGAGCCCACGCGTCGCGTCGATCGGCGAACGCTCGGTGACGGTTCCACCGCCCACGACGAGGGCGCCGTCGCGAAACGCGAGGAAGGTGTCCGCTGTCGTCGCGTCGAGCGTGGCGCCGCCGTCGCCGTCGAGGATGGCGAACGACTTGCTTCCGTCGGCGAGCGCTGAAAGCCACTCGTCGTTGCCCTCGAGGAGGACGGCCGCGCGCGCGGCGGTGATGAGACTCGGCCCGGCGAGCACGCGACCGGCCTGCTCGGCGACGACGGCAAGGTCGAGCACCGATCCACCACCACCGCCGGCGGACTCAGGCACGGTGATCGCGGCGAAGCCGGTATCCGTGATCGCCTTTCGGCCCGGCGCGATCGGTGCGCCCTCGTCCAGGCTCGCCCGCGCCGCACTCGGCGATGCCGCCGATGCGAAGAAGTCGGCGGCCGCGGCCGCAAGCTGACGCTGCTCGTCGCTGAGATCGAAGTTCACTGTGTCCCCCCGGCGTGCGCCGGCGTGCCACCAAGCTTGAGGCTGTCGTTGAAGGACATGCCCTTGTCCGCCCGTGGCTCGGGTGGCAGTCCGAGCACCCGTTCACCGAGGACGTTGCGCAGGATCTCGTCGGTGCCGCCGGCGATCGCCATGCCGGGCAGGCCCGCCTGCGAGCTCTGCCAGCGGCCGTCGCCCTCCGCGGTCGAGGCGTAGACGCCCTCCTCGCCCAGCAGCCGTACGCCGAGGTCGGCGAGCGCCCGCCCGGTCTTGGTGCCGGCGAGCTTCCCGGCGCTCGCCTCGGGGCCGGGCATCGCACCCTTGGAGATGGCCGACAGCTGCCGGTAGCCGGTGTAGCGGGTCGCGAGCGAGGCGGCGTACTGCCGTCCGAACTCCTGCCGGACCAGCGCCTGGCGTCCCTCGGGCAGGGCACCTATCCGCTTCGCGACGTGCGCGGCGGCCGACTCGAGACCGGTGCCGACGTCGGTGCCGCCACCGCCGAGGGAGAGCCGCTCACTCATCAGCGTCGTGAGCGCGACCCGCCAGCCGTCGCCCACCTCGCCGAGCCGCTCCTCGTCCGGGATCTCCACGTCGTCGAAGAAGACCTCGTTGAACTCCGACACGCCGCTCATCTGGCGCAGTGGCCGAACGGTCACCCCCGGCGCCTTCATGTCGACGACGAACATCGTGAGGCCGCGGTGCTTCGCGACGTCGGGATCGGTACGGGTGAGCAGGATGCCGTAGTCGGAGACGTGCGCGAGGGTGGTCCACACCTTCTGGCCGTTCACCCGCCAGCTGCCGCTGTCGGTCTTCACGGCCCTGGTGCGAAGTGCCGCCAGGTCGCTGCCCGAGGCCGGCTCGCTGAACAGCTGGCACCAGACGTCGTCGCCGCGCAGCAGCCGTCCGAGGTAGCGGCTCTTCTGGTCGTCGCTGCCGTGCGCGATGACGGTCGGCCCGCACATCCCGAGCCCGATCACGCCGACGAACCCGGCCAGCCCCGCCTTCGCTACCTCCTGGTTCACGATGGCCTGCTGCATCTGCGTGCCGCCCTGGCCGCCGTACTCCTTGGGCCAGGTCACCCCGACGAGCCCGCCGTCGTACATCAGCGCCTGGTGTCGCTTCGCCGCCTCGAGGTCGACGTCGCGGCGACCGCCCTCGCCGATCGACATGAGCTCGTCGCGGTGCTTGGCGATGTAGTCGCGGACCCCGGCCCGGTACGCCGCTTCCTCGGGGGTGTCGTCGAAGTCCACCAGGATCTCCTCGATTGAAACGCATGCTGCGATTGGCTCGAACAATCTTTCGCAGCGACCAGACTCGGTCAAGGACAGTAGTTACATGCGCTGAAGTAGGTATGTACGCCCCCGCCGTCGACGGTTACGGTGACCCGATGGCGGCGAACACCGACCTCGCCACGGCGACTGCGCGCCGTCCGGCGCGAGCGCGGCGTACGCAGGCCGAGCGCCGCGCGACGACCCGCCGGGCGCTGCTCGATGCGACGCTGCAGGAGCTCGACGAGGTCGGCTACGCCAACCTCACCACCGCCTCGGTCGTCGCGCGGGCGGGGGTGACGCGCGGCGCACAAGCGCACTACTTCGCCACGAAGGCCGACCTCGTCGTACAGGCGCTGCGCCACATCACCGACCAGCTCATCGCCGAGCTCATCGCGCAGCCTCCCAAGCGATCCGAGACGGTCCGCGAACAGTACGAGCTGTTGCTGCAGCGGTTGTGGGAGCTCAACGCCGGCATCGCCTCGACCGCGCTCATCGAGCTGTGGGTCGCCTCCCGCACGGACCCGGAGCTGTCGGAGCATCTCGACCGGTTCCAGAAGGAGATCAGCAAGCACCTCGCCGAGACCGCGACGACGGTCGCGCCCGAGTTCACCTCCCGTGACGATGCGCGGCACCTGCTGGTCAACGGTTTCGCAGTGATCCGTGGCCTGTGGCTGATGCGCGCGGTCACCAGCGAGCGGCAGATTCGGCGGATGTGGCCGGCCGCGCGCGACCAGCTAGTGGCCGGGGCTGGGCTGTGATGTTGCACTTACGTGCACGAACGCACGCAAGTTGTGTCATGGTGATGCCGTGACGACGTTCGTCGCCCTCACCCTGGCGGGACTGGTCACCGGCTGCGTCTACGCCCTGACGGCGGCCGGTCTCGTCGTCACGTACACGACCGCCGGCGTTTTCAACTTCGCGCAGGGCGCGATGGGGATGATGGGCGCGTTCTCGTTCTGGCAGCTCTACCAAGGCTGGAACGTCCCGCTCGGCCTCTCGCTTCTCATCGTGCTCGGCGGCTTCGCGCCCCTGTTCGGGATGCTGGTCGCGCGGGTGCTGCTCGGCGGCCGCAGCGCCGCCGGAGACCAGTCGCTCGCGATGACCCTCGCGCTCCTGCTGGTCCTGATCGGCGTCGCCAACGCGATCTGGAAGCCGACCACGGCGCGATCGGTGCCGCTGTGGGCCGGTCACGGCTCGATCACCATCGGCATCTTCACGATCAACGCGATGCAGCTGCTCGTCATCGCGACCGCGATCGCCATCGCGATCGGACTGCGACTGCTGTTCACCCGCACCCGGATCGGCATGGCAATGCGCGCCGCCGTCGACAACCCGGGCCTGCTCGCCCTGTACGGCGAGGAGCCGGCGAGGGTGCAGCAGGTCGCGTGGGCGCTGAGCTCGATGCTCGCCGCGCTCGCCGGCGTACTGCTCGTGCCGCTGATCCAGATGAACATCCTGAACATGACGCTGCTCGTCGTGAACGGGTACGCCGCCGCGATGGTCGGACGGCTACGCAGCCTGCCGGTGGCCACGATCGGCGCGATCGCGCTCGGCCTCGCGATGTCCTACTCGGTCGGCTACTCCACCCAGCTAGGGCTCGACAACCACCAGTCGATCCAGGTGACACTGCAGCAGGGCATGCCGATGCTGCTGCTGTTCGCCGTCCTCGTCTTCCTGCGCCCCGACCCGCTGCGGACCAGCGCCGCAATCGCGCGCCGGCTGCCGACGATCCCGTCGCGACGCCAGTCACTCCTCGTGGCGGCAGTCGGTCTCGTGGCCGCCGTGATCCTGTCTCGCGCGCTGAGCGTGACCAACCTCGAGACCGCGTCCCTCGCCGTGGTGATGGCGCTCATCGCGGCATCGCTCGTCCTGCTGTCCGGGTACGGCGGGCAGACGTCGCTGTGCGTCCTGACCTTCGCCGGTGTCGGCGCCTTCACCATGTCGAAGGCGGGCTCGCACACCCTGCTCGGCGTGCTGCTCGCCGTCGTGATCAGCGCCGCCGTCGGCGCGCTCGTCGCGCTGCCGACGCTGCGGTTGCGTGGCCTGTATCTCGCCCTCGCCACCTTTGCGTTCGGCGGGATCATGGACATCGCGTTCTTCGGGCAGCGCTTCGGTTCATCGGGCAGCCTCGAGGTGCACCGGCTGTCGATCCCCGGCCTCGGACTCGACTCCGACCGCACCTACTTCATCTTCTGCAGCGCGGTGTTCCTCGCGGTCGGCGTCGGGCTGCTCGCCGTACGACGCGGGCGCTACGGCCGCCAGCTCGCCGCCCTCAACGACTCACCCGCTGCCTGCGCGACGATCGGGCTGCGGATCCCGCGCCTCAAGCTGGTGGTGTTCGCCGTCTCCTCCGGGCTGGCCGGGCTGGCGGGCGCGCTGTACGGCGGGCTGGGCGCGCAGATCGTGAGCACCAACGACTTCGCATCGCTGGAAAGCGCCGTCCTCTATCTCTTGCTGCGCGTCGGCGGCGTCAAGTCGATGGCCGGAGCGCTCATCGCCGGGACCCTCACCGCGGTGCTGCCCGTCATCCAGCAGCACGTCCCGTCACTCGGTGGGCTCGCGTTCCTCGTCACCGGTGCCGCGGGCCTGCTCATCGGCCGGTTCCCGGACGGCATCGCCGGCGAAGCCGGTCGGGTGCTTGCCCGGCCGCGGCGACGTGCCGCGCTCCACGGTGTTCATGAACCCAGCGTCGTCTCGGAGCGGAAGGAGCTTGCCGGTGCCAGCCACTGACGAGACCGTCCTTGCTGCCGCGCCGCAGCCCGCGCTCGAGCTGCGCGGCATCCGTGCCGGGTACGGCCGGATCACCGTGCTGCACGACGTCGACCTGGTGGTGCCGGCCGGCAGCATCGTCGCGCTGCTCGGCGCCAACGGCGCCGGCAAGACCACGACGCTCGGCGTTGCCAGCGGCCGGATCCGTCCGACCGCCGGGCACGTTCACGTCGCCGGTGTACACATCAACGGCGCGAGCACCGCAGCACTCGCCCGCGCCGGGGTCTGCCTGATCCCGGAAGGCCGCGGCATCTTCCCGCGACTCACCGTCGCGGAGAACCTGCGGCTCGTGACGTACGCCGTCGAGGACTCGGCCCACGACGTCGCGGAGATGGTCTACGACCAGTTCCCCCGGCTCGCCGAGCGCCGCAAGCAGATCGCCGGAACCATGTCGGGCGGCGAGCAGCAGATGCTCGCCATGGCGCGGGCGCTCGCGAGCCGACCGAAGCTGCTGCTGCTCGACGAGATCTCGATGGGGCTCGCGCCCAAGATCGTCGCCGACCTCTACGAGATCGTCGCGAAGGTGCGGGACAAGGGGATCAGCGTGCTGCTCGTCGAACAGTTCGCGCACACCGCACTCGCGATCGCCGACTACGCCGTCCTGATCGCGGCGGGGCGCGTGCTGCGAGTCGGCCAGCCTGCCGACGTCGCGGCCCACCTCGACGAGACCTACCTCGGGGAGTCCGCGTGAAGCCAAGACGCGTCCTGGTAGCGAGCGGCGCCGCCGCTGCGGCGTTCATGCTGGCCGCCGCACCGGCTGCCCTGGGTGTCGCCTCGGGTCGCGCCCACGTCGCGGTCGGCTCGAAGTTGGTCAGCTATACCGCGATCGCCAATGCACCAGGGATCGGCATCGACGGCATCTACATGGGCGTCTCACTCGACATTCCGCAGGTCCGTTCGACGCTGAGCACCGGCGGCGTCGGCGCCGGCCTGGCGTCGATCGCATGGCCCGGCGACATCGGCGGCAACGCAGGCACTGCCGTGATGGTCCTGTCACCCACCGCACCGTCGTGGGTGAAGATCCTCAACGATCCGGTCAAAGCGGAGACCCACAGCACGGGCATGCGGCACGCGATCAACAAGACGCTGCCCGGCACGGTGATGCAGTCGAGCGCGACGCACTCGCTCGTAACGGCGTCGTCGCAGACGCAGATGGCGTTACCCGTCCTAGGTTCGCTCGGCGCGGTCTCCGGTACCAGCAGCGCGAAGCTGATCGGACCGCACACCGTCCGCGCCATCTCACACAGTGCGGTCGCTGACCTGAGCCTCGCCGGTGGCGTGATCAAGATCGGCTCGTTGGTGTCGGACGCTGTGGTCGTCAGCAACGGCAAGGTCGCCCACGGTCACGCGAAGACGACGGTGGCGGGCGTCACGATCGCCGGAATCCCGGTGACGATCGACCATGACGGCATCCACCTTGCGTCGTCGCTCGTCCCGACCGCGGCCGTGACGAAGCTGCTGAGCACGACGCTGAAGGCGCTGAAGCTGCACACCACGTTCACCAAGACGCTGGTGACACACGACGGCGGGTTCGCGTCGTACGACTCGGGTGCGCTCGTGTTGAGCTACCGCCCGAACAACTCCAACTACTCGATCACCCTCGGCCGCGCCTCGGCCCAGGTCAATGCGACGCCGTCCCTGCTCGGCGGCCTCGGCACGACACCGCCCGTCGGGTCGCAGCCGCCCGCGGACACGACCGGCGGCGCCGGAGTCACCGGCGGTGTGTCCACGGACCTCCCGTCCGGCGACTCGGCCGGTCTTGGGACCGACGACGGGCAACCACCCTCAGTCGCGTCGCGGATCACCAAGACCGCGAGCGACCTCCTGCTGGCCGGCGGGCCGACCGGGCTGATGGTGTTCGGGATCGTCGTCGCTGCGATCGTGAGCGGACTGCTGCTGCCCCGGATCGCCGGGCGGTTTCTCGACGGGCCGGTAGGCGCCGGTTGTGAGGAGGACCTGTGAGCGACGAGCCGAGCGTCTCGGAGCTTCGCGCCGCCGTGTCTCGGATCCGCATCAGCAACGTGCGGTGGTCGGACACCTGGCTGCTCGTCATCGGCAGCGTGTTGTTGCCGGTCGGCATCGGGCTGATCCTGATCGGCTGGTACGGCAGCGCGCAGACGACGCTGGACTGGGAGCAGACGCCGTACCTGATCTCCGGCGGGCTGCTCGGCCTCGGGCTGCTCGGCGTCGGCACCGCGATGTACTTCTCCTACTGGATGACGCGCTTGGTGCGCAACACCGAAGGCGCTGCTCAACGCGACCGCGACCACCAGCAGAAGATCGAAGCGCTGCTCACCGAGATCGCCGCGGGCCTGGCGAGTACCGGACAGGGCGCGACGCGTGGCGCCGCTCGCGCCCAGGAGCTCGTGACGACGCCAGGCGGCACGATGCTGCACCGCATCGACTGCGTCGCGATGCGCGGCCAAGAGATCGTGCGGCCGCGTTCCAAGGCCGGCCTCGAGCTCTGCGGCATCTGCCGGCCGACGCCGCCGACGCAGCGGAAGGCCGCGGCCAAGTCATGACGGCGCTCCTTGAGGTCGACTCCGTCTCGGTCCGCTTCGGCGGTCTGGTTGCGGTCAGCGAGGTCGACCTCGCCGTACCGGCGGGGCAGGTGACTGGGCTGATCGGCCCCAACGGGGCGGGCAAGACGACGCTGTTCAACGTCATCACCGGGCTGCAGGCGCCGACCCATGGCCGGGTCCGGCTCGAGGGCACCGACATCACGAAGTGGTCCGCCGCGCGGCGCGCCCGCGAAGGCATCGCGCGCACCTTCCAGCGGCTCGAGGTGTTCGGGTCGCTGTCCGTCCGCGACAACGTGCTCACTGCCGCCGAGCTTCGCTCCGGCCCTGGGCTTCGCCGTGGCTTCGACCGCGAGGCACCATCCGCTCTCGCGGTCGCCAACGAGCTGCTCGATCGGGTCGGGGCAACCGCGTACGCCGACGCGGCGGCCGACGCCGTACCGACCGGAGTCGCCCGGCTCGTCGAGGTCGCGCGCGCCCTGGCGATCCAGCCCAAGGTGCTGCTGCTCGACGAGCCGTCGTCCGGCTTGTCGCCGACTGAGACCGAGACGTTCGGCCGGCTGCTGCGCGACCTCGCCGCCGGCGGCACCGGCGTACTGCTGGTGGAGCACGACGTCGACCTGGTCATGCACGTGTGTGACCGCATCCACGTCCTCGACTTCGGCCGGCTGATCGGTGCTGGAACCCCGTCGGAGATCCGCGCCGACCCGATCGTGCAGGCTGCCTACCTCGGCGGCGCCTCAGACCTCGCAAGCTGAACATCGTGTTGATCCAGATCCAAGGAGAGTCATGACCATCACCGCGGGAACCGATCTCGGCATCAACCTCTCCGACGAGGAGTTCTGGACGAAGTCGCCGGATGAGCGCCATGCCGCCTTCGAGAAGCTTCGTCGCGAGGCTCCGATCGCGTACTTCGAGGAGCCCGAGCTGCCGTTCTTCCCGAAGGGCCCGGGCTACTACGCGGTGACGCGCCACGCCGACGTCGAACACATGAGCGCCACCCCGGAGCTGTTCTGCAGCGGTCAGGGCGCGACATCGATCCTCGACCTGCCGATGGAGATGCAGGAGTTCTACGGCTCGATGATCTCGATGGACAACCCACGCCACGCGAAGATCCGGCGGATCGTGTCGTCGGCCTTCACGCCCAAGATGCTCGAGGACGTCATCGATGATGTGAACACCCTGTCGCGGGAGATCCTGGCGAATGCCCGCAACGTCGCCGAGGCCAACAACGGCGAGTTCGACCTCGTCAGCGAGGTCGCAGCCCCACTTCCGCTGCGGGTGATCTGCCGGATGATGGGCATCCCGGAAGCGGACGAGGCAATGGTGCTCGAGCAGAGCAACATCATCCTGTCGGGCGGGGACCCTGACTTCATCGCGACGCCTGAGGAGGGCATGGCGATGGTGCTCAACGCCGGTCAGCTGTTGTCCGACTTGATGCTCAAGCTCGCGGCGGAACGCAAGGACCGGCCGACTGAGGACCTCACCTCGGCGTTGGTCAACGCGGCGATCGACGACGAGTCGCTGACCAACCAGGAGATCGCGTCGTTCTTCATCCTGCTCTGCGTGGCGGGCAACGAGACCACGCGCACAGCGACCACCCATGGCGTCTACGAGCTGGACCAGCGACCCGAGCAACGCAAGGCGTGGATGGCCGACGACTCGCTGACCAAGACCGCGGTCGAGGAGATCGTCCGGTACGCGAGCCCGGTGACCTGGATGCGCCGTACAGCGACCCGGGACGTCACCGTGGGCGGTCAGGACTTCCCGGAAGGCTCGAAGTTCATCCTGTTCTACAACTCCGCCAACCGTGACGACTCGGTGTTCAAGGACCCGGACGTCTTCGACATCTCCCGTACGCCGAACCCGCACGTGGGCTTCGGCGCGCGCGGCCCGCACTTCTGCCTCGGCGCGAACCTGGCGCGTCGCGAGCTCGCGGTCGCCTTCCGCAACATGTTCGAGCTGATGCCCGACATGCAGGTCGTCGGTGAGCCCGACCGGCTGCGCTCGTCGTTCATCAACGGCATCAAGCGGATGACGGTCAAGATCCCGGTCTGAACCCCGGTGCTAGGCGGGGCGACCCTCGCAGCGGTAGCCGGAGCGGGAGACACCCGTCCGGAAGTACTCACCGTGGTGGATGACCCACGGCACGAAGCAGTTGTCGGCTGTCTTCGCTGCCGGGTCAGACCCGTGGAAGAAGCCGTCCGCGTTGAACGAGTGCACCTTTCGCAGCTCGGCGAGGACCTTCGCGCGGGTGAGGTTGGGACCGGCCCTGGCGATCGCCTCGACGAGCAGCTGGGACTCTGCCCACGCGTCGGCGCCGAACGTGTCGGCCGGACCGTTGTGTGAGACCGCGCCGTACCACTTCTGGAAGAGCGCTACCGACGGGATGTGGGCGTCAGACTTGCTGAAGAACAGCGTCTCGCCGTTGAAGCCGTAGATGCCTTCCGCCAGCGCAGTGTTGCCGGATAGCTGCTCGAAGAACGTCTGGTCGTAAGCGAGCGGCGCGAAGATCAGCGGATGGAAGTTCTGCTGGTTGGCGTTGCGGAGGAACTCCGCCAGCTCCTGCGCGTCGAACAGCGTGTAGAAGAGCGTCACGCCACGCTGACGCATCTGGATGATCTGCGCGGTGAAGTCCGTCGACGTCGGTGACACCGACTGGTGAACGAGGAACTTCCATCCTACGGTTGCCGCGCTGTGCATCGACAGGTTCGCGACGTTGTTGACGGCCGGCAGGTTCGCCCAGAGGAAGCCGACGTGCGCGACCTTGTCACGACCGAACTTCCGGGTGATCCAGCCGAACGGGCCGTTGTTGACCTTGGTGCCGATGGGCGTGACCGAGAAGTTGTTGGGCAGTGCGTTGGCCTGCGGCGTGACGGCAAGGTGCGCGTCAGGGACGGTCTTGTGCTGCGCGAGGACGGTGGCGCCGCACTGGTCGTTCAATGCGAACGAACCGGCGAACGCGAAGACCCTGTTGATCAGCTGCTGATGACCGTTGCGGTCGCCCTCGCAGGTCGTCTGCGAGTCGGCGACGTCGACCTTCAGCTGGCGACCGTAGATGCCGCCGAGGCTGTTGATGTAGGCGACGTAGGCGTTCGTTCCGTTGATCGCGCTCTGGAACAACCCTGGCTGCGGCCCCGAAAGGTCGGCGACGTTGCCGAGCAGGATCGAGGTGGCCGTCACGCCGACGTCGGTCGCGCCGCCGTTGCCGCCGGCGGGCGCGGGTGCGCCGATGCCTTCCGGCAGGCCGTTGGCGGAGGTGTCACCGGACCCACCGGTCTTGCCCGGCTTGGTCTTGCCGCTGCTGCCGGTCGTCGCGGTGCCGGAGCCGGTCGACGTCTGTGCACCGGTCCCGGTCCCGGTGCTCGGGACCGGCAGCGTGCCGGTGTCGCCGGGCAGGGTGGTCGGCGTACTCGGTTGTACGCCGGTGATCGGCGCCGCGTCGGCACCGGTGCCTTGGTGAAGCTGCGCGGCGGCGAGTGCCTGCCGCTTGGCGTCGGCGACTTGGGTGCCACAGGCACTCAGAAGTCCGATGACGGCAACGGCGGCGAGGAGCGATCGGGTGCGGTGCATCAGGGGGAAACGTATGACCCCGCACGCCTTTTGTCATCAACTTCCGTGCACTGACGCATGCAAGTTGCCTGGGCTGTCCAGGTGACACACGAATGGCTGACCGCCAAATGCCGTATTCCGCTACGGCTGGCCGGGGGATGGCAGGCAGCAGCGCAGTGGTCGATGATCAATGGAGTCCATCTTCCGGGGAGGAACGCTCGTGGCTGCCTGCGCCCGTTGCGCGACCCAGCTGCAGCCCGCCGCAACCGTCTGCCTGGGGTGCGGCCTCGTGCTCGGCGGGGCCGACCCGATGACGCCGCCCGCACCGACGACACCGACCGTTGCGGCGCCCGTGATGCCGCCGGCCGAGAACCCTTGGCGCGCGGGCGCGGAGGCGGAGCGCGCGATTCGCACCGCGCAGGTGACGGCCGCCTCGCGGTACGGCGTCCCGCAGCCGGTCGAGCGACCGGCCGAGCCGATCATGCCGCCGAACCCGTTCGCGAAGGGCGCACAGACCGATCGCGGGCCGCTGCCGCCCCAGATGCCGGTGCGGCACGAGTCGGCGTCGATCCCGGTTGCCTTCGCCCCGTTCAGCGAGCCCGCGCCGGCGACCGCGACCGTCCATGCCGCTGCGGACGTCAGCGACGCCGAGGTCGTGGTCCTGCACCGCCCGTCACTGGCCGAGGCTCTCGAGGCGGCGCTCGCCGACCTTCCCGAGGACGCACCCGATCACCACGAGGAAGCGCCCGAGCCCTTCCCCGAGGTGCTGTCGGTCGCACCGCCCCGCGCCGCCATGCCCGGCTGGTCCTGACCAAAACCCCGCTGATCTTGACGTTGTGCGCCCATCAGCGGCCGTGATGGGCGCATAACGTCAAGATCACGGCGGGTTAGCCGGGGGTGGTCGGTGGATCAGAGCTCTTGCCTGGGTGAAGGCCAGCAGGCCGTCCGGCCCTAGCTCTCGCCCGATGCCGCTCGCCCCGACGCCACCGAACGGTAGCCGCGGGTCCTGCGCCGCCATGCCATGGGTGTTGATCGCGACGGTTCCCGCCACCAGCTGTGAGGCGATCCGGTCGCCGAGCTCGTCATCGGCGGTCCACACCGATGCGGTCAGCCCGAACTCCGTGGCGTTCGCGGCCGCAACGGCGTCGTCGAGGTCGTCGTACCCGATGATCGGCACGACCGCGCCGAACTGCTCGTCGACGACGAGCGAGGCATCGACCGGTACGTCGGTGACGACGGTTGGCAGCACGAAGTAGCCACCCCTGCCCGCGTCCTCGTCACGCAACCGTCCACCGGTCCTGACGGTCCCGCCGTTCGCTGACGCGTCCGCAATCATCTGCACGACCCGGTCGCGCCCGGCAGCGGTGTGCATCGGACCGAGCGTCGTCTCGGGAGCGAGGCCGTCCCCGACGACCTCGCGGTCGCAACGCGCCAACAGCGCATCGGCAAGCTCTGCGACCTTCTCGCGCGGGCAGTACAGCCGCTTCACCGCCATGCAGACCTGACCGGTGGTCGTGTACGTCGCGCCGTACAGCTGATCCGCGAGCGCTTCGGTGATCGGTAGGTCAGGCGCGACGATCGCAGCGTCGTTGCCGCCGAGCTCGAGGAGCACCGGTCGCAGCCGCTGCGCCGCCGCCGTCATCACCGCCTTGCCAGTGGTGATGCCGCCGGTCAGCGAGATGACGTCGATCCCGGGGTGCGAGACGAGCGCGCTGCTGATCTCGATGCCGGGACCGGCGAGGAAGTTGATGACGCCGGGCGGCAGCTCCGCCGCGAGCAGGCCTGCGAAGTGCAGTGTCGCCAGTGGAACCGTCGGCGGCACCTTCCCGACGACAGTGTTGCCGGTGACGAGTGCTGACGAGAGCTTCATCATCGTGACCGCGATCGGCCAGTTGAACGGCAGGATCAGCGCCGCGACGCCGTACGGCTCTCGCTGCAACCGCGGGTACGCCGCGGGTGGCTCGATCAGCGTCGGAGCGAGTGCAGCCTCCGCCATCCCGCCGAGGATCTGCGGCAGCGCCGGCGCGGTGAGGATCTCGAACTCCGCTTCGCTGCGGACCTTGCCGTGCTCGCGCGTGTACGTCGTGGCGAGGTCGAACTCGCTCGCCTGCGCTGTCGCGGCGTCGGCTGCCGCAACGAGTGCGTCGTACCGCTGCTGGACCGACAGCGACGACCATTCGCGGAAGGCGCGGCGTGCAGCGGCGACCGCGGTGTCGAGCTGGTCGCCATCGGCTGCCGGGGCGTGGCCGACGAGCTCGGCGGGACGGGCCGGGTTGAACACCTCGTAGGTCCCAGCGCCGCCGTCCTGCGCCCCGCCGTCGATCACCAACCGCGCGGACACCACCATGCGCGCACCTTAGATCGCTCTAATGTTCCAGGCGTGAAGGCCACCGTTCTCCATGCGGTCAATGAGGCGCCCGTCATCGAAGAGCTGACGTTGCGTGCGC
>DASZTL010000100.1:0-13915 GCA_035548055.1 Mycobacteriales bacterium | reverse complement strand
GGTCAGAACGTCGAGTTCGACATCACGCAGGGCCAGAAGGGCCCGCAGGCGGAGAACGTCCGGGCGCTCTAAGCGCTCAACCGACCAACAAGGAGAAACGCGCGCAATGGGTTCACGACGCTCCACGATCCGTGGCGGCCGGCTGGGCGGCGCGCCAGGCTCCGAGGTTGACCGCGGCGGCGTTGTGGAACCGCGCCGCCAGGTCTCGTACTGGTGCCACGCCGGCCATGAGAGCCGGCCGGCGTTCGCACTCCACGTCGAGCTGCCGCAGACCTGGGCTTGCCAGGTCTGCGGCCAGCCGGCGGGACCGTCTCAAGACGAGCCGCCGCCGCGCGAGCGCATGGCCGGCGGTCCCCCGAAGACCCCGTTCGAGTTCCTCATGATGCGGCGCACCATGGCCGAGGGCGACGTGCTGCTCGAAGAGGCACTCGCCAAGCTCCGCGAAGACCGAGCCGCTCGGGGTCGCGCCCGCTGATGCAAGAACTCACGGCGACCGACCACAGCAGCCCGGTCGCAGAGGAGCATCACGCCTCCGACGCCGTGATCCTGGCCGTTGCCTGCGTCGCCCAGTTCATGGTCGTCCTCGACGTCTCGATCGTGAACGTCGCGCTTCCGCACATCGGTCACGATCTGCACTACTCCGCCACCGGCTTGCAGTGGGTGGTCAATGCCTACGTCCTGACCTTCGCGGGCTTCCTGCTGCTCGGCGGGCGGCTCGCGGACCTGTTCGGGCGGCGCCGAATCTTCGTCGGCGGACTGATCCTGTTCTCGGTGGCGAGCCTGCTCGGCGGACTGGCACAGACGTCGGGTGAGCTCACCGCCGCGCGCGCCGTGCAGGGCCTCGGCGGCGCGGTCCTGTCACCCGCGACGCTCACCATCATCATGACGACGTTCACCGAAGGTGAGTCGCGTCACCGTGCCCTCGGGGCATGGAGCGCAGTCGCGGGACTCGGCGGCGCAGCCGGCGTGATCCTCGGCGGCGCCCTCACCTCCGCGCTGTCCTGGCGGTGGGTGCTGTTCGTCAACATCCCGATCGGCCTCGCCGCCATGTTCGCCGCGCTGGCGGTGCTCAAGGAGCGGGTGCGCCCGGATGCGGAGCGATCGCTGGACGTCAGTGGCTCGATCCTCGCCACCGGCGGTCTCGCACTTCTCGTGTACGCGATCGTCGGCACCGACCGGCATCCATGGGGATCGGGGCGCACGATCAGCCTGTTGATCGCCGCAGCGGTGATCCTGGCGGCCTTCGTCTTCACCCAGACCAAGGTCAAGGCTCCGCTCATGCCGCTGTCACTGTTCCGGTCGCGTCACGTGTCGGCCGCGAACATCACGATGCTGCTCCTCGGCGTCGCCTTCTTCTCGATGTGGTACTTCCTGTCCCTCTACCTGCAAGAGGTCAAGGGCCACGGCCCGATGCACACCGGCCTGCTCTTCCTTCCGATGAGCGCCGCGATCATCATCGGCGCGCAGACGGCGGGACGGATCGTCGGCAGGTTCGGTCCCCGCGCACTCCTCTTCGTGGGTCTGGGGCTGACCGCGGGCGGATTCGCCTGGATCAGCCAGTTGAGCGCGTCGAGCTCGTACGCCGGCGGGTTGCTCGGTGGGACGCTGTTGATCGCGTTCGGCACCGGGCTTTGCTTCACACCGCTCGCCACCGCGGCGACGACTGGCGTGCACTGGACGCAAGCCGGTCTCGCCTCAGGAGTCCTCAACACCTCGCGCCAAGTCGGCGGCTCAATCGGACTCGCCGCACTCGCGACGATCGCAACGAACCGGACGAACGCGCTCGGGGCTTCAGGGACATACCCGTCGGCCTTGACGGCTGGCTTCGACCGCGCGTTCGCCATCGCGGCGGTGGTCTGCGCACTCGCCGCGCTGACCGCGCTGGCGCTGCCTCGCCGCGACCATTCGCCGGCTTGAGCGCGGCGCTCGCCGGATCCGGCGCGCCACCGGCTGAGACGTACGACGTCGCGCTTCTCGACCTCGACGGCGTCGTCAACGTCGGCGACGAGGCCGCCCCGTTCGCCATCGACGCGTTGGCCGATGCACGAGGTCGCGGCATCCGTACGGCGTACATCACCAACAACGCCTCGCGGTCGTCGACGGAGGTCGCCGCCCGGCTGTGCGGGCTCGGCCTCGACGCCACAGCCGACGACGTGGTGACGAGCTCGCAGGCTGCCGCACGGCTTCTCGCCGACCGCCTCCCGGCGGGCGCGTCCGTCCTCGTCGCCGGGGCGGAAGCGCTCCGCGAGTGCGTCCGTACCGCCGGCCTCCAGGTGGTGAGCGACGCCGACGCCGAACCGGCCGCTGTCGTCCTGGGCTACGACCCTGAGCTGACGTACTCGCGGCTCGCCGAAGCATGTCTCGCGATCCGCAACGGCGCCCTGTTCGTGGCGTCGAACCTGGACGCCACGCTGCCGACCCCACGCGGCCCGCTGCCGGGGATGGGCTCGCTTGCCGCTCTCGTCATCACCGCAACGGGCACCCACCCGGTGGTCGCCGGCAAGCCGGCGCGAGCACTGTTCGACGAGTCGGTATCGCGGACCGGTGCCCGGCACCCCATTGTCGTCGGCGACCGGCTCGACACGGACATCGCCGGGGCGCGCAGCGCCGACATCCCGGCGATGGCGGTGCTGACCGGCGTCACCGACCTGCTCGCGCTCGCGACAGCGCGGCCCAGCCAGCGCCCCGACCTCGTCGCGGCGGACCTGCGGGCGCTCAACCAGGCCCACCCGGCGGCCAGGGACGGCCGCTGCGGGAACGCCGTGGCGGGCTATGACGACAGCTCGGGCCGTCTCGTCGTACGGTCAGCGGGCCGGCCCGACGAGACTCTCGCCGCACTGGTGACCGCAGGCTGGAAGGCGGTCGACGACGGCCTCGAGGTGCGTGGCGTGGACCGATGGCAGACCTGATCGCTCTCTTCCCGCTCGGGACGGTCCTGTTTCCCGGCGCCCCGCTTCCGCTGCGCGTCTTCGAGGAGCGTTACCGCCGGCTCGTCGCGGACCTGCTCGAGCTACCTGAGGACGAACGCCACTTCGGCGTTGTCGCGATCCAGTCCGGTCGCGAGGTGGGGGCCGACGGGATCAAGGCACTCCACGAGGTGGGCTGTCTCGCCCACGTCGTCGCGACGCATCCGAGCGCGGACGGCACGTTCGAGCTCGAGACGATCGGGACCCGACGCTTCCGCCTGCTCGAGGTCGACGAGGGTGCGGCGTATCTGCGCGGCAGCGTCGAGTGGCTTCCCGAGCCGGCGGGCGATGCCGAGACGCTGGTGCCGATCGTGCAGGAGCGCTATACCCGCTACCGTCGCGAGCTCGCCGCCCTGCGTGGCGCGACGGTCGAGGCGGCCGACCTGCCAGACGACCCGCGGCTGCTCTCCTACGTCGTCGCCGCCACCGTCCTCGCCGACGTCCGCGACCGGCAGGGATTCCTGGAGCAGTATGACGCTGCCGCGCGGTTGGCCGTGGAGTCGCGCTGGCTGCATCGCGAAGCAACACTGCTTCGGCTCACACATGCTGTGCCTGCCGACCGGATGCTCGAGATCCGGTTCTCCACGAGCTGAGGATCCCTGGCAGGATCAATTGCATGACGAACCTTCGCGATCTTCCTGTCACCACCCTCGCGGGCGAGCCGGCGGCCTTCGGTGACCTGGCCGGCGACCGCGTCGCCCTCGTGGTCAACGTCGCCAGCAAGTGCGGATTGACGCCGCAGTACACGAAGCTCGAAGCCTTGCAGGAGGAGATCGGTGGCGACAGCTTCACCGTCCTTGGCTTCCCCTGCAACCAGTTCGGGGGCCAGGAGCCGGGCACGCCCGAGGAGATCGCGTCGTTCTGCTCGACGACGTACGGCGTCACCTTCCCGCTGACTGCGAAGATCGACGTCAACGGGGAAGGCCGAGACGCCGTGTACGACGTACTGACGAAGCAGGCCGACGCCGAGGGCAACGCCGGCGACATCCAGTGGAACTTCGAGAAGTTCGTCGTCAGTCGCGATGGCACGGTCCTCGGGCGGTTCCGGCCACTGGTCGAGCCGGACGACACCGCACTGCGTGCCTGCATCGATGCCGCCATGGGTACGGTCTGAGGACATGGAGTTTCGACGGCTCGGTTCGTCCGGTCTCAAGGTGTCCGAGATCTCCTACGGCAACTGGATCACTCACGGCTCGCAGGTCGAGGAGAAGCAGGCGATCGCCTGCGTGAAGCAGGCGATCGAATCCGGCATCACCACGTTCGACACCGCTGACGTCTACGCCAACACGAAGGCGGAGACGGTGCTCGGCAAGGCGCTCGCCGGCGAGCGGCGCGAGTCACTGGAGATCTTCACCAAGGTCTATGCGCCAACCGGACCCGGCGGGCCGAACGACTCCGGGCTCTCGCGCAAACACATCATGGAATCTTGCGCGGCGTCGCTGACGCGGCTGCAGACCGACCACCTCGACCTCTACCAGGCACACCGGTACGACTACGAGACGCCGCTCGAAGAGACCATGTCGGCGTTCGCCGACCTGGTGCACAGCGGCAAGGTCCACTACATAGGCGTCTCGGAGTGGACGGCGGAGCAGCTGCGCGCCGGACACGCGCTCGCGACCGAGCTGAAGATCCCGTTCTGCTCGAACCAGCCGCAGTACTCGATGTTGTGGCGGGTCATCGAACCGAAGGTCGTACCGACCTGCGAGGAGCTCGGCATCGGCCAGATCGTGTGGTCGCCCATCGCCCAAGGAGTGCTCACCGGCAAGTACAAGCCGGGCGAGGCAGTGCCGGCGGGCTCCCGGGCAACCGACGAGTCCGGCGGCGCCAGCAACGTGAAGAACTGGCTTCGCGACTCCGTGCTCGAAGCGGTTCAGCGACTCGTCCCGATCGCCGCCGACGCCGGACTGTCGATGGCGCAGCTGGCGATCGCGTGGGTGCTGGCGAACCCGAACGTGTCCAGCGCGATCATCGGAGCGTCACGCCCGGAGCAGGTCGTGGACAACGTCGGCGCGGCCGGGGTGAAGCTCGACGCCGACGTGATGAAGGCGATCGACGCGGCGCTCGGCGAGGTCGTGATCAACGACCCGTCCCACACCGAACGGCAGTCCCCGAAGAGCCGGCCGGTGAGCCGCTGATGCCACTCGAAGGCGAGTACGAGCCGAGCGCTTGGGACTGGGTACGCGATCAGGTCGAGGCCTACGAGCGGTCCGGCGGAAAGGACGCGTCGAACCTCCTCGACACGGACTACCCCGTGGTGATCCTCACGTGCCGGGGTGCGAAGACCGGCAAGCTGCGCAAGAACGGCATCATGCGCGTCGAGCACGGCGGCAAGTACGCGATCATCGGGTCGAAGGGCGGGGACCCGAAGGACCCGGCGTGGGTCAGCAACCTGCGTGCCGATCCGCACGTCGAGCTGCAGGATGGCGCCGCGAAGTGGGACATGGTCGCCCGCGAGGTCACCGGCGACGAGCGCGCCGAGTGGTGGGACCGCGGGGTCGCGGCGTACCCGGACTACGCGGCGTACCAGTCCTGGACCGACCGGCTGATCCCGGTGTTCGTGCTCGAGCGCGAATGAGCAAGCCGGCCTCGCGCTGGCGCAGGTCAACGGTGACCTTCGGCCCGTTGGGGCGCGTGGTGTGGACGATCATTCTCGTCATACCGATTCTTTTCGCGATCTTCGTCAACATGATGTTTCTTGTCGCCGCTGCGATCTGGTCATTCACCTTGCCGCTGGCGCTGCGTGACGTCTGGAAGAAGGTCCCGAATCCCGACTACGAGCCGCCGATCGTGCTCCTGCCGGATCCCCCGACGCTGAAGGACGGCGAGTCCCTTCACGACCGGCGTCCGCCGGGGCGCTGGTGATCGAGCCGGACGGGCCGGCAGACGAGCCCGCAGACGTCGGCCGGCGGTTGGCGATCCGCCTGGTCGCCGCAGCCGCCGTGTGTGTGGCGCTCGCGGCGGCGACCTACCTCCTCCTGGTGCGGACCCGGTTGGGTCAGCGGTTCGACAACGCCGCGCTCATCGGCTCACAACAGCAGTCGCTGTCCTCGCGCCTGCGCGACTACTACTTCTTGGAACACATCCGCGCCGGCACGTTCGCCGCGTTCCTCGTCGTCATCGCGCTGTGCGGCGTGATCCGTCGTCGCCCGCGCGCCGGACTCGCGATGGCGGGAGCGGCGTTCCTGGCCGTCGTCTGCACCGACCTCGCCAAGAACCAGATCCTCACCCGACCGTTTCTGGTGCCGTCCGACGCGATCCGCCAGAACAACACCTTTCCGAGCGGCCACACGGCGACCGCGATCGGGTGCGCGCTCGCGCTGGTCGTGCTGAGCCCGCCGATCATTCGCGGCCTGGTCGCCCTCCTCGCCGGCTCGTACTCGTGGATCGTCGCGGCCGACGTGCAGACGGCTGGATGGCACCGTCCCAGTGACGCCATCGGCGCGTCGTTGCTGGCGTTCGCGACGATCGCGGTATGTGCGGCCGTCGTCTGTTGGCGCCGCCCGCTCGGTGAAGGCCGCCGCAGCGCGCACTGGGTGGCGTTCCCGGTCCTCGGAGTGGTCGGCGTGTTGTCGGCAGTGCTCAGCGCGGTCAACGCGAGCCGCGGGCTCGCAATCCTCGTCAAGACGCGAGACTCGCCGAACCCGCTGACGCCCGCGGTGCTCAACGACGCCTACCTGTTCAGCGTGAACCTGACCGTGTTCGTCGTCGTGTGCCTGTTGATCAGCTTGCTCCTGGTGCTCGGCAAGCACGATCTCGATCAGCCGCGAGCTAGGCCCGGCTGATGCGCAGGACGCGGGCGGACCACGCCCGCGGCGCCCGCACCGTGAGTCCGCTCTGTAGCACTCGTCCGCTCGTACGCCGAAGAACCTTGCCGCTACGCACGTCGGAGACCAGATAGGTCGACCGCGCGTGGAGCCCCTGCAGCCTTACCCGCACCGATCCGGCACCGGTCTGGTGGAAGGCGAACACGTAACCCGACCGGCCGTGCCAGGGTTCGAAGACCGCCCAGCCACCCTTGGCGGGATCCTGCTTCGTCAGCTCGTAGTCAAGCGGTCCGATCGCGTCGCGATGAGTGGAATACCAGTGATCCCACCACGCGACCTGCCGACGCTGGTTCGGCGTGAGCTTGGTGAAATCGGTCCAGAACGTGGTGTGCGACAGCAGCGCCAACGGCATCAGGAAGCCGGCCGGCCGCTTCGCGGCGAGGGCGTCGCTGTCGAAGCTGCCGAGGCCGATCGTCTGCGTGGGCATCCACGGCGCAGCCGACCACAAGTCGTGCAGCAGCTCGGACACCTGATCGATCCCGTGATGGTGGTTGTTGTCGAACCAGGACGGTCCGAGCGCCTCGGACTCGAACGGCCACAACCGCTGGTCGTTGGTCTCGTCGAGCTCGAACGTGACATGCGGGTGCCGCCGTTCCATCCGCTGCACCATCGACACGAACGCGTCTTCGTAGTCGGCGTAGTCGTGGGTCCAGCAGTCCAACCACGCCATGAAGTCGAACTTGAACTCCCGGACGTCGTACTTCTCGACCAGCCGGTCGACCACCCCGATCAGGTAGCTCTGGAACGCGGGATTGGTCGCATCCCACGCGCCGAGACCGGCGTCGTCGGGGACCTGCGCCGCGATGTCACCGAGGGGCAGGCAGCCCCAGGCCGGGTGGCTGGCGTAGGTGACCGAATGCATGTTGAACTCGACCGGCGACATCCACAGCCCGAGCTGCATTCCCTGGTGATGCAGGTAGGTGATGAAGTCAGGGATCCCGTCGTGGTTGCGGTCGGGGTAGCGCGCGGGATCGAACTGCCAGTCGCCGGACTCCCCGCCCGGACCGCCCTGCCACTGGTCGTCGAGCATGTAACGCTCGACCCCGAGCTTCTTCGCCGCGTCGATCTGCTTGCGCAGGTTGGCGTCCGACATGTCCGGGCCGTGGCTCCACGGATGAAACGAGTTCGCACCGACGGTGCGGTCGATGTGCCACGGGAAGGCGGCGGCGAACGCGGCGGCAGCGGAGTTCACCCCCTGTCCCGCAGGCCCGGCGTACACCCCGGTCCACGCCGTTCCGAGCTGCAGCGTCTCCCCCGGTCTGACCAGCCGGGCGCGGAGGGGGACGGGGTAGGCGGGGTTGCCCACCGTGTTGTAGTTCGGCGGATCGGTGATCAGTGGGCCGGCATCGAGCAGGTCGCGCGCCCAGTCGACACCGATCGCGTCCGCGCCGGTCGAGGTGTGCAACGCCCGGCTGGCGAGCCCACCGCGACGCTGGCTGACCAGGAAGAAGCCGGCGCTCTGGCCCCGGCGCAAGATCTCGCCCTCGGCGTCGAAGGTGCCTGACGGGTGGCTGACGACGCGAAAGTCGTTGCGCCAGTCCGAGCCTTCGCGGTACCGGACGACCTCGCCCGGCAGGGCGGCGCTGCGCGGGGTGATCTGGTCCAGGGTGTAGCTTGGGACCCGGATCGGGATCAGGGAGTGCAGCGTCGAGGTCACCGACATCGTCGAGCGGCCCGGCCGGAGCCTCACCTTCCGTTCGATCGTCACCGCTGGCGCGAGAGCGGCGTCGAGCGGCGCAAAAGTGAAGTCGAGCCCCACCGCGGACGCTGTCTTCACCGGTTTCACGCTCGCCAGCGACCACCCGGTCGTCGACGTGGTGGACGCCTGAGCCAGCCCGATGTCGATGCGGAAATCCGGTCCGGGTTTCGCCCACTGGGTGCCGCCCGGACCGATCAGGCTGGTGGTCTCGACCGAGCCGTTCCCGATCGCCCAGTGCCGGCTGACCTTGCCGTCACCGATCTCGGCATGGTCGGCGGCGACCCGGACGTACGCCGACCCGACGCGATAGCTGTGCAACGCGTCATCGGGGTCGGTGGGACCGGCCACAGCCGGGGCCGCGCCGGCAAGCAAGAGGCAGCCGACCACCCCCGCAACGCTCCACCGCACCCGTCACTGTTCGGCTCGAGGAGCGGCCCTTCCTGCTGTCATGGGGAACGCATCGACGCTTTCCCGCTGCCTGGGCAACCCGAGCGCGGTAGGAGTGAACAGGTCGGTCCACTCACGCCCGACCTCGACCTCGTGGGCGGGTCGCGGAAGGTCGACGAGGTAACCCTGCACGAAGGTGGCGCCGAGCTCGCGGACGGTGGCGAGCTGCCCGGCGGTCTCGATCCCTTCGACGATCACGTCGAGCCCGAGGTCCTGCCCGAGTCTGATCACCGCAGCGATGAAGGAGCGCGCCTGCGGATCGGTGTCCACATTGGCGACGAAGGACCGATCGATCTTCACCGATGACAGTGGCAGCCGCCGCAGATGCGCGAGCGAGGAGTAGCCCGTCCCGAAGTCGTCGAGCGACATGCGAATGCCCATCTCGGAAAGCGCGCGCGTGGTGCGGATGGCCTGCGCCGAGTCGCTGAGCAGCGCGGCCTCGGTGATCTCGAGCACGATCCGTGACGGCGGCAGGCCGTGCCGGCTCAGCGCCGCCGCGATCCGGTCGGGAAGCCCTGGGTCGAGGATCTGGCTCGGCGACAGGTTGACGCCCACCAGAACGCCCTCTCGCTACCCCTGCCACGCGGCGGCTTGCGCGAACGCCTGGTCGAGGATGCGGTCACCGAGTTGGCAGCCCAACCCGATCCGCTCGGCCGCCGAGATGAACTCCGCCGGTGAGACAGGCTGGCCGTCGTGAGTCCACCGGGCGAGCGCCTCGAATCCGTGGAGCTGCCCGTCCGCGGCGTGGATCAACGGCTGATAGCACAGCGTGATGGCGTCGTGGCGCACAGCGCGACGCAACGGGTCGCGCAACAACGCGTCGTCGGCGCCGGGAACCGTCATGCCGACCCGGTAGAGGGCGACTTGGTCCTTACCGCTGTTCTTTGCGTGGTACATCGCGATGTCGGCACGGTTCAGCAGGTCGGCGGGCTCGATCGCCGGCTCCTCCGGTGCCAGCACCGCCACGCCGACGCTGGCACTCACCGGCCGAGGGACCCCGTCGATGAGGAACGGACGGTGCAACGCGTCGCGGATGCGATCCGCCAGTACCGCGACGTCGCTGCCGTCCTCGATGAGTACGGCGAACTCGTCACCACCGAGCCGGGCGACCGTGTCCCCCATGCGGACGGCCCCCCGCAACCGCTCGGAGACTTTGATCAGCAGCAGGTCGCCCGCCCCGTGACCCGCCGTGTCGTTGACGAACTTGAAGTCGTCCAGGTCGATCCAGATCAACGACACCTGGCGCATGTCCCGAGCGTGGAGCTGAGTCGCGTGCGAGACGCGATCGGTGAACACGGCACGATTCGCCAGCCCGGTGAGTGAATCGGTCATCGCAGAGTGGCGTAGCTCTTCGTGCTGGGCCCTGACCGTCGCCAACAACCGGCTGTTCTGCGAGAGAACCAGCGTTTGGCGGGCCAGAATCGCCGCGACGGCGGTCAGGCCGAGGGCGACATCGACGTTGTCGAGCTGAGCGCCGGTGCACTGACGCGCCAACGCCACCACCACCGCGATGATGAACGGGACGTACGGCAGCGCCATCCGCATGGTGTCGGAGACGGTGACGCCAGTCCCCTCCCGCGGGCTGCCCGGTCCGACGAACGTCGCTGCTGCGAGGAAGGCAAAGGCACCGACGTACGCAACGTCGCAGACGGCTCCCGGCTCATAGCCGCCATGAACGCTCAGGTAGTTGAACAACACGTCCGCGGCGGCGAGCCACGCGAGCGACACGGCAACGAACATCATCCGCACCCGGCCGACCTTCAGGTGCAGCGCGGCCAGCACCGTCGCGGTCAGCAACAAGACGTCGAGCAGCGGGTAGCTGACCGTGACGATCGTGGCGCCAAGAGCAGTGGACGCCAGGCCGCTCGGCTCGATCACCGTCGACCAGAGCGTGAGCAGGACCGAGCTCGCGACCAGGGTTCCGTCGAGGCCCCACCGCATCATGGTGCGGTCACTCGCCGCGGTGGGTAACCGGACCAGCGCCATCGAGGCGAGGACGGGAAAGGCGAGGAAGCCGATGTCGTCGTAGTAGGGATACGGCGTCGGGCCACCCATCGCCAGGTCGTGGACGGTCCAGATCACCTGTCCGATCGTCCAGGCGCCGGCCCCGGCGGCGAGGAGCCGCCAGGACGCACGCTCAGTCGAGGTGTGACGGGAGGCCCGCCAGCAGCAGACGGTTGCGACGGCGGCGGCCAATGCGCAGGCGATGTCGTCGCCCCACTGCAGCACCGTCGCGCCGCCCCAGCCAAAGCCGAACCAGAGCGCAGTCGCCACGACGACCGAGGCCGCAGCGAAGGTGGCGCGGCCACCCGGGTTATGAAGGCGCGATACCCGAATGTCCGACTTGGGAGGCATTCATCGAGCATCCGGCGAATTGCGACTGCGCGGGAGAGCCATAGTGCTTATTTCGGATAGCTCAGGATAACTAGGACACCCGCCGCCGCTTTCCGACCGCGTCAGCTGCAGCCAGATGTCGACCCGCAGGACTCGCAGACGTAGCAGCTCCCCGCCCGCTTCATCTTCACGCCGCAGGACATGCACAGCGGAGCGTCCGCCGACAGGCCCAGCTTCGACTCGAGCAGCTCGGTCGAGGAGCGAACCTCGACCGGGACCGACTCACGCATCGACTCCAGCTCGGCCTCGATCTCCTCGTTGTCCTCGACCGCAGGAGCGGCCGGAGCGCCGTACGCCGTCGCTGCCACCGTCGCGGCGCGCTCCTCGGCGGTGAAGATGCCGAGCTCCTCGCGCTTCTCGTAGGGCAGGTAGTCCAGCGCGAGGCGGCGGAAGATGTAGTCCATCACCGACTGCGCCATCCGGATGTCCGGGTCGTCGGTCATGCCGGCCGGCTCGAAGCGCATGTTGGTGAACTTCTGGACGTAGGTCTCCAGCGGGACGCCGTACTGCAGCGCGATCGAGATCGCGATCGAGAAGGCGTCCATCACCCCGGCGAGCGTCGAACCCTGCTTGCCGAGCTTGAGGAAGACCTCGCCGAGGCCGTCGTCGGGGTAGGAGCCGGCTGTCATGTAGCCCTCAGCGCCACCTACGGAGAACGACACGGTCTGGCTCGGCCGCGCCCGCGGCAGCCGCTTGCGGACCAACTGCGCCTCTGCCGCTGCTTCTGCGGGCGACTCGGCCTTCTTGCCCTTGGCGTCGGACAGCGGCTGGCCGACCTTGCAGTTGTCGCGGTAGATCGCGAGCGCCTTGAGGCCGAGCTTCCAGCCCTGGTAGTAGATGTCGGCGACCTCGTCGACCGTCGCCGACTCCGGCATGTTCACGGTCTTGGAGATAGCGCCCGAGATGAACGGCTGCGTCGCCGCCATCATCCGCACGTGGCCCATCGCGGAGATGGACCGCTCGCCCATCGCACAGTCGAACACCTCGTAGTGCTCGGGCTTGAGACCCGGCGCGTCCACGACGTTGCCGTGCTCGGAGATGTGCTCGATGATCGCCTCGGCCTGCTCCGGCTGGTAGCCGAGCTTGACCAGGGCGCGCGGGACGGTCTGGTTGACGATCTGCATCGACCCGCCGCCGACCAGCTTCTTGAACTTGACGAGCGCCAGGTCCGGCTCGATCCCGGTGGTGTCGCAGTCCATCATCAGACCGATCGTGCCGGTCGGCGCGAGGACGGAGGCCTGCGCGTTGCGCCAGCCGTTCTTCTCACCGATGGCGAGGCAGTCCTGCCACGCCTTGCTCGCCGCGTGCAGCACCCTGGCCGCGTCGGCGTCGACGGGACGCACCGCGTCGTTGGCCGCAGCGTGCTTGCGCATCACGCGCTTGTGACCGTCGGCGTTGCGGGCGTAGCCGTCGTACGGCCCGACGACGCCGGCGAGCTCCGCCGAGCGCTTGTAGGCCATGCCAGTCATCAGCGACGTGATGGCAGCTGCAAGCGAGCGGCCGCCCTCGGAGTCATAGGCGTGCCCAGTGGCCATCAGCAGCGCGCCGAGGTTGGCGTAGCCGATGCCGAGCTGGCGGTAGGCGCGCGTCGTGTCGCCGATCGCCGCCGTCGGGAAGTCCGCGAAGCAGATGGAGATGTCCATCGCGGTGATGATCAGCTCGACGGCCTTCGCGAACTTCTCGGAGTCGAACGTGTCGTCGTCGCCGAGGAACTTCAGCAGGTTCAGGCTCGCCAGGTTGCAGCTGGAGTTGTCCAGGTGCATGTACTCGCTGCACGGGTTCGACGCGGTGATCCGGCCGGTCTCCGGGGTGGTGTGCCAGTCGTTGATCGTGTCGTCGTACTGGATGCCTGGGTCGGCGCACGCCCACGCTGCCTCGGCGATCCGGGTGAACAGACCCTTCGCGTCGACGGTCTCGATGACCTCGCCGGTCGCCCGCGCTCGCAGCCCGAACTCGCGCTCCTCCTCGACCGCCCGCATGAACTCGTCGTTGACCCGCACCGAGTTGTTCGCGTTCTGGTACTGCACGGACACGATGTCCTTGCCGCCGAGGTCCATGTCGTAGCCGGCGTCGCGCAGCGCGCGGATCTTGTCCTCCTCGCGCGCCTTGGTCTCGATGAACTCCTCGATGTCGGGGTGGTCGACGTCGAGGATCACCATCTTCGCCGCGCGCCGCGTCGCGCCACCGGACTTGATGGTTCCGGCGGAGGCGTCGGCACCGCGCATGAAGCTGACCGGGCCACTCGCGGTGCCACCGGAGGACAGCAGCTCCTTGCTGGAGCGGATCCGGGAGAGGTTGAGACCGGCGCCGGAGCCGCCCTTGAAGATCAGGCCCTCTTCCCGGTACCAGTTGAGGATCGAGTCCATCGTGTCGTCGACGGCGAGGATGAAACAGGCGCTGACCTGCTGCGGCGCGGACGTTCCGACGTTGAACCAGACCGGTGAGTTGAAGCTGAAGATCTGGTGGACGAGCATGTAGGTCAGCTCGTGCTCGAAGATCTCCGCATCGTCGGCGGAGCCGAAGTAGCCGAAGTCCTCACCGGCGCGCCGGTACGTCGACACGACGCGGTCGATGAGCTGGCGCAG
>DASZTL010000099.1:0-8101 GCA_035548055.1 Mycobacteriales bacterium | reverse complement strand
ATGCGGATGCGCGTTGCGGTCGTTGGGTGCGCCGTGGGTCGCCCAGCGGGTGTGTCCGATGCCCAGCGTGCCCTCTAGGTCGGTGGCCGGGACCTCGGCAAGGGCGCCCCGCAGGTTCGCGAGCTTGCCCGCCCGCCGGACGACCGCGAGCCCGCCGGCCGGGTTACGGATCGCCACCCCGGCGGAGTCGTAGCCGCGGTACTCCAGCCTGGCCAGACCGGCCATCACCACGTCGAGAGCGGACTGCTCCCCGACGTAGCCGACGATCCCGCACACATTGGGAAGGCTACTTCGGGGTCTCCGCAGAGGCGTGAGCCCAGCGAGCGGCCTTCTGGGGTTCCTACGCGGCGCTGACAACCCAAGCCCGAGTCCGATACGTATGTAACGACGTGGCGATGTCCGAAGCTGACGAGGCGGCCTTCCGGGGCTTCGCCCACTCGCGACGGCCCGGGCTTCGACGTACCGCGTATCTGATGTGTGGTGACTGGCACCAGGCGGACGACCTGGTCCAGACCGCGCTGACCAAGCTGTACGTGGCGTGGCGGCGGGTTCGCAACAACGAGGCGCCGGACGCCTACCTGCGCCAGATCCTCACCCGCTGCTTCCTGGACGAGCGGCGCCGACCATGGCGGCGCGAGTCCCCGGTTGAGGTGCTCGACGATCGGCCCGCCGCGGGCGGCGGTGCGGACGACGGCGTGCTCGACCTGCGCAGCGCACTCGATCGCCTCCCGCCCCGGCAACGCGCGACCCTGGTGCTCCGGTTCTGGGCCGACGCATCTGTGGCCGACGCCGCCGAGGCCCTCGGCTGCTCCGAAGGCACCGTCAAGAGCCAGACCGCACGCGCCATCAACACCCTTCGCTCCCTGCTCGCTGACCCGGTGTTCGCCGAGGAGATGTCATGACCGACCTGAACGATCGATTCGCCGCGATGCTCGAAGGCGAGCCGCCGGCGCCCTACGACCTCGACCGGGTGGTGTCGATCGGCCGGCGTGCCCTGCGCCGGCGCAACTCCCTGGTCGCGGTCGCGGGAACGGCGGGTACGGCGGCGATCACCGCGGCGGTCGTCGTCCCGATCATGGCCGCGAACCACCACGGGACGACCAACGAGATCACCGTGCGCGCCAAGCCGACGCCTTCGAAGCTCGCGCAGGTGCGCTGCGAGTACTACCTACAGCGGGGTGCGGCGAAGGCCAGCCTGCGTCATGAGCTTCAGCTGCTGCGAAAGAAGGCTGACCGCCAGGGAGTCTCGGGCACGAGCATCACCACGCACCGCGTGAAGCGTGGCGACACGGTGATCCTCGTCTGCCCGCCAGGCGCCAAGCCGTACGACCCGACAACTGCGCATCCCGGCGGCGCGGGCGAAACCCCGACGCCGACCGTGGCACCGCCGTCATACCGCTACCTGGCGGACCCGCAGACGATCGCGAACGGGTTCGCCGCAGAGCTCGACAAGCAGGTGAAGAAGCTCGGCTTCACGATCGTCTACAGCCGCCCCTTCGCGCAGGAGTCATCGACGCTGGAGAAGGGGCACCCGTCGTACTACGCCGGCAATGTCGACGTGCGGCTTCCCGACGGCCCGGCCGACATCGGGGTGCAGATCACGCACAAGGTCATGGAGCTGGTGCCGTTCGACGGCGAATGCGATCCGTCGACGTGCACCCGGAGCACCCTGGAGGACGGCAGCCTGATGCAGGTCTCGCACGTCGACGCGGGAAGTGGCGGCGCGGAAGTCGTCGTGGTGGAGATCCGCCACGCGGATGGCCTCGTCGTACAGGCGCAGATGTCCAACTACGCGTTCGGCCCAGAAGCGACGAAGGACCGCACGAACAACCAGCCGCTGACGGTCACGGAACTCACCGAGCTAGCCAAGAACCCGGCCTGGACCTTCTAGGACTCCCCCCGAAGTAGCACACCAAGTCGTTCCTCCGAGCCACATCTGCGCTCGGTGTCCGATTCGGGAGGGCCAACATGTGCTACTTCGGGCAGGACCGCTCGTAGACCGCCTTCGCCACCGGTATGCCCGTGAAGGTCATGGCTGCACCATAGACAGCAGGCCTGCTGCCGATTTGGCTTCGAGCACCCGCAGCACGTCGGCCTTGATCGCCGCCGCGAAGTCCGGGTGCGTGCGGGCCCGGGTGCGCACGGCCGCCGCCATTCGCCGGATGGGTGAGGCATCGGTGTCGAGCAGCATCGTTCCACCGGCGCGGAAGAACCTGACTGCCGCCGTCGCGGGCGGCACGTCACGTACCGCGGCCGCATGGAAGCTGTCCGAGATCACGACGCCGTCGAATCCGAGCGCACCCCGCAACATCGTCTTCATCACCATCGTCGAGAAGCACGCCGGCTTGCCGTCAAGCCGCGGATATCTCGCCAGCGACACCATGACGAAGGGGGCCCCGGCCGCGACCCCTTGCCGGAACGGTTCCAGGTACCGGTCGTGTTGTCGGGTCGGATCGGTGACGTGCTTGGCAAGATCGGTGTTTCCATTCGCCCGCCCGATACCGGGAAAGTGCTTGAGCGTCACCACGACGTGTTTCGACTCACCGCGCACGACCGCGGCGACATGTGAGCCGACAACCGCGGTGGAGTGCCCGTACTCCCGGTCGTAGCGTCCGATCGGCTGGTTGGCATGCGCGTGCTTCGCAGGCACCGTGTCGGCGACCGGCGCGAGATTGAGATTGGCGCCTGCCGCGGCGAGTTGTTGCGACCACGCCGAGGCGTACCGCCGCAGCATGGGCTCGCTCCATCTGCCCTGTTGCAAGGCGCTCGGGATCCGGGAGAACCCCGGGCCCGTGAGCCGCTGCACCGCGCCGCCTTCCTGGTCAGTCGCGATGAAGGGTGCGACACCTGCGCGCGTCAGCACGGCATCGATTGTCGACGTGGTCGAGGAGACCGCGGCACGACCCAGCGAGGAGTTGCCGTCGAGGATCACGCTGCCCACATCCAGCCGTTGCAGCCGCTCGAGCTTCGCCGCTGATGGGCCCTTCGACCGGACGCCGACCATGAACAGCTGCCCGATTCGCTGACCCGGAGTGAGCGAGCGGTACGCCGCGTGCGCCGGATCCGTTGCGCTCGCGGGTGCCGAGGGTGGAGTCGGGATCACTCTCGGGGTCGCCGCGACGCAGCTGGGTAGCCCAACGGCCAGTGCGAGCGCCGAAACGGCGCGAGTTGTCAGGCCGCGCCTCACTCCGAGCCACGCAGCACGGACGCGATCCGTTCGGCGATCTCTTCTGCCTGAGTGGCCGTCTCGGCCTCGACCATTACTCGGATCAGCGGCTCTGTGCCGCTGGGCCGCACGAGCACTCGGCCGGTGTCACCGAGCTCGGCCGCAGCGAGGTCGATGACATCCTGCGCATTGGCGATCGCGGCATCCGGGCTGTTCGTCGTGACGTTGACAAGGAGTTGCGGCAGTCGTTCGAGCCGTGCGGCGAGCGCCGACAGCGGGCGTCCCTCCGCGACGACAGCAGCGGCGAGGTGCAGTCCGGTGAGCACACCGTCCCCCGTGGTGGCGTGGTTGAGCAGGAGAACATGACCCGACTGCTCACCGCCGATCACGGCGCCCTCTACACGCATCCGCTCCGCAACGTGACGGTCGCCGACCGGTGTCGTCGCGAGACCGATTCCGTTGGCCGAAAGCAGTCGGCTGAGTCCGAGGTTGCTCATCACTGTTGCGACGACCAAGTCGCGGCGAAGGTTGCCACGACGATGCGCATCCAGCGCGAGGATCGCGAGGATCGCGTCGCCGTCGACCACTGCCCCGTCTCCGCCTACCGCCAGGCAACGATCCGCGTCGCCGTCATGAGCGATACCCATGTCCGCACCCACCTCGACGACAGCAGCTTGCAACGCCTCGAGATGTGTCGCACCGCAACCGTCGTTGATGTGCGCGCCGGTGGGGTCCGCGTTGATGACGGTGACTGCCGCACCCGCGCGCGTGTAGGCATCCGCGGCGATCGGCCCGGCAGCACCGTTCGCACAGTCCACGACGAGCCGTAGCCCGCCGAGTCGATCCGGCAGCGTCTCGATCAGCGCGTCGACGTACCACGCGGGCTGTCCGACGAGATCGGCCACCACCACGCCTCGTCGGCTCGACTCGTGTGTCGTACCGATGCGCGCCTCGATCCGCTGCTCGGTTGCGTCGTCGAGCTTCACGCCGCCGGCGCCGAACAGCTTGATGCCGTTGTCCTGGACCGGGTTGTGGCTTGCCGAGATGACGATGCCGAACGATGGCTTGGTGGACCTACCGGGTACCCCATCGGCAACCGCGCGCGCCACCGCCGGCGTCGGAATCACACCGAGCAACGCGACGTCCGCACCAGCGGACTTCAGGCCGTCGACGACGGCTTCCTTCAGCCACGATCCTGACGGCCTCGGATCACGGCCGACGACGACGAGCGGCGTCGACTGATGCACTTCGACCAGCTCTGCAACCGCAGCAGCAGCGAGCGAACGCGCGAGGTCAGCGGTGAGATCGACTCCGGCAACCCCACGTACGCCGTCCGTCCCGAAAAGACTCATCTAGCAAATGATCGCGCTCGAAGTGCTGAGCGCGCGAATGCCGAGGCCGCAGGAGCCGCCGCGTGCGAAGGCACGCAAGGCGACGCATCCTTCGGGGTCCCCGCGGAATCGTGCAGCGATTTCGGGGGGTGAAACGAACGCAGTCGCGATGCTCAGCGCTTCGAGTACTGGGGGGCTTTGCGGGCCTTCTTGAGCCCGTACTTCTTGCGCTCCTTCGCCCGAGCGTCACGGGTGAGGAAGCCGGCCTTCTTCAGCGGGGGACGGGCTGCGTCGTCGGTGTCGAGCAGCGCGCGCGCGACGCCGAGGCGGACCGCGCCGGCCTGGCCGGAGACACCGCCACCGTGGACGCGGACGAGCACGTCGTAGCGGTCAGGGATGTCCAGTGTGACCAGCGGCTCGTTGACGATCTGCTGGTGGACCTTGTTCGGGAAGTAGTCGTCGAGAGTGCGGCCGTTGATGGTCCACACGCCGGTGCCCGGGATGAGCCGGACGCGGGCGATGGCCTCCTTGCGGCGGCCGGTGGCGGCGGCGGGGCCGGTCACCTGGACGACGGGCTTGCGCTCGACGGGAGCGGCGGGCGCCTCGTCCACGACGTCGGCGGCAGCAGTGCCGGTCTCGACATCCGCAGTGGCGTCGATGTCCTCGACGACGTCCTCGGTCACGGTCTCACTCACTACTGCGCCACCTGCGTGATCTCGTAAGGCACCGGCTGCTGGGCCTGGTGCGGGTGTTCCGGACCGGCGTACACCTTCAGCTTGCTCGCCATCTGCCGGCCGAGCGTGTTGTGCGGAAGCATCCCCTTGATCGCCTTCTCGACCACCCGCTCCGGACGCTTGTCCATCAGCTCCCCGATCGGCGTCGAGGTGAGGCCGCCCGGGAAGCCGGAGTGGCGGTGAGCCAGCTTGTCGGCCCGCTTGTTGCCGGTCAGGGCCACCTTGTTGGCGTTGACGATGATGACGAAGTCACCCGTGTCGAGGTGCGGCGCGAAGATCGCCTTGTGCTTGCCACGGAGCAGTCGGGCGGTCTGGCTCGCGAGCCGGCCCAGCACGACGTCAGTCGCGTCGATCACGTGCCACTGGCGCGTGACCTGGCCAGGCTTCGGTTGGAACGTACGCACAGGGGTGCCTTATCTGCTTTCTGGTCCGGATTCTCCGCCCCAGACTTCCGGGCGGACCGTACGAGGCTACCTGCGGCCCGGTTGGGGGGTCAAAACCCCGATCTGCGCTCGAGATGAGCCCGGGCAGCGCCGTCTCCAGGGCCGCCACGCGACGCCAAACGCTGCGAGATGGCCCGCCGATGGGCCTCGTCGACGTTCCCGCCGTACTTGAACTTGCCGGTCACCTCGCCAATCGTCAGCTTAAGCCCCCGGATGCCCTGCAGCTTGCGCTGATGAGCCGACGGATCGGCGTGCCCGGAGCCCGACTCGAAGGCTCCGAGCTGGCGTCGGAGGATGGCGAGCTTGCCTTCGTCGTCGTCGATGACGGTCGCCTCACAGCGCAGCTGGGCGGCCGCGTAGTACGTCGTCGGGATGCCGAGCGCGGGATCCTCGTCCCCGATCGCCTTCCACGCCGACGGGATGAAGGCCCAGTCCCCCGCCACGCTGAGCAGGACGGTCGGGTTCTCCTCGATCGCGTGCCAGATCGGGTTGGGCGTGGCGAGGTGAAGCAGCAGATGATCGGAGTCGAGGACGTATTGGGTCGGTACGACGACGGGTACCACGCGGTCGCGCCCAGCGGCGATCAGCTGCCCGAAGCCCTGCCCCGCGACGAACGCCCGCCACTCGTCCTCGCCGGTCGTCAGATCCCACGGATGCACCAGCATTCAGCGCACTCGCTCGACTCGGCCTTCGTCCCACACCGGCTCGGGGGTTTCCTCGACCGCGCCGTCGGCGCGGAAGACCACGAACCGGTCGAAGGACCGCGCGAACCAGCGGTCGTGGGTGACCGCCACAACCGTTCCTTCGAACGATGCCAACCCGGCCTCGAGCGCGTCGGCAGACGCGATGTCCAGGTTGTCGGTCGGCTCGTCGAGCAGCAACAGCGTGGCGCCGGAGAGCTCGAGAAGCAGGATCTGAAGTCGCGCCTGCTGACCACCGGACAGCGTCTCGAACTGCTGCTCGCCGGCGTGCGCAAGCTCGTAGCGGTCGAGGACCCGCGCCGCCTGCTCGCGGCCGAGCCCGGCGCGGTGCTCGTCGCCCTTCCAAAGGATGTCGAGCAACGTTCGGCCGACGAGCTCAGGATGCTCGTGGGTCTGCGCAAACCAGCCTGGTCGCACTCTCGCGCCGAGGCGGGCGACACCGGAGTGCGCGACCATGATGAGCGGTGTGCCGGCGACCGGCCGATGCTCGACGTCCGGATCGCTGCCGCCCGCGGCAAGCAACCGCAAGAAGTGCGACTTGCCCGAGCCGTTGGAGCCCAGCACCGCGAGCCGCTCGCCGAACCACACCTCGAGGTCGAACGGCTTCATCAAGCCGGTCAGCTCGAGGCTCTCGCACACCACGGCACGCTTGCCGGTGCGACCGCCCCGCAGCCGCATGGCGACGTTCTGCTGCAACGGCACGGCGCGCGGTGGTCCCTCGCGCTCGAAACGGTCGAGCCGAGTGCACGCCGCTTGATAGGCGCCGGACATGCCGTCGTTGTACTCAGCCTTGGTCCGCAGTCGCAGCACCAGCGCCTTCAGCTTCGCGTGCTCCTCGTCCCACCGACGGCGCAGCTCCTCGAGCCGGCTGTTGCGATCAGCGCGGGCCTCGGCGTACGACGCGAAGCCACCGCCGTGGACCCAGGCGGTGTTGCCGGCAGCGCCCAGCTCGACCGTGACGATGCGGCTCGCAGTCCGGGCAAGCAGCTCACGGTCGTGCGAGACGTAGAGGACGGTCTTCGGGCTGTCGACGAGCGCCTGCTCGAGCCAACGCTTGCCCGGAACGTCGAGGTAGTTGTCCGGCTCGTCGAGCAGCAGCACCTCGTCGGTCCCGCGCAACAGCGCCTCGAGAACCAGCCGCTTCTGCTCGCCGCCGGACAGCGTCCCAACCTCGCGCCACCGCGCCGTGTCGAAGCCGATACCGAGCGCGGCAATCGTGCAGGCGTCCCAGAGCACCTCGATGTCCCAGCCGCCGGCATCGGACCACTCCGAGAGAGCCGTCGCGTACTTGAGCTGCGTCGGCTCGTCATCCTGTTCCATCATCGCGAGCTCGGCGGCGTCGAGGGTCGCGGCTGCTTCTCGGACTCGAAGCGGAGCAACCGAAAGCAGTAGGTCACGGACGCTCGTCTCGTCACGTACCGAACCGATGAACTGCCGCATGACGCCGAGGCCGCCGGAGCCGCTGACCGCGCCGGAGTCAGGAGTCAGGTCGCCGCTGACGATCTTGAGCAGCGTCGTCTTGCCCGCGCCGTTCGGCCCGATCAGGGCGGCCTTCTGGCCCTCGCCGACCCGGAACGTGACCTCGTCGAGCAACATCCGGTCGGGCAGCGCGAAGTTCACCCGCTGCAGGTCCACGTGCCCCATGTCGGACAGTGTCGCAGCGCCCGCGACCGATTTTGACCGCGTGGACTTTCGCCGCGGACTCTGCACCGACGAGAACACAAAT
>DASZTL010000098.1:0-6849 GCA_035548055.1 Mycobacteriales bacterium | reverse complement strand
AGACCAGCCGTCGTTCTCCGCGCCGACGCGACCCGACTGCGGGACTCGTACGTCGTGGAAGAAGACCTCACACTGCTCGGGTACGCCGTCCAGCCCGATGATCGGCCGGATCTCCAGCCCGGGTAGATCGACTCGATCGAGCAGCAGGAACGTGATGCCGGCCTGCTTCTTGCCCTCATTGCTGGTGCGCACGAGCATGAACATGCGGTTTGCATGATGGGCAAAGGTCGTCCAGATCTTGCTGCCATTGATGATGTAGTCCTCGCCATCGGCGACCGCCGAGCAGGACAGTGACGCAAGGTCCGAGCCCGCACCCGGCTCCGAGTAGCCCTGCGTCCAGTAGTCCTCACCGGCGAGGATGCCCGGCAGGTAGCGCGCCTTCTGCTCGTCGGTGCCGAGATGCATCAACAGCGGGCCGACCATCTGCAGACCGTTTGGAAGCAGTGGCGGGAGGTCGCGCTTCCAGTACTCCTCGGCGTAGACGTAGCGCTGCTCGACCGACCAGCCGGTGCCGCCGTACTCGACCGGCCATGCCGGTGCCGCCCAGCCCTTCTTCGCGAGGATCCGGTGCCAGGCCATCACCTGATCGAACGGCGCGAAGACGCTCGTCGTCTTGCGTCCGGCTTCGCGGATCGCATCGGTCGGCGCGGTGTCGAGGAAGTCCGCAACCTCGGCGCGGAACTCCTCGAGGGCCGGATTCCGGTCGAGGTTCATGCGCTCAGTCTCTCGCTCACTTGCTGGTGAATGCCGCGATGCGGTCGGGTGCATCTGGACCGACGCCCTCGCATTCCAGGACCTCCCACTGCAGGCCGGCGACGAGGGTCATGCCGTCGGTTGCCTGAAACAGCCGCTTGTTGGCCGCGTGGGTGAACGGCGAGTTCGCGGTGATCTGGCGTGCCAGACCTTCGACCTCGGCGTCGAAGCTCTCGACCGGGAAGACGCGCTCCGCGAGCCCGATGCGCATCGCCTCGGCCGCGTCGATGGTCTCCGCGGTGAAGCTCAGACGCTTCGCGGTGGCGATGCCGACCCGTCGCGGCAGCCGCTGACTCATGCCCCAGATCGGTGCGAGCGCCCACTTGGCGTGGGTGTCGGCAAACCGGGCGTCGGCCGCCGCGACGATGAAGTCGCAGGCAAGGGCGACCTCGAGAGCGCCGGTGTAGCAGTGGCCGTGGACCGCGGCGATCACCGGCTGGGGCAGCCGCTCGAGCATCAGCAACGTCTCGCTGTGCCAGCCTCGCGAGGGCGTGGCCTCCCCTCCCGCGATGTCAGCCAGGTCGTGTCCGGCGGAGAAGCAGCGACCGGCGCCACGGAGCACGACACAGCCGATGGTGGGGTCCGACTGGAGTGCCTCGACGTGAGACCGAAGCTCCCGGAACATGTGGACGGTCAGTGCGTTGAGCTTCTCGGGCCGGTTGAGCGTGAGCAGCGCCCAACCTTCGCGATCCTCACGTACGACGAGAGTCACTGCGGCTTCCCTTCACCGGTTGGCAGGCATTCTGACAACCCGCGCGCCGGCCCAGGTCACCGCCTGATGTTCGGCGGATGCGCGGCAGGGTCGAGGATTAGCACCGCTGCTAGCCTCGGCGCTCTGGGGCTGACGCAGTTGCCCCCGTAGCTCAGGGGATAGAGCACTGCCCTCCGGAGGCAGGGGCGCAGGTTCGAATCCTGCCGGGGGCACCACTTCGCGAACTTGGGATCTCCGACCGTTCGGGCGCGAGTTTCGGCGCCAGCTCGCACGTTTGATGAGCTGAAGTCGCGACGCGCCGCCGCGTCTTTGGGCAAGGCCTGTGTCGACGTGGGATCTGCGACGCGCGACCATGTACTCGTGGTGATGACGCTGCGGCCCGCGCGAGTCGAGGCGCGCACGACCGTCGTGCCACCGGCCGCCGTCCTCCCTGACGTCCTGCCGACCGAGCGGATCACCGAAACGGGTGTGCCGGTGCCGGAGATCCGCGCCGAGCTCCGGCGGATCGCGTCGTACCGCAACATCGGCAGCATCGTCCTGACCTGGGCACAGGCGATCGGGACGGTCTGGCTGGCGGTCTGGATCGGGAATCCGATCGCGTACGCCGCCGCGTTCCTTCTGATGGGTCCGGCTCATGCGCGCTTCGCCAGCCTTGGGCACGAGGCAGCCCACCGGCTCCTCTTCACCAACAAGCGGGCCAATGATTTCGTCGGGCGATGGCTGATCGCCTATCCGTCGTTCTTTCCGTTCGACATCTATCGGCGGGTCCATTTCGCCCACCACAAGGACGAGTTCGGACCTAACGAGCCTGACCTCGGCCTTTACAACGGCTACCCGATCACTCGTGCGTCGTTCTGGCGCAAGATGCGCCGTGACGCGTTCGGCAACAGCGGGTGGAAGAACCTCAAGACATTGCTTCGCGGTCTGCGGATCCCGGCCGGGCGACCGACGGTCACGAGGATCCTGCTCGCGCAGCTCCCGCTCATCGCGGCGGCGATCCTTGTCGGCCGCTGGTGGCTGTGGCCGCTGCTGTGGCTGGCGCCGTGGATGACAGTGTGGCGCGTCATCAACCGGTTGCGCGCCATCGCCGAACACGGCGGGATGGTGCGTTCGAAGGACCGGAGGCTCACCACACACCACGTCCGGCAGTCCTGGCCGGCGCGCTTCTTCATGGTCCCGTTCAACATTGGTTGGCACCTTGCGCACCATGTCGACATTGGGGTCCCGTGGCGCAATCTCCCAGCGCTCGAGCGCGAGCTCGAGGCAGCCGGGTGGGTGACTGACCCGATCACCTGGCCGAGCTACACCGCGCTGTGGCGCGCCCTTCGCGCCCGGCCGGCGTAGCGCACCCGCTCAGGGAGCGACGGGCTTGCCCGTGTACCTCAAGCAACGGCACTGGGCGACATATGCGAACGGCGCGACGGCGGCCGGCCCGTCGCGGCGGTCCGGTCCGAAGAAGGTTCTCCCATCGAGCACCGCGGGGGAGGAGAAGCTCGAACCGAGCGACTCCACCGCAGCCATCAGGGCACTGCCCCGGGCGTCGCCTCGGCTTGCTTCAAGTGCGGCGCCAAGAAAGAACAGAGTGCTGCACTCCGTCGTCGCGATGTAGGTGTTCTGCAGGCCCGAGACCGTGACGCCGCCCTTCTTGATGAGCTTGAGGCAGCGCCGGTCGGGGGGTGTCACCGCCTGGTGCGGATCGTCTGTGTCAAGGCGAGGAGACCAACCGACACCGTGGAGTTGCGGCCACTGAGTCTTCGAGATGTTCGGCCGCATCACCTCGGTCTCCGCAGCGCTGCTGAGCATCCAGCCCGGATGCCAACCCTGGCTGGCGGCTGCGTTGGCGAGCAGCTCCAGCGCGACCTGTTCGAAGTCGCTGACGATCAGCACACGATCGACCCCACGGCTGCGGAACCGCAGCACCGCGGCCTGGGTGGCGGCGGCTGCGGGGCCGGCCGAGGCGAAGCCTGAGGTACATCCGATCTGCGCCGTGTCCGCGAGGACCAGGTGAAGCCTGGCAATCTCCGGGCGCACCGCCGCGTCGTACGCCCGGTGCAAGTCGGGGCAGTCCTCCAGCAGTACGCCGATCTTGTTCTTCGACGTGAGGTATCCGGTCGAGTGGAGCACCTTCAGTACGGCGGGGTAGCGCCGGGTGCTCGACATCCAGACCGGTGATGCGTACAGCCCGACCTTGTTGTCGCCGACCGTGTCGGAAGTGCCCAATCCGAAGTCCGCGACGCCGTGCCGGGCGAGGCACTCCGCCATCCCGAACTTGTTGCCGTA
This sequence comes from Mycobacteriales bacterium, assembly GCA_035548055.1. GTDB lineage: Bacteria > Actinomycetota > Actinomycetes > JAFAQI01 > JAFAQI01 > DASZTV01. Next base: position 3,104 of record DASZTL010000098.1, on the reverse strand, counting down.
TGCGACGTCGAGCACGACGGGCACATGCCCGTCTTCGGTGAAATGCGCGCAAGCCGCTTGCGCCTGCGTGCTGTAGTTCGACAGCGTCGAGTTGGACGCGAAGTAGCTGACGCTCACCTTTCGACCGGCGAGACCGCCTTCCTTGTTGACTCCCGCCACCAGGGCACTCATCAGGCTTTTCGGGTCGTTCGAGTCCGACGTCGACAATCCGAGCGAGGAGTTGGCCGCGCCGTTGTTCGGATAGACCACACCGATCGTGAGCGGCCCGGTGACTCGGGTCGGAGCCTGGTTCGTGGTCGACGAGGCGGATGCGGCGACCGGTGGCGGGATGGTCGGGACCCGGGTTCCGGTCGCCGCCGGCGCGGTGCCGGGACGCAGCCCATGCCCACCGGCGGGAGACGACGTCGTACGTCCCGGGACTGGGTTGGTGGGCGCCACGGAGGTCACACCCAGGGACTCGGCTCCCGCTGACGATGCTGGCGGATTGTCGACAGTGGTGCCACAGCCGGCCAGGAAGGCGACGCCGGCCACCGCAACTGTCGCTGACAATCGGCTGCCTCGACGTCCGCTCACTGCGGCCGCCCTGCGGTGTCGGCCACCGCGAGGATGGCGTCACGAACGGCGCCGGGCTGCTCTTGGGGGATCAGGTGACCAGCTCCCTCGACGATGACCACGCGTCCTCTTGGTACGGCGGCCATGAGTTCCGTGGCTACCCGATTCAGCGTCGGGCGGGTCTTCTTCATCCCGCGGTCCACGCGGCCGGCTTGCAGACAGATGGTCGGGACGTCTGGAGTGCCTTCGGTCTGCAGCTGACGCATGGTCGGTAGCGCCGCGACGATGTGGCGGGCTTCACTGCGGCCCGCCCGCATGGCGCGACTGCACGCGTAGTCGCGCTGCATGACTTGCAGATCGTCGGCGCTTATCTCAGGGGAGGCCCCGTGCGGCAGTGTCATCCGCATGACGTGGTCCGGGCCGCGGAGCCGGACGAGCAGCGACACGACGGCGAACGATGTCCCGATGATCCGGGCGTTCCGCGCCGACATCGCCTCCGCGAGGGTCGCGTCGACGAACACCATGCCGGCGACTCGCCCGGGATGGCGCTGCGCGAACAGCCGGATGATGGGACCGCCCCAGCTGTGCGCGACAAGGACGACGGGTTTCGACTCCCCGATGCCGTCGAGCAGTCCGGTGAGGTCGTCGACCATCCGTTCCAGCGTGCGGTCCTGGGCGTCGTCGTCGCTCCCGCCGTAACCGGCACGGTCGTAGGACAACGTGCGCGCATGTGCGCTGATCTCCCGCTGCGTGTGCACCCAGGACGCTGCAGGCGCGCTCATGCCTGCCTCGAAGACGATGAGCGGGCCGTCGCCTTCGCCGGCGACGACCGCGCGAAGCCGCCGGCTGTCGGGCAGGACGACGAACTGCTCGCGCAGCGCGCGCCCCGGGTCGAGGTGCGGTGTCGCAGGGTCGGACGGCATGCGGCCTGGTCCTCTCATCGATCCCAGCAAGGCGGATGGATCTCGCTCCAGAGGCCGGCCTGCTCCAGCTGTGCCGCAACGGCTAGCAGCTCGCCGTCGCCGCGGGGCCGCCCCACGAGCTGCACGGCGTACGGGAGGCCGGATTCGTCGAGATGGGACGGCAGTGAGATGGCGGGCTGCCCGGTGAGGTTCGCCCAGGGGGTGTAGCAGGACCACGCGAGCATGGCGTCCGCGACGCCCTCCACCCCGTAGGCGAGGAAGTGCCCGATGGGTGCCGGGGGACCGCTCGTCGTCGGGGTCAGCGTGAGGTCGAAGTCGTCGAGCGTGGCCAGGAACGCGTCGGCGAAGCGGGCGAGCACGGCCTGCGCCATGAGGGTGTCGGTGGACGACAGGGTCGCGCCGGTCTCGTACAGCAGTCGCGTGTACGGAAGCAGCAGATGGTGCTGCTCGGGCGGTATCACCGGTGCGATCGACGCATGCACCATGGCGGCGAACCAGGTCTCCAGCGCGTTCCGTACGGGCTCGGAGTACGGCGCCGGTACCGCGATCTCGCGGACCTCATGGCCGGCGTCGCGCAGTGCGGCGGCCGCTCGCTCCACGGCGTGGATGGAATGTGCGTGCGGGTCGACACCGTCCAGACCCGTCGCGGTCCACGTCGCTACCTGCAGCGGACGGCCGGGGGACCGCTTGCTGGCCTCCGCAAAGCTGCGGTCATGGCGCCAGCCCGTCGGGTCGCCGCGCCACGGCTGCGCCATGACGTCGAGCAGGAGCGCGGCGTCCGCCACATTTCGCGTGATCGGCCCCTCGATCGTGGTGGGGGCAAGCGAGCTCGACGGTGCCGCGGGGCTGACGAGGCCGCGGCTCGGCTTGACGCCGACCAGGTGGCAGGTCGCGGCCGGTGTGCGGGTGGATCCGGCGCCGTCCGCGGCGTGTGCCACGGGCGCCAGCCCCGCGGCCACCGCAGTGGCCGCCCCGCCGCTGGAACCGCTGGAGTAGCGGGTCGGATCGTACGGCGTGACGGCTCGCTGTCCGGTTATCTCGTTCTCGGTGAAGCACGTCGCACCGAACTCGGCGGTGTTCGTCTTGCCGAGGTGGACTGCGCCTGCCTGCCGCAGCAACCCGATGGTCCAGCCGTCGTCGGCGGGCACGAAGTTGGCCAGCGCGGCCGAGCCGAGCGTCGTACGCACGCCGGCTGTGGGGTAGTCCTTGAAGGCAACCGGGAGGCCGAGCAGCGGTGCAGACTCGCCGTTGGTGAGCCGGGCATCCGCGCGAGCCGCTTCCTCGAGCGCGAGGTCGCGCGTGACGGTCGTGAAGCCGCCGAGCGTTCCGTCCAGCCGTTCGATGCGGTCCAGGTAGTGAGTCGTCAGGTCGAGGGCGCTGATCTCCTTGTCGTGCAGTGCACGCAGCTGCTCCGTGGCGGAGAGCTCGTGTAGATCGCTCATCGACGTGTCTCCGCAGCGGTCATCACGCGGTAGGCGATAGCGGCGATCGCGTCGAGGAACTCCGACGTCAGCGGTTGCCGGCCGACCATCCGCCGATGCATCAGGGGACCCTCGATCAGGTCGCCGAGAAGAGAGAGATCCAGTGCGGCGGTGATCTCGCCGCGCTCCACGGCTCGATCGATGCATT
>DASZTL010000097.1:0-18760 GCA_035548055.1 Mycobacteriales bacterium | reverse complement strand
CTGGCTGACGGCGAGTGCTGCCAGATAGGCGTCCGTGACCTGGCGATGACCCGCGACGTGTCCGAGATCAGCGGATGTGTAGGAGACCGAATCGGGCCAGAAGACGCATCGTGTCGAGGCGTAGAGGGCTGCCAGGATCGCCGCTGCGGTCACGGTGCTTTCGCCGGCACGCACCAGGAAGCGCACGAGGGCTCCCTCCACGACCGGACATAGCGCGAAGCCATCTACGCTCGCTGCCCACCGCGCAGCGGTCTTGTGGTGCTCGTGCTCAACGACCACCAGCGCGATCAAGGCATTGGCGTCCAAGAGGTACGTCGCACTCACTCGTCATCCAGCGCGTCGGCAACCTCGGCGGACGTCACCCGCCGTCCGAGAGTGATCGTCGGCAAGCCGGTCGCGGGATCGGTGACGACGTCGAGTGGCTCATCGAGCGTGGCCAGACCGCGGACGGTCAGATCGGCAAGCGTGGCCGACAGCGACTGGTGGCGCCGCTGTGCGAGCTCCCGGGCGCGGCGATGCACGACAGGAGGGAGATCGACCGTGGTCCGCATATCCGCATCATAGTTGCATCTATAGCGATGCAGCTAGCGGCACCGACGCCACAACGCCACAACGCCACAACGCCACGACCTCACGACCTGCGCGACAGCGCCTCGGCTCGGGCCTTCGCGACAGCGGCGTCGGACGACCTGCCCTCTTGCTGATAGAGCACGGCGAGGTCTGCCCACGGGCCTGGGTCGTCCGGTACGACGTTGGCAGCAGCACGAAAGTCACGCTCGGCCGACGCACTCGAGCCGCCTTCTGCTTCAACGATGCCCCGCTGCAGCAGCACAGCCGGGTTGTCGCGGTCGCGACCGAGCACGGCGGTCAACCCCCGCTCGGCGGCGATGTAGTTGCCCAGAGCCTCGTCGAGCGAGGCCCTGTCGAGCATCACCTGCTCGTCCTCGCGGAGCTCAGACGGCACCTTGTCGAGCCACACCGCCGCCCGGCCGACCGCAGCCCCGTCGCCCGTCGCAATCCCGTAGGTGACCAGCGCGTGGGCAGCGACGTCTGGCAGGTCCAGGTCCCACGGCCGCAGGACGTGGGCTACGGCGAAGTCATGGTCGGCGGACGCAACCTCGCCGCGGCTGACGTGAACGATCGCGTGACGCAGTGGGATCTCGGCGATCTCCGCCATCAAGAACACGAGCCCCAGCGCAAAGCACACTGCCCCGATCGCCCTCGTGGCGATCGACGTACGCCGCTCCTGTGGTCGCTCGCTCATCACGATCCCGAGGAACGCCGACGCGAGCAACGTGGGACCGGGTGAGGTCAAGCCGACGAGCGACGCGATGCCGTATCCGACCAACCCGATCATCGCGCCAGCCTCGAGTGGAACGGCCTCCGCGCGTCCCCGCCAGGCCCGCCTGCCGCCCACCACGACCACCTGGCCACATAGAACCGCGAACAACAACAGCAGTGGAAGGCCGCCGTCGGACAACGCCTGCAGCGGGAGGCTGTGAGGGGAATCAGGCGGATCCTGTGGGCCGACCTTTGACTGCCACTCACGGTTGTGTTTCGCGACGATTGCGCTCTTGTAGTTGCTTGGGCCGACGCCCAGTGCGAGATGCGACGCGTCGAGCGACAGCGTCTCCCGCCACAACAGCTCACGGCCAGAGACAGTGTGACGGGCCAGCGGTGAGGTGCCGAGCACCCGATCGCGAGTCGCGGGCACGACGAAGCTGAGTCCGGCCAAGGCGACGACCGCCGCCAACCCTGCCGCGACGGCCCGGCGACCGCGAAGTACGAAGCCCAGCAGCAAGAACTCGATCACCATCGCGGCGAGTGCGCCGCGCGAGGCAGACAGAACCGTCATGGCGACAGCCGCAACGGTGCCGGCAGCGACGAGCCGATCCCGCCGCCTGACCGCGAACAGCGCGAGCGGCCCCAGGCACAACACTCCGACTGCGCCCTCGTCACTGGCGTTGCCAAGCAGTGACCCCGGTCGGGACACGTTGGTCGTCAACGGTCGCAGTCCCGCCGACTCGAGAACGGCGAAAAATGCGATCAGCAGCGCGGCGACGGCAAGCACTCGGACGGCCAGGAGGGCTGCGCCGATAACGCGCTCCGGCCCGAGCAGCCTTGCCCCCGCCCAGGCGGCGGCAAGGTATGCCGCAAGAACGAAGACCCCCTCGAAGCGCGGCGCGCGACCCAGCGCTCCCGCCAGTGGCTGGTCACTGACCAAGGCGGCGGCCACGAGGACGCCGGCCGCGAGTCCAACGACCACCCGAACCTCGCGACGAAGCCTGCCGGCCGGTGCGTACAGCGCTGCCGCGCCCGCGCCGATCACGACCACGGCGAGCTTGCCGAAGACGAACCGGTTGAGTGCACCCGGTACGACGACGGCCGTCGCTACGAACACCAGGACAAGCGCCGGTACGGCGACGGGTCGCTTCACCCAGCAACCCCCTCAAGCAGCCCGCTTCCGCTACGCCAAATGCCGCAACCTCATGCGCTGACCAGTCCCCCCTTTAATGACTCTATGTCCCATGTTTTTACATCCTGTTACTATTGCCGCCACTAATGATCTTGAGGGGGATCAGTGGGTCGCTCACACACATCGCAGCTTCGTCGGCGCGTGCGGGCCGGACTCGTGACCGCCAGCGTCGGTGCCCTACTGGCGGGAGCCGCTGTCGTTACGACGACAGCGAGCGCGGCGCCATCAGGAACAATCGTCCTCGCGAGCGGACCCAGCGGAACGCCCGGTCCTCTGAGCCTCCTCGGAGCATCTGCCGGCTACGCGCTTTTCGAGACCGGTGGTTGCTACGACGACTCAACGCGGCCAGCGGCTTTGCCACTCGGTGGTGGCACCCCGGTCACCCTCCTCACCGCAGCGACGGATCTCTACGGCTGCTACACGATCTCCATGGCGGGTTCGCTCGTGACAGAAGAGGGCTATAACAACTCGACGGACCAGAACGTTGTGTACTTCGAGCACGCGGACGGCACCGGATTCGGGTCAGTCGCCATCCCCCACGGCTACCAAGCGATCGCCGCGTCAGCAGACGGCGAGTATGTCTGGTCGCAGAACCCCAACGACACCGTCGAGATCGGCGACCTCACGACCGATGGCAATGTCGTCGACCTTGCGACATTGCCGCACTCCAGCGCACAGTTTGCCTGGGGAGTGACCGATGCCTCGGGCTTGCTCGTGACGTACGCCGATGCAAGCTGCGACGATGAGACGGCGGACCTTGCATTCGTGCCGGCCGCCGGGGGAACGCCCACTGTTCTGCATCAAGCCGCAACTTGCGATGACGTCGAGGCTGATGCGCTGGGTCTTGGAGGTGGCAACGCCGTCTGGGACTTGTACGACAACAGCAGCTTCGAAGTGGTCGGTCTCGACTATGGCCCCACGTCGGGGGGCGTCGTTCACTCGGCCACCACTAGCGATTTCAGTGCGACCGCGATCACATCGAACTACCTCGGTTATGTCTCTTCGGGCAAGTTGACAACAGTCAACCTCAGCACGGAGGACGTGACCACGTCGTCGTTCGATGCCGCAGACCTCGCGTCCGATGGAAGCAAATTCGTCTTCAGCGCAACCGGGGGTGCCGACCAGGCGGGTATCTACAAGACCGATACGGCCGGTGACGCCCCCACAAAGGTCCTTACGGATCCAGATTTGCCGCTTTCGGCGACCGCCGTCGCGCTCGGCCCCGGTCGTGTCGCGTACAGCGACAACGCCACACCGGCGGCTCCCATCTACAGTCGCTCATTAACGACGTCCGGCAGCACGCTGAACGCTGGACCCGAGACGCTGGTCACAAGTAGTTCGACGGGCTACGGCATCTCACTCTCGGGCGTCCGCACGGCATATCCCGACGACACGGTAGACAGTGGCAATGCGCGGAACCACGCGCTTGAGCTCACGGCCGTCGGCGGTAGCCCGCAAACCATAAGCTCCTCGAAGACCACCCCTAAATTCGACAACGTCGTCGAAGGATCCTCCCAGTTGTCGGGGAGGCGCGTGCTGTACCCGGTCTTCGCTGATGACGGCCGCGGTTATGAGCTCTACGACGACATCACCAAGACATCCAGCCCGGTTTCGGGCTCCACGGCCCTTGCCAGCGTTCCCTCGCACGCCTTATGGGGGAACTTCCTCGTAAGCCTCGACAGTTCCGGGCTGATCACCCGCGAGGATCTGTCGACGGGGGTAACTACACCGATCCATCAGATACCCGTTCCTGCGGGTGACAACTTTGGCGGCAGTGTCTCGACCTGGGGCGACATCATCGCCTGGCGCGGTTGTACGTTTCCATCGGGCGGCGGCGCGTGCACCGAGTCCAACGGCTACCTGACCGCGCCAGCGGGTGGATCGCCCGGTGCAGTCGTCGAGCTTCCCGACGACGCCGATCGGATCACCGTCAGCAACGGCTATGTCGTTTACGCCAACTTGGCAGGACTCTCAGCGACCGGCACTCTCGTAGCGCAGCGCGTCACCGGCGGCTTACCTCTCACAATCACGGCCTCGCCTTGCGCCGGCTCCGAGTTCATGGATCCTTACTCGATCGACGGTTCAACGGTCGCGTGGCTCGACTGCACCGGCCGCACCGGATATTTCTCGAGCGGGACTCCTGAGGCGGCGCCGCTGCCTCATGTGTCGAATCCGCCGTGGTTCCTTGGAGATCCGCAGGCGCCTGCGCGGTACTCGACCGGCGACGGCACGTGGGATGCGGACTTCGTCACCTCGGCCGTCCTGACCAGCTGCTCGATCGTGATCTCCCAAGGGTCGACGACCGTCAAGAGCCTGCCTTGTGACGCCGCGAGTGCCGCCCTCGGCGAGGCGACAGCGAGCTGGGACGGGTCCAACGCGGCAGGCGACACTGTCGCGCCAGGTCTGTACGACTGGACGCTGAACGCGTCGAACGCCGACGGTGCGCTGCGCAACTACGACGGCACTGCCTCGCCGGTCATGGGCACTGTCATGGTCGACACGCCTGGCGTCCCCGACATCCCCACCGGTGTCTACGGCACCAACGGAGATACGAAGGCCACCGTCTCCTGGAAGGCGCCGGCCGACCACGGCACGTCAGCTATCACCGGCTACGACGTGCAGTACTCCTCAGACAACGGTGCACATTGGACCTCCGCATCCAGCACATTCCACACCAGCACCGCGACCACACAGACTGTGACCGGCCTGACCAACGGCACGTACATCTTCCGCATCGGCGCGATCAACGGCGCGGGGACCGGGCCGTACTCGGTCGCGTCGACGCCCGTCACTATCGGCGGCACGACGAGCGCGCCGGGCGCGCCGACCGGGGTGCATGCCACGCGTGGCAACGCACAATCGACCGTCTCGTGGACCGCGCCAGCCGACAACGGTGGGGCGGCAATCGAGGGATACGACGTGCAGTACTCCTCAGACAACGGCGCACATTGGACCTCCGCGTCCAGCACATTCCACACCAGCACCGCGACCACACAGACTGTGACCGGCCTGACCAACGGCACGTCGTACGTCTTCCGGGTCGCGGCTATCAACTCGGCCGGGACCGGCATGTACTCGCCAGCGTCTGCGGCGGTAACCCCGGCGACCGTGCCAGGCACCCCGTCGGGTGTCTCCGCGACCGCCGGCGACACCAGCGCGACGGTGGCGTGGACCGCGCCCGCGAGCAACGGAGGATCTCCGGTCACCGGCTACGACGTGCAGTACTCGCCCAACAACGGCGGAATCTGGGTTGCGGCGTCCAACGCCTTCCACACCAGCGCCGCCACAACACAATCCGTCGTCGGACTGACCAACGGCACGTCGTACGTCTTCCGGGTCGCGGCTATCAACAGCGTCGGCTCCGGTGCGTACTCGGCGTCGTCAACACCCGTGACTCCCGAGGCGCCGTCAACGTCTCCGACACCAACCCCGACACCGACGCCGACCGGTACGGCACCGTCGCCATTGCCGACACCGACGCCGACACCGACGCCGACCACGACCGCCGGTCCCGCGACACTGACCGCCGCCGCCCAACGAGCGGTCACCGCTGGGCACGGCATCACCGTCGCCACGACGCTCAACTCCGCCAGCGGCCCAATCGCCGGCGTACCCATTCAGTTGCTCGGCAGGCTGGGGTCAAGCGGCGAATGGACACCGTTGCGGACCCTCGTCACTGACAGCCAAGGCCACGTGTCGACAGCCATCCTTCCGATCATCAACTGCCAGATCGAGTGGTTCTTCGCCGGCGACGCCACGCACCATGCCGCAACGAGTCCCCCACAGACGATCAACGTCCGACCAGTCATCTCGACGCACCGCACCAAGAAGCACGTGCGATCCGGTCATGTCGTGACGATCTACGGCACCGTCGCCCCCCACGCGAACGGCGAGTACGCCGTTCTACAGCAGTTGCGATCCGGGCATTGGACCGCGATTCGCCAAGCGAAGATCGAGCGCCGGACCATGCCCAACGGATCGAGCGCGGTCGGCTACGTCATCAAGCTCACTCCGACGAAGCGCGGCACCCGTACTCTCCGCATCCATGTCGGCGCCACGACGTACACCGTGGGCGCAAGCACACATCGCTTCAAACTGAAGGTGACGTAGCCCTCGCCACCAGGAACGTGTCTCGAACGCCTCGCAACTTATGTCTTCACGCGCTCGCCTCCAACAGGCACTCATGCGCGCGACCTTCTCGGACCGCGGTCACGGCGTCGCAACTGTGGACAGCGAGCCACCGCGCGGCGGATTGATGCGCATCGGCCACGTCCAGGTACCCCCGCCCGCGGGGTCACCCAGCCGCTTCTGACGGGGAGTCAGAAACGTTCGGTGAGATGTGGCAGGCTCTGATCCGCCTACCGGAGGGGAAAGGGGCGTCAACGCATGCCGATCTCGATCATGCGCTTCAACTTCGTGCTGCCTGGGCGCGATCCCGAGACGCTGTCGGAGATGTACTCGGCAGCCATCGAGATGGCGGCAGTCGCCGACCGCAACGGCTTCATGGCGGTCTCGCTGGAGGAGCACCACGGCGTCGACGATGGGTGGAGCCCCGCGCCGCTCACCACCGCCGGCCTCATCCTCGGCCACACCAAGTACATCCGGGTGATGATCCAGGCGCTGCTTGTCCCCCTCAACGACCCGCTGCGGGTCGCGGAGCAGGTCGCCGTGCTCGACCTCGCCAGTGGCGGCCGGATCAACGTCGTGGCAGGCCTCGGCTACCGACCGGAGGAGTACGACGCGGCGGGCGTCGACTGGAAGTCCCGCGGCAAGATCATGGACGAATCGCTCGACGCGATCGTCGCCGCATGGTCGGGTGAGGAGTTCACCTACCGCGGGCGCAAGGTCAGGGTGACCCCGTCACCCAAGACCCCGGCAAGTGCGATCCTGTTCGTCGGCGGCAGCGGGAAGCCGGCGGCGCGGCGTGCCGCGCGGCTCGGCCTGCCGCTTCTGCCGGCCGCCCACCTACCCGAGCTGCAGGCGTACTACCAAGATCAATGCGTCGAGCACGGGACCAGCGGCTTTGTGATCATGCCGCCGGCCGAGACACGGCTCACCTTGCTGTCCAACGATCCCGACCGGGCATGGGATGAGATCGGCGAGAACCTGCTGCACGAGGCGAAGCAGTATCAGAGCTGGCAAACGCCGGACATCCACTCCGCCGTGTCGTCGCACGCCTCGACGGTGGAGGAGCTCCGGACGGAAGGCATCTACCGGATCATGAGCCCGGACGAGGCGATCGAGTGGTGCCGGCAGAACGGCGAGTTCGCCACGATGGTGCTCCACCCGCTGTGCGGCGGAGTACCTGTCGACCGGGGTTGGGAGACCCTGCGGCTCTACATCGACAAGGTGCTCCCTGCACTCTGACGCGGCGATGCGGGTAGAACAGACCGCATGAGCGACGTACCCAGCATCCAGCTGAACAACGGCCGACCGATCCCGCAGCTGGGGTTCGGCGTGTTCCTGGTGCCGCCTGAGGACACGGTGACGGCGGTCGCGGAGGCGCTGCGTGCCGGCTACCGGCACATCGACACCGCCGAGATGTACGGCAATGAGAAAGAGGTCGGTCGGGCCATCGCCGAGTCCGGACTGCACCGCGACGACGTCTACATCACCAGCAAGCTCAACAACGGCCACCACCTCCCCGACGACGCGCGACGCGCGTTCGACGAGACCCTCGCCGCGCTCGGCGTCGAGGCGATCGACCTGTTCCTCATCCACTGGCCGCTGCCGACTCGGTACGGCGGCGACTTCATCTCGACCTGGAAGACGCTCGAGGAGTTCTACCGCGACGGCCGGGCGCGCTCCATCGGCGTCTCCAACTTCCACGCCCATCATCTGAACCGGCTGTTTGCCGAGACCGACGTGATGCCGGCCGTCAACCAGATCGAGGTGCACCCCTATCTCGTCCAGGACGAGTTGCGCGCCTTCTGCGCCGAGCATCAGATCGCCGTGGAGGCGTGGTCGCCGCTCGGGCGCGGTGCGGTCCTGAACGACCCGACCATCCAGGCCATCGCGTCCCGCCTGGAGAAGACGACCGCGCAAGTGGTCCTGCGCTGGCACATCGAACGTGGCGACATCGTCTTCCCGAAGTCGATGCGTCCGGCGCGAATGGCGGAGAACTTCGACATCTTCGACTTCTCGCTCACCAGCGACGACATCGCGGCGATCTCGGCGCTCGACCGCGGTGAGCGCGTCGGGCCCGACCCGGAAACCTTCGACCGGGTCTAGGCATCACGTTGGGGGAGACGTTCGCCCACCTGCTGCTGCGGCGACAGGACGACGACCGCACCGCGCTCTTCTGTGACGACGAGACATGGACGTGGCGCCGGCTCGTCGTCGAGTCCCGCGCCCGCGCTCACCTCATGCTCGAACGGCAAGACCCCGAGTTGCCGCACGTCGGGGTCTTGCTCGAGAACACGCCGGAGTACGTCGCCTGGATCTACGGCGCAGCGCTCGCCCGTATGACGGTGGTCGGCATCAACCCCACCCGGCGCGGTGGCGCGCTGCGCGACGACATCCGCCACACCGACTGCGGCCTGCTCGTCACCGACGGTGCCCGACGATCACTGCTCGATGGTCTCGACCTTGGCATCGCGAACGAGCGGATGCTGATCGTCGATGACCCGACGTACGGCGACGCAGTTGCTACCGCGTCGACGGAGCACCTTCCGAACCCGGCGCCCGATGACCGGCTGCTTTTGTTGTTCACCTCCGGGTCGACCGGAGCCCCGAAGGCGGTGGTGTGCACCACCGGCCGGCTGGCTGTGATCGCGACTGGCGCCACGCAGAGCATCGGCATCCGTGAGGATGACGTGCTCTATCAGGCGATGCCGATGTTCCACGGCAACGCGATCATGGCCAACCTGGCACCCGCCGTCGCGCTCGCGGCGCCGGTCGCACTGCGCCGCCGGTTCTCCGCCTCGCAGTTCCTCACCGACGTGCGTCGGTTCAACGCGACGTACTTCAATTACGTCGGCCGCTCGCTCGCTTATGTCCTCGCAACGGCCGAACAGCCCGACGACAACGAGAACGCACTGCGACTCGGATTCGGGACCGAGGCTTCACAGCGCGACCGCGCCGAGTTCGAGCGCCGGTTCGACTGCTCGCTCACCGAGTCGTACGGATCGAGCGAGGGCGTCATCTCGACGTACCGCCCGCCGGGCACCCCGCCGAGCTCAGTCGGCGTTCCGCGTCCACGGCCGGGGTCGGACGTCGTCATCGTCGATCCGGACACCAACGCGGAATGTCCACCGGCGGAGATCGATATACAGGGCCGGCTGACCAATGCGAGTGACGCGATCGGTGAGATCGTCGACCGCGGTGGCGCGCCGGGCTTCGAGGGCTACTACCGCAACGACACCGCGACGACGGAGCGGTTGCGCAACGGCTGGTACTGGACCGGAGACCTCGCCTATCGGGATGCCGACGGCTACCTCTACTTCGCCGGGCGAAGCAGCGACTGGCTGCGCGTCGACTCCGAGAACTTCGCGACCGGGCCGATCGAGGCAATCCTGTCCCGCCATCCGGACGTCGTGATGGCCGCGGTCTACGCGACACCCGATCCGCGGACCGGTGACGAGGTCATGTGCGCGCTAGAGCTGCGACCAGGAGCGTCGTTCGATCCCCGCGGCTTCGGGGAGTTCCTCGCCGTACAGGCGGACCTCGGCACCAAGTGGGCACCTCGGTTCGCGCGCATCGTCGACGCCATGCCGCTGACCGCCACCAACAAGGTCAACAAGGCGCCGCTACGCGCCAGCGGATGGCAGGGCGATGGCGTCTGGTGGCGCGAGAGCTCGGAGCTCACCTACCAGCGCTTCAGCAAAGCCGACCAAGCTGCCTATCGGCAAGCGTTCGCCACTCACGACCGCTCCCACTTGCTTTCTGACTAAGCAATGTGGCATTGCCCCCGCGATCTGGACCAAATCGCACCGAATCGCCTAGGCAATGCCACATTGCTTAGGCGCCGCGGAGCGGGAGGCCGGCCTTTCGGTAGATGTCGTCGATCACCCGCATGGTGAGGATCGCGTCCTCCGGCGGCGTCAGCACCGGTCCGCCTTCGCGCACGGCGGCGATGAAGGCCTTCAACTGAAGGTCGTACGTCGCCGGGCCGCGTAACCGCTCAGAGGTCTTGCGCCCATCGACGTTCAGGGTCAGCCGGTTGTAGTGCTGCGGCGCGATGAAGTTCAGCACACTCATCGTCCCGCGGGTGCCGCTGACCTTCACCGCGAACTGCAGGAGCTTGCGCGACCACATCGAGGTCTCGGTGCTCCCGGTCGAGCCGTCAGCGAAGGAGTACCTCACCGACATCGCCCGGTCGACGTCGGGCGTCCGCAGCAGCGCCTTCGCCGACTCGACGTTCGGCTCACTGCTGCCCAGCAGCCGCATGACGTGCACCGCGTAGCAGCAGTCCATCGACGTGCCGCCACCGAGCGGGTACGAGTACCGGATGTCCGAGAACTTCGGTAGCGGGAAGCACATCGCAACGTGCACGTGCTGCACCTCGCCAAGCTGACCCCCGTGAACGACCGTGCGCATTCGCTCAGCGAGGGGGTGGTACCGGTAGTGATACGCCTCCATCACCACGAGGCCGGACTTCTTCGCGGCGTCGGCAACGGTCTTTGCCTCGGCCTCGTTCGATGTGAACGGCTTCTCGCACAGGACGTGCTTGCCCGCCTCGAGCGCCTTGATGGTCCACTCGGCGTGCAGCGCGTTGGGCAGCGGGTTGTAGATCGCGTCGAGAGATTCATCGGCCAGCAGATCGTCGTACGACGCGTGGACCGTCTCGATGCCGTGCTTGTGGGCGTACGCCGCCGCGCGCTGCGGATCGCGTGCGGCAACCGCTGCCACGACCGCACCGGGAACTCGACTCGCCGGACGGATCAATGCCATCGGCGTGATCCGCGCCGCGCCCAGCACCCCGATCCGCAGATCCGGGTTCATTTCTCCCACACCGCCTTCACCTCGGCCACATGCGACGCCGCCTGAGCGCGCCCTGCCTGGGCGGCGGCTCGAGCAGATGCCGGATCGAGCGGGTTCGCACCCATCGCGGCGACCGACTCCTCGTCGGCGGTGACGGTGACGACCGCCGCAGTTCGCCGGACGTCGTCCTCGGCGGCACGCACATCTGCCGCCATGAAGGGCAGCTCCGCGGTCGGTGAGATCACGACGACTCGGTCGCAGCCGGTGGCCTCGTCCAGGTTGGTGATCGACCGCATGCCGCCATCGATGTAGCGACTGCCCCCGATGGTGACTGGTGGCCAGATCCCCGGAACGGCGCAGCTCGCCGCGACCGCATCGACCAAGTCGACACCGTCAGTGCGACCGAAGACGCGGGGCTCGCCGCTGCGTGCATCGATCGCGACGATCCGCAGGTCCCGCTCCGGCCAGGCGTGACTGGGCAGGCGCCGCTCGATCACCCCGTGGCGCACCGGCTCCGCAACCGTCGGCGCGCGCAGCGAGTAGTCGCCCAGCTTCCGGAACATCGCCGGACCGGGCTCGGTGCCGGCGAGTGCGGCGCCGAACTCTCGCATCATCTCCTCGGGGTCGAAGTCGGCGGCAATCTCGCTGTCCAGCAACGCGGGCGCGAGCTGGCCTTCGTACAAGCTCTCGAGCGAGACGCCCGCGAGCACCTTCGCTGCAACCGCCGATCCGGCCGACGTCCCGACCAGCCGGTCGGCCGTCGTCAGGTCGACGCCGGCTTCCTGCAAGCCGAGGAGGATCCCGAGCTCCCAGGCGATCCCCGCGACGCCACCGCCGCCGAGCACCAACGCCCGGTTCATTTTCGGAGCCCCGTCACCGAGGAACCAGGTCGGCCCACTCGCGCAGCGTCGGCAGCGCGTCAGCGTGCGGCGGAAGGATCAGGATGCAGCGTTCGAGCCCGAGCTCGGCATAGTGACCGAGGACCCCCGCGTCGGGCCGTACGGCGTGCAGGGTGACCGACGGCACCGGCTTGGCGACCTCCGCAGCATGGTCGGCCAGCTCGGTCAACCGTTCGCCGATCTTGTGTTTCGAGGGCATCGGCATCCAACCGGTCCCGTACTCCACGGCATGACGCATCGAGAGCTTGCTGCTCCCACCGACCAGCACCGGCATCGGCGTTCGCACCGGCTTGGGCCACTGCCACGACGGCGAGACCTTCGCATGCTGCCCGTCGTACGACGCGACGTCGTTCTCCCACAGCGCCTGCATCAGCCTCACGCGATCGCGCAGCACGTCCCAACGCACGGCGTAGTCAGTGCCATGGTCGGCCATCTCCTCAGCGTTCCAACCTGAGCCGACGCCGAACAAGAACCTTCCGCCAGAGATGAGGTCCAGCGACGCGACCTCTTTCGCGAGCACGATCGGGTCCCGCTCTGTCACCAGGCAGATGCCCGTCCCCAGCTTCAGCCGCTCGGTGACGGCCGCCGCCGCGGCGAGGGTGACGAACGGATCGAGGGTGTGGGCGTACTCCTCCGGCAGCTCGCCGCCGTTCGGGTACGGCGTCGCGCGCGACACCGGGATGTGGGTGTGCTCGGCGACCCACAGGCTCTCGAAACCGGCATCCTCCGCCGCCCGCGCGACATCGCGGATGTCATTGGTGAGATCCGTCGCGAACAGCGAGACGCCCAGATGCAAGAGCTGTCCTCAGTCGAAGGTGATGACTTGGCGGATCACGTCACCCGCCTGCATGGCGACGAATGCGTCGTTGACCTCGTCGAGCGTGATCCGCTTGGTGACCATTCCTTCGAGGTCGAGCCGACCGGCACGCCAAAGATCGAGCAGCCTCGGGAAGTCACGGCGGATGTTCGCGGAGCCGTAGTAGGAGCTGCGGATCGTCTTCTCGCCGTAGAACAGCTCGAACGCGCTGAACGACACCATGTCGTCCGCCGGCCCGACCCCGACAACCACAGTCGTCCCGCCACGCCGGGTCGCGTCGTACGCCGCGCGGATCGTCTGCGAACGTCCGACAACCTCGAACGCGTAGTCGAAGCCCGCGCCGCCGGTCAGCTCCAGGCTGAGCGCCGGCAGGTCGTCCGGCGTCACCGCGTGCGTCGCGCCGAACTGCTTTGCCCACTCGAGCTTGTGCGCGACCATGTCGACCGCGACGATCTTCGCCGCGCCGCAGATGCGCGCGCCCTGGATCGCGCTGATGCCGACCCCGCCGCACCCGATCACGAGAACGGATGAGCCGGGCTCGACCTTCGCGGCGTTCATGACCGCGCCCACGCCGGTCATCACGCCGCAGCCGATCAACGACGCGAGATCGAACGGAACGTCCTTGCCGATCTTGATCGCCGCGGCTTCCGGTACGACGAGCTCCTCGGCGAACGTGCCGGCACCCGCCATCCCGAACAGCGTCTCGTCGCCGCAGGTGAACCGCGGCTCACCGAATGCCTCGGCGACGAGGGTCATGCAGAGTTGCGGCTTGCCCTGGGTGCAGTCGGCGCACTGGCCGCACTGCGGCGACCAGCAAATGACGACGTGATCACCGGCCTTGAGACCCTTGACGCCGGCACCGACCTCGACCACCTCGCCCGCGCCCTCGTGGCCGAGTACGGCGGGCATCGCGACCGGGATCGTGCCGGTCATCGCCGACAGGTCGGAGTGGCACACGCCGGTCGCCCGGATCTTGACCCGGACCTTGCCGTCGGTGACAGGGGTCGCGGCGACATCGTCGCGGACCTCGAGAGTGGTGCTGCCGATCGTCGAGAGGACAGCAGCCTTCACGGGGCGGACCGGTTGAGCTTCAGCGCCCGCTTCGGGCACATGTCGACGGCTTCCTGCACTTTGTCGAGCAGGTCGGCCGGCGGATGGAAGTTGGACACCTGAAGGTGGTCGTTCTCGTCGACCTTGAAGATCTCGGGCAGGATGCCTTCACACACGGCGTTGGCTTCGCACTCGTCCCAGTCGACGACGATCTCGGCTGTCTCGTCACTCACGTTCGAAGTAGAACACGTTCCCATTTGGCTCGACAAGCCCGCCCCGAAGTAGCACACGTCACCCTCGTCGAAACCGGACACCTCCACCGCCCCGGGTCCTGATCGGGCGGCTCAGCGCGATCTGTGTGCTACTTCGGGTGGATCTGACGACCCGTCATAATCTCCCGATGGTGCGGATGGAGCCGGTCGAAGCCGAGGCCGACTGGATGCTGCGGCTCGACATCGCCGACGGGATTGCGACCCTGACGCTGGACCACCCCGAGAAGCTCAACGCGTGGTCCTGGGAGGCCACCCGTCAACTCGGCAAGCGCGCCGACCAGATCCGCTTCGACGACTCGGTGCGGGTCGTCGTCCTCCGGGCCGAAGGCCGGGCGTTCTGCGCCGGCGTCGACCTCGGCATGCCGGAGGACCGGATCACGGGACGCTCGGCCGCAGAGAAGGCGCGCAACTTCTACGAGGGCCTGCGTTGGGTGCACGAACGGTTCCACGCGTTCTCCGATCTGCCGCAGCCGATCGTCGCCGCGGTGCACGGCTACTGCCTCGGGTTCGGCTTCGAGTTGGCGCTGATGGCCGACATCCGCATCGCCTCCGACGACGCGGTCTTCGCGCTCCCGGAGGCGCAGATCGGAGTCTCGATCGACGCCGGCGGTGACCTTCGGCTCGCCCGCGACGCCGGGGCCGGGTGGGCGAAGCTGCTCGCCCTCACCGGGCGCCGCATCGACGCGGCCACCGCGGAGCGGATCGGCGTCGTGCAGTCGGTCGTGGCGCGAGAGGTGCTCGACGAGACTGCGCTGGCGACGGCGCGCGACATCCGCGACAACGCGCCGCTCGCCGTACAGAGCATCAAGCGGACCATCAACTCCTTCGCCGACCACGGGCTGTCCGACGCGATGCGCTTCGAGGCGATGAGCGCGTCAGTCGAGTTCGTGTCGGAGGACATGCCGAAGGGCTATGCCGCAAAGGCGAAGAAGCAGACTCCCGACTTCGAGGGCAAGTAGTGCCGGCGATCCCCGCCGCACCCGAGGGCGCGATGTTGCCGAGCGGGACGTACGACGGACAGGTCGTGCTCATCACCGGCGGCGGCACCGGGCTCGGGAAGGCGATCGCCGTCGAGTTCGGTCGGCTCGGGGCCGCCGTCGCAGTCGGCAGTCGCAACGAGGAGCACCGCGCGGCCGGCGTCGCGGCGGTCGAGACAGCGGGCGGGCGGGCGATCGGCGTCGAGCTCGATGTCCGGGAGCCGGAGTCCGTTGCCGCCGCGTTCGAGGCGATCGAGGCCGCGTTTGGCACCGTGACGGTGCTCGTGAACAACGCTGCGGCCAACTTCCCGGTCACCGCCGCGAACCTCTCTCCCAACGGCTGGCGGGCGGTCGAGCGGATCGTGCTGGACGGCACGTTCTTCGCCTCGAAGGAGCTGCACCAGCGCCTCGTTGGTGCCGGCAAGCGCGGCTCGATCGCCAACATCGTCTCCACTGCAGCGGAGAGTGGCGGGCCCGGAATGGCCCACTCGGCGGCCGCGAAGGCCGGCGTCGTGTCGCTCACCAAGACGCTCGCGGTCGAATGGGCGCCCGACGGTGTCCGGGTGAACGCGATCGCGCCCGGGCTGTTCCCACACGACGACATGCCCGAGGCGATTCGCGCCGTTCGTGACGAGACTGTCGATGCGACCCGCCAGCCGGCCGGACGCGCGGGCGAGCCGAGAGAGCTGGGGTGGGCTGCGACCTACCTCTGCTCCCCTTACGCTTCCTTCATCACCGGCCACGTGCTGGTGGTCGATGGTGGAAACTGGCTGCGCCGCGACTTCGCGATGCCGCCCTTCACTCCGATCAAGGAGCAGCTCGACCGATGACCGACGCGCACAAGCTGCGGAACGCGGCGATCGCCGCACGCCAGAAGCGCGAGGCGGAGGAGGCCTCCGCCGCCACCGGCGCGGCCACGTACGGCGTGGCGGAGGCTGTGGGGTTGCCCGAGAGCCAGCTGCCCGCCGAGTTGATCCGGTTGCTACCGGAGAAGGTCGCCGGTGCCCCGTGGCGGACCCAGTGCCGCATCGTCACCTGGATGCATCCCGTTGCGCCCACCGCGATCGAGGCCTTCCCCACGCCGATCCGCCCCGCCGGAGTCGCGTTGGCGGCGTGGGCGCTCGTCCGCTACGAACAGACCCCTGTGGGCCCGTATGACGAGCTCGCCGTGACGCTGCTTCCTGAAGGCGGTGACGGCTACGGCCACATCCCATTCATCGCCGTCGACTCCTACCCGAGCATCGTCGGTGGCCGCGCCAACTGGCTGCTGCCGAAGTCGCTTGCGCGGTTCGTGTGGTCGGAGGACAACCTCGCCGCGAACGTCACCGCCGACGCACCGGCCAAGCCCGGGTGGAGCCTCACCATCAACGTCGCGCCGTCGGGCGAGCCCGCGACGACCGCCATCCCTAGCAACGTGCAGCAGGTGAGCACCGCCGGCGCCGTACGCCGGTTCACCGGCACCATGGGCGGCTCGATGCAGCCGGCCTCGGTCAATGTCGAGGGGGTCGCTGAGGGTCCGCTGGCGCCGTTGCTGGTGTCGGGCCGCTACGAGGGCTCCCTTCTCACCGACTGCCACTTCGAGGTCGGTGGCCTCAGCCCGGCCTGACCCCAGGTGATCATGACCGCTAATTCGTCTGGTACGGCGTGTCGTGAATTAGGCGTCATGATCACGCCGGTCTGGCGGGTAGGAGGTGGACGTGGCTGAAGGTGGCGGACAACGGGACCCGCTCGTGGACCTGCAGCGGATTGCCTATCTGCTCGAGCGCGCCCACGAGGCGACGCCGCGGGTGAAGGCCTTTCGCACTGCGGCATCGATCGTCGAGGATCTGCCGGCCGAAGAGCTTGCTTCCCGTGCGACGAAGAACACGCTCACCGATCTCGCTGGGATCGGCGACACCACGTCCACGGTGATCCGAGAGTCGCTCGCCGGCAAGGTCCCGGCGTACCTCGAGAAGCTCGAAGCCGCGCTGCCCAAGGCGAAGAACCCCGGCCGGATGCAGGCGGCGCTCAAGGGTGACCTCCACATGCACAGCAACTGGAGCGATGGCGGCTCACCGATCGAGGAGATGGTGACGGCGGCCCGCGACCTCGGACACGAGTACGTCGCGCTCACCGACCACTCGCCGCGCTTGACCGTGGCGCGCGGCCTGACTGCGGAGCGGCTGCGCGAGCAGCTGGCGATCGTGAAGGCGCTCAACAAGAAGATGGCGCCGTTTCGGATCCTCACCGGCATCGAGGTCGACATCCTCGAGAACGGCGCGCTCGACCAGGAAGACGACCTGCTCGCCGAGCTCGACGTGGTGGTGGCGTCGGTCCACTCGAAGCTCCGGATGGACGCGAAGCAGATGACCGAGCGGATGGTCGTTGCAGTCGCCAACCCGAACACCGACATCCTCGGCCACTGCACCGGCCGCTTGCTCGCGGGACGCGGCCGGCCGGAGTCGGAGTTCGACGCCGACATGGTGTTCGAGGCGTGCAAGCAGTTCGGTACGGCGGTCGAGATCAACTCTCGACCCGAGCGGCTCGACCCGCCGCGGCGGCTCCTGTCGCTCGCCGAGGAGATCGGCTGCATGTTCTCGATCGACACCGACGCGCACGCGCCGGGTCAGCTCGAGTGGCAGGTCAACGGCTGCGAACGCGCCGACGAGATCGACCTCGACCCCGACCGGGTGATCAACACGCGGTCAGCGGAGGACCTCCTTGAGCTCCTCGCCCACTAACTACGTACGAAGAGTCAGCTCGTGGCGACTGTGGCGGTGTCCTTGCCGCTTCTCAGCACCTTGCCAGGGCGGGCGTCCGTCGCCTTGCCGTCGCGGATCGTCTCGACGCCGTTGACCAGCACCCGCTTGACGCCGATCCCTCCGGCGGTGAGCCGCGGTGCGCCGCCGGGGAGGTCGAAGTGCAGCGCCGCGTCTTCCGATGCAACGGTCTCGGGGTCGAAGACGACCAGGTCAGCGTGGTAGCCCTCGCGCAGGTAGCCGCGCTCGGTGAGCCCGAACAGGTCGGCCTGCGCACCGGTGATCATCCGTACGGCGGACTCCAGCGGCACCAGCTTGCGGCCGCGGATCATGTCGCCGAGGAAGCGGGTCGGGAACGGCGCTCCCGCCATCCGGTCGAGGTGCGCACCCGCATCCGAGCCGCCCAGCATCACGTCGTCCTCGCCCCACGCCTGCTGCCGCAGCGCCCAGGTGTCCGGGTCGTTGTCATTCGGCATCGGCCACAGCACCGTACGCAGCTCGTCGGCGATGACGATGTCGAGCAGGGTGTCGAACGGGTCCTGGCCGCGCTCGGCCGCGATGTCCTTGACCACCCGACCCTTGAGCCCGTCGTTCTCGCGGGCGTAGGTG
>DASZTL010000096.1:0-30077 GCA_035548055.1 Mycobacteriales bacterium | reverse complement strand
GAAGTCGGCCAGATTGGCTCCGACCGCCCGTTGGATGACGAACCCGAGGAGCGCCGGACCGAGCTGGCTGTACTCGAAGTGGGTTCCGGGCCGATGCACGATCGGCTGAGCGAGCGCCTCCCGCGCGAGATTGGGATCGGTGCCGGTCGTCCCGGCCTCGGAGAGGATCGCCTCGGCGATACCGGAGGTCTGGGTGAGCAGCTCGCGGACCGTGATCGCGCGATGTGCGGCATCGCCCCAGCCCGGCCCATGCGGGAGGTAGCGCCCGATCGGCGCGGACATGTGGAGCTCGCCCTTGCCGATGGCAATCCCGGCCAGCATCGAGGTGACCGACTTGGTGACGCTCCAGAGGTTGTTGTGAATGGTTGCGGTCAGCGCGTTGAGGTGATCGCCGGCAACCAGGCAGTTGTTGCGGAAGACCAGCACACTCGTGCGGTTGTGAACACTGAGCTCGTCGACGGCCGCCCGCAGCTTCGCGGCGTCGAGCCGCTCCTGCGCGGGAGTGGCAGTGGCGAAACCCTGACTCGCCGAGGGCAGCCGACAGTGTTTCACCGCCGAGTCGGCGGAGGCGCGCGAGGCAGCGGCGGAGGCGTGCGAGGCAGCGGCGGCGGCGTGCGAGGCGGCACCAGAGGTGCCGACGAGCACGCCCAGAACCGCGGTGATCTTGACGCAATACGCCCATAAACGGCGCTGATGGGCGCACAACGTCAAGATCACGCGGACTAGGCCGGGCGGGTCTCGACGAGGCGGACCAGCGGGATCTTGCGCTCGGTCTTCACCTGGTAGTCCGCGTAGTGCGGCCGATCCTCGAGCATCGCCGCCCAGGTCGCGTCGTACTCCTCACCGTCGAGGATCTCCGGCACTGACCAGTACGCCGCGCCCTGCACCCGCACGAGGACCTCCGGGTTGGCCGCCCGGTCGGAGAGGTTCAGGAACCAGGCCGGATGCTGCTTCGCGCCGGCGAAGGACCCCGCCACGACCCGAACCCCGTTCGGGTCCCGCCAGAACGGCAGCGCGACCTTGTGCTCGCGTCCGCTGCGCCGCCCGACGGTGCGGAGCAGGACGTGGTGCATGTTGACCCAGACCCAGACGCTGTCGTCGTCCGAGTGCTCCATCATCTCGACGTGCTGCGCGCTGATGGCAACGATCTCGTCACGGGTCGGGGTCGCGAAGTCGCTAGACCGTTGTGAGGTCACGCCAGGCACCGTACTCTGCAACCTGACAGAACCTGACGAGGCGTCAGAAACTGAGCCCGCGGTGACCGGAGTGGTTGCCGGGGCAAGTGATACGGAGGCAACATTGCGCACCCCGGTCTGCGAGAAGTTCGGGATCGAGTTCCCGATCTTCGCGTTCTCCCACTGCCGTGACGTGGTGGCTGCGGTCAGCCGCGCGGGCGGTCTCGGGGTGCTCGGCGCCCTGGCGTTCACGCCGGAGGAGCTCGAGATCGAGCTGAAGTGGATCGACGACCACGTCGAGGGCAAGCCGTACGGCGTCGACCTCGTCATGCCGGCCAACTACATCGGCAAGGGCGGCAAGCAGCCATCGGAGGAAGAGCTGCGCGCGATGATCCCCCAGGAGTACTGGGACTTCCTCGAAGGCATCATGGCGGAGTACGACGTCCCACCCCTGCCCGAAGACCTCGGCCAGGACCGCGCCAAGGCCGCTGGCCTCGGCGTCGACGACCAGGCCGGCCGCTCGGTCGACATCGCGCTCAGCCATGACGGCGTGAAGCTGCTCGTCAACGCACTCGGCCCGCCGCCGGAGGACGTCGTCAAGAAGGCGCACGACCACGGCGTGCTCGTCGGCGCACTCATCGGCAACAAGCACCACGCGCAGAAGCAGATCGACATCGGCGTCGACATCCTCGTCGCGCAGGGTGGCGAGGCAGGCGGACATACCGGCGACGTCGCCACGATGGTGCTCGTGCCCGAGATCGTCGACGCGGTGGGCGACCAGGTTCCCGTCCTTGCTGCGGGCGGCATCGGCTGCGGCCGCCAGATGGCCGCCGCCCTCGCGCTCGGCGCGCAGGGCGTCTGGACCGGGTCGATCTGGCTCACTGTCGCCGAGGCGGACACCCAGCCGGAGCCGCTGGAGAACCTGCTCGCTGCCGACTCCCGCGGCACGGTTCGTTCGCGGACGATGACCGGCAAGCCGGCCCGCCAGCTTCGTACGGCGTGGACCGACGCATGGGAGCGCGAAGGCGCGCCCAAGACGCTGCCGATGCCGCTGCAGGGAATTCTCTGGAACGCGATGGCGCGCCGGGTCAGCCGGGCACACGTCAAGGAGCTCTCGGGCTTCCCGGTCGGTCAGATCGTCGGCCGCATGAACAAGGTGCGTCCCACGCAGGAGGTCATCCTCGACCTCGTCGAAGAGTGCATCACCACGACCGAACGGCTCTCCACGATGCTCGACGAGTCGGCATCGGGCTGACCTGAACGTGGGCACCAACCAGCGGTCGGCGATCGTGCTGACCGACGAGGAGATCGACGACTTCCTCGCCGGCGCGCGGTCGATGACGCTCGGCACGGTGGGTGCAGACGGCACGCCGCACCTGGTCGCGATGTGGTTCGCCGTGATCGACGGCGACATCTGCTTCGAGACGAAGGCGAAGTCGCAGAAGGCCGTCAACCTGCGGCGAAACCCAAAGGTCAGCTGCCTCGTCGAAGACGGTATGACCTACGAGGAGCTCCGTGGCGTCGCCATCGAAGGCACCGCGGAGGTCGTCGATGATCCCGACTTGCTCTGGCGGATCGGAGTCAGCGTCTGGGAGCGCTACTACGCGCCGTACACCGACGACGTGAAGCCCTTCGTCGAGACGATGCTGAACAAGCGGGTCGCGGTACGGGTCAAGGCCGACCGGACCCGCTCATGGGACCACCGCAAGCTCGGGATGGCCTCGACAGGGCCGCCCGGAGGATCAACGATGACGGTCACCGGCCGCCGACCCCGCTAAGGCCCGCCCCCACTCACGAGGCGAAGGAGTCACATGCGCACCCCCCGCGCAGCTGCCCTGCTCATGATCGCCGGCCTGGTCGCGACCGCCTGTGGCGCGCGACTTCCCGACGATGTGCAGGCGAAGGCTCAGAGCGCCGTGCTCAACCCCGTATCGGGTACGACGGGCGGCGGTACGACGACCACCGGCGACGGCACCACCACCGGCGGCACCACGACCACCGGCGACGGCACCACGACCGGCGGCACCACGACCACCGGTGGCACGAAGGGTCACGGCGGCAAGCCGTCGACGACGCAGACGCAGGCAGCGGGCGCTCCGGCCTGCGGCAAGGGAACCGACGTCGGCTTGACCGCCTCAGACATCACCATCGGCACGATCTCCGACGTGACCGGCCCGGTAAGCGGGCTGTTCCAGGGTGCCCAACAAGGCATGCTCGCGTTCGCGAACTACGTCAACGCCACGCAGGGCGGGATCTGCGGCCACCACCTCAACGTCGCGTTCCGTGATGGCGGCACCAACTGCACCCAGACGCAGAACGCCGCGTCAGACCTGGTGAACAAGGTGTTCGCGTTCGTGGGCAGCTTCGCGCTGTACGACAACTGCGCGGTCTCCGTCGTTCGGGCGCACCCGACGGTCCCGGACATCCACGTCGCGCTCGACCCAGCAGCCTCGGCGCCCTCCAACCACTACGACCTCACCCCGGGTCCGCTCGGCTACGCCACCGGGATGTTCGCGTACCTGGCGAAGAAGCTCGGCAGCAAGGTGCAGCACGTCGGCACCATCGCCGAGGCGCTGCCCTCAGCACTCGCCAAGCAGCGCGCGATCACGCACGCGGCGGAGAGCCAGGGCTGGAAGTTCGTGTACTCGCAGAACGAGCAGCCCACGAACAGCAACTTCCAAGGCGACTTCGTCAAGGCGTGCCAGCAGGCGCACATCCAGGTGTTCTTCACCGTCACCGAAAATGCGCAGAATGCCGCCACAATGATCCAGAACGAGCGTCAGGCCGGCTGCCCGAAGGACCTGATCAACGTCATCCCCATCGCCTACGACCAGGCCTTCACGCAGGCGTTCGGCAACAACACGAGCGCGATCGAGGGTCTGCTCGGCTACAACGAGTACGCGCTGTTCTTCAACCCGGACGAGGCGGCCCGGATCCCTGAGGTGAAGGTCTTCCAGGAATGGTTCCAGCGCACCTACCCGAACCAGCCCGCGAACCTGTACGCGATGTATGCGTGGGCTGACGGCCGGATGTTCCAGCAGGCGGTCGAGAACGCCGGCGGGACCTTGAACCGCAAGACGGTGTCGGCGGCGCTGAAGAAGATTCGCAACTTCACCGCGAACGGAATGGTCGCGCCGGCGATGCCGAGCTCAAAGACCGTCGGGCCGCACTGCTACATCCTGTGGGAGTTCAGCCACGGCGCGTTCCACCGGCTCGCTACGCCGCCGACCTCGGGACCGACCGGTGGATTCCGGTGTGACGGTCGCTTCCTGCGGTCCAACTGACAGGACGTAGTTCGAGATGACCGCGTTCGAGGGCTTCCTGATCACCGGCCTGGTGACCGGGTGCATCTATGCCCTCATCGCGATGGGCCTGGTCGTGACCTACACGACCACCGGCATCTTCAACTTCTCCCACGGCGCGATCGCGATGTTCGCGGCGTACATGTTCTGGCAGCTGTGGCAGGGCTGGGACCTCAACGTCATCCTGTCCTTCCTCCTCGTCCTGTTGGTGATCGCCCCGCTGTTCGGCCTGCTGATCGAGGTCCTCCTGATGCGGCCGCTACGCGGGGCATCGGTCGACCTCATGCTCGTGATCACGCTCGGGCTCTTGCTCGCGCTCGTCGGCATCGCGAACAGCGCGTGGAGCCCGACCGTCACGCGGGTGCTTCCTCAGCTCTACAACGGCGACGGGTTCCGGGTCGGCAAGGTGCTCGTCTCGTGGCACGAGCTGATCACTGTGGGGGCACTGGTTGCCGTCGCGATCGTGCTGCGGATGCTGTTCACCCGAGCGCGGGTCGGCGTCGCGATGCGCGCCGTGGTCGACAACCCGGATCTGGTCGCCATGGCCGGTGGTCGGCCGATTCGGGTGCAGCAGCTGTCGTGGGCGCTCTCCTGCTCCCTCGCTGCCCTCGGCGGCATGTTGCTCGCCCCGATCCAACAGCTCAACATCCTCAACCTGACGCTGCTCGTGGTGGACGGGTACGCCGCCGCGATCATCGGCCGGTTGCGCAACCTGCCGGTCTCGGTCGCCGGCGCGATCGTGATCGCGGTCGGCCAGCAGATGGCACAGGGCTACCTGCCGAACTCCGGCTTCCTCACCCGGGTTCAGAACATCATCCCGATGATCGTCCTGTTCATCGTGCTGATCGCACTCCCGCAGGATCGGCTCAAGAGCGCTACCTTCGCCGACGCGGTGGCGCCGCGGGTGGCGAGCCTCCGCGCTTCGGTGAGCACCGGCACGGTCCTCGTCGTCGCTGCCCTGATCACCGCGGGCTTCCTGTCCGGGCCGAACCTCAAGATCGGCGCGAACGGCTTCGTGACCGGGATCGAGCTTCTCTCGCTCGTGCTGCTCACCGGGTACGGCGGGATGACGTCGCTATGTGTCCTGTCCTTCGTCGGTCTGGGCGCATTCGCGATGTCGCACGTTGGTGGCAGCGGCGGGTCACTGCTCGGGGTGCTCGCCGCGATCGGCCTCGCCGGCGGCGTCGGTGCGCTGGTGGCCCTCCCAACGCTGCGGCTGCGTGGCCTGTACCTGGCGCTCGCCACCTTCTCGTTCGCCACGGTGATGGATCTCGCGGTCTTCACCCAGATCCTCGGCACCGGCGGAAACCTGGCCGTCGCGCGAGTGCACATCCCCGGGATCCCGACCCAGTCCGACCGCGCCTACTTCACCGTCTGCGCAGTCGCCTTCGTGCTCGTGGCCATCGGTGTGCTGGCGCTCAGGCGTGGCTCGTTCGGCCGACGACTGGTCGCGACGAACGACTCCCCGGCGGCATGCGCGACGCTCGGCGTCAACGTCAACGGCACGAAGCTGATCACGTTCACCATCGCTGCCGGCCTCGCGGGCTTCGCGGGCGCACTCGCCGGCGGTGTGCCCGGATCGGTGTCAGCCAACGACTTCGCCGCGCTCGGCAGCCTCGTCGTGCTCCTGCTCGCACGGATCGGCGGGATCAACACCGCGACCGGAGCGCTGCTCGGCGCATCGACCCTGACCGTCTTCTCCGTTGCGCAGCCGCACCTCCCCGGCTGGGTCGGCCAGCTGCAGTACACCCTCACCGGTCTTGCCGCGATCAGCGTCGGCCGCTCGCCGAACGGCTTCGGCGGCCGGATCGCCAGTCTCATCGAACGGGTCCGCCCGCGCTCGGACGAGCTGCCGGAAGAGCTCACCTCAGTCAACGACGACGGCACCGTCGGCTCAGTGTTCTTCGCTGAGGAGAAGGAGCTCGCGCATGCCGGCCACTAGAGGCGCGGGTCCAGCCCTTGATCCGGTGCTCGAGGTGGCCGACCTCTCGGTGCGCTTCGGCGGGATCAACGCTGTGTCGGACGTCTCACTGTCGGTGATGCCGGGCCGGGTCACCGGCCTGATCGGCCCGAACGGCGCGGGCAAGACCACCACCTTCAACGTCATCACAGGACTTCAGGAGCCGACGCACGGCAGCGTGTTCATCGACGGCAAGGAGATCAGCACCCTGCCGCCGTACAAGCGCGCGCGTCTCGGACTGGCCCGGACGTTCCAACGACTCGAGGTCTTCGGCTCACTGACCGTCTACGAGAACGTGCTCGCGGCCGCCGAGTTCCACAAGTCCTGGTCGAGCGACCCGACACCCCCGGTCAAGGTTGCGGCAGAGGTCATCGACCGAGTCGGCCTGCGTCGCGTTGCGAACGCTCGCGTCGATGCGCTGCCGACCGGCATCTCGCGACTGGTCGAGCTCGGGCGAGCCCTCGCTACCCGACCGCGGGTGCTGCTGCTCGACGAGGTCGGTTCCGGTCTCAACCCGGATGAGACCGCGGCGCTGGGCGACCTGATGCTGGCGCTGGTGAGTGACGGGACCGCGATCTTGCTCGTTGAGCATGATGTGGAGCTCGTCATGCGAGTGTGCGCGCAGATCTTCGTGCTCGACTTCGGCCGGCTCATCGCCAGTGGCACCCCGGCAGAGATCCAGAACGATCCGGGCGTCCAGGCCGCGTACCTCGGCAGCGACGAGATTGCCTCATGAGCTCCCCACGACAGCGCCCCGATGCGCGCCACGCTTCCGCGGGGGCCCCGAGAGAGCTGTGTTCATGAAGACAGAACCCGCGATCGAGCTGGTCGACGTCCACGCCGGCTACGGTCGCCTCGAGGTACTCCACGGGGTGAACCTCGCCGTCCCGAACGGGACGGTCTTCGCATTGCTCGGGCCGAACGGCGGCGGCAAGTCGACAACGCTCCAGGTCGTGTCCGGCGCGATCCGGCCGACGTCCGGCTGCGTTCACATCGCCGGTTCGCACGTCAACGGTGCGAGTCCCGACGCGCTCGCCCGCGCCGGCGTGACCCGCATCCCTGAAGGTCGCGGCATCTTCCCGAACCTCACGGTCGACGACAACCTTCGGATCTGGACGTACGCCGCGGGCCTGTCGCTCCGCGCGGTTCAGAAGTCGACATTCGCACGGTTCCCCCGCCTGGCGGAGCGCCGCCAGCAACGAGCCGGGACGATGAGCGGCGGCGAGCAGCAGATGCTCGCGATGTCCCGCGCGCTGGTGGCGCGACCCGCCGTACTGCTGCTCGACGAGATCTCGATGGGTTTGGCCCCGATAATCGTCAGTGAGCTGTATGCACTGGTGCGTCAGCTGGCCGAGGAGGGGATCACGATCCTGCTCGTGGAGCAGTTCGCGACCACGGCGCTGCGCGTCGCCGACTTTGCGGCGGTGATGACGCAGGGCCGCATCATCGCCGTCGGCGAGCCGCAGGACGTCGAGTCCCAGGTGTCCGAGGCCTACCTGGGCGGCGCGGCGTGATCCGGCCTGCCCTCAGCTTCCGCCGGCGGCTGGCGATCGGGACAGTGGCAATCGGCCTCGCGGCGATCGCCCCACTCGCGACGACGTTGGAGGCGGGCGCGGCTCCCGGCTCCGCGCTCGGCGCCGTCAACGTGCACGCGGTGGCGACCGGCCTGCGGATGCCGCTGTACGAGCACCAAGGCGAGGATGCGCAGGTCGAGCTGCCGTACGCGATGTCCGACCTCGGGGGTGGCGGCGTCGCGCACGCGCTCACCTCGTTCTTCTGGCCAGGTTCGACCGGAGGCGCGCTCGGATCCACCCTCGGCGTTCTCACCAATGACCAGGTACCCGCTTCACTGCAGAAGCTGCTCAACGACCCGTTCAAGGCCGAGGCGCCGACCACGCAGGGTCAGGAGCGGGTGTCGCTGAGCAAGCCGGGCTTCATCATGCAAGCGCTTGCTCTACCCACCCACGTCAACTCGAGCTCAGCGCTGGGCCTGTCCAACCTCGCCAGCTTCAAGAACAACGCCGGACCACTGATCAGCGCGACGACGAATATCGCCTTCAAGGGGTCCGACACCGTCGTCGCTGACGCGTCGAGCACACTGACCGACCTTTCCGTCGGACCGCTGCAGATCGGCGCGCTCGTGTCCGCCGCGCACGCCACCTCGAATGGCAAGCACGCGACCGGTACGACGACGACGAAGATCGTGGGCGCGAAGATCGCCGGCGTGAACGTGACCATCGGGCATGACGGCATCGAGCTCGCCAACCAGAGCGTCTTGCCGGCGAGCATCATCAAGACCCTGAACAAGACGATCAACTCGGCGCTCAGCGCGGCCGGGCTGAAGATCTACGTCACCAAGTCCTCGAAGGTCACGCAGGGCGCACAGATCTCACTGTCGTCGGGCGAGCTGATCATCATGCTCAACAAGGCCGGCTACAAGTCCGGTGTCAACGACACCGGCATCTTCCTCGAGCTCGGTGGCGCGAGCATCAACGCGAACGCGAGCGAGGGGTACGTCGCGCCGGTAGTCCCGGCTCCGGCCTCATCGGTCCCGACGACCGGTGGTGATGGTGGCAACGACACCATCCCTGGCGTCACCGCTCCGTCCGGCAGCGGGCCCAGCGCAACCTCGGCCCCCCCGTCGGTATCGCCGCCACCGTCGTTGGCCGCCAACCCGCTGTCGCTGCCCGGGCCGTTGTCTTCGTGGTGGATCGTTCTCGGCGTAGCGCTCGCCGTACTCGCCTCGTATCTCTTGTCCATGCTTCCAGGCCGCGCGTTCGCGGCCGCAGCCGCAAGCTGTCGCCTTGAGGAGGAGTCATGACAACCTCGGTCGAGACGCTCGGCGAGGGCGGGAGCACCGCCGGACTGATGGGTCGACTGTCGGAGCGAGTCGGTTCCGTGCGCACTCGCACGGCCGGCTTCGGCTTCGATCGGCTCCTGCTCGTCGCCGGCGGCGTGCTCATGCCGGTCGGCATCGTCCTGATCCTGCTCGGCTGGGCGGGCGCATCGCGGACGCCCTTCGCGTGGGAACAGACCGACTACCTCATCTCCGGCGGGATCCTCGGGTTGGCACTGGTCTTCGCCGGCGGCTTCCTCTACTTCGCGTACTGGAACACGGTGCGCATCAACGAGGCCCGCAGCCAGGCCCGTCAACTAGTCGCCGCGATCAACCGCGTCGAGGCACTCCTCGCAGGCGGCGCCACCGTCGACGAGAGCGGTCGCGCATTGCCGGCGCCGCGCCGCTACGTCGCCACGCCGAGCGGGTCGATCTTTCACCGGCCGGACTGCGCAGCCGTCGCAGGACGCTCCGACGTCAAGGAGATCGACATCGAGCGGACGTCACTCAAGCCGTGCCGCATCTGCAACCCGCTCGACCAGTAGGAGGCAGCGAAACCGTGCGCTGTCCAGTTACGCCGCTCCCTCCAGCGGCCTCCTAGCGTGCCGATCCCGGCGGAGTTCTTCGCGCTGGCGAAGGAAGTCAACAACTGGGGGCGCTGGGGCGCTGCCGACGAACGCGGCACCCTCAACCTGATAACGGCGGACGCGGTACGCAGCGCGGCAGCAGAGGTACGGGACGGCAAGCGCTTCTCACTGGCGATTCCCATGTCGCTCGACGGGCCGCAGCTCGGCTTCGTGCCGGGGCGCACCAATCCGACCCGCACGACCATTGCGCATTTCGAGCTGTATGGCGAGGACGAGCGCGGCATTCGCTTCAACGACGACGCGGTGCAGATGGGCGTACAGGCCGCGACGCACTGGGACTCACTCGGCCACGCCAGCTATGACGGGCGGCTGTACAACGGCTTCGCCGTGGCGTCGATCGACCCGGATTCTGGAGCCGGCCGGCTCGGCGCGGAGAAGCTGGGCGCGATCGTCGGCCGCGGCGTCCTGCTCGACCTGCCGCGCGCACTCGGCGTCGAGCGTCTCGCCGGCGGCCACGCGCTCACCTCGACGGACCTCGACGCTGCCGAGGAAGCCGGCAACGTACGCGTGGGCAGCGGCGACATCGTGCTGCTCCGGACCGGCCAGATGCAGCATCTGCAGGCCGGCGACAAGATGTCGTACTGCATCTCGACCGCTGGTCCTTCGACGCAGACCGTGAAGTGGTTCCACGAACGCGGCGTGGCAGCGGTGGCCACCGACAACCTGTCCTTCGAGGTGTATCCGGGTGAGGACGACGACGTGATGTTCCCGGTGCACATGCTGCATCTCGTCGAGATGGGGCTGCCGCAGGGCCAGAACTTCGATCTCGAAGCCCTGGCGGCTGACTGCGCCGGCGACGGGCGCTACAGCTTCCTGCTCAGTGCAACGCCGGAACCCATCGTCGGGGCTACCGGCGCCCCGGTCGCCCCGGTAGCGATCAAGTAGCCGGACTCACCGCACCGTGCCCTACCGCCTGGGCAGACTGCGCAGATAGGGATCGGCGTGCTCAACGGGTGAGAGTCGGACCTTGACGTCCACCGCAATCGCGCCGGTAGCGCCGACGATGACCGGATTCAGGTCGACCTCCACGATCTCCGGGAGCTGCAGCCCGACATCCCCGACGCGCCGCAGCATGGCGGCCAACGCCTTCGTATCGGCGGGCTCCGCCCCTCGATACCCATGCAGCAGGGGTGCGGCACGAAGCGCTGCGATCTGTTCACGCGCCTCCGCCTGCGACAACGGCGGGAGTCGGAAGGCGCGGTCCGCGAGGAGATCAGTGGCAATGCCGCCCATCGCGAGCATCACCAACGGACCAACACTGCGGTCCTGCAGCAACCCGATCGCGGTTTCGACGCCCGAAGCGGCCATCGGCTGTACGACGACCGGACAATCGTCACCCCAACGATCGTGGATGGCGCGGATCGCTTGGCGAACACCGCGCGGCGAGCGAAGTCCGACGAACACACCATGCTCCTCCGTCCGGTGGAGGACTGAGCCTGCACCCACCTTGACGACGACCGGGAAGCCCAAGCGCAATGCGGCCCGCACCCCATCAGCCACGCTCCGCACCGCAACGGTCTGTATGACCGGCACTCGACACGCCGTCATCAGGCGCGCAGCCGCGTCGGTATCCATCCATCCGCCGGCCGGGTTGTCCTCGAGGTAGGCATCCACGATGCTGCGGGCTTCGCGGCTTGCCGCCTTGGTCGCAGTGAGGCGACGAACCGGACGACGCCGCCATTCGCTGTAGGCCGCGACCTTCGCGATCGCCGACGCGGCGTCCTCGGGATAGGCGAAACACGGAACCTTCGCCGCGTCGGCATCCGGTCCGCTCACCGACATGACGTCTTCACCGAAGGTCACGACGACGACTGGGCCGGCCAGTGGCTTTGCGGTGAGCTCAGATGCGAGCGCGTCACGATCACCGGATTCCAGTGAAGCGTGGACAACGATGACGGCGTCGACCTCACCGGACGCGGCGATCAGCAGTGCGGCAGCCGAGAGCGCGGCTGGACCGGCTCCCGCCGTGGTGTCGACAGGATTGGCCAAGGCCGCGTGATGGGGAAGCACCTGGGCCAACCGTGACTGCAGCCGCTTGCTCAATACCGGAAGCTCAAGACCGGCAGCGCTGCAAGCGTCCGCTCCCAACGCGGCAGGTCCGCCACCGTTGCTGATGATGCCGACCCGCCTACCCGCTGGAACGGCCCCCGACTCGATGAGCGCGACGACGTCGAGCGCCTCGCTGACAGAAGCCGCTGCGATGACGCCGGCTTGACCGAACAGCGCGTCCACCGCCACTTCAGGTGTGGCTGCGGCGGCGGTGTGCGAGCGCACGCCGCGGGCGCCTGCCGCAGATCGGCCAGCTGTGATGGCAACGATCGGCTTCGTGTGGCCTACGTCTCGCGCTATCTGCGCGAACTTCCTGGCGTTGCCGAACGACTCGAGGTAGAGCAGACAGATCGAGGTTGCAGCGTCACGGCGCCAGTACTGCAGCAGATCGTTGCCGCTCACGTCTGCCTTGTTGCCGAGCGAGACGAAGCTCGACACACCGACCCCGCGCCGGCTGAGCGCCTGGAACACCGCTAACCCAACGCCGCCGGACTGACTGGCGACACCCACCCGACCCGGGATGGCGTTGATGGCCGCAAACGTGGCGTTCATGTTGACCGCCGGGTCCAGGTTGACGACGCCCAGGCAGTTGGGACCGATCATCCGCATGCCCCCGACGCGCGCGGCGCTCACCGCTTCCCGCTGCAGACACCGACCCGCCTCCCCCAGCTCCGCAAAGCCATCGCTGACCACGACGACGCCGTGGGCCCCGATCGCCGCGGCTTCGGCAACGACGTGAGGCACGTCGACGGCTGGCACGGCAACGATGACCAGGTCGGGCGGTACCGGCAGGTCCGACAGCCGGTCGTAGCCGGATGCGCCGCAGACCTCGTGTCCGCCGCGGTTCACCGCCAAGACCTCACCTTGGAATCCGCCCGCGCGAAGGTTTGTGATGATTCGATGCCCTACGCCTTCGGGACGCCGACCCGCACCCACCACTGCGATTGACGCGGGCGCCAGGATGCGGTCGAGGGCAGCGTGGTCTGCGACCGCCTCACGTGCCTGCACGGCGTACGGCCAGGCGGATCGGCTCGGCACCGCGAAATCGATGTCAACCACACCTGCCGAAGCGTGCCGCTTCACGGGCACGCCGAGCTCGCGAAACACTCCGAGCATCTCGGTGTTGTCCGACAAGACGTCTGCGTGGACCCAGCGGTAGCCGAGCTGGGCCGCCGCGGCGAGCAGATGCTCGATGAGCAACGTGCCAATCCCCCGACCGTGGTGCGCCTCATCGACCAGGACGGCAAGGTCGGCTCGATCGGTGCCGGCGTTCCGGACGAGGTCCCCGACGCCGATTGCCATCCCATGATCGAGCGCGACCAGGGCCATCTGGTTGTGACCCGGGGGCCGAATCATTCGCGCCACATCCTGCTCGGCGACGCGCTTCGAGTACGAGAAGAAGCGACGACGCATCGACTCGGCGCTTGCCCGGCCGTACAGGTCTCGTAGCGCGGGTTCGTCGCTCGGGACGATCGGTCGGATCTCGATCACTGTGCCGTCGGTGAGCATCGCGTCTTGGGCCGCGATGTCGAGCGGGTCGACCAAAGCGTTCACGGATCCAGCCTGCCCGCCTCCGACTCCAGGAGGCAGAGCCGAAAGGCCCAGATCCAAGGGCGAAACGGATCTTCCGCTGCCGCCGCGGCGCGGGGACCGTGGGGTCGTGCCCTCACGTGTGACCACCACTCGCGAGGAGCGCTCAGGAGCACGTCATGAAGACCGAAGACCTGCAAGTGGTCGCAGAGTTCGCGGCTCTCGCGCCGAGCGTGCACAACACGCAGCCATGGCGATTCGTGTCAGGACCCGCATCACTCGAGATTCACATTGACGCAGACCGTGGCCTCGACTACCTCGACCCTTGGCACCGGCAGATGCTCATCAGCTGCGGGGCCGCGGCGGAGTTCGGTCGGCTCGGCATCCGGTCCCTGGGCGTCGCATGTATCGCGCGGCTGCTGCCGGACCCTTCGCACCCGACCCTCGTCGCCAAGCTGATCAGTGGCGCCGCCGAGCCATTGACACCCGCGGAGCAGCGGCTCATCGACGCAGTTCCGCGGCGCTACACGGACCGCGGACCGTACACCGACGAGGCGGTCCCCAACGCGATGTTCCAGACGATGCGCGAGACCGCCGGCGAGCGCAATTGCTGGCTACGCGTCGTCGATCGTCCCGAGCACCGCCAAGCCTTGATCCAACTGCTCGAGACCGCGGAGCGGATCGAATCAGACGACCCCGTCTACCGGACCGAGATCCAGCGCTGGCAACGTCATGGTGCGGCGCACGACGGCATTCTGGTGGACGACTACGCCGATTGGGCGTCACAACATCGCATGTCTGACGTCCCACTCCGTGACTTCAGCGGATATGGCCGTCATGACCGGCGGGGGGCGCTCGACCCGCGTCACGTCGAACGAGACCCGGTCGTCGTACTCGGGTCGGACCGGGACGACCCGCTGAGCTGGTTGCAGTCGGGACGGGCGCTCGCCGACATCGTCCTCGTGCTCACCGACGCCAACCTCGTGTGCCAACCGCTCGGGCCGGTACTCGACGTTCCTACGACCAGGGAACAACTGCGCCACGAGCTGGGCTTGATCGGCTACCCGCAGATGCTGCTTCGGATCGGACACGGTCACCGGACGCCAGTCGCCGGTCGCCGAGCGGTCGAAGACGTGTTCAACACCGTCACCGCGCCCTGATCGCCGACCCGGGACGTTACGCCTCGCGGCTCTTCCCGCCCTCGGCCTCGAGCCTGGCCACCAGCGCAGCGGCTTGCGTTCGTCGTTCCATCCCGAGCTTGCCGAGCAGATGAGACACGTAGTTCTTGACGGTCTTCTCTGACAGGAACATGCGCTCACCGATCTGGCGGTTGGTGAGCCCTTCACCGATGAGATCGAGGACTTTGCGCTCCTGGTCGCTCAGTGCGGACAGCGGGTCGTCCGTGGCTTTCCCCGCCTGGCCGCGCAATCGCTCCATCAACCGCAGCGTCGTGCGCGGATCCAGCAGCGAGCCGCCGGCAGCCACCGTTCGCACTGCGCTGAGGATGTCAGCGGCGCCGACCTCCTTCAGGAGATAGCCGGCGGCTCCGGCCATGATCGCTTCGAAGAGCGCCTCGTCGTCAGCGAACGAGGTGAGCATCAGGCAGGCGAGGTCAGGCAGTGCGGACTTGAGATCCCGACAGACCGTCACTCCGTCGCCGTCAGGCAACCGCACGTCGAGGATCGCGACCTGCGGGCGAAGGGCCGGAACCCGCGCACGCGCCTCACTGGCCGTGGCGCCCTCGCCCACCACCGAGATGTCGCCTTCGGATTCGAGCAGCTCGCGTACCCCGCGGCGGACTACTTCGTGGTCGTCGAGCAGGAACACCTCGATCGACCGGCCTGGCACGTCGCCATTGTTACATCACGGCACTCACGCGGTTAGGGCCGAACGGCACTGGCCGCAGTACCGTCCGGACGGGCTGAGCGGCGCCCACAGCCTTCTTGCCGCTGGCCTTTTGCGCGTGGGATGCCGCTACGTAGTCAGCTCGATGACCTCGGACGCCGCACGCCGTGGTGTGGCCGGCGCATCGCGGGCGTACCCGAACCGAAGCAGCATGTGAGGATGACCTGAGGTCCCGAGCGCCCGCCGCAGGTCTGCGCGGATACCAGGAATCTCAGTAGCTCGACTGTGCAACACGGCGAATGACCAATCCCGTGCCGCGGTCAGCAGCACTGCCTGCAGTGCCTCTCCAGCGGTCAGCCAGTCTCGCAGCGTGTCACCGTCAGTCACCAGCGCGGCGATGCCGCCGACCGGCAGCGCAGTCGGCTCCACGAGTCCTTGGTTGCGGTCGAGGTCGAAGTCCCTAGAGGCCAGCTCGTTGCCGTCGACAACCGCGGTAGGGCGGTACGCGCGAGCGGGCACGCCATCGCGGCGTTGGCTGTCGGGCGGCGGCGTCCACCTCTCGGTCTCCGCGCGAGTCTCCGGATCATCCCGGCGAATCTGCGATGCCGTCAACGCCAACTGCAGGATTTGGCGTTGCGGTCCAGGGTCATGGACGAACAGCAGGCGAGCACCCTGGCCCCATGCAGCCTGCTGTAGGCGCACGGCCAGATCCGCATCGATAGTCAGGCTCGAAAAGGATCCACGTCTCGTGTGGCGACGCGGAACGGCTTTGAAGAGCGCCTGCTCGTCTTCGCTCGGCGGCTCACCCGGCCCGACCGTGACGGTTGCGAGAAGGCGGTCATCGTCCTCCTCCGGGACCCGCGCGACCGTCACTGATAGCCCGAGCTGGCGGAGAGCAAGACGTAACGTGTACAAGACGGCGCCGC
Source organism: Mycobacteriales bacterium (assembly GCA_035548055.1). Classification (GTDB taxonomy): domain Bacteria; phylum Actinomycetota; class Actinomycetes; order JAFAQI01; family JAFAQI01; genus DASZTV01. The sequence goes on along the minus strand of DASZTL010000096.1, from coordinate 13,807 downwards.
AGCTGATCACGAGTTCCCGGCCTTGCGGGTCACTGGCAACGAGCCCGCGGCGAAGGTCGGCGTACAGGGAGATCGTCTCCCCATCCCACCCGAACCGCCACGGCTGCGTGTTGTCGACAGACGGGGCCCGCACAGCATGCTCGATGGCCCATGCCAGGTCGTCGTCGCTGAGTTGGCGAGCACTGGTCCCGGATGCCATGGCGGACACCTCCTTACCTGCCGAGGTGAAGGTCACTCGGCTCAATGGTCCACCCGGACAGCGCTACTGACCAGAGTCCAACGTCACCTGGACTCAGCCGTAGAGAGCGGGCGTGTCGTGCTCGGGCTGACGGCTCCGCGGCAGCTCTATCGGCAGCCGGATCAAGTGGTCGGGATCCCGGAGCAGATCGCTGATCCGATGCGCGTCCGTCGGCCGCGCGAAGAAGAAGCCCTGCACCGCATCGCAGTCCGCTCGTTGCAGCCACTCCGCCTGCGCCCTCGTCTCAACGCCCTCCGCCACAGTGACCAGGCCGAGCGACCTGGCAAGTGCCAGGCAGGCGGCAACGAGCGAGGTCGACGGTTCGGTGCCGATTCCCGCGACGAACGTCCGATCCACCTTGATCCGGTCAACCGGGAACCGAGTGAGGTATCCCAGCGAGGAGAAGCCCGTGCCGAAGTCGTCGAGCGCGATCGAGACGCCGTACGCACGAAGCCGGCTGAACTGTTCCTCGACGAGCTCGGTGGACGCCACGAGCACCGTCTCGGTGATCTCGACACCCAGCGACGTCGGGGGAAGCCCGCTCTCGTTGAGAACCCGCTGCACGGTGTCGCAGAAGCCCGGATCGGCAAACTGCCGCGCCGACACGTTGACCCACACCTTGAACCCGCGGGTCGCCAGGTGGACCCACTGCCGCGCGTGGTGGCACGCGTGCGCAAGCACCTGTTCCCCGAGCGGGACGATCAGCCCGGTGTCCTCGGCGACAGGGAGGAACTCGTCCGGGCGCAACCGGCCCAGCGCCGGGTGGTCCCAGCGCGCCAGCGCCTCGACGCCGGTGATCGCACCAGAGCGCAGGTCCACGATGGGCTGGTAGGCGACACCGATGTCCTTGGCGGTGGCGAGGGCGTGACGCAGCTCTCGCTCCACATCGAGCCGAGTCTTGGCCACCTTGCGAATGTCCGGCCCGAACACGACCACTCGGTCTCGGCCTTCTTCCTTCGCCCGGTACATCGCGGCGTCGGCGTCCCGAAGCAGCGACACCGGGTCGCCACATCCTCGGGTGAGCACGATTCCGATGCTGGCGCGAACGGAGTAGTCCCGGTCGCCAACGATGATCGGCGCAGACACCGCCACCCGGAAGCGGTCGCCGAGCGCGACGGCCTCCGCCTCGTCGCCAACCTCTGCGAGCACCGTGAACTCGTCGCCTCCGAAGCGGGCGACGGTGTCGGCTGCACGGGCGGTGGCAAGGAGCCGCCGCGCCGTCTCGGCGAGCACCTCGTCACCAGTGGCGTGGTCCACTCCGTCGTTGACCAGCTTGAACTGGTCCAGGTCGAGGAACATGACGGCGAGGGCAGACGACTGGCGCCGGGCGCGAGCGAGCGCGTCGTTGAGTCGATCGGAGAACAATGACCGGTTGGGCAGCCCGGTGAGCTCGTCGTGCGTCGCCTGATGCGCCAGCCGGGCCTGGGCCTCTCGTTCGCGTTCTAACAGCTCGCATCGGTCGATCGCCAGACCGACGAACTCGGCCAGGGCGTTCAGTGCGCGGAACTCGGCTCGCGCGAAGAAGGGGAGGTACGGGTCGCTTCGCACCACGAGCCGGTGACCCCGTCCAACGGGCACCTCGATCGGCACGGTGCCGCTCGCGACTTCGTCGGCCGATCGCTGCGAGGCGAGGTGTGGAGCGCGATACTGGGCGATCTGGACGCCCTCCGCGTCGACGAGCGCGATGTCGGCGGCACCTGTCAAGGCGGCCACGTGCGGGAGCAGTCCGGAAGCGACATCAGTCGCGGAGTACGCGCTCACCAGATCCGCAATCGCGACCTGCATGGCGCTGCGATCGTTGTCGCGCCACCAGGAGCGGAGCGCGCCAGGCATGACGAGTCCGAAGCCGAACAGACAGGCCATCACGTCCGTGTTGATGGCACTCGCCAGCTGCACGTTCGGGTGGTAGCTCAAGCCGAACGTGCTGAGAATCACCGGGAGGTCGAGACCGGCTGCCGCAATCGCGAGGATGCGCATCCGATAGCGAGCCGCGCGGGGCTGATGCGTCCCCGCACGCCACATGCGCAACGCCACGAAGCCGAACAGCAATCCCCACTGCAAGGTGATCAAGAGGCGGTACGCGAAGAAGCCCGGCGGGTCGTCCTGGCCGGGATAGGGCAGATACGGGATGAGCACAGTGCCGGCCACTGCGGCCACCGTCAGCCACTCCGCGAGGTTCCGCGCCCAGCTTCGTACCGGAGCGAAGGTGGCAGCGAACCGATACAGCGCGTAGGGCACGAGCAGAACCGAGCAGAGCACGGTCTTGATCAACCAGTCGGGCGGTGTCAAGACGCCGGTCTGTTGCAGGACCAGACTGGTGACTCCGAGCCCGGCGAGCAAGCCGAAGGCGCCGGCTGCCCATCCGGCCCCGCGCGCGCGGTAGCGGCGCCACTGCCACACCGACAGCGCGAACAGTACGACGAACTCGCCGGTAGCGATGTCGGTCAGGGTCTGTTGCCAGCCAGCCACACGACCCCCTCGGTGATCCACCCGAACTACCGGGAGCAGATCTGTCAATCACCACAGGTTGGCGACCTTCGCCCATACCGGGCAATAGCAAAAAAGGGCTAGTGCAAAGGCCTAAATCGCGAGCAAAACCGACGAACCGTGCCCGAAGAGGCCTTGATTTGCGGTAATTCCGGCCGTCGCGCCTTCGACCTGCCGAGCCCCGGCCTGGCCGCGCAGCTGCCACACCACTTCACAGACTTGCGCGAGCGCTTGGGCAGGGACCGCCTCCCCGAAGCACGCGAGGCCACCCGACGGGTTGACCGGGATCCGGCCCCCGATCGTCGTGTCCCCATCGTGCAGCAGTCGTTCCGCCTCCCCGGCCTTGCACAGTCCGATGTCCTCGTACCAGTCGAGCTCGAGCGCGCTCGAGAGGTCGTAGACCTCCGCCAGCGACAAGTCCTCGGGGCCGATCCCCGCCTCTTCGTACGCCGCGTGGGCGATCGCCGACTTGAACGGCATCACGGCATCGGGTACCGCGACGCCGGAGTCCGTCGAGAAGTTCGGCATCTCGATGACCGTCTGCGGGAAGGCGGGAGTCACCGTCGAGACGGCACGAACCGCGACCGGCTTCGCGACGCCGTGCTTCGCCGCCCAGTCGGCACTGGTCAGCACGACCGCGGCGCCGCCGTCACTCGTCGCGCAGATCTCGAGCAGTCGCAGCGGATCCGCCACCATCGCGGAGTCGAGGATCTCCTCGACCGTGAACGCCTTGCGGTAGCGCGCGTTGGGGTTGTCCAACCCGTGCCTGCCATTCTTGGCACGGACCAGCGCGAAGTCCTCCTCGGTGGCGCCGTACAGCGCCATGCGACGACGGGCATAGAGCGCGAAGTACGTCGGGTTCGTCGCGCCGAGCAGTCGGAACCGCAACCAGTCCGGATCGTCGGGCCGGTCTCCCGCATTGGGCGCGAGGAATCCCTTCGGAGTCGTGTCGGCGCCCACGACGAGCGCGACCTCACAGCGACCGGCGAGGATCTCGGCGCGAGCGACCTCCAGGGCAGTCGCGCCCGACGCGCACGCGGCGTACGAAGACGCGACGCGGGCGCCGGTCCAGCCGAGTGCCTGGGCGAACGTCGCGCCACTGACGTAGCCGGGATAGCCGTTGCGCATCGTGTCGGCGCCGGAGACGAGCTGCACGTCGCGCCACGCGACGCCGGCATCTGCGAGCGCGACGCGAGCCGCGGCCACGCCATACTCCACGAAGTTGCGTCCCCACTTCCCCCAGGGGTGCATGCCGACACCGGCAACGACGACGTCTGCGGACATCAGCTGCTCACCTCCGCGGCCGCCGGCTTCCAGCGGTAGACGACGTACTCCTTCTCGTCATCGGAGTACAGCGTCTCGATGACGAGGTCGACCTTCGCTCCGACGGAGAGGTCGGCGACGCCGAAGCCGTCGGCAATCTGGCCGAGCACGACCATCTGCTCGGCCTCGAGCTCGACGGCGGCGAGTGCGAACGGTACGTAGGGATCGGTGTGCGGGATGTACGGCGGCGGCGGCTGGTACTGCGCGTCGGTGAAGGACCAGATCCTTCCGCTGCGCGACAGCTCGGTGTCCTCGAAGGCGTCGCCACTGCAGTCAGGGTTTCGGCAGAAGTTCGATGCCTTCGGGAAGAAGACGGTGCCGCACGATGTACAGCGATTACCGACCAGTGCCGGGTTGTCGTCGATGGTGAACCAGCCCTCGACCGCTGGCACCCGCAGCTTCGATGCAGTCTCTCCCACGCTCGCACCATATCTGACGACCCGTCAGATTAGGACGTCCACCACCCCGCCCCCCGCCCCAGCGGAGACGGATCTGACGACCCGTCAGATTAGGATTCCGAAATGGCTCCGATCGTTCCGCCGGGCAAGGTCGTCTACGGCATGCAGCTGCCCGTCCAGGCGCAGAGCAAGTTCTTCGTCGAGCCCTGGGAAACCGAGGCCGGACCGACCGAGATGCTCGCCGTGGCGAAGGCCGCCGACGAGGCCGGCTTCTTCTACATCGGCGTCTGCGACCACGTCGCGATCCCCGACGACCTGTCGCCGAAGATGAGCGCGGTTTGGTACGACACCGTCGCGACCTTGGGCTGGCTCGCCGGCCAGACGAAGCAGACGCGCTTGCTCTCCACGGTCTTCAACCTCGCCTACCGGCACCCACTGGTCAGCGCGAAGTCGTTCGCCACCCTCGACCTGCTCTCCGGCGGCCGGGTCATCGTGGGGCTCGGCGTCGGCCACGTGGACAAGGAGTTCGCCGCCCTGGGTCTCGACGTGAGCCAGCGCGCGAGGCTGACCGATGACGCCTACCCGGTCTTCGCTCAGGCACTTGCCGACGGGAAGGTCGGCGAGATGGAGGTCGAGCCACGCACTGTGCAGCGACCGCGCCCCCCGATCTGGTTCGGCGGCGGCGTACCGGCAGCGGTGAAGCGGGCCGCAAAGGCGGACGGCTGGATCCCGCAGGGCACTCCGCAGGAGCAGCTGCCCGACCTGATCGCGCTGTTCCGGGCCGAGCGGGGCGATGACACCGGCGACATCGGCGCGATCAGCGAATGGATCTACGTCGGCGAGCCGGCGTGGGATCTCGGCAGACCCGCCGTCACCGGGTCGCCTGAGCAGATCGCCGAAGCGATGGGGGCCTGGACCTCCCTCGGCGTCAACCACTTGCAGGTGCGGTTCCCGAGCCGCTCGGTCGAGGAGCTGGTCGACCAAGTCACCGCCTTCGGAACGACGGTCGGCCCGCTGCTTTAGCGGGACCTGGACATGCCGGAACGATCAGAGCGGCCCGGGCCGCCCAGCAATCGACGACCCGGCGACTCCGCCCGGGCGGCAATCGACGTCGACCGCACCACCCTCACCGAGCGCCTTGCCGGGTTCGAGCGAAGAGAGCACGAGCTCGGCGAACGGCGCGCGGCGGCAGTGGCGGTCGCGGTAGTCGAGAGCGATGACGGCCCGGGAATCCTCGTCACCCGGCGGGCAGCGAGGCTGCGGGCACACCCGGGGCAGTGGGCGCTTCCCGGCGGGCGGTTCGACGACGGCGAGAACGCCGAGCAGGCCGCCCTGCGCGAGCTCCGCGAAGAGCTCGGCCTCTCCCTGCCGCCCGACGCCGTACTCGGCCGCCTCGACGACTACTCCACACGCTCCGGCTACCGGATCACCCCCGTCGTGCTGTGGGCGGGTGCCGTAGTGGCGGAGATGACCCCGAACCCCGACGAGGTGGCCGGCGTGCACATCGCCCACGCCAGTGACTACGACGTCGACCCGATGTTCGCCTCGATCCCCGAGTCGCCGGACCCGATCATCCGGGTCCCGATGCTCGGTGCCTGGATCCACGCCCCAACGGGCGCGGTGATCTACCAGTTCCGCGAGCTCGCACTCCACGGCCGCACGACGCGGGTCGCCCACTTCGAGCAACCCGTCTTCGCCTGGCGCTGAATCCGCGCGGTCCGAGCCCTGCAGCAGGTTGGGCTGGCCTGACGTCACTCAAGCAGCGGTGAGGACCCGCCTGCGCTCGGCAACCACACGCTGTACCTCGAAGGCGACCTCGGGCTCGGCGAGGATGCTCGCGAACTCCTGGGCGCTCATCACGAGGGCCTGTACGTCGCCGGCCGCGGTGACCGTCGCGTTGCGGGGGGCGTGACCGAGCAGCGCCATCTCACCGACGACCGAGCCGGCATCGAGGGTCGCGAGGTGCTCCTCACCCCGGCTGACCTCGACCTCGCCGTCGACGATGATGAACGCCTCGCGGCCGGGTTTGCCCTCCGCACAGAGGACATCGCCGTCATGGAACTCGACCGGCGTGAGCAACGCATCCACGCGCCCGACGGCGCGGCGGGACAGCCCGGCGAAGACGGGCAGCTTGCGCAGGTCGGCTCGGATGTGTCGAGCCATGGTGCACCTTCCTTGTGGGAGAGAGAACACGTTCTACTGCTAACTAAAGCAAGCAATTGCGCCCAGATATTTCCTGATGGGCAACTTCTTGTGTGACCTCGCCCACAGGCGCCTCGAAGTAGCACACGAAGCCGGGCAATACCGCCCAGTAATGACCTAGTTGTCCGGTTCGAGGGGCGCGCGATGTGCTACTTCGTGGGGGAAGCGAGCTACCAGAGCTGGTCGGTGTAGGTGTCGGTGCCGACGATCGTGCGAAGGAACGGCGCGACCAGCAGAGTGTCGGCGAGGTCGAGCTCGTTGATTGCCTTCGTGTAGGCACGGAACCAGTCGATCGACGCGCGCACGTCACCGCCGACGAACGCGACCTGGCAGAGCCGGTTCGCCTGCCCGCCCGGCGAGCCGAGCGACATCGGCGCGTTGTCGCGGGAGTTGCGGAACTCCGGACGTGGCGTCCATGACGACACGATCTCGATGTCGGACCCGGTGAACAGGTCGCGAGTTGCATCACTCTGGGCGATCCGCTCCTGGAGCGCAGCCGCGTCGAGACCGTGGCGACCATCAAGCCACAAGCAGACGATCCCGTCGAAACGGTGGTCGAGCGCGAGCTCGACCGGCACCGGGTCGGCGTCGCGGTACACCGCGCCGACGTGGTCGAAGGTGGCGGTGTGAACGTGCGACCGCTCACCGAAGCCACGGCCGTTCGCGTAGAGCTGCTGCACCTGCGGCAGCGCCCAGTCGTCCCAGTCCTTGTGGTGCCCGGCCTCGACCCAGTAGATCGCGACGTACGACCCGGCATCCAGCGGGTTCGCGACGTCGGTTCCGCCCCACCGCAGGTTCTTCATCTCGCGGGTGGCGACCCACCGCGAGCCGGCGATCTGCCACGGCCCTTCCATGCAGCCGGCATAGAAGTGGTCGCGCTCGTACCAGCGGTTGTAGGCGCTCTCGAAACCCTTGTGCGGGTCGACCAGAGTGAGCAGCATCGAGCCGACCTTGACCGGATAGTCATCGACGCCCGCAGGGGTCAGCGGGTAGTTGTCGGGGGGATAGGGCATCTACGACTCCTTGAACCGGTCCATGACCTCTGCGCGCACTACTTTGCCAGTTGCGGTGCGTGGGAGTGCATCCGACGTGATCACCCATCGACTCGGCACCTTGAAATACGCGAGGCGCTCTTTCACGTAGCCGGCGAGGTTCGCCTCATCGAGATCGACCCCTTCGGCCGGTACGACGATCGCGCCTACGATCTGCCCGAACTCCTCATCCGGCACCCCGACGACGACGACCTCGGCCACGTCGGGATGTCCCTCGAGGCAGCTCTCGATCTCCGCCGGGTAGACGTTCTCGGCGCCGCGCAGGATGAGATCGGTACGACGGGTCGTCAGGTACAGCAGACCGTCGCGTACCTCGCCCAAGTCACCGGTGCGGAGCCAGCGGTCCTCGCCGATGACGGCGTCGGTTGCCGTCTTGTTGTTCCAGTAGCCGAGCATCACCATCGGCCCGCGAAGGTAGATCTCACCGGCCTCGTCGACCTTCAGCTCGACGGTCGGCACCGGCCGGCCGACGGTGTCGGGATGCTCCTGCAGCTCGGCGAAGGAAGACGTGGTCGACAAGCCGCAGGCTTCGGTCTGGCCGTAGCCGATTCCCCAGCTGATGTGCTCGCCGAACGTGTCACGGATTGCCCGTTGCAAGGCAGCCGACCAGGCCGCGCCACCGCCGCCGATGTGCATCAGCGAGGACGTGTCGTAGTCCTTCGCGGAGGGCTCGTGGACGACCCTCCAGAGCGTCGTCGGCATCGTGGTCCAGGTGCTGCAACGCTCGCGCTCGATCACCTTCAACGTCGAGATCGGGTCGAACCTGCCGTTCTGCCACACCGTCGTGTTGCCGGCGCCAAGGCAGGCGATGACCCCGCTGTGGAGCCCTGACACATGAAACAGCGGGGTACTCGTCAGCGCGCGGGATGGCGGAAGCGTGATACCCGCCGGCACGCGCGCGGCGATGATGCACTGTTGCGCCTGCACCAGACAGTTGAGGTTGCGGTGCGAGTGCGTCGCACCTTTTGGCCGCCCGGTCGTACCGGACGTGTAGAGGATCAGTGCCGGATCGTCCTCATCGACCTCCACCATCGGACGCTCGACCGCGGGACCGTCGAGCAAGGCCGTGATCGGACCCATGTCCTTGACGACGAGCTTCGGCGCGCAGTCGGCGATTGCGTAGTCGAGCTCGTCCTGCGCCCACCAGACGTTGAGCCCGACGGCGATTGCGCCGATGGACACCGTCGCCCAGAAGGTCACGACCCACTCGATCGAGTTCTTGCCGAAGATGGCGACCCGGTCGCCCTTCTCGACCCCCTGCTCGATCAGGTACGCCGCGACCCGCGCGACGGCCGCATGGTGATCGCCGTACGTGAGGCGACGGTCGCCGTCGACGATGTACTCGCGGTCCGCCCATTGCAGCGAGCGATCCAGCAGGGCCGCCATCGTCGGAAGCCGGTCGGCGAACACCGTCATCCGGGTGCCGAGGACGTCTTCTTCACTAAGGTCAAAGTTCATGACAGCCACTGCCCACGAGGAGATCCGCAACCTGCTCGGGCGCTACTGCGAGCGCATGGACGCCGGCGACTTCGCCGGCCTGGCGGCGCTGTTCGCAGACGGCCGGCTCGCCGATGACGCGGGCAATGTCTTCGCGAGCGGTACCGAGCAGATGCAGGCGATGTGGGAGTCCCAGACCAAGATGTACGACGGTTCGCCACGAACTCGTCACATCACGGCCAATCCGGTGATCGACGTGGACGAGACCGCCGGTACCGCGACGAGCTCCTCGTCGTACGTCGTGTTCCAAGGCATGGCGGACTTCGCCTTCCAGCCGATCGTGAGCGGCCGCTACGCCGACCGGTTCGCCCGGGACAGCGACGGCCGTTGGCGCTTCATCGAGCGCCGTTACGCCGTCGACCAAGTCGGCGACCTCTCCCATCACCTGAAGTTCGACGTCAGGCTCAGTTGACCATCCGGGCGCCGTCGCCCCAGTACTGCGCACGCAACGCCTTCTTGTCGGGCTTGCCGAGCGCTGACAGCGGGATCGCCTCGACGAAGTCGACGCTCTTCGGCGCGTGAGTCGCGCCCTTGCGCTCCTTCACCAGGTCGTAGAGCTCGGCCTCGCTGACGGTCTGCTCCGGTCGCAGCACGACGACGGCCTTGACGGCCTCGCCCCACTTCTCGTCAGGAACACCGATGACGGCAACCTGGCCGACGGCGGGATGGGTGCCGATGACGTCCTCGATCTCCCGCGGGAAGACGTTGAAGCCACCCGACACGATCATGTCCTTCTTGCGGTCGACGATCGTGAGGAAGCCTTGCGCGTCCTTCTTCGCGATGTCGCCCGTGTGCAGCCAGCCGCCGGCGAGCGCCTCGGCGGTCTGCTCCGGCTTGTTCCAGTACCCCTTCATCACGAGCGGCCCACGCACGCAGATCTCGCCCGGCTCGCCGTCGGGGACCTCGTTGAGATCGTCGTCGAGCAGCTTCACGTTCAGCCACGGCACCGGACGCCCGCACGTCGCGAGACGAGCCAGGTCATCGATGTCGTGCTCTTCCTTGCGAAGCACCGAGATCGTCATGCCGCACTCGGACTGGCCGAAGAACTGGAAGAAGATGTGGCCGAACTTCTCGATCGCTTCCTTCAGCCGGGTCGGCGAGATCGCAGAGGCGCCGTAGTAGACCGTCTCGAGGCTGGACAGGTCGTACTCGTCGATCTTCGGGTGGTCCATGAGGATGTAGAGCATCGTCGGGACGAGCATCGTCGCGGTGATCTTGTACTTCTGAATCGTCTCCAGCACTGCGGTCGGGTCGAAGCCCGGCAGCACGACGATGCTGCCGCCACGAAGGAGCGTCGGGACGAAGAACGCCGCACCGGCGTGCGAAAGCGGCGTCGCGATGAGGAACCGCGTCTCCTCGGGCCACTCCCACTCCGCGAGCTGGATCTGCGTGAGGGTCGCGCCGCTGCGATAGGTCTGCATGACGCCCTTGGATGCGCCGGTCGTCCCACCGGTGTAGGTGAAGCCGCTGATGTCCTCCGGGTCGACGTCGGGAGCGACCAGCGGCTTCGGCTCGAACGTCTCCGCCAGGGCAATCAGGTCGACACCGACCTCGGACGGCCCGAGCGACAGCAGCGTCTTGAGCCCCGGCACCCGCTCCCGCAGGTCGGCCGCCCGATCCTCGAACGCGCTCGGGTCGAACACGAGCGTCTCTATCTCGGCGTCCTCGAGGACGTATGCCTGGTCATCAGCCGAACCCATCGGGTGCAGTGACGTGCTCCGGCACGGCGTCAGCATGTTCGCGCCCATGGTGAACAGCACCTCGGGCCGGTTCTTCGACAGCATCGCGATCGGGTGATGCTCGGAGATCCCGAGTGACGCGAACGCCTGCACGTACTTGCTCATCTGCGCCGCGACCTGCGATGCCGTGAGGACCTCGTCGCCGAGATAGACGGCAGGCTTGTCGGCGTGCCGGGCCAGTGCCGCAACCAGCAGGTTGGGCATGAACGCAGACTTGTGCAGATCAGAGCCTGTCGACATGGCCTGAAGATATCTGAAAGGGTGTCAGAAACCGTCGGGGAGGTAGGCCCAGTGGCGACGCTCAGCGTCGGCGTATCGAACTTCGGCGGCTGGGCCGGCGGCGACTGGCGCGGCCTCGTCGACGTCGCGCGGATCGCGGAAGACTCCGGCATCGATCGCATCGTCGCCGTCGACCACGTGGTGATGGGCCACAACACCGACGCCTACCTGTGGGGCCGGTTCCCGGTCCCACCCGAGGCGCCGTGGCTCGAACCGCTCACCGTCCTCACGGCAATGGCGGCTGTCACCACCAAGCTCCGGCTGAGCACCGGCATCCTCATCGCACCGCTGCGCCCGGCCGCGTTGCTCGCGAAACAGGTGGCGACCCTCGACGTCCTGTCCAACGGCCGGGTCGATCTCGGCGTCGGCGTCGGATGGCAGAAGGAGGAGTACGACGCGCAGGGCCTCGACTTCGCTCGACGGGGGACGATGCTCGACGACACCGTCGCCGCGTGCCGCGCACTGTGGTCGGAGCTGCCTGCCGGGTTCGAGTCGACGACGGTCAGCTTCGAGGACACCTACTGCTCGCCGCAGCCCGCGCAGGAGCGGCTGCCGGTGTGGTTCGGCGGCTCGCTGACCGATCGGATGCTCGCCCGCATCGTCGACCTCGGCGATGGCTGGATCCCGATCATGGGCGCCACGCTTGACGACGTCCGCGACGGCGCGGCGCGGCTGGCAACAGCGACGAGCCGGCCGCTCGACGTACAGATGCGGGCCACGACGGTGATGGGTGACGCCGGAAAGCCGGACCCAGTCGGCACAATGGCTGGCGTGCCCGAGCTCATCGCCGCCGGCGTGACGGACGTGACCGTCAACCTCGCCGCGTTCGCCCCCGCACTCACGGATGCGCCCGCCGCGCTGAGCGCGCTCGGCAAGGCGTTCCGAGCGGAAGTCTCGTGATCGACTTCGCGGCCAGCTGGGAGATCCGCCAGCTCGTCGAGCGTTACGCCGCCGCCGCTGATCGCGGCGACGGCGCGACGGTGGCTCGCCTGTTCACCGAGGACGGCGAGTTCGCGATGTGGCTCGATCCGGAGTCCCCTGACCCCACGTCGCTGCGTCGCGGCCGCGCCGAGATCACAGCATCCATCGACCGAATCCGCGACTACAGCCACACCCACCACACCATCGGCAGCCACACCTGCGAGATCGCCGGCGATCGGGCCACCGGCGAGGCGCGGTGCGAGGCGCACCACCTGGTCGGCGCGCCACCGAACGTGAAGGACCACGTGATGTTCGCGTACTACCTCGATGAGTTCGTCCGCGAGGATGGCATCTGGTTCTTCAAGCGACGTGAGCTCCGGGTGAACTGGATCAGCATCCTGCCCGTGGAGAACTAGCCGCGATGCGCGCGTACCGGTTGCTCGACTGGCAACGAGCCGACTTCGACGACATCCCTGTCGCCGAGGCCGGTCCCGGTCAGGTGCGGGTGCGCATCGGCGGCGTCGGGCTTTGCCACTCGGACGTGATCTTCCTCGACTCCCCCACCGGACTGCTGCCGTACGAGCTCCCGTTCACCCTCGGCCACGAGATCGCCGGCTGGATCGATGCCATCGGCGCCGGCGTTGATGGCGTTGGCCTCGACGAGGCCGTCGCGGTTGCATGCATGGCGCCCTGTGGCGAGTGCCGTTGGTGCCGTCGGGGGCAGGACAACTGCTGCGTCGACACCTGGCACGGCCGCGGCTTCGGCACCGACGGCGGGCTGGCCGAGTACGTCCTGGTGGGGGCCGGGCAGGTCGTGCCGCTGGGCGATCTCGATCCGAAGCTCGTCGCCCCGTTGACCGACGCGGGCGCCACGTCGTACCACGCCGTGAAGAAGGTGCTCCCCAAGCTCTACGACGACTCGACGGTCGTGGTGATCGGGGTGGGCGGGCTCGGCGCCTACGGCGTGCAGTGGCTGCGCATGCTGTCGTCGGCGCGCATCATCGCGGTCGAGGCGAAACCGGAGCGCATCACGGCCGCCGCCGACCTCGGCGCGCATGAGGTCATCGAGGCCGGCGAGGGACTGTCGAAGCGACTGGCTGCGGCGATCGGCGACGGTGGTGCCGACGCGATTCTCGACTTCGTCGGCAGCGATGCGACGATCCGCGCTTCCATGCGCAACGTCGCGAAGGCTGGGGCCATCGGACTCGTCGGCCAAGGCTTCGGCTCCGCCGAGGTTCGCTACGGCGCGTGGGCGCACGACGCCGACCTGTTCAACCCGCAAGGCGCGACGATCGCGGAACTCGGCGAGGTCATCGCGCTCGCGAAGTCAGGCGACGTCGTCGTCGAGGTCGAGCAGTTCGGCTTCGACCAGGTCGTCGAGGCCTACGACCGCCTGAAGGCCGGCACGCTGAACGGCCGCGCCGTCGTACTCCCCAACGGCTGATCACGATTGCGATCTGAGCACGCTCTAACGTGCTCAGATGGCAATCGTGGGTCAGCCGGTGTAGCGCTCAGCCCGTGTAACCCATGGGCATGAGGATCGACTTGAGCTCGCAGAACGCGGCCAGGCCCTCGGGCCCGTCCTCGCGGCCGATGCCTGAGCACTTGTAGCCGCCGAACGGCGAGCCCATGTCGAAGGCGTACCAGTTGATGCCGTAGGTGCCGGTCCGA
>DASZTL010000095.1:0-6460 GCA_035548055.1 Mycobacteriales bacterium | reverse complement strand
GTCCGGCGGGCGGGCAAGCTCGCGAACCTGCGGGGCGCCCTTGCCGAGGTCCCGGCCACCGACCTAGAGGGCACGCTGGGCATCGGACACACCCGCTGGGCGACCCACGGCGCACCCAACGACCGCAACGCGCATCCGCATGTCGACTGCACGGGCGCGGTCGCCGTCGTTCACAACGGCACGCTCGAGAACTTCACCGAGCTCCGCGAGGGTCTCGAGCACCGCGGTCACACGCTCACCAGCGACACCGACACCGAGGCAGTTGCTCACCTGATCGAGGAGCGGTACGACGGCGACCTCGCCGCCGCGGTTCGCGCGGTTTGTCGGGAGCTCGACGGCTCCTTCGTCCTCGTCGTGACGCACCGGGACGAGCCGGACGTGGTGGTCGGAGCCCGCCGCAACCTGCCGCTCGTGATCGGTCTCGGGGAGGGCGAGAACTTTCTCGCGAGCGACGTCACCGCGTTCATCGCCTACACCCGAGAGGCGCGCATCGTCGATCAGGACCAGGTCGTCGTGCTGCGTCGCGACGGTGTCTCGGTCACCGACCTCGACGGCGATCCGGTTCGCGGTGAGCAGTTCCACGTCGACTGGGACACTGCCGCCGCCGAGAAGGCCGGTTACGGCTACTTCATGCTCAAGGAGATCGAGGAGCAGCCGGAGGCGGTGCGCGAGACGATCGGCGGCCGGATCGACGCCGAAGGTCGGCTGCGGCTCGACGAGCTCGCGATGAGCGACGAGGACGTCCGTGGCCTCACCCAGGTGATCATCGTCGGCTGCGGATCGTCGTACCACTCCGGACTGGTCGGCAAGTACGCCATCGAGCGCTGGGCGCGGCTGCCGGTCCAGGTCGAGCTCGCGAGCGAGTTCCGCTACCGCGACCCGGTGCTCGATCCCCACACCCTGGTCGTGGCGATCAGCCAGAGCGGCGAGACGGCTGACACGCTCGAAGCCGTGCGGCACGCGCGCCGGCTGCGGGCGTGGGTGATGGCCGTCAGCAACACCGTCGGGTCCTCGATTGCGCGGGAGAGCGACGCGACCTTCTACACGCACAGCGGACCCGAGGTCGCGGTCGCATCGACCAAGGCCGTGATCACCCAGCTTGCCGCGATGTATCTCGTCGGACTTCATCTCGCCCAGGTGCGGGGCTATCGAGACGGGGACGAGGTGCGCTCGCACTTCGAGGACCTGTCGCAGACGCCGGATCTCATTCGCGAAGTGCTCACGCGCATGGACCCGGTCCGCAAGCTTGCCCGCGAGATCGCGAGCAGTGAGCGCGTGCTGTTCCTCGGCCGGCATGTCGGCTATCCGATGGCGCTCGAAGGCGCGCTCAAGCTCAAGGAGCTCGCGTATGTCTCTGCCGAGGGATTCCCGGCCGGTGAGATCAAGCACGGGCCGATCGCGTTGATCGACCAGGGCACGCCGGTGGTGGTTCTCGCTCCGCGGCACGCGCTCACCCCGAAGCTCGTGACCAACGTGCAGGAGGTCCGGGCGCGGGGTGCGCGCACGATCGTCATCGCCACCGATGGCGACGAGAGTGTGACCCCTCACGCCGACGAGCTGATCCGCATCCCCGACACCAAGTCGCTGTTGTCGCCGCTGCTCACCATCGTGCCGATGCAAGTGCTCGCGGCGGAGTTCGCGATGGCCCGTGGTCTGGACATCGACCAGCCGCGCAACCTCGCCAAGAGCGTCACCGTCGAGTGACTCCCACGATGTTGCCGGTTCCGCTCATTGGACAGTGGGTCCGCCGAGCCGGGCTGCCGTCGTGATCGTGGGAGTCGGGGTCGACGTCGTCGCGCTCGAGCGGTTCACCGAGAGCCTCGCCCGCACGCCGAACCTGAAGGACCGGCTGTTCACCGCGGCGGAGCATGATGCGCCGATCCCGACGCTCGCCGGCACGTTCGCGGCGAAAGAGGCGGTTGCCAAGGCGCTCGGCGCGCCGCCAGGCCTGGCGTGGCATGACGTCGAGGTACGCCATGACGAGCTGGGCCGTCCGTACCTGGAAGTGGACGGGACCGTGGCGAGCGCCGCACTGGACAAGGGCATCGAGCGCTGGCACCTGTCGATCTCTCACGACGGGGGGGTCGCGACGGCGATAGTCATCGCGGAGAGCGCGTGAGGTCTGCCTACGACGCCGCTGCCGTCCGTGCCGCCGAGCAGCCGCTCCTCGCCTCGCTGCCCGAAGGCACGCTCATGCAGCGAGCTTCGTTCGCGCTCGCCCGGCGTTGTGCCGCGTTGCTCGGCCGGACCTACGGATCGCGGGTCGTGCTGCTGGTCGGGTCGGGTGGCAACGGGGGCGACGCCCTGTACGCCGGCGCGAAGCTCGCCGAGCGGGGCGCACGCGTTGATGCTCTGCTCCTGGCGGACCGTCTGCACGCGCCCGCTCTTGCCGCACTGCACCGTGCCGGCGGTCGTTCCAAGCCGGCCGGCGCTGACTCCGACCGGCTCCTCCTCGGCCAAGCCGAGCTCGTCATCGACGGGATGGTCGGAATCGGCGCAACCGGTGAGCTGCGAGAGTCGATGGCCGGACTCGCGCGGATGCTCGACGCAGCGGACGCGACCGTGGTGGCGGTCGACGTGCCAAGCGGCGTGGATGCGTCCACCGGCGAAGTCCCCGGCGTCGCGGTGCGCGCCGACGTGACGGTGACGTTCGGCGCGATGAAGGTCGGCCTGCTGGTGAGCCCGGGCGCCGAGTACGCGGGACTGGTCGAGTGCATCGACATCGGGCTGACGATGCCGGCCGCGTCGATTCAGTCGCTGGACGCCGACGATGTGCGTGACCTGCTGCCCGCTCCGTCGCCGGAGTCCGACAAGTACCGCCGAGGTGTGCTCGGTGTCGTGGCCGGGAGCGACGCCTATCCGGGTGCGGCGGATCTCGTCGTCGGGGGCGCGCTCGCCACCGGCGTCGGAATGGTCCGATTCGTCTCGACGGCCGGCCCGTCGTCCGCCGTCCGGTCAGCGCATCCCGAGGCGGTCGTCACCGAGATCGCCCCCGGCGACGCGGACGCGATGCTTGCGGCCGGTCGGGTCCAGGCCTGGGTGGTCGGCCCGGGCCTCGGCACCGACGACGACGCCGGCCGCCTGGTTCGCGCCGTGCTCGCGACCGACCTTCCGGTCCTGCTCGACGCCGACGCGATCACGATCGTTGCCGCGGCGCCCGACCTCGTGCGAGCGAGAACGGCGCCGACGCTCCTCACGCCGCACGCCGGGGAGTTCGCCCGGTTGACCGACGGCGCGCGGACCGACATCGAAGCCGGCCGGCTGTCGGCGGTGTGTGACGGCGCGACCGCCCTCGGTGCGACGGTGCTGCTCAAGGGCAGCTCGACTCTGGTGGCCGCACCGGATGGCGAGGTACGGGTGAACACCGCGTCGACGCCGTACCTAGCGACTGCCGGAAGCGGCGACGTGCTCGCCGGAGTGTGCGGCGCGTTGCTCGCCGGCGGCCTCGATCCGCTCGCCGCCGGGTCGGCGGGTGCGTTCCTGCACGGTCTGGCCGGTCTCATCGCGAGCGGCGTCCCCGCTCATCCGATCAGCGCCACTGACATCGTCGCGAACATCTCCGAGGCGCTTGCCGATCTCCCCTGAGAGACTGGTCAGGTGAGCGTCTCCGCCGTGCGCATCGATCTCGACGCGATCCGCCGCAACGTGGCGACGCTGATGGAGCGGGCGAGCGGCAAGGCCGTGATGGCCGTGGTGAAGGCCGACGGCTATGGCCACGGGATGGTCGAGTCGGCTCGCGCCGCGCTTGCCGGAGGTGCCACCTGGCTCGGCGTCGCCATGGCCGACGAGGCACTCTCGCTTCGCGCGGCCGGAATCGACGCCCCGGCTCTTGCCTGGCTGCTCGGTCCCACTGACGACTGGCAAGCCGTCGTCGCGGCGCAGGTCGATGTCGGCGTCTACGCCGGCTGGGGTCTTGATCGGGCGATTGCCGCGGCCGCCAGGACGGGTCGGCCGAGCCGGGTCCACCTCAAGGTCGACTCCGGACTCGGGCGGGGCGGCGCGCAACCGAGTGCGTGGCCGGACCTGGTCGAGGCGGCCGCAAAGGCGAAGGCCGACGGCACGGTCGACGTCGTCGGGATCTGGTCGCACCTCGCGTACGCCGACGATCCGGCGAATCCCACAATCGAGGCGCAACGCCGGACGTTCGATGAGGCGCTTGACGTTGCTACTCGCGCCGGTCTGCAGCCGACGGTCCGTCATCTCGCGAACTCGGCCGCGACGCTCCGGCTGCCCGAGACTCATTACGACCTGGTCCGACCCGGCGTGGCGATCTATGGCCTGTCACCCGGGCCCGCGGTCGGTGAGGCGCGCGAGCTAGGCCTGACTCCCGCGATGACGCTGACGAGTCGGCTCGCGCTGACCAAGCGCACGCCGGCGGGTCACGGTGTGTCGTATGGGCATCGCTACACGACGTCCGGCGAGACGACCCTCGCGCTCGTGCCGCTGGGGTACGCCGACGGTGTCCCACGCCAGCTCACGAACCTCGGCGAGGTGACGATCGCGGGGAAGCGCTACCGGATGGCCGGCACCGTCTGTATGGACCAGTTCGTCCTGGACGTGGGCGATGACAGCGTCATGGCGGGCGATGAGGTGGTGCTCTTCGGCCCGGGCGCGTCCGGTGAGCCCACCGCCGACGAGTGGGCTGCTGCAATCGGCACGATCAACTACGAGATCGTGTCCCGGGTAGGCGCGCGAGTCCCACGGATCTACGAAGGAGCCTTATGAGCCGTCGCCGAAACCTCGGAGTCGCCGCACTCGTGACCGGTGTCGCCGGTGCCGCCGTTGCGGCGGGAATCAACGCCGAGCGGCGTGCGGTAGGTCGAGCCCGATCTGCGGCCGACCCCTATGTCGACGAGCCGTTCGGCAAGCTGCACACCGAAGGTCTCAGCGTCGTCGCCGACGACGGGGTCGCTCTGCACGTCGAGATCGACGGCAATCCGGATTCGCCGCTGACCGTGGTCTTCATGCACGGCTTCACGCTTTCCATGGACGCCTTTCACTTCCAGCGCCGTGATCTCGGCGATGCGGCCCGGCTCGTGTTCTACGACCAGCGCAGCCATGGTTCGTCCGAGCGATCCCCGGCAGAGCACTGCACGATCGATCAGCTCGGGAAGGATCTCGACACCGTGCTGCAAGCGGTTGCGCCGGCAGGTCCCGTGGTCCTGGTTGGCCATTCCATGGGCGGCATGACGATCCTCTCGCTGGCCGACCAGCGTCCCGACCTGTTCGGCGACCGGATCGCCGGCGTCGCGTTGCTGTCGACGTCGACCGGCAACGTCGCCAAGGAGATCGTGGGAGTCCCCGGAGCCGTATCCCGTCTCGTCTCGCCGTTCGTTCCCGCCGGGGCGAAGCTCGTCCAGCGCCGAGCGGCGACGATCGAACGCGGCCGTCGCGTCGGCAGCGATGTCGGCTTCCTCTTCACCCGCTTCATCTCCTACGGCCCCGGTGTTCCACCGTCGCTCGTCGCCTTCATGGAGCAGATGGTGTCCGCCACCCCGATCGAGGTGATGTCGCAGTTCTTCGACACGTTCCTGTCGCACGACAAACTGACAGCTCTCGATGTCCTCAAGGACCTGCCCGTGCTCATCTCCTGCGGCTCGAAGGACGTCCTGACCCCTCTCTCGCACAGCCAGGTCATGGCTGATGCGCTTCCGGCCGCGGAGTTCCAGGTCCTGCCGGGTGCGAACCACATGGCGAAGCTCGAGCGGCACGACGACGTCAACGCCGCACTTCGCCGACTGTTCGACCGCGCGTCGGAGCGCGCCGCGATTAGATGACCGCGCAAAGCGCGCTCTTCGGTGCCGCGGCGGGTGGGATGGCGGACGAATGAGCCCGCGCGCTGTCGATCCGGCGGTTCTGACGATCGTCGGTCAGGCCGGTGCCTGCGCCGGGCTGGACGGGCTGGCACGTGCGATCCGGTCGTGCACGGCCTGCCCGGAGCTCGCCGCCACTCGTCAGCACGTCGTCGTCGGCGACACCCTGGCAGACGCGCGTCTGCTGATCGTCGGGGAGGCACCTGGGGCAACCGAGGATGCCGAAGGGCGTCCCTTCCGAGGCCGGGGTGGCCAGCTGCTCGACCGGTTGCTGGCCGACGCCGGGCTACGGCGCAGCGACATCTCGGTGCTCAACGTGCTGAAGTGTCGACCGCCCCAGAACCGCACTCCGGCGCGGGCCGAGACCGCTCGTTGCACCGGCTGGCTCGACCGGCAGGTCGCGCTGCTCGACCCGCCGCTGGTTCTCACACTCGGGCGCACTGCGTTGACCTGGGCGGTCAACGCCAAGACCCGACTGGCCGATGTGCGTGGAACGGTGCACGACTGGCGTGGTCGGCGCCTCATCGCGTCCTACCACCCCTCGGCGGCGTTGCGGTTCGGGCCGAACGGCGAGCCGCACGCCGCGCTGGTCGCCGACCTGAGGCTCGCCGCGGAGGCCCTTCGATGAAGCTGGAAGCGGCGACGCC
>DASZTL010000094.1:0-8744 GCA_035548055.1 Mycobacteriales bacterium | reverse complement strand
ATCGGCGGACGAGGCCCTCTCCGCGCTCGCGGGAGTGACGGCTGAGCCGGACCTTCCCGACGACATCCGGCAACGAGCCGACCTGCTGACGGCGAGGGCGCTCGAGTCGTCCGGGCGGTACGACGAGGCGATCATCGCCCTGGAAGGAATCCTCGACAACGATGCGGCAGGCCGACCGCGGCTGCCCGCGACGATCGCGCTCAGCCGCTGTTATCGAGAGACCGGCGACTTCACCCGGGCGATCGAGGTCGGCGAACCGGCGCTCACGGCGCTCAGGGACGCCAAGATCGACGGTGGTGACGAGGCGATCCAGCTTGCGGTGACGGTCGCCGCGGCGTACTGGGAGCGCGGGGACCATGGCCATGCGGTGCGCCTCGCGCTGCGCGCGGTGCAGCGGGCTGAGGAGATGGGCTCCCCTGCCGCGTGCGCCGCGGCGTACTGGGAGGCGAGCGCATTTCAAGCCGAGCGGGGCAATGCCGCCGGGGCCATCCCGCTGGCCGAGCGGGCCCTGAACCTGCTGGCCCACAGCGAGGACCGTCGTAACCTGGCCCGGCTTCGGGCACAGGTCGGCCTGATGATGCTTCGGCTCGACCCTCCGCAGGCCGATGACGCCGCTGAACATCTCTCCGCCGCTCGCGTCGAGCTTTCGGCGTCGAGCGCCAGCCCGGCCGATGTCGCCCAGTGCGATCTCGGGCTCGCCCGGGCCGCGCTGCTTTCGGGTGACTCGGATTCCGCCGCTCGAATGGCTACAGAGGCGTTGGCGTCGATTGGTGCGGTTGCGCCGATGATCGGCGCCGAGGCGTCATCGCTCCTCGGTCAGATCGAGCTGACAGCGGGCAACGATGACCGTGCCCGGGCGTACTACCGGGACGCAGTCGCGCTGCTCACCGGTGTCGGCCAAGACCGCAACGCCGCACAGCTGTGGTTGGAGCTTGGCGCCCAGCTCGAACGGCTCGGCGACCCGGATGCCTCCCGCGACGCCTATCGCCGCGCCGCGGTCGCGTCGGGCCTCCAGCTTCCCGCCGCGCTCCGCGTCACGGTGTAGCGATTCGGGCGTTGCCCGGAGCCGCTAGCAGCAGTGCAGGATGCCGTTCGTGTGGATGTGAGGCGTCGCTGCGGCGGCGGGCGCGGCCGCGGTGAGCGTGCCGATGGCGATGGCGACCAGGACGGTCGTGATGCGGCGAATCATGGTGGTTCCTCTCGTCGCGCCGGGGTGGGCGTGACGTGAGTAAAGATTCGTCAACCTAGTCAGTCAAGGGCCATTCGGCCTGAATTGAGTTCGGTTCACGCGCGTATCTCCACGTGCTTGCTGCGCCGCCGCAGTCGACGCCGACCCCTGTCTGGTGACGAAAAGCCAACCAAGGTTGACAAAATCTGACAAAACAAGATCAAATCGACTCCGCCGTCGCGAGGACGAACGGAGATGGTCCGGATGATCCGGCGGGAATGCGCAACCTTCCTTGGTGCTGCGTTGCTGATGACAGTCGTGCTCGGACCCGTCGGAACGGCGGCCGCGGCGCGTCGAGCTCCACACCGACCCGTGGAGCTCGGCGCGCCGATGCATCTCGGCGGGATGTCTGCGGCGCTGGCCCACCCGTCGCGGAACCGGGCGCCGAACCCGAACTTCATCCCGGCGTGCGCGGAAGACTGGCGCAGCCGGGCCTGCACCCGCCTCGCGCTGCGGGCGATCAAGAACGCGCGGGCCGCGGAGGGCGTGAAGCACCCCGCTCTGGTCCTGCCGCGCAACTACAAGAAGCTCACCGTCGCGGAGCAGACCTTCGTCATCACCGATCTCGAGCGGGTCGGACGTGGTCTCAAGCCGTTCGCCGGGCTGACCCGGGTGTTCAACCTGGCCTCACACACCGCCGCCATCGCCCGGCTCGATCCGGAGCCGGTGCTGTCGTTGCTGCGGTCGCTCGGCATCTTCGAGTACGGATCGAACTGGGCCGGCGACTTCGGGCCGCTCGCGTCGGACTACGACTGGATGTACAACGACGGCTTCGGCAGTGGTGGCATCAACCTTGCGTGCCTGACTCCGAGGTCGAAAGGCTGCTGGGGACATCGCAACAACATCCTCGGGACCTACAGCTATCTCCCGCACCTGCTGGCAGGTGCCGGGACCGCGACGCCCGCCGGCATGTCGATCGCGATGATCATGAGCGGCGGCCGCGGCACCCCGCCGAAGTTCACCTACAGCTGGCGGGCAGCGAAATACCACGGCGCCGGCGCGAGACACCATCGCGCCCACGCTCGCCACTCCTAGCCTGGCGGACAGGTCGGCCTGTCCCGCGCCGCACCGGTCTGACGTGGTAGACCACGTTGGTGACTGCACCGGTGCTCGAGTCCGCGGCCGAGCTGACCGCCGACTGGCTGACGGCGGCCCTGTCACTGCCCGAAGGGGCGAAGGTGACCGGGTTCACCGCGACCCAGGTCGGCACCGGGCAGATGGCGGATACCGTGCGCATCGCCCTGGAGTACGAGCCACCCGCCGCCGGCCCGGCCACCGTGATCGGCAAGTTCGCCTCGACGGACCCCAACAGTCGCGCCGCCAGCAAGCTGGTGCGCTGCTACGAGATCGAGGTCTCCATCTACAACGAGCTCGCGCCGGTGCCGGGCGTGCCGGAGCACCACTACGCGGCGTGGCAGTCAGAGGCCGACTTCTTCACGCTGCTCCTCTCCGACGTCGCGCCCTGCACCCAGGGCAACGACATCGAAGGGTGTGACGAGCTCGTCGCGGCGGAGGCGATGAGACAGCTCGCCAAGATCCACGCCTTCGCCTGGGACTCACCCGAACACGCCGCGCGGGAGTGGCTGAACCGGGTGTCTCCGGAGAACACCGCCAATGTCGTCGCGATCATCACGATGACCGCCCCGTCGTTCTTCGAGCGGTTCGACGAGCACCTCGCGCCGGGGCACCGCGAGCTGGTCGAGCGGGTGATCCCGTTCGTGTCACGGATCGTCGAGGCGTATGACGGGCCGCGGACGCTCGCCCACGGCGACTACCGGCTCGACAACATGCTGTTTCCCGACGGGTCGAAGACCCCGGTGATCGTCGACTGGCAGACCGCTGCCTGGGGGCCGCCGGCCGCTGACGTGGCCTTGTTCCTGGGCGGCAGCCTGACCACGGAGGCGCGCCGCCAGCATTGGGGCGACTTGCTCGACGTCTACCACCGGGAGCTGGTTGCCGCCGGCGTGACGTCGTACTCCCGCGAGCAGCTCGAGCACGACGTACGACTCTCCGCGTTCGGCGGCGCGGTCATGGCGGTCATGTCCGCCATCCTCGTCGTCCAGACCGAACGCGGGGACGCCATGTTCGCCGAGCTCTTCCGCCGCCACGCCCAGCACGCGATCGACGTCGACGCCGAGTCGCTGCTCGCCGGCCTGCCCGCGTGAACGAGCACGCGGTCGACGCGAGTGACGAGTCGCGGCATGTCCCCGAGGCCGAGCCGCTGTGGCAGGAGTCCTGGTACGCCGACGTCGTCACGCCGGATGGCCTGCTCGCCGGCTACATCCGGCTGGGCCTCTACCCGAACCTCGACGCCGCGTGGTGGCATCTCGCGCTGGTAGGCCCCGACCGGCCCGTCGTCGTCTGTCAACGGGACGACCTGCCGGTGCCTGCCGAGGGGACGGCAGTCGCGACCGATGACGTCGCCATCGCACTCACCGTCGACAAGGAGCTCGAGTCGTTCACGGTGCGCGGTGCGATGGCGGGCGTGCGGCACGCCGTCGCTGCGGACATCTATGACGGCAAGCCCGGTGAGCCGGTGCGGGTCGAGGTGGACCTGAACTGGGCAACTGACGGGATCCCGTTCCACTACCGGATGACGACGCGGTACGAGATCCCCTGCATCGTGACCGGCACCGTCACTGTCGACGGCGAGCAGCTCCGTCTCGATGGGCCGGGTCAGCGCGACCACTCGTGGGGGGTGCGCGACTGGTGGAGCTTCGGCTGGTGCTGGTCCGCGGGCCACCTGGATGACGGGACGCACACCCATCTCACCGAAGTACGTGCGGACGGCGGTCCGTTCTACGCCGGCTACGTCCAGCGCGGCGGCGAGCTGACCGCGGTCGCGGGCGGCTCGGTGACGGAGGATCCCGGCCCGCACGGCTTCCCGCGCCGGGCGACCGTGCGCCATGACGAGCTGGCGGTCGAGGTCGACCCGATCGCGTACGGCCCGATCCTGCTGACCTCCCCGGATGGGCGGGTCGGCTACTTCCCGCGAGCCGCCGCCCGGTTCAGCACCGAGGGTGGGCGCCACGGGCTGGGCTGGATCGAGTGGAACCAGCCCCCGACGTCATGACAGAGGAGTAGCCGAGTGGCGATGTTCAGCTCGCAGCCCTACCAGGTGCCGGACGCGAAAGAGTTCCTGGACTACATGCAGCGCATGATGGGCGAGGTCGCGCGGCTGCAGCGCGAGGGCCGGGTGCCCGACGACACCGGCACGAACACGCTGCTCGACTTCTGGCGAACGATGGTCTCCCACGTCCGGATGGACATCGGCAAGGTCTCCGCCACGGCCAAGGCACCGATCACGACCTCGTGGGAGATGACCGAGGCGGAGTACCAGCGCACCTGGTCGCACTACGACACGTTCCTGTCGCTGCTCGAGATCCTCGACCTGCGCGGTGCGGTCAAGCTCGAGGCAAGCCCGGGTGTGATGCGCGTCATCACTGCGCTCTACAAAGGCGAGTTCGCCCAAGACGGCTGAGCCGCGAGGCCAACACTGTTGGCCAAACTCGGCGCTTGGAGTCAGGGAGTCGTCGCAAGATCACCGTCGACAGCACCGATCTCGACGTGGTCGAAGGCACCTTGGTGACGACCCTCGCTTATGCCGGCACCATCACTCCCGCGCGCTTCGGTGCCTACGTCCGGACGCATCGCGGCCAGAAGGTTGGCCTCGGCGTTTGGACACCTCTATTGGCAGACTGCCAGTAAGCGTCGTAGGGTGCGCGAATGACCGGTACCCGGCTTCCACTTGATGGCGCGCACTGGATCGATCACGTCGGACGGCACGCGTTCGCCAGACCCGACGATGTGGCGATCCGGTTCATGGGCGAGTCGATCACCTGGGCGCAGCTCGACGAACGCCTCCACCGCGTCGCCGCCGGCCTCGCGGCCCGCGGCGTCAGCAAGGGTGACCGGGTCGCGATCCTCATGACGAACCGGCCAGAGTTCGTCGAGACGACGCTGGGTGCCAACGCGGTCGGGGCGATCGCCGTACCGCTGAACTTCCGGCTCGCCCCTGACGAGGTTGCCTTCATCCTCGGCCACAGCGGCTCCAAGGTCGTCGTCACGGACGCGCTGCTGCAGCCCCTCGCCACCGCCGCGGTGGCCGCCAGCGAGGACCCGCCGCTGATCGTCGTGTCGGGACTCGAAGGCGACGCCGACGGCACCATCTCCTACGACGCGCTGCTCGGCGACGCGGCTGATGCACCAGAGGTCGAGATCGACGAGCGCGACGTCTCGATGATCATGTACACGTCTGGGACGACCGGCCGCCCCAAAGGGGCGATGCTCACCCATCTCAACCTGCTGATGCAGTCGGTCACCGCGATTCGCACCTCACGGCTGCAGGGCGACAACGTCGCGAGCCTCTGCAACGTGCCGCTGTTCCACATCGCGGGCATCGGCGGGATGCCGTCGTCGCTGATGATCGGTGCGCGGACCGTGATCATGCCGACCGGGTTGTTCGACGCCGAGTCGACCCTCGACATCGTCGAGTCGGAGCAGATCACGTCCCTGTTCCTCGTACCTGCGCAATGGCAGGTGATGTGCGCTCACCCTGATGCGACGCGTCGATGCGCATCGCTGCGAACGATCGCCTGGGGCGCGGCGCCGGCGTCGGTCAGCCTGCTCGAGGACATGGCGCGGGTGTTCCCCTACTGCGAGATCATCTCGGTCTTCGGCCAGACCGAGATGTCCCCGGTGACGACGTCGCTGCCGGGGGAGGACGCGGTACGCAAGATCGGCTCGGTCGGCAAGGCGATCCCGACGATCGTCGCCCGCGTCGTCGACGAAGACATGAACGACGTGAAGCCCGGCGAGGTCGGCGAGATCGTCTATCGCGGCCCGACGTTGATGGCCGGCTACTGGAACGACCCCGAAGCGACAGCCGATGCTTACGCCGGCGGCTGGTTCCACTCCGGTGACCTGGTGCGCGAAGACGAGGAAGGGTTCCTCTACGTCGTCGACCGCAAGAAGGACATGATCATCTCCGGCGGGGAGAACATCTACTGCGCCGAAGTCGAGAACGTCCTCGCCGGGCACCCGGCCGTTGCGGACGTCGCCGTGATCGGCATCCCGCACGAGCGGTGGGGCGAGACCCCCGCGGCCATCGTCGTTGCGGCCGACCCGGCCGCCCCACCGACGCTCGAAGACCTCGCCGAGTTCTCGCGCGACCGACTCGCGTCGTACAAGAAGCCCACTGCGCTGGTCGTGCTCGCAGAGCTGCCGCGCAACGCGTCGGGCAAGGTTCTCAAGCACGAGCTGCGCGCCCGTCACGCCAAAGGCGAGCTCGCCACCTCGTGACCGACACGAAGACCGGCCCGCGGTGGAGCCGGCTCGAACACGACGAGCGGCGTGAGCAGATCCTGGCGACCGCGCGGGTGTTGTTCACGAAGCGGCCGTACGGCGCCGTGTCGACCATCGAGATCGCCGAGGCGGCCGGAGTCACCCGCGGGTTGCTGCATCACTACTTCGGCACGAAGCGCGCGCTCTATCTCGAGGTCGTCAAAGACCTCGTCGACTCGCCGGTGCTCAGCGTGCTCGACGCCATCACCGCAACGCCGATCGACCAGATCCCGTCCTGGGAAGACAGCGTGGCGCTCTGGATGGACGTGGTCGAGGCCAACCGCGAGGCGTGGCTCGTCGCGATCAGCGCCGGCGAGACCGGCAGCGACCGCGCGATGCACGACATCCTCGACGAGGCGCGCGAACGAACGGCTTCACAGGTGATCGCGGTGCTCGGGCTCGACGAGAAGCGAACGCCGGAGGTCCGGGCACTGGTTTGCGGGTTCGGTGGCTTCGCCGAGGTCGTCACCAGGGAGTGGCTGCAACGGCGGCGGCTGACGAAGGAGCAAGCGCGGGTCCTCCTCGTCGGTGCCTTGCCCGGCATGGTCGACACACTTCTCCCACGGGTCATCGCGAAGCGCGAGAGGCGGTCGTGATGCGGTCGCGCCGCCTGGGTGGGGCGGTCCTCGTGGCTGTCGGCGCCGTCGTACTCGCGGTCGTCGAGCCCGCTGTCGGCGCGTCGGCAAGCCACGTCCCTCGGCAACGGATCGAGCCGGGTACGGCGGCGGCGACGGCGAGTGTTCTGGGCATCTCGCCCGCTGTCTCTGGACTGCAGCTCAGCGCCACCATCGGCGAGTCGAGCGCGGCGTTCCAACACACCGAGACGCAGGCGAAGTCCGCAACCCTCGACCTGGGATCGCTCGGACTGGTGCTCGCGACCAGCCAGTTCTGCGGCCGGTCGCTGCTGCCGTCGAAGAGCCAGCCGCAGCCGCTCACCGCCGACTCTCAAGATGGTGAACAGCACCGGACGTACGGCACGAAGGGTCTCGGTGCGGAGTCGGTCGCGGTGGACCCGAGCCCGGAGTCGGCGACCGCGACCACAACGACGATCGACCAGAAGCTGCCCGGCGTCGTGTCGGTTCGCGGCCGGTCACGGGCCGCAGTCCGCTACCTCGACGGCCGGCGGCAGGTCGCCACCAGCAGCGTCACCGAGGACGTCACGCTGCTCGGCGGCGTTGTTCGGCTGGAAGGGATGCGCTGGACCGCCAGCCGTACCAGCGGTACCTCCACGACTCGCAAGACGGACTTCTCCTTCGGTCGGGTGTTCATCGGCGGGGTCCCGCTCGAGGCCCCCGACCGTGCGCCGGGGGCCACGATCGACGCGATCAACAAGGCGCTCGCCGCCGCGGGGTTGAGCGTCATCCAGCCGGTTCGGTCGACCAACCAGCACACCGGCGCGGTTGCCATTGGCCCGTTCACGTTGCGCTTCAGCGGGTCGCGCATCGAGCGCACCTTGTTCAAGCCGGTCGTCGACGGTGTCGTCACTCTCGAGAACCTGGTCAAGTCGCTCGGCTCGCCCGGCGACAACTGCGCCCAGTTCCGCGAGCTGATGTACAACCTCGGCAACAACTCCGGAACCCTGGTGCACGTCGTTCTCGCGATCGCGCAAGGGGCAGGGGCGCTCGATCTGCAGTTCGGCGGAGTCGCGGCAGGCGCGCTGAACCCGGAGACGTTTGCCAACCCGTTCGACGCCGGCCACCTGCCGTCGCCCTCGCACCAGCCACCCGGTGAGCTCGGTTCGCCGGGCAGCCGGGGCCGACACCCGGTCGGCGTCAGCGCGTCGGACACCTCGGCTACCGGGGGCGGCGCACCCGGGGCGATCCCGCCGACCGTCGCCGCAGCGGCCGAGCACTGCATCAGCACGAGCCCCTCACGGGCGCACGGCTGCTGGCACGGGCTCGCCACCGTCGCCTCGACCGGCGCGCTTGCCGTCGGCGTCGGTCTGCTCGTCACGGACGTCGCGATCACCCGACGCAGGCGAAACACCACTCTGCACCTGAACCCAAGGAGTGCTGAAGCCAGTGAGTGACGGCTCCCGCTTCCGGCTGCCCGCCGCCGACCGTCACCTGCTGGCCGGGTACGGACCGGGCATCTTCCTCGTCGCGGCGTTCCTTCTCATGTCGCTGCTCGTCCCGACGATCGCCCCCGAGCAGAACGTGTCAGCGGCGTCGCC
>DASZTL010000093.1:0-12012 GCA_035548055.1 Mycobacteriales bacterium | reverse complement strand
GCGATCCTGGCAGCCCTCTACGCCTCGACACGATGCGTCTTCTGGCCCGATTCGGTCTCCTACACATCCGCTGATCTCGGACACGTCGCGGGTCATCGCCAGGTCACGGACGCCTATCTGGCAGCACTCGCCGTCAGCCAGCGCGGTCGCCTCGCCACCTTCGACAACGCCCTCGTCGAAGCGCTTCCCGCGCAGACCGAGCTAATCCGCTGATGCGCGGTTCGGCGCGTTCGGGCGATCCGGTTGGCTAGACGAATAGTCGCTAGATAGATGCTCTCTGGGCATATCCGATCGGGACGTATGTCATTGGCTCATCATGGCGGCGGCACCGAAGTCCGAGGCGCTCGGCATCCTCGGCGGGCGCTTGCGTGAGCGGCGTCACGAGCTGCGCCTCAGCCAGGAGGCGCTCGCCGTCCGTGCGGATCTGCACTGGAGCTACATCGGACAGGTCGAGCGCGGTCAGCGCGACTTCGGCGTACAAAACCTGTTGAAGCTCGCGAAGGCGTTGCAGATCGAGCCCGGTGAGCTGGTCAATGGGTTGTCCTTGCCGGACTGACGCCGGCGATAGTCAGACTGTGATGACTTCGACCCCAGGGTCGAGCGCGGTCAGGTCGTTCGGATCGCTGGTCACGACACGTTGCCCGGTACGTCGCGCGCAAAGTACGACGTGCGCATCGGCGATATCGGCGGATCCACTTGTCGCCAGCAGCCGACCGACGGCGGCAGCGTCGTCTTGGTCCAGCGGGATGACGGTGGTCGTCGCCTGACGGATGAGTCGCGCAAGACGGACCTGTCGTCGAGGGTTTCGGATCGCCTGTGCGAGTGCGGTTGCCGGGATCGAGATGGGAGCATCATTCGCGTCGGTCTGTGCGAGAAGCGCGAGGATGAGACGCTCGTTTCGGTCCAGCGCGATCAGTGCACCCGCGTCAAGCGTGAGGCCTTGCGTCACGCCGCGGGTGCCTTCTTGCGCCGCCGCTGTGGCTTCGCTCCGATCATCTCATCGGCCCACTTCTTTTCCTCGTCTGTGAGTGGACCGCCGGTTTCTTCGAGTGCTTCGGCGAGCATCGCCTTCCACTCCGCGGCGTCGCTCAGTGAGACCCGCACCGCGTGTTGAATGAAAGCGGAGACGTTGGGGGTCTTTCCCTTGGTAGCCAGCGCACGAATTGCGTCGAGGTCCTCCTCGTCCAGCGTGATCGTGACCTTGCGTGTCGCCATACCGATGACCATACCGGCGAATCGAACTGTGGTCCGTCGCATCCACAGGACTCATGGTCATGGGATGCATTCGCTCTGGTCGCAGATGATCGGGACGGGTGTGGTTGGTCGTCATGCCTCCCGTTCTCTCGCCTGCGTTGGAAGCCTTCGGGCAACGCGTCCGTGCGCGTCGTGCTGAGCTCGGGCTGAGCCAAGAGGGTCTGGCTGACATCGCTGGTCTGCACTGGACCTTTGTCGGCCAGGTCGAGCGCGGCCGGCGCAACCTGTCGTTGCACAACGTGCTCAAGCTCGCGGAAGCACTGCAGATCGATCCTGGCAAGCTCGTCGAAGGGCTCGCGCCGCCGGCCTGAGCAGAAGCAATGTGCCATTGCCCCCACGATTTCGGGTGAAGCTGCCCGGATCACCGGGGCAATGGCACATCGCTTCAGTCGGCCAGCTCGATCCCGGCCTCGCCCGCGAGTGACGGTGCAAGGGTCGCGAGGTCATCCACGTCGACGACCGCGCCCTTGAGGTCGAGTGCGCCGCCGAGCCCGCTCAGGTCGCAGTTGGTGATCCGCAGGCACTTGATCGTTACGGCATGGAACCGGGCGCTGCGCAGCCGGCAACCATCGAACGTCACGTGCTCGAAGGTGGCCTGATAGAAGTCGGCCCCCGTGAGGTCGCAGTTGCGGAAGGTCACGTTCCGCAGTCCGCTGAACCGCATCGAGAGCTCGTCGGTGACGCAGTCCTCGAGGAACCCGTCGTCGAACTGCCCCTTGGACAGCGCCACGCCTCGCAGCCGGGTTCGTCGCATGGCGACGCGACGCATGCCGAAGCCGTTGGCGGTGATCCCTGACAGGTCGCACTCGTCGAGGCGCAGATCGACCAGTTGCGGTCGGTCGAGGTCGAGTTCGAGTACCCGTACGCCGGACAGCCACTGATCCGCCGCATCGCCGTCGTCGAGGAGCAGCGTGTCTCCGGCCGGTTCCGTCACCGACAGGTTGGGCGGTGTCGCGCCGTGCGGCTTCTTGCATCGAGTCACGACGCTGACAGTACGGTGGCGACGTGGCGAGCAAGGCCGAGCGGGCAAGGTCGTTCGGCGCGATCGCCGAGGATTACGACCGGTTGCGGCCGACGCCGCCGCCGGAGGCGCTCGACTGGCTGGTACCTGACGGGTGCGAGGTGGCCGTCGACGTCGCTGCCGGCACCGGCCTGTTCACGCGGGCTCTTGCGCAGTGGGTCGACACGGTGATCGCGGTGGAGCCTGATCCGCGGATGCGGGTCGTCCTCGCCGATCGATCGCCGGGGATCGAGGTGCGGGACGGGACGGGGGAGTCGATTCCGCTTCCTGACGCGAGTGCCGATGCGGTGTTCATCGCGTCCGCATGGCACTGGCTGGACGAGTCGCGCGCGATTCCCGAGACCGCACGGGTGCTCCGGGATGGTGGTCGGTTTGGTGTCCTGTGGTCCTCGCGCGATCGCGAGCTGGAATGGGTGCGCGAGCTCGATCTGGCACCTGGCGAGGAACGCCCACTCGATGCCGTCGAGGACCAGCACCGGACCCGACGTGACGTGTCGAACGACGGCGCGGGCTGGTTCGAAGCGGTTGAGCGCCGGTCGTTCGCGTTCACCCGCCGCATGACGCCGTCGGACGTCGTCGACATGGTCGCGACATACAGTCGTGTCATCACCGCTGCCCCCGAGCAGCGGACTGTCATCCTCGCCAAGGCGCGCCGGCTACTGCTCGACCAGTACGGCGACGCCGCGGAGATCGACTTCCCGATGCGCACATGGTGCTGGCGCGGCGACCGGATTACACGCTGAAGGAAGCGTGACCGACCGTCGTCCCGCGTCCGAACCGGGTGGGTCGTACGTTGGGGTCATGGCCGAGGAGACATGGGCCAGTTCGAGCCTGGCCAACCGGTTCGCTGACGACGCCTACGCCACTGTCAAAGGGCAGGTGCGGACGCGCGTGATGCACCGGCATCTCTTGGACAACCTTCCAGCCCCACCGGCGCGGATCCTCGATGTCGGAGGCGGTGCCGGGCACCAGTCGCTCCCACTGGCTCAAGCCGGGTACGACGTGACCTTGCTCGATCCGTCGCCGCCGATGATCGACAAGGCGCGCGCCCGCCAGGCGCTTCTTCCTCCCGAGGTCCAAGATCGCGTGACCTTCTTGCTCGCGGATGGGGAGCACGCCGAGGACGCGGTGCAAGGCGATCGCTTCGACGCAGTGCTGTGCCATGGCGTGCTCGGCTACATCGAGAACCCGGAACCGCTCATCGAGCAACTGTGCCGGTGCGCGCGAGTCGACGGCACCGTCTCGATCATGACGGGAAATGCCAACGCCACCGCCGTACAGCCGGCGTTGGAACGGAGGTGGGCCGATGCGCTCAGCGCGTTCGACACGACAACCGGCGTCGGTGTTCTTGGGCTGCGCGGTCGTGCCGACACGGTGCAGGAACTCGAGGACCTGATTCGACGCCACGGCGTGGAGCCCGTGTGCTGGTACGGCGTCTGGCTCTTCGTCGACTGGCTCGAGTTTTGCGGCGTCGCCCTCGACCCTACGGACACGGACCAGGTGTCGGCGATTGTGGCGGTCGAGTTGGAGGCAAGCCGGCGGGATCCTTATCGCCAACTGAGCCGCGTCTTTCATTTGATCGGTCGAAAGATCGGACCTCGCGCTGATTGATCGGCCGCAGACGGGATACACCAGCGGTGTGCGACAGCGACGGTGGCAGCGATGAGCTCCGCATGGACGTTGCTGTTCCTGCTGATCGTGCCGGGGTTGATGGGCCTCGTCCTGCTCGTGAGCTGGCTCGAGACGTTTCTCACCTACCAACTGGTCGCCGACGACGTCGCCGTCGCCTGGGAGACGGCCGTCTCCGCCGACGAGCTCGAGCAGCGCGTCGGCCGAATCGTCGAGCGAGTGATCGTCAAGCCTCGCTAGCCGCTTCGCGGGGGTGCTAAGCGTCCTGTTTGGCGGCGATTCGTTCCTTGATCAACGCCTCGTGCTTGTCGAGGCGATCGCGGTTGGGGCGGATGAACAGCCCGACCGCCGAGGCGGTCACCTCACCGTCCGCGACGATCTCGCCGGTCGTCTCCACCCGCCGGCCATCGACGGTCGTCGTACGTGCCGTGAGAACGAGCGGTACGCCGATCGGCGTCGGTCGGCGGTAACGGACTGTCAGCTCACCGGTCATCGCCGGGTTGCCAGAGGCGATGTTCGCGATCCCGAGCAGCTGGTCGAGCAGTGATGCCACCCAGCCGCCGTGCACACCGCCGGGCGGACCTTCGTGGATCGGCCGCATCGTCAGCTCGGCGCTCACCTCGTCATCCTCGCCGACCGTGACGAGCATCGGTGGGGCCATCGGGTTTGCCGGCCCCGCGACCGGGTTGTGGTCGCGGTCACCTTGCACCATCTTCTCGCGGCTCGGCCAACGAGTGCCATGTGCAAGCCGCACGCAGTCCGGACCTTCGAGCTGCTCGGAGATCACGTCGAGGCGCGCTGCGACCTCCAGGAGCTCCTCGTCGCCGGCATCGGTGACGACGGTCGCGTCCATCAACCGCCGTACGGCGTCGGCGAGCCGGGCCTCGGCGGTGTCCTGTCGCGGCGCCTTGTAGCCCTTCGGCAAGAAGCCATCAACCGGCATCAGGTGCCCGTGAAGTTGGGCGTGCGCTTCTCTTTGAAGGCGAGTGTGCCTTCCTTGGCGTCGTTGGTGCCGAAGATGCCGACTCCGATCTCGAGCTCCTTGGCGAGACCTTCCGCCTCGGTGAGACCTTCGCTCTCCTGAACCGCGCGCTTGACCGCCTGCACCGACAGCGGAGCGTTCGCGGCGATCTTCGCCGCGATCTCGAGGGCGTGCTTCAGCGCTTCGCCGTCCGGCACGACACGACCGATCAGACCGATCCGCTCCGCCTCGGCGGCGGAGACGCGCTCACCGATGAGCAGCATCTCCATCGCCTTGGTGAAGCCGATCTGGCGGCGCAGCCGGACCGTCGACCCGCCGAGCGGGAACAGGCCGCGGGTCACTTCGGTGACGCCGAAGACGGCGCTCTCACCAGCCACGCGGATGTCGGTCGCCTGCAGGATCTCGGTCCCGCCGGCGAGCGCGAATCCTTCCACCGCCGCGATGAGCGGCTTGGTCAGCCGATGACTGCGCAGCAACGCCTTCCAGTGGATGCCGGCGTCCTCTTTCATTCGCTGCGCGGCCTCGGACGTCGTACCCGACTCGTTCATCGCCTTGAGGTCCGCGCCGGAGCAGAAGGTCCCGCCGGCGCCGGTGAGGACAGCGACGCGGATCTCAGGGTCGCTGTCGATGCGGTCCCACGCGTCGGCGAGGCCGACGAGCATGTCCGGCGAGAGCGCGTTGCGCGCCTCGGGCCGGTTCATCGTCAGGACGAGGACATGGTCCTGCTGCTCGACTTCGAGATGCGCCATCGGTTCGGTGGTCCGTCCTTTCGGGGGGAGACTAGATCCGCTCGATGATGGTGCCGGTCGCCAACGCGCCGCCGCAGCACATCGAGATCAGCGCGGTCGAGCCGCCGGTGCGCTCGAGCTCGTGCAGCGCGGTCGTGATGAGCCGGCTGCCGGTCGAGCCGACCGGGTGGCCGAGGGCGATCGCGCCACCGTTGACGTTGAGCTTCTCGGGGTCGACCTTGTGCTTGTTCCGCCAGTTGACCGCCACCGCTGCGAACGCCTCGTTGACCTCGAACAGGTCGATGTCGGCGACTGTCATCTTGGCCCGCTCGAGCACGCGCGTGGTCGCGGCGATCGGTCCGTTGAGGTGGTAGTACGGCTCGTCGCCGACCAGCGCCTGGGACACGATGCGCGCGCGCGGCGTGACGCCGAGCTCCGTTGCCTTCTGTGCCGACATCAGCATCACCGCGGCGGCGCCGTCGGAGATCTGCGACGAGGTGCCGGCGGTGTGAAGGCCTCCCTCTGCCACGGGCTTGAGAGTCGCGAGCTTGTCCAGGGTGGTTTCTCGCAGGCCCTGGTCGCGATCGACGACCTTCGTCTCGCCGGTCGGCTTGCCGTCCTCCCCGAGCACGGGCGCCTCGATCGGGGCGATCTGGCTCTTGAAGCGCTCCTCGGCCCACGCCCGGGCGGCGTTCTGCTGGGAGAGCACGCCGAAGGCGTCGAGGTCCTCGCGTGAGATGCCGTGATCACGTGCGATGCGGTCTGCCGCGGTGAACTGGTCGGGCAGGTCGATGTCCCAGTCGTCCGGCCGGGGTACGCCGGGGCCGCTCATGACGTTGGCACCGAGCCCGACCCGCGACATCATCTCGACCCCGCAGGCGATCCCGATGTCGATGGCGTCCGCGGCGATCAGCCCGGCAATGAAGTGGTTCGCCTGCTGGGCGGATCCGCACTGGCAGTCGACCGTCGTCACGCCGGCCGTGTAGGGGAGGCCCTCGGCGAGCCACGCGTAACGGGTGATGTTGCTGCCCTGCTCGCCGGCCTGGGTGACGCAACCGCCGATGACCTGCTCGACGAGCGTCGGGTCGACGCCGGCGCGGGCCATCACCTCGCGTTGGACGTGGCCGAGCGTGGCCGTCGGGTGGAGGCCGGCGAGCCAGCCGCCGCGCTTTCCGATCGGAGTCCGGACGGCCTCGACGATCACCGCTTCGCTCATGACGTGCCCTTCGAGAAGTCAGAGAGTCCCCAAATTTGAGGCTCTACTTTCGAAGTAAAACACGTTCTAGTTTTTTCGGCCAGAACTGTTGACGCCCCGTCAGATTCGAGCAAAATGAGAACACGTTCTCGTTGCCCGAAAGGCGCTCTCTGTGACCGATTCGCTCGCTGACATCGACCTCTGGGACATGGACCAGTACACCGAGGCCATCCCCTATGAGCAGCTGCGGAGGTTGCGAGCCGAGGCTCCGGTCTTCCATCACCACGACCCGCAACAGCCCCACGGCTTCTGGGCGATCACCCGTCACGAAGACGTTGTGTTCGTCTCCCGCAACCCCGAGATGTTCTCCTCGCGCGAGAAGACCGCGCTGATCACCGAGATGATCGAGGAGCAGATCGCCCAACAGCAGATGTTCATGCTCAACCAGGATCCGCCGGAGCACACCCGCACCCGCAGCCTGGTCAATCGCGGCTTCACGCCGCGGATGATCGCCAAGCTCGAGGAGCGCATCCAGGACACCTGCGACGAGATCGTCGAGCAGGCGGTCGCGAAGGGCGAGGGCGACTTCGTCACGCTGTGCGCCGCGGAGCTGCCACTCATCGTCATCTCGGAGCTGATGGGAGTGCCGCTCGAGGACCGGCACAAGGTCTTCGACTGGTCCAACCGCATGGTCGGCGGCGACGACCCGGAGTACGGCGTCACCGAAGAGCAGCGCCTCGACGCGGCCACTGAGATGTGGGCCTACGCAAACGCCCTCGCCGAGGAGAAGCGCAAGGACCTCAAGGACGACATCGTCTCCAAGCTGATCAGCCCGGACGAGGAAGGCAACGTCCTGTCCGAGCTCGAGTTCGACCTGTTCTTCATGCTGCTCGGCGTCGCGGGCAACGAGACGACGCGAAATGCCATCTCGGGCGGCATGTACGCGCTGATCCAGCACCCCGATGAGTGGGCGAAGCTGAAGGCCGACCCGGCTCTGATCCCGAGCGCGGCGGACGAGATCGTGCGGTGGGTCACGCCGGTCCACCTGTTCCGCCGCACGGCGTTGCAGGATGTCGAGCTCGGTGGCAAGACGATCAAGAAGGGCGACAAGGTCGTCATCTTCTACACGTCGGCGAACCGCGACGAGTCGGTGTTCTCCGACCCTGACGTGTTCGACATCGCCCGCGAGCCAAACCCGCACGTGGGCTTCGGTGGCGGTGGTCCGCACTTCTGTCTGGGCCGCCACCTCGCCAAGCTCGAGATCGAGTGCTTCTTCCGGTCGCTGCTCGAGCGGGTCGAGCGGGTCGAGCTCGTGAACGAGCCGCGTCGACTGCGCTCGAACTTCATCATGGGCATCAAGGAGATGACCGTTCGATTTGTCCCGGTCGGCGCATGAGCACGGAAGTTCTGACCGCCCCGCATCTCGTCGAGTACACCTACACCCGCTCCACCGGCCCCGCGATCGGCGCGTTCCTCACCGGACTGCGTGACAAGAAGATCGTCGGTGTCCGCAGCGCCGATGGTCGAGTCATCGTGCCGGCGATCGACTACGACCCGGTGACGAGCGAGGACCTCTCCGAGTACGTCGACGTTGCCGACACCGGTGTCATCACGACGTGGTCGTGGAACGGCAAGCCGTCAAAGGGCCAACCACTCGACAGGCCGTTCGCCTGGGCGCTGGTGAAGCTCGACGGTGCCGACGTCGCATTCCTCGCTGCGGTCGACGCCGGCTCGCCCGACGCCATCTCCACCGGTGCGAAGGTCAAGGCGCGCTGGGCTGATGAGCGAGTCGGATCGATCCGTGACCTGGTCTGCTTCGAGGTGACCGCGTGAGCGCCGAAGCGCCCGAGGCTCCGGGCCCGGTCACCGTCGTCGAGACCCCGATCTCGCTCGACTTCTCCTACACACCCGGCGTCGCGGCGTCGCGCTTCCTGCGCTCACTCGCGCAGGGCAAGCTCGTCGGGCAGCGCTGCCCGCGCTGCCTGAAGGTCTACATGCCGCCGCGTGGCGCGTGCTCGATGTGTGGCGTCGCGACCGACGAAGAGGTGGAGCTGTCGGGCAAGGGCACGGTGACGACATTCTGCGTGACCCGGATCCCGAGCCCCGGGCTGGAAGCGCCCTACGTCTCCGCGTGGATCTTGCTCGACGGCGCGGACATCACCTCGATGTTCCTGATCCAGGAGATCGACCCGTCCGAGGTTCGGCTCGGGATGCGGGTCGAGCCGGTCTGGGTCGACGCGGGTGACCGCAAGTCCGACCTCGGAAACATCAAGTACTACCGCCCGCTCGACGAGCCGGATGCCGACTACGACACGTACAAGGACTACGTCTAATGCGGGACTTCAACCGGCCGGTTGCGATTGTCTCTTCGGCGTCCTTCGAGACGCCGAGCGAGCCGGCGCGCAACGAGGTCGAGATGCTGCTGCCGGTCATCCAGAAGGCGATGGCCGACGCCGGGCTCACCCAGCAGGACATCGGCTTCACGGTGTCCGGGTCGAGCGACTACCTCCAGGGCTTCCCGTTCGCCTTCGTCGGCGCGCTCGACGCGGTCGGGCCGTGGCCACCGATCCGCGAGTCGCACCTCGAGATGGACGGCGCCTTCGCGCTCGCCGAGGCGATCGCGGTGCTGCAGCATGACGGGATTGACACCGCGCTCGTCTACGCGTTCGCGCGGCCTTCCCGTGGTGAGCTCGACCGCACGCTGGCGTTGCAGCTCGACCCCTATACGGTTGCGCCGCTCAACCCCGATGGCCGCGGTCTCGCCGGGTTGCAGGCGCAGGCGATGCGCGACAGCGGCCGGTTCGCCGACGTCCCCGACGTCCCGCCGACGTACGTCGCCGATGGTGCGACCGCTGTCGTCCTCGCGGTGGGCGACCGTGCGAAGGAGCTCACGGCGAACCCGGTGTGGGTCACCGGTATCGACCACCGGATAGAGGCTCCGGCGCTTGGCGTCCGCGACCTGACGACCTCGGTCTCCGCCAAGGTCGCCGGGGAGCACGCCGGTGCCGCGGGTGCTGAAGCGGCGTGGCTGCACACGCCGTACCCGCACCAGGAGCTCCTGCTGCGAGAGGCGCTCGGTCTTGGCGACAGGCCGGCCCACTGCGCAGCCGGCCCGATGATGGTCGGCGGTCTCGAGCGGTTCGCCCAAGCGTCGCGCGCCGTCGCGGCCGGCGACGTGAGCAAGGCGGTCGCGCACGCGACCAGCGGTCCGTGCCTTCAGCAGAATCTGGTCGGCGTTCTCGAAGGCGGTGCGAGATGAGCAAGGTCGCGGTCGTCGGAGTCGGCCAGACGAAGTACGCCGCAAAGCGGCAAGACGTCTCGATCGCAGGGCTCTTGCGCGAGGCCGCGAAGCGCGCCCTCGATGACGCGGGCATGACGTGGTCGGACATCGACGCGGTCGTGATCGGCAAGGCGCCTGACATGTTCGAGGGCGTCATGATGCCGGAGCTCTACCTGGCCGATGCCCTGGGCGCGGTCGGCAAGCCGATGATGCGCGTGCACACCGCGGGAAGCGTCGGGGGATCGACGGGTGTCATGGCGACGCACCTCGTCGAAAGTGGCGCGCACAAGCGAGTGCTCGTCGTCTGCTTCGAGAAGCAGAGTGAGTCCAACGCGACGTGGGCGCTGTCCATCCGGCTGCCGTTCACCGGCGGCAGCGTGACGGGGGCGGGTGGCTTCTTCGCGCCGGTCATCCGCGCCTACATGCGTCGTGCCAACGCGCCCGACGACATCGGTATCAAGGTCGCCGTCAAGGACCGGCTCAACGCGCTGAACAACCAGTACGCGCATCTGAAGATCCCGGACATCAGCGAGGAGATGGTGCGCGAGTCCCCGATGCTCTGGGACCCGATTCGCTACCTCGAGACGTGCCCGTCGTCAGACGGCGCGTGTGCGGTCGTGCTTGCCGACGCCGACACGGCGAAGGCGGTGAAGAACCCGCCGGCGTGGATCCACTCGACGGCGATTCGCAGCGAGCCGACGATGGGCGCCGGTCGCGACGTCGTGAACCCGCATGCGGGTCGCGACTGCGCGAAGGAGGTCTATGCGAAGGCCGGAATCACCGACCCGCGTCGCGAGCTCGACTGTGCCGAGATCTACGTGCCGTTCTCCTGGTACGAGCCGATGTGGATGGAGAACCTCGGCTTCGCTGCCGAGGGCGAGGGCTGGAAGATGGTCGACGACGGCAGTACGTCGATGTCGGGCGACATGCCGATCAACCCCTCGGGGGGTGTCCTGTCCTCCAACCCGATCGGCGCGTCCGGCATGTGCCGGTTCGCCGAGGCGGCACTGCAGGTTCGTGGCATGGCAGGCGAGCACCAGGTGCCCAACGCCAGCCGTGCTCTCGGACACGCGTACGGCGGCGGCGCGCAGTTCTTCGCGATGTGGGTCGTAGGGAGTGACCCGCTCAGTGAGTGAGTACCTCCAGCTCGACAAGAAGATCTGCATCGTCACCGGGGGATCCCGGGGGATGGGCGAGTGCACCGTGCGGCGGCTGCATGCCGAGGGTGCAACGGTCATCGCGGCCGACATCCTCGATGACGAAGGCAAGGCGCTTGCCGAAGAGCTGGGCGAGCGGGTTCGGTACGTCCATCACGACGTGTCGTCGGAGGATGGCTGGGCGGCGCTCGTCGCCGAGGCCGAGCGTGACTTCGGCCGGCTCGACGTCCTGGTCAACAACGCCGGCATCCTGCTCTTCAATGCGATCGCCGACACGCCACTCGAGGAGCTTCGCAAGATCCTCGACGTGAACCTGATCGGCACCTTTCTTGGGATGAAGCATGCGATCCCCGCGATGAAGCGCGCGGGCGGCGGTTCGATCGTGAACCTGTCATCCACGGAGGGGCTTGGCGCGACAGTGTTCTGCGGCGCCTATACCGCGAGCAAGTTCGCGGTTCGCGGCATCACGAAAGTGGCGGCAATCGAGAACGGCCGGGACAAGATCCGCGTCAACTCGGTCCACCCCGGCGGCATCGACACCCCGATGACGCGTGCGGTCGTCGACGACGAGGGCCGCAAGTACATCGCGAGCCGCGTGGCCGGCTTGAAGCGAATGGGCACAGCCGACGAGGTCGCGAAGGTCATCGTGTTCCTCGCCAGCGACGCGTCGTCGTACATGACTGGAGCCGAGCTCGCCGTCGACGGCGGCGCGACGGCCAGCGCCGGGTTCTGAGTAGAGGGGAAGAGGCACCATGCGGATCGCCTA
>DASZTL010000092.1:0-12190 GCA_035548055.1 Mycobacteriales bacterium | reverse complement strand
CAGGAACGAATGCCGCGACTCATCGGGATCACGACCGAGCAGGCCCTCGACCGCGTAGTTGTCCGCGACGAGGGCCGCGACCTGCGAATCGGCCACCCACTCGAGCAGTGACGGGTCGCGAGCGTCGAGGTACGTCGACATCCGGTGAATCTGCTTCGGGTCCGGGTTGCGGCCCCACCCGTAGACCCGCGTCGCGAACCCGGTGTGCAGCAGCAGGATGTCGCCCGGCTCGACGATGACGTCGTCCTTCGCCATGACCTCCTCGAGCATCGCGCGGTCGACGGCGCGCCACTCGTCACCGAAGTGCGCGTGCAGGTCGATGAGGACGCCGCGGCCCTGCACCCCGGTCGCCGCCATGTTCTCCAGCCCGAGGTGGTGCGCGAACGACCGATGCCCGCTGCCATCGCCACGGGCGTCGTCCGATGGTCCGACGAGGTCGACGCCGGCGCGGTAGCCGTTGTAGTAGACGGACTCCTCGACGCCGTCGCCGTCGGCGTCGAAAGCAGCGCCCACGTGAGCCAGCGAGTCCCACTGGGTCGAGTACTGCAGCGACAGGGTCACCACATCGTCGGCCCAGACGTCGACGTACCGTGGGTCCCCCCAGTCGGCCATCTCGTCCATCCGGATGTTGAAGAACTCGCCGGGTACGCCGTTCATGTCCTCGGTCGGCGCGAGCTTCGGCGGGTGGCGACGCTGGTTGAGGTGGGTGCCGCCTGGGAAGTCGAGCGGCAGGCTCAGGCAGAAGCTCCGGCCGGTCTGGACCTCGCGGACCCCCTCGAGCACCTTCTCCGGCGTGAGCAGGTTGATCCGGCCCAGCTCGTCGTCGTCACCCCAGTCGCCCCAGGTCGAACCCTCGGGTCGTTGCGTCCACCGCTTGGCCACGCGGAACTCCCTCTCGTGAACCTCTGTACCGATCGGTACAGTAACCCCATGAAGGACTTCATCGTCTCCGCCGATGGCCACGTCCTCGAACCGACCGACCTGTTCCGGACCCGGCTACCGGCCCATCTGCGTGAGCGTGGGGTCTGGGAAGAGGACTTCACCCTCGACGAGCCGCTCGTCGAGGGTGGTGCTCGGATCTTCCGCAAGCTGCACACCGCCGGCTACGAAGGCTGGACGATCTCGCGTTACCGCCAGACCGGCGGGCGAATGCCCGAGGGCGATCCCGAACGGATCCTCGAGGACATGGCGCTCGACGGGGTCGACGTCCAGGTGATGCACCCGAACCTCTCACTGTTCGGCCTCTACTCCGACGACCACGAGCTGTCGATGGCGCACGCCCGCGTGTACAACGACTACATCCTCGAGCGCTTCTCGCCGTACTTCGACCGCATCTGCCCGACCGCGCCGATTCCGATCACTGACGTTGCCGACGCGGTCGCCGAGATCGAGCGAGTCGCGGCGGCCGGCTTCCGCGCGATCCTGTTGCCGGCCACTCCCCCGCGCAGCTACTACACCCGCGAGCTCGACCCGGTGTGGGCTGCCGCGGCCGCGAACGGCGTACACGTCTTCTTCCATACCCAGACCGGCGGTGTGAAGGTCGACGACACCGAAGCAACGACGTTGAAGGTCGTGCTGGAGAACGCGGCCCAGGTCAACCTGCCGATGACAGAGAAGGCCGCTGCTAAGCGGATGATCACGCAGGCCGTCTACAGCACGCTGGTCCCGCAACAGCTGATCTGCCAACTCGTCGGCGGCGGCGTCCCGGAGCGTTTCCCGGACCTGCACTTCTACCTGATCGAGTTCAACGCGCACTGGCTGTCCTCGCTCGTCGGCGGCATGGACAAGTGCTGGGTGACCGGTATCGGTCAGGACGCCGACTGGTGGCTGGGCCGCTGGGACGACTCACGTCCGGCCAACGACCAGCCCGACATGGCACAGCTGTTTCGGCTCAATGAGAAGTGGCAGTATCCGCTGATGCCGAGTGAGTACGTCGCACGCCAGTTCCACGTGCAGTTCCAGGACGATCCGGTGGCGATCGCCTGCCGGCACATCACCGGCCTGTCCACCTTGATCTGGGGCAACGACTACCCGCACGCGGAAGGCACCTTCCGCGGCAGCCAAGAGCTCATCCAGAAGATGTTCGTCGGCGTACCCGACGTCGAGCGCAAGGCGATCCTCGGCGGCACACTCGGCGAGCTGCTCGGCTTCAAGGCACCGGTGCCGGTCTGAGCGAGTACGGATTCGACGGCCGCGTGGCCGTCGTCACGGGAGCCGGCCGCGGACTGGGTCGCGCCTACGCGATGCTGCTCGCCGACCGCGGCGCGGCCGTGGTCGTGAACGACCTCGGTACCTCGCTGACCGGCGACGGCACCGACGAGCGGCTCGCCGAGTCAGTTGCTGCGGAGATCGTTGCCGCCGGCGGGGTGGCGGCAGCCGACACCAACGACGTCTCGTCCCCAGCGACGGCGCAGGCGCTCGTCGACGCGACGGTCGATCGTTTCGGCAGAGTCGACATCGTGATCAACAACGCCGGCGTCATCGCGTGGGCGGAGTTCCCCGACATCGATGACGACAACTTCGCCCGTCACCTGGCGGTTCATCTCGGCGGCTCGTTCCTGCTCGCCCGCGCGGCCTGGCCCCACCTCGTCGAGCAGAGCTACGGCCGCATCGTGATGACCACCTCGTCAGGCATCTTCGGACTGCCCAACAACGCGTCGTACGCCGCCGCGAAGGGCGGCGTGATCGGACTGACCCGCAGCCTCGCCACCGCCGGAGCAGCGCACGGAATTCGGGCGAACGCGATCGCTCCAGCAGCCATGACGCGGATGGCCGGACGGGTCCCTTCCGAGACCGCAGAGCGGATGGATCCTGCTCTGGTCGCGCCCATGACGGCGTACCTCGCGCACGAGGCCTGTCCGGTCAGCGGAGAGATCTACGCCGCGGGCGCCGGCAGGTTCGCCCGCATCTTGCTCGCGCAGGTCCCCGGCTACGTGCACACGGGTGATGCCCCGACCATCGACGACATCGCCACCCAGTGGGAGGCGATTAACGACGAGCGCGGCTTCATCGTCCCCGCCGACTTGATGTCGTGGTCGGCGACCTTCCTCGGCCACCTGCACGGCGTCGAGTGGAATCACGGTGCCGATGCCTGACCCCACCGCCCGTCGCGGCGCCAACTGGGAGGCCCGCCGGCAGAAGATCATCGACACCTCCGCCCGGGTCTTCGC
Source organism: Mycobacteriales bacterium (assembly GCA_035548055.1). Taxonomy (GTDB): domain Bacteria; phylum Actinomycetota; class Actinomycetes; order JAFAQI01; family JAFAQI01; genus DASZTV01. Next base: position 9,020 of record DASZTL010000092.1, on the reverse strand, counting down.
CCAGGGCGGCTACCACGGCACCGGCATCGCCGAGCTGTGCGAGGCGAACGACCTCGGCAAGGGCGCGCTCTACCACTACATCGGTTCGAAGGAAGAGCTGCTCGTTGCCATCACCGACCTCGTGATGAACGAGGTGCTCGCGGGCGTCGACCGCGTCATGGCAGCCGGCGGCTCCTCGGCGCAACGACTGCGGATGCTGGGCGCGGAGTACCTCGGAATCCTCGTTCGCTACCCCGACCACGTCTGGGTCCTGCTGCACGAGTTCCCGGCCCTCACCGGTGAACGCGCTACCGACTTCCACAAGCGGCGTCATGTCTTCGAGTCGGCAGTCGAGGGGATCCTGCGAGACGGCATGAGGGCCAAGGAGTTCCGCAAGACGGACCCGCGGATCGCTGCACTGGCATGGCTGGGGATGCACAACCATGCCTACCTCTGGCTGCGTCCCGGTGGGAAATGGTCTGCGCGCGACGTGGCGGCGTCCTTCGCCGACATCTTCATCGAAGGGCTTACTCGGTCCGCGTGAACTTGAACACCGAGACCGCGATCAGCGCGCCACCCATCACGAGCAGCATCAAGACCTCCACCCCGACGGGCACGTGCCAACCCCACCAGGTGACGCCGGGAGCAAGCGTCCCGATCGCCCCCGACGACACGTCGAGGTGGTCGAACACCAGGCGCCGCATCGGGTCCACCGCGTAGGTCAGCGGGTTCAGCCGGCTGAGCAGGCCGAGCCACGTCGGAAGGCCCGAGATCGGGTACAACGCACCTGACGTGAAGATCATCGGGATCACCAGCATCTGCATCACGTTGGTGAACGTCTGCGCCTGCTTGATGGTGGTCGCGACGAACACCCCGAACGCCGTCACCGTGAAGGCCACCAGCAGCTCGAGCCCGAACATCCCCAGCAGCATCGCCGCGTCGTACGGAACGTCCACCAGCCCGGCGAGCAGCAGGACGACGACCCCCTGGCTAGCAGCGATAGTCGCCCCGCCGAGACACTTGCCGAGGATGATCGACGAGCGCCTGATCGGGGCGATCATCAGCTCCCGGAGAAAGCCGAGCTCGCGATCCCAGACCAGCGATGCGGCGCTGAACATCGCGCTGTAGATCAGCGCCATCGCGACGACACCAGGAAAGATGAACGTCGTTAGCTTCACGCCGTGAGTCGACTGGTCGGACAGCGTCTGCAGCCCGGTCCCCATCACGAACAAGAACAGCAGCGGCTGGATCAGCCACGCCGCGATCCGCGTCGGATCGTCCACGAACCGGATCAGGTCACGGCGCCAGATGACCCGGACCGCTCGCCTGGTGGAACGCCGCGTCCTCGCGGGCACAATCGTCCTCACGACGTCCGCGGCCGCCATCAGCGACCGCCCTTCGTCATCGCACGCATGATCTCCCGGTTGACGTTCATCCCCGTCGCGAAGCCGTCCCGGATCTCCGAGCCGGTGTAGTGCATGAACACGTCGTCGAGGCTGGCGGTCTTGCCCACACTCGCCTTGAGTGCCGCAGGGGTGTCCAGCACCACGATCTCGCCGCGGTCCATGATCGCGATGCGGTCGCAGTACTCGGCTTCTTCCATGTAGTGCGTGGTCATGAAGATCGTGGTGCCCTCCGACTCGCGAAGCGCGCGGATGTAGGTCCAGATCGAGCTGCGGGTCTGCGGATCCAGCCCGATCGTCGGCTCATCCAGGAACAACACCCTCGGCGAGTGCATCAGGCCACGGGCTATCTCCAGCCGCCGACGCATGCCACCGGAGTAGGTGCGGACCGGCTGCTTTCGCCGGTCCCACAGATCGACCATGTCGAGCATCTGTCGCATCCGCGCCGGGATGACCTTCGGATCAAGGTCGTACAGCTCGGCGTGCATCCGCAGGTTCTGCTCGCCGGTCAGATAGACGTCGAGCGTCGGATCCTGGAAGACCAGGCCGATATGTCGCCGTACGTCGTCGCGCTGGGTGACGACGTCGAAGCCGCTGACCCGCGCAATGCCGGTGGTCGACGTGACGAGCGTGCACAACATGCTGATCGTCGTGCTCTTGCCAGCACCGTTCGGTCCGAGGAAGCCGAACACCTCACCGGCTTCGACATCAAAGGAGACGCCGCGAACCGCTTCGACATCGCCGTAGGTCTTGGTGAGCCGTGAAACTTCGATCAAGGCACTCTCTTTCGGCAGGCTGCTGAGGACCAGCCGATGAGTGTGAGGCATGACCCGGGTCTTGCGGCAAGCCCCCGGGTCGGCTATACCTTGAAGGTGGAGGGAGTTGCATTTAGCGACTCCCTTTTCGGACATCGGCTCCCCGCTCTCGCGGTGTTCGCCCTCGCCGCGTTCTAGTCCTCCTCAGCCGTCCAGTGCGCCGACGACGTCCGCGATCTCTCGCCCCAGCGAGCGGGCAAGACCCTTGTTCGCGAAGCCCGTCGAGGCCCATCGTCTGATCCCCTCGGATGCCACGGTCTGGGCGAGCCGTGCCGCGCGGACGATGTCCACGTCCGCCCCGATCGTGCCGTCGCGTTGGGCGATCCGGAACGGTTCCAGGAACAGGACCGCGAGATCGCGGTCGGCCGCACCGCCCGCGATGGCCCGCCCCTCCAGGCGATAGGTCTCCAGCACACACTCGAAGATCAGCTCCGGGGGAAACTTGCGCATCCGGAGCTCCAGCGGCCGGATCACCACCGCGACGAGGTCGGCGAGCTCGTACGGGCCCTTCGCAAGCTTCTCTGCCGCCTGATGCGCACCACTCATGGCGAAGATCTCGGCCTCGAGAAGCACGTCTTCGCGGCGGGCGAAGTAGACGTAGAACAACGATTTCGACACGCCTGCGGCCTTGCAGATGTCGGTGACCGACGTACCGGCGAAGCCCTTGGTCCGCCAGAGCTCCATTGCTGCCCGCACCAGCGCCGCTCGGCTGGCATGCGCGCGCGCCCGCACCGGGGTCACTCGCTGGGCCACATCGGCACCCTAGACCTGGTGGAGACTTTATTGACGGTAGTCAGGAAAGATGCCAGCCTTCGCCGCGTGCCATCATCCGGCGAGCGCGTCATCTTCTGGACCTTGCCGGCAGTAGCCGTCATCTGGCTCGCCGCGTTCTTCCTGTTCCCCGGCTTCGTCCGACCGATGTCGCCGCGCGCCTCGGCCACCGAGGTCGCCACCTTCTACCGCGAGCACACAGCGCGGATCCGCTACAGCATGATCCTGCTCAACTGGTTCTGCGTCGCGCTGATCCCACTGCTGATGCTGGTCGTGGAACGCATGCGCGGCATGGCGCACCGCACCCCGATCCTTCGGTTCTGCGTGATCGGTGTCGCCGGCGCCGCACCGATCGCCTTCCTCACCACCACGGTCTTCTGGCTGCTGGCCGCGTTCCAGCCGGAGCGCGCGCCGGAGCTCACCCAGCTCCTCAACGACCTCGGTTGGGTCACGTTCACCTGCGGCGTCCCGTTCCTCGTCGCCCAGAGTGGCTTTCTCGCACTCGCGATCCACTTCGACCGCCAGGAACAGCCGGTCTTCCCCCGCTGGGTCGCCCACTTCAACCTCGTGATCGGCCTCGCACTGATCCCCGCCGCGTTCGCCGGCCTCACCAAGACCGGCGTGTTCGCCTGGGACGGGCTGGTGTCCTTCTGGGTGAAGAACGTCGCGATCGCGATCTGGATCATCGTCATGTCGATCGTCGTCGGTCACGCGGTCGAAAGTGACCACGCGGCCGGAGCCGAGGCCGTCGCGTGACCCGTCGGTCGCTGCGCGACAACCCCAAGCGGGAACTCTGGCTCGCCTGGGGCGCGACCGTCTTCTTCTACAACCTGTATGCGGTCGTCTTCTTCCTCTTCACTCACATCCAGCCGCCGGGGCAGCCCTGGTACTCCCCCGACCAGGCCAGCACGTGGTTCACCGAGCACCATCACGGCTTGGGAATCGGCCTGGCGCTGATCTTCGTCTTCGGCGGCCTCTCCGCAACCTCGATCGCGCTGATCACGTACTCGATCCGTCGAATGTCGGTCAGCCGGGCGTTCTCCTACTCCTACCTGATCATCTACTCGGTCAGCGCCGTGCCGGGATTCCTGTTCATCTGCGTCGCACTCACCGCCGGGATCATGCGCCCGGAGCGCAGCCCGCAACTGCAGCACTGGCTCTACCAGCTGGGCTTCCTGTCCTTCTCCGGCACGATGGGCGTCTTTCTCATCGGGTCGCTGATCTGGATGTGCGCGATCCTGCTGGACGGCAATCGGGTCTTCCCTAAGTGGTTCGGCTATCTCAACCTCTGCAACGCGCTGACCGAGGTGGTCGTGTCGCCGTCGTGGATCTTCAAGACCGGCGTGTTCCCGTGGAACGGCCTGATCGCCTGGTGGATCGACGTCGTCATCTTCGGCATCTACACAGGCGTCTTCATCACGTTGCTGCGCAGCATGATCATCCGCGAGGACTTCGGCACCGGCCCGTTGCCGGCGGTCCCTGCCTGGAGGTTCTGGCAGTCGCCGGTCGAGACCGCACCATGACTGTCGCCGAGGTCTCGACGCCACCGTGCCGCACTCGCCAGGTGCCGGGCCAGCCCGACATGTGGTTCTTCGTGCTGTTCGAGTCACTGATCTTCACCTCCTACTTCTGCGTCTACCTCTACTACCGGGCGCAGCACGAAGCCGCGTTCCTGGCCGCGCAGTCCCAGCTCACGCTCTGGCTCGGCGTGGTCGAGACGATCGTGTTGCTCACCAGCTCCTGGTCGATCGCCCGCTGCGTCGAACAGTCCCGAAACGGCCGGTACGACGTCGCCCGGCGAGACGCGTTCCTCACGGCCGGCTTCGGGGTGATCTTCCTGATTCTCAAAGTCGTCGAGTGGGTCAGGCAGATCCACCTCGGCAACACCTTCAGCAGCGGCGACTTCTTCCAGTACTACTTCTTCCTCACTGCAATCCATCTCGTGCACGTGCTGATCGGCTTCGTGGTGGTCGGGGTCGCGATCCACCAGCTGTCGAGCCCGAGGCGCCGCTCGCAGGAGCTGGTAGAGACCTGCGCGACGTACTGGCACACCGTCGACTTCCTGTGGGTGCTGATCTTCGCGCTGCTCTACGTGGTGAGGTGACGGTGCGTCGGCTCAATCGGCGACTGCTCGCGGTGTGGGCCGTCCTGTCCGCCATCACGGTGATCTACATCTGGATCGACCACTCCGCCGACCACCATGGCACCGCGCACGCCAGCAGCGCGGTGACCGTCATCGCTCTCCTCTTGGCAGCGGTGAAGGTCCGCATCATCATGCGGGAGTTCATGGAGGTGCGGAACGCCCCGATCCTCCTGTGTCGGCTGACCGACGCCTGGATCGCCGGCATGTCAGCCGCGATGATCGGCTTCTATCTCGCCGGACGTGCTGTCGCGACCTGACGCCTGATCGGGTTCAGCGGCCGAGGGCCCGCGCGATCCCCATGTGCCGGATCTCGTTGGTGGCCTCGCCGATCTCAAGCACCCGAGCTTGGCCATCGACGCCTCTTTGAGGAATGGCCGCCCGTGTCACGGAGCGATTGGACCGATTGGTACAACATCGCTCGGCGTCGATAGGTTGCAGGCATGAGATTCGGGCTCGACGTCGCGCAGCAACGAGTGTCCTGGGACGAGCTGGTGCGACGCGTACAGCTCGCCGAACAGCTCGGTTTCGACGGTGTGTGGGGCTTCGACCATTTCCAGCCGATGTACGGCGACGGGCCTGGCGAGACGTTCGAGGGGATGACGACGCTCGCTGCACTCGCCGGCGTGACCTCGACGATCCGGCTCGGCTTGCTCGTCACCGGCGTGACCTATCGCCACCCGTCAGTACTTGCCGCGCAGGCCCTGACGATCGACCACGCGTCACACGGACGACTCGAGCTCTCCCTCGGAGCTGCCTGGTACGACAAGGAGCACACCGAGCTCGGGATCCCGTTCCCGCCCACTGGCGAACGCTTCGACCTGCTCGAGGACGCGTTGGAGATCGTCACCCGGCTGTTCACGGGCGAGGTGGTCGACTATGACGGCCACCAGGTCTCGCTCAAGCAGGCACATCTGCGACCGCTACCCGTCCAGCATCCACGCCCACCGATCTGGATCGGCGGCTCGGGTCCGAAGCGGACCTTGCCGCTCGCCGCGAGGTACGCCGACGTCTGGCACTCCTTCGGCACCCCGAAGTCGATGGCGGAGGCCAACCACCGGCTCTCCGAGCTCGCCGAGGCGGCCGGCCGTGACCCGGCGTCGATCCTGCGAGCGGGCTCCCTGTCACTCGATGACGTCGACACGGCTCGCAAGCACGCGGAGAGCTGGCGCGGTGCGGGTTACGGATACCTCGTGTGTGGCTGGCCGGGCGACGGCGAGGCGAAGGTCGCGGCGTTTGCCCGCGATGTCATGCCCGACTTCACCGGTTAGCGCCTGCGGACGGGCACGTCGCCCGCTACGGTTCGAGCATGCCTTTGCCGTACACCAAGACTGACTTCGCGATGCATCTCGACCGGGCGCGAACGCAGGCCAACACGGCCGCGTCCCAATCGTCGACCGAGAAGGCCGCGACCTTGGCCGCCGCCCAGGTCAACGCCACTCTGGCACTCGCGATCGCAACCTTCCTGGCCGTCACCGGCGACGAGTAGTCGGACCCGCGCTCCCGGCCGACCCGCGTTCCCGAACTCGACCCGGACGAGGCGCCCGCCGGCGTACCGGCCCGCGGCTCGCAGCTCAAAGACAGTGCCCGGCTCGCACCTGAGCCAGCAAGATTGCCGAGCCGGTCTTGCGGGCAGCAACAAGGTGCCGTGCCACGACTCCTGGTGTATTTCGCCTGCCTCGGCATGGCTGCCGCGACCGCGATCGGATGCAGCGGATCGAGCATTCCGTCGCACCGTTCGACGCAGTCGCAGTCGCCCTCGCCGACGCCCACGCTGTCGCTCGATCGCGGGGCGGTGAGCTTCGACAGGTCAGACACCCGCCGACTACGCCGGATCTTCGTTGCCGATCGCTCGTATCTGATGCGCAAGGGGGCTCGAAGGCGCCTCGCGCATCAAGCTGCGCCTGCTCTCAGGGTCGGACACCTTCTACTGTTCGCCGGTCGAGATCACGTACACCGCGCGGGGGCCCGGTCCGGACTACTGCCAGCCGATGCCGGACGCGCCGATCGGCACCGTCATCCTCAACGCCCGGTTTCTCAGTGCCGACGTTCCGGATCTGGTGACGACCGACCGCCAGCGAGTGACCGGCCGGCAGCTCCACTCCACCCAGTTCGGCGCCGCGGCGGCGGTGCTTGGACACGAGCTGGGACATGCCGAACAAGCTCTCCGGCGCGGTCACAACGCTCCGGTGGCGGGGGTCGCGATCGAGCTTCAAGCCGACTGCTACGCCGGTCAGATGGTGGCGAGTGCCGAGCCGCGGCTGTTGGGCGCGGCGTTGCAGTTCATGCGTCACGTTCCTGGTGACTCCCGACACGGAAGCGCACGCCAACGACTCGCCGCGTTCAAGCGCGGAACCCGCGCGGGCAAGTGCACTCCGCCGTGACCGACCAATCCGATGCAGCGGAGGGAACCGGGCACTGTGGAAATCGCCGGTCATCGACAGAGGTGGTCGTCCTGCGAACCGGCTGACGCACCTGCAAGTACGGTCCAGCCGTGTCGCAAACGCTGATCGTTGTCGAGGGGCTCGTCCCCGTGGCGGAGACCGATCTCAATGACGTGCGAGCGAAGGTGTGGGCATACGCGCTCGATCAGCGGGCCTTCGGTCCCCGCAGGCTGCTTGTCGCGTTCACCGAAGCGAATGGTCGGCTTCGCGTCCTTGCGCACGCAAACCGCACCACAGACCCTCTCCTCTCCTTCGAAGCGTGCCTCGACCATCTCGGCGAGGGCGCGGCGGCGGCCGTCGCGTTCTGCGACGAACCCGTAGCAGCCGGACCACCTCACCCGGACTTCCTCGAACGCTTCGACGTGGCGCGCGGGCTTGCTAGGACCTGTGGGGTGCACCTGGTGGACTGGTTTGCCTGCGACGACGAGCAGTTCCGGGCAGCGCGTCTGATGACACTTGCCCTGGAAGACCAGCCTGACTGGTGGGACGTACCGTCTCGACCGGAATCCTGAGGCCACGAGCCCCCCGACCCCCACCGCGACGGCCACCCGTCGTACCCAAGACGTCCGTCGCTGTCGCCTCACGTGTGGCGGCAAGAACGGACCCGGGTGTCGGAGTTTCGCTGTCCCGGACGACAGTAGAGATGTGAGCGGCCAACCGGTCCCTTCGGGCGCCGAGCAGCAGCCGCTGCTTGCCTTGTACGACGAGGCGCTTCCGACCGTGTTCGGCTACCTGCTGTCCCGTTGTGGCTCGGTAGGGCTGGCAGAAGACCTGACCTCGGAGACCTTCCTGGCCGCGGTCGCTGCCGTCCGGGCCGGGAACGCGCCGCTGAGCGTGCCGTGGCTGGTCGGGATCGCCCGGCACAAGCTCGTCGACCACTGGCGGCGGAAGGCGCGCGAGGAGGCAGGTCTGTCGCTGGTCGCCGCCCAACAGGACGTCGGGGCCGAGGACCCGTGGGAGGTCCGGCTCGACGCGCTGCGCGCGCAGCAGACGCTCGACGCCCTGTCCCCCACCCACCGGACAGTGCTCGTCCTTCGCTATCTCGACGACCTGCCGGTTCCGAAGGTCGCCGCCGAGCTCGGGCGCACCCGGCAGGCGACCGAGGTGCTCGTCTCGCGCGCCCGCGCGGCGTTCCGGCGGGACTACGAGTCACGAGGAGGCGACGATGGCTGACCCCCTGGAGGCGCTGCGACGCCCGATCGTCCCGCTCGACCCGGACCCGTCGTTCGCCGCCCGGCTGCGCTCGCGGCTCACGCGTGCGCTGATGGAAGGAGATCCCGTGACCGCTGTCGTCACCGAGCAGACCCTGGTGCCCTACCTCGCTGTCCACGACGCTCACGCGGCGCTCGACTGGTACGCCGACGTCTTCGGCGCCGAGGTCGTCGGAGCGCCCATCGTCATGCCGGACGGGCGGATCGGCCACGCCGAGATCATCGTCGCTGGCGCCACCATCTACCTCGCCGACGAC
>DASZTL010000091.1:0-87640 GCA_035548055.1 Mycobacteriales bacterium | reverse complement strand
GGATCGGGATGTAGGTGCGCCCCACGTCCCGGCGACGTGCCTCGCGGATCGGGGGTCAGGGTCCCCGCGACCGCAACGACGCGCAGTAGTTCTGACTTGGCGGCCTTGACCCGGCACCCGACACACGTTCGGACCGGCTCCTGGCTGCGAGCCGTCGCCAAGTCTAGCCCTGATCGTCCGGACGAATGTCGATCCGCCAACCCGTAAGCCGGTTGGCGAGCCGGGCGTTCTGGCCTTCCTTGCCGATTGCGAGAGAGAGCTGGAAGTCCGGTACGACGACCCGAGCGGCCTTCATCGCGGCATCGACGACCGTCACACTCACGACCTGAGCGGGCGAAAGAGCGTTGCCGACGAAGGTCGCAGGATCCTCGGCCCAGTCGATGATGTCGATCTTCTCCCCGTGCAGCTCGGTGACCACCGCACGGACCCGTGCCCCCATCGGGCCGATACAGGCGCCGCGAGCGCGCACCGCGTTGGAGTTCGATCGGACGGCCACCTTCGTGCGATGACCGGCCTCACGGGCGATGGCGACGATCTCTACGGTGCCGTCGGCGATCTCGGGCACCTCCATCGCGAAGAGCTTGCGCACCAGGTTCGGATGGGTGCGGGACAGCGTGACCTGCGCTCCGCGCATCCCGCGATTCACGCTCACGACCAGGCACCGCAGCCGCTCCCCGTGGACGTACCGCTCCCCCGGCACCTGCTCCCCCGGCGGCAGCACACCTTCGAGATCGCCGAGATCGACCAGCACCGGCCCGTCGGCACGCATGCCCGAGTGATGCTGGACGACTCCGCTGACCAGGTCGCCTTCCTTGCCGACGTACTCGCCGTACGTCGTCTCCTGAGCGTGGTCGCGCAGCCGGGACATGATCACGTGCTTGGCGGTCATCGCGGCGATCCGGCCGAAGTCGCCGGGGGTGTCGTCGTACTCACGCACGACCTGGCCCTCGTCGTCGACCTCCTGTGCCCACACCGTGACCTCACCGGACTTGCGATCCAATGCGACCCGGGCACGCGGCTGGGCGCCCTCAGTGCGCTCGTACGCCGCGAGCAGCGCGGACTCCAGTGCCTCGACCACAGTGTCGAGCGAGACGTCCTTCTCCCGGACAAGTCCCTTGAGGGCAGCCATGTCGATGTTCATCGGGAGAACTCCACGATGATCTTGCCTGGGCCCAGCTCGCCATGACCGACCTCACGCCTTGCCCCGTTGACCTCGAGGGCTACGCCGTCGTCGGTGGCTTCCAGGATCCGGCCCTGCTGTCCGCCCACCTCGACGAGTCGTCCGATGTTGCGGCGCCAGTGGCGTGGCTCGGTGAGCGGGCGGTCGACCCCCGGTGAGGTCACCTCGAGGGTGTATGCCGACTCGCCGAACGCGTCGGCGGAGTCGAGCGCGTCCGACACCGCGCGAGACACCTCCGCGACCCCATCCAGGTCGATGCCGCCGTCACGGTCGACCACGACGCGGACCACACTGCGGCGACCGGCGGAGCTGACGACGACGTCTTCCAGGTCGTAGCCGGCCGACACGACGACCGGCTCGACCAGTGGGCGCAGCGAAGCTGCGGTCGTCGCCGCCATGCGGTGGAGAGTAATCGGAATGGCAGACTGGGCGCGGTGAAATCTGCTGCCCCGGTGCTGACGCACCTGTCTCGGCGGTCGATTCTCGGCCTCGCTGCGCTCGGTCTCGCGGGTTGCAAGGCGGGCTCGTCTGCTGCCTCGGGTCGCGCCGAGCCGGACGCGGCCGCCCTCGTTGCGGCACGCAGCTCGGAGGCGGTGCTCGTGGCGGCCTGTATGGCGACCGGCCTGGCCGGTGAAGCCGTCGTTCACCGGCAGCACCTTGCCGCCCTGGGTGGCACCGAGACCGTACCCACCACCCTCAACACTCCAGCCCGAAGCGCCGTACGGGCGCTGCTTCGCGACAACGCCGACAAGTTGCGCAGTGCGGCTACGGGTGCCGTCGACGGCTCCACCGCCGCGCTCTTGGCCAGCATCGCGGCCGCGCACGAGGTGGCGGCCCGTGAGTGAGCTCTCGGCGCTGAAGTCGGCCCTCGCGGCCGAGCAAGCGGTCGTCTACGGGTACGGCGTCGTCGGCGCTCACCTGTCCGGTGCCCCCCGCCGTCATGCGATGGATCGGCTGACGAAGCATCAGACTCGACGCGACGAGATCTCGGCCCTCATCACGGCATCCGGTGCGGTTCCGCCCGGCGGCTTGCCGGCCTACCGGTTGCCGTTCCCGGTCGACGATCCCGCTGCCGCGCGGCGGCTTGCCGGTTCGCTCGAGGACGGCGCCGCCGGTGCCGCGTGGGACCTCGTTGCCGCAACCGCGTCGCGATCGCCCGCGCGCCGGCTTGCCGTGGGTTGGCTGGCCGACGCTGCAGTTGCCGCGTCCCGGTGGGGCGCTCCGCCGGCTCCGTTCCCGGGGCGCCCTTAGGAGAGCGCGGCGACTGCCTCGCCCAGCGCCACGGTTCGCCGCTCCCCCGTCTTGCGGTCCTTGACCTCGATGTTCCCATCCGCGAGCGCCTTGCCGACGACGACGATCGTCGGCATGCCCAGCAGGTCGGCGTCGGCGAACTTCGCGCCGGCCGAGCCGTCGCGGTCGTCCAGCAGCACATTGCGACCGGCGGCCTCGAGGTCATCGGCCAGCCGGCTTGCCGCGTCGAGTTGCTCGACGCCCTTCCCGACGGGAACGATGTGGACGTCGTAGGGCGCGATCGACGCCGGCCAGCACAAGCCCGATTCGTCCAGGGTCTGTTCCGCGACCGCGGCAACCGCGCGGCTCACCCCGATGCCGTAGGAGCCCATCGTGATGCGGATCGGCTCGCCGTCCGGACCCTGCGCATCGAGTGAGAACGCGTCGGCGTACTTCTTGCCGAGCTGGAAGACGTGACCGATCTCGATGCCGCGCGCGATCGACAGCTCGCCGCCGCATCGACCGCACCGATCGCCGTCGCGAATCTCGACAGCGCCGATCTCGCCTACCGGTTCGAAGTCACGGCCGCGGACCACGTTCGCGGCGTGCTTGTCGCTTTCGTTGGCGCCGGTGACCCAGGAGCTTCCCGGCACGACAGTCGGGTCGACCAGGTAGCGCACCTGCCACTCGGCGAGCCGCTGCGGCCCGATGTAACCGGGGACCAGACCGGGCACCGTCTTGATGAGGTCAGGGTCGGCGACCTCGACCTCGACCGGCTCGAGCTGGCCGGCCAGCCGCTTCATGTCGACCTCACGGTCGCCTGGGACGCCGACGATCAGGAGCTCCCACTTGCCGCCGGGCTCGCGCGTCTTCAGCACGACGTTCTTCAGTGTGTCCGCGGCGGTCACCCCCCGCTCGTTCAGAGCCTTGACGAGCGTCTCGATCGTCGTCGTGTCCGGGGTGTCGAGAACCTCGCTGGCAGGCTGACCGCTCGGGTCTTGCGGCGCCGGCGTTCGGATCTCGACCGCCTCGGTGTTCGCCGTGTAGTCACAGTTCGAGCACTGCACGAAGGTGTCCTCGCCGTGCTCCGCGGGGGCGAGGAACTCCTCGCTCGCCGATCCGCCCATTGCGCCTGAGACGGCGAAGGCGATGCGGTAGTCCAGACCCAGCCGGTTGAAGATCCGTTGATACGCGCCGCGGTGGGCGTCGTACGACGCCTGCAGGCCCGCGTCGTCGAGGTCGAAGGAGTACGAGTCCTTCATGACGAACTCGCGGCCGCGCAGCAGGCCGGCGCGTGGCCGCGCCTCGTCTCGGTACTTCGTCTGGATCTGGTACAGCGAGATCGGGTAGTCGCGGTAGGAGGAGTACTCGCCCTTGACCAGCAGCGTGAACATCTCCTCGTGCGTGGGGCCGAGGAGGTGCTCGGCGCCCTTACGGTCGCTGAGCCGGAACAGCGTGTCCCCGTAGGCCGTCCAGCGATGGCTGACCTCGTAGATCTCACGCGGGAGCAGAGCGGGGAATTGCACTTCCTGGGCCCCGATCGCGTTCATCTCCTCACGGACGACAGCCGCGACGTTGTCGAGGATCTTCTTGCCCAGCGGGAGCCAGGTGTAGATGCCCGGCGAGACCCGGCGGATGTAGCCGGCGCGCACCAACAGGCGATGACTCGGCAGCTCGGCGTCCGCCGGGTCGTCTCGCAGCGTACGGAGGAACAGCTGCGACATCCGGGTCACCATGAGGGCGAGCCTATTCGGCAGTGTCGTCCCGATATTTCAGGCACGCGACCTTCACGCCCCCGACGTCGTACAACGGCGGATCGACGTGGTCGTCGCGGAACTCGACGGTGACGGCCTCGCCGTCGGGCCGGATGTTGCGCACACCGCGCCACAGCGGATCCGTCGGGTTCTCCCGCCGGATCGTCTCGAGGAGGTCCTCGACGTCCTTCCCGGTCGCTCGCCCACCCGCGGCCAGCGTCGCGGTGGTAGCCGGTTGCTCCAGCTCGTCGAGCTCCCCGACGACCGCGCGCTCGGTTTCGTAGGTCTCCGCGGGCCGCGACACCCAGTGCCGCTCGAGGAGATCAGCGAGATCGCGGCTCTCCCACCCGCACTGCTCGAACGCGACGGGACAGCGCGGGTGGAACGAGCAGCCAAGCGGCGGCAGGGCCGCGTCGGGCACCTCGCCGCGCGGCAGGTCGCGTGGGACGGCGCGGCCCGGATCCGGCTCCGGGATGGCTCGCAACAGAGCTTGCGTATAGGGGTGCCGCGGATCGGCGTAGATCTGCTCGGCCGGGCCATACTCGACGACCCGGCCGAGATACATGATCGCGATGGTGTCGCAGAAGAACTTGGCCGTGGCGAGGTCGTGGGTGATGTACAGGTAGGTGAGCCCGAGGTCTCGCTTGAGGTCCAGCATCAGCTCGAGGATCCGCGCCCTGACGCTCATGTCGAGCATCGAGACGGGTTCGTCCGCGACGAGCAGGTCCGGACCGCAGATGACCGCGCGGGCGAGGACAGCGCGCTGCTTCTGGCCGCCCGAGAGGTCGCTCGGGTACTTGGCCATGACACCCGTGCCCAGTCCGACACGCTCGAGCGCCTCCGCAACCCGAGCTTCGCGCTCGGTCTTGCCCATCGCGAGCTTGTGGATCTGCAGCGGGTGCCCGACTGCTTGCGCGATGGTCATGGCCGGGTTGAGCGAGGCATTCGGGTCCTGAAAGACCATCTGCATCCGTCGCCGCAGCGGACGAAGCCGTGACTCGCGAAGGCCGGTCAGATCGGTTCCGTCGAAGCGGACGGTGCCTGACGTCAAGGGGACGGTACGCAAGGCGATCCGGCCGAGGGTCGTCTTCCCGCTTCCCGACTCGCCGACGACACCGAGTACCTCACCTCGCCGCAGCGAGAGCGTGACGCCGTCCACTGCCTTCACCGACCCGACGTCGCGACCGGCCATGCGTTGCAGGAAGCTCCCGCGCAGCCCGAAGTGCACCCGAACATCGTCGAGCTCGAGCAGTGGTCGTTCAGACATGAAGCCAGCACTCCACAGGATGCCCGCCGCCGAGCTCCACCGATGGCGGGAAGCGTTCGCTGCACACCGCCATCACGTCCGGGCAGCGCGGGTGGAACCGGCACCCGGATGGTGGCGAGAGCAGGTCTGGCGGCGAGCCCTCGATGTAGCGGAGGCCAGTGGTCCGCAGACTGATCGTCGAGGCGAGCAGCTCGCGCGTGTACGGATGCTGCGGGTCGGCGAACACGGCCGAGACCGGCCCCTGCTCCACCACGCGACCGGCGTACATGACCGCAACTCGGTCACAGGCCTCGGCCACGATGCCGAGGTTGTGGGTGATGAAGAGGATCGAGGTGTCGAAGTTCCGCTTGACGTCCGCGAGGATCTCGAGGATCTGCGCCTCGACGAGTACGTCGAGCGCTGTCGTCGGCTCGTCCGCCACGACGAACTTCGGGCCGAGCACCAGCGTCAGCGCGATCAGGATTCGTTGTCGCATCCCGCCGGAGAACTCGTACGGATAGTTGCCGAACCTGGTCGGGGGGATGCCCATGCCCGCGAGGGCGTCAAGCGATCGACGACGCACCTCGGTGTCACTCAGCTCGGGCTCGTGGGTCCGTAACGCCTCGGCGAAGTGCGCGCTCACCCGCATCAACGGGTCGAGACGGGTCATCGGCTCCTGGAAGACCATCCCCAGCGACGGGCCGCGCAGCCATCTCATCTCCTCGCTCGGCAGCTCGACCAGGTTCCGGCCGTCGAACTCGACCAACCCGTCGCGTACCGCACCGGCCGGCAGAAGGCCGAGCAGGCCCCGCGCCAGAGTTGACTTCCCACAGCCCGACTCGCCGACCACCCCGAGCATCTCGCCCTGCCGGACATCGAGAGAGACGCCGTCGACGGCCTGGACGGGTCCCCGTTCGCTGCCGTACCAGACCCGGAGGTCGCGGACCTTGATCACCGACGTGCCTGCGGTCTCGGGGGCCAGCGCCGGCTCCAGGCCCGCTTTCGGCATCGCCATCGCCGTGAAACGCCGCTGGCGCAACAGCGGGTTGATCGAGTCGTTCAGGCTCTCGCCGACGAGGGTGAGACCGGTGACGAGCAGGATGATCGCGAGGCCTGGGAACAGCCCGGTCCACCAGTAGCCCGCCTGCGCGTCGTCGATGCCGCGCGAGATGTCGTACCCCCACTCTGCCGCCGCGGACGGATCGATCCCGATACCCAGGAAGGACAAGGCTGCCAGCGTGAGGATCGCGTCCGCCGCGTTGAGGGAGGCCAGCACCGGGACTGACTGCACCACGTTGGCGAAGACGTATCGACGGATGACGGTCCGCGGCGGCGCGCCGAGGACGCGGCCGGCCTCGACGTAGGGCTCCTCCCGCACGGACAGCACGCTGTTGCGTACGACGCGGAAGTACTGCGGGATGTAGATCACGGTGATCGCGAACGCGGCGGTCGCCACGCCGCCGCCGATGGAACCCTGGAGGAGGAACGCGATCACGATTGCAAGCAGGAGGTACGGAAAGGCGATGAGCGAGTCGTTGATGAGCACCAGGATCCGGTCGAGCCACCCGCCGAAGTAGCCGGAGACAAGCCCCAACGGCACGCCGACCACGATGCTCAGCAGCAGCGCGAGGAGAACAACCTCGATCGATGTGCGTGCCCCCCAGATGATTCGCGACAACACGTCGTCGGACTGGACCGTCGTGCCAAGCAGGTGATGGATCGACGGCGCGGCCTGTTGCGGAAAGCGCACGCCGTCGGCGGCGTACTGGTCGAACCCGTACGGCGCGATGAGTGGCGCGAAGACGGCCAGGATCACGAAGACGGCGGTGAGCGAGATCCCGACCCACAACAGAACCCTCGGCAGACCGCGCGCCGCGAACAGCGGCGCCAGCGCCCGGCGCAGGCCGCGCATCAGTACCGCACCCGCGGGTCGATCCAGGCGTTGATCACGTCGATCAGCAGGCTGATGACGACCACTGCCAGCGTGAACGCGGTGACGATGCCCTGCACCGCCGTGTAGTCACGCGCCTCCAGGTAGAACACCAGCCGGTTCCCGATGCCGGGCCAGTTGAAGGTCTGCTCGGTGAGCACCGCGCCGGACATCAGCAGCGCCGCCTGCAGACCCGTGATCGTGACGATCGGGACGAGTGCGTTTCGCAACGCGTGGCGTACGACGACGCCGCGTTCACCTATGCCGCGCGCCCGCGCGGCCTCGATGTAGTCGCCGCGCAGCGTCTGGATCACGTTGACTCGCACCAGGCGGATCACCACGCCGGAGATCGTCAGGCCGAGAACGGCCGCCGGCAGCACCAAGTGCTTGAGGAGATCAGGAAGCGCGCCCCACTTTCCGTCGATCACCGCGTCGAGGATCAGCAGGTGGGTGTGCGGCTTGATGTCGAGCTGGGTCAGCACCGATGCCTGGCTCGACGTCGGCAGCCAGCCGAGCTTGCGCCCGAAGAGCTCCTGGGCGAGCAGTCCGAGGAAGAACACCGGTGCCGCGTAGATGACGATGCCGAACAGCCGGGACGAGACGTCTATCCAGGTGTCGCGCATTCGTCCCGCGAGCAGGCCCAGCGGGATGCCCACCAGCACAGCGACGAGCATCGCCGCCAGTGTCAGCTCGAGCGTCGCGCCACCGTTGCGGGTGATGACCTGGGTCACCGGCTGGTGGTCGGTGATCGCCGTTCCGAAGTTCCCGGTGAAGACCTGTCCGAGGTAGTTGAAGTACTGCACCAGAAGCGGTTTGTCGAAGCCCGCCTGGTGTTCACGCACCGCCAGCTGCGCGGGCGACAGATGTGCGCCGACCGATGCCTGAATGGGGTCGCCGGGGGCGACCCGCATCAGGATGAACACGATGGTGAGCAGGATGAACACCATCGGTATTACGAGGAGCAACCGCGTCACAAGATAGCGACGCAGCGACCCAGTGGTGCTGGAGGCCACTGCCTGCGGCAGCTCTCCGCTAGCTCTTGCCGACCAACCAGAACCGGAAGTCGTACGCCGGATCGAGGGTGTCCTCGACGCCGGTGACCCCGTCGCGCACAGCGGCCACCTGCCCGCCCTGCCAGATCGGGATCAGCGGCACGTCCTGGGCAAGCAGCGTCTGCATCTGCGCGAAGATCTGGTTGCGCTCACTCTCGCTGGTCGACGCCTGCTCGGCGCTGATCAGCTGGTCCACTTTCGGGTTGCAGTAGTGGTCGTTGAGGAACGCTGTCTTGCACGGGAAGAACGGACCGGTGTAGTCGTCGGCGTCCGGGTAGTCGGGGAACCAGCCGAACAAGAACGCTCCGTAGGTGTCGGTCAGGGCGGCCTTGTCGTAGGTGGCCCACTCGGCGGTCTGCAGCTTGACCTTGAACAGCCCGCTCGCGTTGAGCTGACGCATCAGCTCGGTCGCGAGGTCCGCGTCGTTGTAGTGGTTGACGTTGTACCAGAGGGTCAGCGGGACGGGCGTCGTGACACCTGCCGCTTCGAGCGCCGCCTTCGCCTTCGTCACATCGGGAGCGGCGCCGTACTCGGTCTTGAGCGCCTCGGTCGCACCGTTCAGGCCCTGCGGGATGATCGAGTACAGCGGCGTGACCGTGTCTCGATAAGCCGAGGAGGCGATCGACGCGCGGTCGATGACCTGAGCTGCCGCCTTTCGGATCGCCAGCTTCTGCGCAGCGGTGTCGCCGGGCTGCCGCTTCTGGTTGAACACGAGATAGCGGATCTCGATTCCCGCGCCCTTTGCCAAACTGAGGCCGTTGGAGCTCTCGAGCGCCGAAAGCTGCGTGGGCGAGAGGGTGCGGTAGGCGATGTCGACCTGGCCGGACTGCGCGTCCGACACGAGCGTCGAGGCGTCCTGCTCGTACTTCACGACGAACTTCGAGTTGTTCAGCTTCGCGCTGCCCCCGTAGTGCGGGTTGGGGGTGAACTCCGCAAGCTGGTTGGGTGTGTAGCTCGACAGCTGGTACGGACCGGATCCGACCACCTTGTCATCGGCGAGCAGCTTCTTCGCTGGGAAGACCTTCTGGTCGACGATGGACGCGGCAGCCGTGGTGAGGACGTCAGGCCACGTCGCGTCCGGCGCCTTGAGCGTGAACGTCACGGTGTTGCCGGAGGCCGTCACGCTCTTCATCGGCGCGAACAGGCTCGCCGGGCCGTTCGGACTGTTGATCGCGATCACCCGGTTGAAGGAGAAGACCACGTCGTCGGCGGTCACCGGATCGCCGTTCGAGAACGCCTGTCCCGGAACCAGGTTGCAGACGTAGGTCGTCTTGCCCTTGAAGTCGCAGTTCGCCGCCGACGCAGCGATGTCGCTGGTGCCGGGCGGCACCTGAAGGAGGGTCTGGTAGACGTTGTACTGCAACGTCCAGGACGGCAGGTCGTAGGAGCCCGCCGGGTCCGCGGACACGATCGTGTCGGTCGTCCCGAGCACGACGGTCGCCTTCGGGTTCGTCGATCCGCCGCCCGGACTCGCCGCGCCGCCACTGCTGCTGGAACCACACGCCGCTGCGCCGATGACCATCGCGACGCCAACTGCTCCGAGGCCGACTTTCCGCATGCGAGCTCTCCTTACGGGCGATACCTCGCATCCAAGCGAATCTGGACCGTCAAAACAAGATCGACGCAAAAAGCCCGATCTCGGCAAAGCCGACACGCTCATATGCCCGTCTGGCAGGAGCATTGAAGTCGTTGACGTAGAGCGAGACGGCGGGCGCGACGTCGCGAAGGCACGACGCGACGACTGCGGCCATGCCCGGAATCGAGAGTCCGCATCCCCGTCGGCGAGGGTCCACCCACACGCCCTGAACCTGACACGCGAACTTCGTCGCCGCGCCGATCTCGGCCTTGAACACCACCTGGTCGCCCTCGAACCGGGCGAAGGCACGTCCACTGCTGACCAGCTCCCGGACCCGAGCCCGGTAGAGGGCGCCACCGTCGCCGGCGACCGGGGAGACGCCGACCTCCTCTGTGAACATCGCGATGCTCGCGGGCAGCAGCATCTCGAGCTCGTCGAGCTGGACCCGGCGTACCGCGGTGTCCGGCGCGACGTTCGAGTACGCGGTCGTCATCATCAGCGGTTGTCGCATCCTGATGTCCCGCGCCGGGCCCCAGTGCGGTTCGAGGGCCGCCCACATGACTGCGACCATCTCGGCAGGCCCGACGATCGACGAGCATCGGCGTCCCTGTCGCGCGGCGTGCTCGGCGAAGGCGCAGAGCGCGTGCTCGTCGGCACCTATCGGGATCAGGTTCGCACCGGCGTAACAGAGCGCGGCTGGCTGGCTTCCCGTGCCGTAGCCCCACACCTGTGCGCCGAGGCGCTCGGGCGCGAGCCCGGCAGCGTTGACGCGAGAAGCAACGAACACGTTCCCGATCGGGTCCGCGTTGAGCAGATCGAGGACTGCGGGCATGTCCCTGTCGTCGAGGACACGCAACATCAGTGGCTCGCCACCAGCTATCCGACGGAGACGCTGGGCTCGCCCGAGCCGACTCCGTCCGCTTCCATCTCCGCGGCGAGGCGCAGGGCCTCTTCGACCAGCGTCTCGACGATCTGCGCCTCTGGCACCGTCTTGATCACCTCGCCCTTGACGAAGATCTGACCCTTGCCGTTTCCGGATGCGACGCCGAGGTCGGCTTCACGCGCCTCCCCGGGCCCGTTGACGACGCAACCCATCACGGCGACGCGAAGCGGGACCGTCATTCCTTCGAGACCGGCCTGCACCTTCTCGGCCAACGTGTAGACGTCGACCTGCGCGCGGCCACACGAGGGGCATGACACGATCTCCAGCCGGCGGCGCCGCAAACCGAGTGACTCGAGGATCGCGATGCCGACTTTGACCTCTTCGACCGGCGGCGCCGAGAGCGAGACACGGATCGTGTCGCCGATGCCTTCGGCGAGCAGCGCCCCGAACGCCACCGCCGACTTGATCGTGCCCTGGAAGATCGGCCCGGCCTCGGTGACGCCGAGGTGCAGCGGGTAGTCGCAGCGCTCAGCGAGCAGCCGGTACGCCGAGACCATGACCACCGGGTCGTGATGCTTCACCGAGATCTTGATGTCGCCGAAGTCGTGGTCCTCGAACAGCGAGCACTCCCACAGGGCGCTCTCGACCAGCGCCTCCGGTGTCGGACCGCCGTGCTTCTCGAGAAAGCGCTTGTCGAGCGAGCCGGCGTTGACCCCGATCCGGATCGGTACACCCGCCGACTTCGCCGCGTCGGCAACCTCCTTCACGCGGCCGTCGAACTCCTTGATGTTGCCAGGGTTCACCCGCACGGCGGCACAACCGGCGTCAATGGCCGCGAAGATGTACCGCGGCTGGAAGTGGATGTCCGCGATCACCGGAATCTGCGAATGCTTCGCGATCTCCGGCAGCGCGTCGGCATCATCCTGGCTCGGTACCGCGACCCGAACGATCTGGCATCCCGCGGCCGTGAGCTCCGCGATCTGCTGCAGGGTGGCGTCGACCTCCACCGTCTTCGTCGTCGTCATCGACTGCACGCTGACCGGCGCGTCGCCGCCGACCGCCACGTTGCCCACGTGGATCTGCCGACTAACTCGGCGCGGGGCGAGAGCCATGGCTCCTTCTACTGGATGCTGATCGGGTTCGTGATGCCGGCATAGAGCAGAACCAGTGAAAGGCCGACGATCACCGCAAACACAGCGTAGGTCACCGGCAGGATCTTCATGATGTCCACGCGGCCGGGATCCCGGCGGCCGAACAGTCGATAGAGCCGACTTCTGGACTCCTCGAAGCCGATGATCGCGACGTGCCCGCCGTCGAACGGGAGCAGCGGCAGCATGTTGAGCAGACCAACGGCCAGGTTCACCTCGGCAAGGATCATCAACAGGGCCGCAACCACGTCGCCGGTCCCAAGACCCGACGAGGTGATCTGACCACTCACCCGGGCGACATCCACGATGCTGGCAGCACCCTGGTTGTCGCGCGGCTTGCCGGAGAAGATGTCTTCTACCTGATGCGGCAGGTCGCCGAGCGCCTTGCCGGACGACGCGATGAGCGAGCCGAGTGTGGTGAAGGTCCGGCCGAACGCACCGGTGACACTGACCGGGTTGCCCTCGATACGCGGCGCGATCCCGATCTTGCCGACCAGCTTGTCGCCGCGCTTCACGGCCGCGGTCACCAGCGGCACGTTGAGCGGGTGGTCGTCGCGCAGAACGGTCAGCACCAGGAGCTGGCCGGGCTGCGCCTCGAGCGCGCGGGACAGCTCGCCGTAGGTGGTGATCGGGGTCTTGTTGACTGCCACGACCTTGTCGCCGGCATGCAGCTTCCCGAATGCCGGCGCTTTCGGGTCCGTCGTCGAGCAGGCGGTCTCGGTGACCTTCAGCGGGACGCACTTCTCGACCTGGTCGATCGTGGTCGTCGGACTGGCGTCCAGCTGGTCCTTGCCCGTCACGGCAAGGATTCCGAACACCAGCACGATCGCCATCACGAAATGGGTGAAGGACCCGGCGCACAGGACGACGAGCCGCCGCCCGGCCGGTTGCTTGTAGAAGGCACGCGCCTCGTCCGCCGGGTCAACCGCCTCGAGCGCGGTCATCCCGTCGATCTTCACGAAACCGCCGAACGGCAGCGCCTTCACGCCGTACTCGGTCTCGCCGCGCCGAGTCGACCAGAGTGTGGGGCCGAAGCCGACGAAGAACCGCGACGCCTTCATGCCGTAGTGCCTGGCCGTCGAGAAGTGGCCGTACTCGTGCAACATGATCGAGAGCAGGATGCCGACCGAGAAGACGATCACGCCGATGGCATAGCTCATGCCGTCATCTCCCGCGCACGGGCACGCGCCCAGGACTCGGCCTCCGCCACGTCGTCCAGGGTAAGGGCCGAACCTGAAGCCGGGCTGTGCTCGGCGAGGATCGCGGCGATGGTGTCAACGATCTGCAGGAACCCGATCCGGCCTGCCACAAATGCCGCGACTGCCTCTTCGTTGGCCGCGTTGAAGACGGCCGGTGCGGTGCCCCCCGCCCGACCCGCCTCCCGGGCGAGATCCACGGCGGGAAACGTCGCGGTGTCCAGGGGCTCGAAGGTCCAGCTCGCCGCCTGCGTCCAGTCGAGGGCGGGCCCGGCGTCCATGACACGGTCCGGCCAGGCCAGGCCGAGTGAGATCGGCAGGTGCATGTCGGGCGGGCTCGCGACCGCGACCGTCGTGCCGTCGACGTACTCCACCATGGAATGGACGATCGACTGCGGATGTACGACGACGTCGATCGCGTCGTAGGCCACGTCGAACAGCCAATGCGCCTCGATCAGCTCGAGGCCCTTGTTGACCAGCGTCGCGGAGTTCAGCGTGATGACCGGACCCATGTCCCAGGTCGGGTGGGCGAGGGCCTGTTCTCTCGTCACCTGAGTCAGCTGCGCCCGCGTGCGGCCTCTGAACGGACCGCCGCTTGCGGTCAGAACGAGCTTGCGGACGTCGCTCGCCGTGCCGGCGCGCAGGCACTGGGCGAGGGCAGAATGCTCGGAGTCGACCGGCACGATCTGTCCCGGCTTCGCCCGGTTCGCCACGAGCGGCCCGCCCGCGATCAGTGACTCCTTGTTGGCGAGGGCGAGGGTGGCACCCGACTCCAGTGCAGCAAGAGTCGGTGCGAGACCGACCGAGCCCGTCATTCCGTTGAGCACGACGTCGCACGGCCAGCCGGCGATGTCGGTGGCGGCCTGCGGGCCGGCCACCAGCTTCGGCAGCTGGTAGGCGCCGCGGTCGTAGCCGCGTCCTTGCGCCTCGGCGTACAGGGCGAGCTGGACGTCCTCGAGCGCTGACGGCTTCGCGACCGCAACCACCTCGACGTCCAGCTCGATCGCCTGCTCCGCCAGCAGCTTCGGACGATCGCCGCCGGCGGCCAGCCCCACCACGCGGAACGAGTCCGGGTTCGCGCGCACCACATCGATCGCCTGGGTCCCGACCGACCCGGTCGAACCGAGGATCACGACGGTGCGGCTCATGCGGTATCAGCCGCCGTTACGAAAGGTGAGGGTGAAGTTCTCGCCCGCGGTCAGTCGGCTGGTGGCGACCAATGTCGAGCCGCCGCGCACCCACACGAAGCGGTCGGGATGGTTCTCGCCCAACGGAGTGCCGTCGATGCGAACCCGGGTGACGCGGGTCTTCGTGAAGGGATTGAGCTCGCCCCTCACCCCGTCGACGTTGACCGCGTTGTCCCCGATGAAGGACTGGCTCGCGACCTTGCCGTGACCGGTGTGCGACCTCGAGACGCCCGTGGTCGTGTCCTCGATCGTGACCGTGCTGGCGGCCCGGGTCACTCGGACCGACACCACGACGACATCGCCGGGCGTGAACGTGACCAAGCCCCCCTCGACCGTCTTGTCGTTGACGATGAACACCGACTGGTAGAACGCGGCCCCGTTCTGACAAGCCACGCCGATGCCACCGCCTGACGTCCGATGCGAGCCGGTGCGCGGGTTCACCTTCGAATACAGGAGAACGGACGGCCCGACGCCGCCGAGCTCGTGCTCGCACGTGATGCTCGGCACTTCGAAGGTCGCGGTCACGTTCTTGATGTGCGCGCTCGGCTTCGACACCACGTAGCCGGCGAAGATCGAACTGTGCGTTGCCGGCGCCGCGACGGCGGCAGACGGCGAGGCCAGCAGCGCAGCTGCGGTCGCCGCGACCGCGAACGCGGAACGCTTCATCTTCTGGTCCTCCATCGAGTCTGGGTGAGCCCCCGAGGCTGTCGTCCACGGTAGTCGCGGCTCAGGTGACCGTGGCGGCTACTTCTCCGCGGCGAGCTGGCCGCATGCGGCGGCGATCTCCCGGCCTCGGGTGTCGCGGACCGTCGTCGGCACGCCGTACGAGCGCAGAATCCGCACCATGTCGCGTTCTCGCTCCGGCGAGGTCGCCGTCCAGATCGATCCCGGTGTCGGATTGAGCGGGATGAAGTTCACGTGCGCGAGCTTGCCTCGGAGGAGTGAACCAAGAAGGTGGGCCCGCTCCGGCTGGTCGTTGACGTCCTTGATCATCGCGTACTCGAAGGAGATCCGGCGCCGCGTGACGTCGGCGTAGCGCCACGCTGCGTCCAGCACGTCCGCGACCTTCCAGCGCAGGTTGATGGGCACCAACGTGTCGCGCAGCTCGTCATCGGGTGCGTGCAGGGACACCGCGAGGTTGACCTGAAGGCCTTCGGCCGCGAGCTTGTCGATGCCGGGAACCAGGCCGACCGTCGACACCGTGATGTGGCGTTGCCCGATCCCCAGTCCGCCAGGCGCGGGATCGATCAAGCGCCGAAGCGCCGCGATCAGCGCCGGGTAGTTCGCAAGCGGCTCACCCATTCCCATGAAGACGATGTTGTCGACCTCGCCTCTTCCACCGACGACAACCTGCTCCACGATCTCGGCCGTCGACAGGTTGCGGGTGAGCCCTGCTTGGCCGGTCGCGCAGAACGGGCACCCCATGCCACAACCGGCCTGGGACGACACGCACATCGTCACGCGGTCCGGGTACCGCATCAGCACGCTTTCCACGAGCGATCCGTCGCCCAGCCGCCACAACGTCTTTCGGGTGCTGCCCCCGTCGCACTCGAGCGTGCGAACGTCCTCGAGCAGCGACGGCAAGAACTCGGCGGCGAGCCGCTCGCGGTCCCGTGCCGGGATGTCGGTCATCGCGGCGAGGTCCCGATGATGGACGAAGTAGTTGCGCGACAGCTGCTCGGCGCGGAACGCCGGCTCTCCCATCTCCGCCACAGCCGCCCGGCGCTCCGGCATGTCGAGGTCGGCAAGGTGACGCGGCGGCTTGTGTGGCCTCACGAGTGCAGCGGTACGAACGCCGCGAGTAGCGCCCACGCAGTCGGCGCCGACGGCAGCATCGAGTCAAGGCGGTCGAAGACCCCGCCGTGCCCGGGGAGCAAGGTGCCCATGTCCTTGATCCCGAGGTCACGCTTGATCATCGACTCGAACAAGTCGCCGAGCGTGGCCGTTGTGACGATAGCGATCCCGAAGAGCACCCCCTGCCACCAGTACGTGTGGAGCAGCTGCGTACACAGGATCCACCCCATGAAGGTGCAGAGGGCAACCGAGCCCGCGAGTCCTTCGATCGACTTCTTGGGACTGATCTTCGGCGCCAGCGGGTGCCTTCCGAACAGTGCACCGATGGCGTACCCACCGATATCGCTCGACACCACCACAGCGACGAAGATCGTGATCCGGCGATCACCGTCG
Organism: Mycobacteriales bacterium; assembly: GCA_035548055.1. Lineage (GTDB taxonomy): Bacteria > Actinomycetota > Actinomycetes > JAFAQI01 > JAFAQI01 > DASZTV01. Next base: position 71,071 of record DASZTL010000091.1, on the reverse strand, counting down.
TGCGCACCGAGCAGCAACGCGGCGAAGGCCGCGAGGTAGGCGACGTAGACGAGAGCCAGGACGCCCGAAGCGAGATCCCCGACGAGGCCGTCGATGCCGCGCCACACCCGCCAGAGGAGGATCGCCGGCAGCGACAGCAGCAGCGCCGTCGTCATCGCCTCCCGCCCATCGACATACGCGAGACAGAGAATCGCGACAGCGCCGGCTAGCAGTGGGACCAACGGCGGATGCAGATCCTTGGCGCTCAGTCCCCGCACGATCTCCTGCATGCCGAGGCCGATCGCCAGGACGATGACAACGATGAAGAGCGGCTTGTAGAGGAAGACCGTCAGGAAGAACAGGGCACCGAGTCCGAGTCCGACCCCCACCGCGACCGGCAGGTTTCGACCGGCCCGACCGGGTTGCCCCTCGCTCATACTTCGAGGAGCTCGGCTTCTTTGGCCTTGAGCGCCTCGTCGACCTGCTCGACGTAGCCGTGCGTCGTCTTCTCGAGCTCCTTCTCGGCACGCGCCACATCGTCCTCGCCGACCTCGCCGTCCTTGGCGAGCTTGTCGAGCGCCTCCTTGGCGTGCCGACGGATGTTGCGGATCGAGACCCGGCCGTCCTCGGCCTTGCCCCGAGCCACCTTGATCATCTCTCGGCGCCGCTCTTCGGTGAGCTGGGGAAAGACGACCCGGATGATGGATCCGTCGCTGGTCGGGTTCACGCCGAGATCGCTGTCGCGAATCGCCTTCTCGATGGCAGTGAGCGATCCCTTGTCGTACGGCGCGATGATCGCCATCCGCGGCTCGGGAACGTTGAACGACGCCAGCTGGTTCACCGGCGTCGGGGTGCCGTAGTAGTCGACCACGATCTTCGAGAACATCTGCGGCGTCGCCCGGCCGGTACGGATCGTGGCGAGGTCGTCGTGAAGCACGCTGACGGCCTTCTCCATCTTCTCCTCGGCCTCGAACATCGTCTCGTCAATCACGAGCTACTCCATCCCGCCCACGGCCGGCCCGGCATCAACCACGGTGCCGATGCTCTCACCACGGACGGCCCGCCCGATGTTGCCGTCGACCATGAGGTCGAAGACGACGATCGGCAACGAGTTGTCCATGCAGAGGGTGAAGGCAGTCAAATCGGCGACCTTCAGCTCGCGCGCCAGGACCTCGGAGTAGGTGATGTGATCGAACCGCTTCGCGCTGGGGTTGGCCCGTGGGTCATCGTCGTACACGCCGTCGACGGCCTTGGCCATGAGCAGGACTTCGGCGCCGATCTCCAGCGCACGTTGAGCGGCCGTGGTGTCGGTGGAGAAGAACGGCGCACCCAGACCAGCGCCGAAGATGACGACCCGACCCTTTTCGAGGTGGCGGATCGCGCGGCGAGGCACGTAGGGCTCCGCGACCTGACCCATCATGATCGCGGTCTGCACCCGCGTCTCGACGCCCTGCTTCTCGAGAAAGTCCTGCAGGGCCAGGCAGTTCATGACAGTCCCGAGCATTCCCATGTAGTCGGCTCGGCCGCGGTCCATGCCGCGCTCGGAGAGCTCATGACCGCGGAAGAAGTTGCCGCCGCCGATGACGACCGCAACTTGCACTCCGCCGCTGACGACGTCGGCGATCTGGCGCGCGACGTCCTGCACGACGTCAGGATCGACCCCTACCGAGCCGCCCCCGAACATCTCCCCGCCCAGCTTGAGCAGGACACGACCCCACCGCGCCGGCGAGTCAGCCATGCGTCAGGCGCCCACCGCGAACCGGACGAACTTGGTGATCTTCACGCCGGCCTCGTCGAGCACCGCTTGAACCGACTTCTTGTTGTCGCGGACGTAGGCCTGGTCGAGCAGGACGTTGTCCTTGTAGAAGCCGGTCAACCTGCCCTCGACGATCTTCGGCAGAGCCTGCTCCGGTTTGCCCTCTTCACGCGCGGTTGCCTCGGCGATCCGGCGCTCGTTGGCGACCGTGTCCTCGGGAACGTCCTCGCGGCTGAGGTACGGCGGGTTGTACGTCGCGATCTGCATCGCCACGCCACGCGCCGTCTCGGCGTCGTCGCCCTCGAACTGCACGAGGACGCCGATCTGCGGGGGCAGATCGGTCGCCCGCTTGTGCAGGTAGGTGGTCGTCTTCCCTTCGAAGACCGCCAGCTCGCCAAGCCCGATCTTCTCGCCGATCACCGCGCCGGTCGCCTCGATCGCCGCCGACACCGTCCGCCCGTCCGCGAGCAACGCGGCGCCCAGTGCCTCGACGTCCGCCGGTCGGGTTTCGGCCGCGACCGTGACGACGTCCGCGGCGAGGGTCTGGAACTCGTCGTTCTTCGCGACGAAGTCGCTTTCCGACAGCAGCGTGATCATCGCGCCTTCGGCCGCAGCGACGAGTCCGTTGTTGGCCTCGCGGTCCTGCCGCTTCGCCTGCTTCGCCGCGCCCGCGATGCGGAGCAGCTCCACGGCCTTGTCGAAGTCGCCGTCGGCCTCTTCCAGTGCCTTCTTGCAGTCCATCATCCCCGCGCCGGTGGCGTCGCGGAGCTTCTTCACGTCAGCAGCGCTGACTGCCATCAGTTGTCACTCGCTTCCGGGGTTGCGGGCGTCTCGCTGCCTGCGGCAGCTTCGGGTGCCGTGGCCTCGCCGCCTGCGGCAGCTTCTGCGGCTGGTGCGGCTGCGCCTTCGAGCAGCTCACGCTCCCAGTCCGCGAGCGGCTCGTCGGCGCCGAGCTGGCCCGGCTCCGGTGTCTCGTCGCCCTCAGCCGCACCCGCGCGGGCGATCAGACCCTCGGCGACGGCGTCGGCGATGACGCGGGTCAGCGTCGCGACGGAGCGAATGGCGTCGTCGTTGCCCGGGATCGGGTAGTCGACGACGTCCGGGTCGCAGTTGCTGTCGAGGATCGCGACAACCGGGATGTTCAGCTTCCGCGCCTCCGCGACGGCGATGTGCTCCTTGTTCGTGTCGACCACCCACACCGCGCTCGGAACCTTCGCCATGTCGCGGATGCCGCCGAGCGTGCGGGCAAGCTTCTCGCGCTCACGCGAGAGCACGAGGGCTTCCTTCTTGGTGGTGACGTTCGTGCCGCCGGTGGCCTCGATGACCTCGAGCTCCTTGAGCCGCTGGAGCCGCTTGTGGACGGTCGAGAAGTTGGTCAGCATGCCGCCCAGCCAGCGCTGGTTCACGAAGGGCATGCCGACCCGGGTCGCCTGCTCGGCGATCGCGTCCTGCGCCTGCTTCTTCGTACCGACGAACAGGACCGAGCCACCGTGGGCGACGGTCTGCTTGATGAAGTCGTATGCGCGGTCGATGTAGGACAGCGACTGCTGCAGGTCGATGATGTAGATGCCGTTGCGCTCGGTGAAGATGAAGCGCTTCATCTTCGGGTTCCAGCGACGGGTCTGATGCCCGAAGTGGACGCCGCTCTCGAGCAGCTGGCGCATCGTGACGACGGCCATAGGTGGTGCTCCTCTCGTGCATGCTGCGCATGCACTCGGTTTCTCGCGACGAACCGGTTGGTCGTCGCGCCTGACGCCCCCGGCGCGACGAACCCCTGCGCTTGTTCAACGCTGTGCTGAACTCAACCCAGAGGACCGTACGACGCGCCTCGCCCATCGACGCTGAGTTGGACTCAACCCCTAGGGCGATCTGGTGACGTGCGAAGTCGGATCGCTTGCGCGAACCGCTGCCGGAAGTCTACGGGTGACTGTCCACAGGCGCGAAATTCGGCTTGGGCTCGACCGGGCTCGGCCCGATCATCGCAGCGTGATTCGGTCGCTCTGCGCTTTCGGCGCCTCGCTCCTCGTTGCTCTGGGCCCCGCTCCGGCGGGCTCCGCGCCTGCCTCGCCGGCTTCGCCCGCATCGGCCTACAGCTGGCCGTTGTCGCCCGGGCCCGATCGGATCGTGGGCGACTTCGACCCGCCGGCGCAGCCGTGGTTGGCAGGCAATCGGGGCCTCGATCTGGCCGGCCACCGCGGCCAGGCCGTCCACACCGCCAACAGCGGGATCGTGACGTTCGCCGGCCCGGTCGGGGGCACCGGAGCGGTGGCGATCACGTTCGGCTCGCTCCGCACGACGTATGAGCCCGTCACACCCAGCGTTCGACGCGGTGAACGGGTGGAAGCCGGGCAGGTGATCGGGCACCTGGACGCCGACCAGCTGCACTGGGGGCTGCTGCGCGGTACCGACTATCTCGACCCGCTCGCCCTGTTGGGGCTGCTACGGGTCAGGCTGCTACCGCTGCCCAGCCGCGGGTGACCACCGCCAGGTGGATGGGCGCGCGTCAGTCTTTCGGTTCGGCGAGCTTGCCGCGCAGCTGCAGCACCGCCTTGGTGTGCATCTGGCAGATCCGGCTCTCGGTGACGCCCAGGACCTGACCGATCTCGGCGAGCGTGAGGCCCTCGTAGTAGTACAGGGTGACGACGATCTTCTCCCGCTCAGGCAGCGTGTTGATGGCGCGCGCGAGGAGGTACTTCGTCTCCTCCGTCTCGAAGGCCGCGACCGGATCCTCGGCCTTGGTGTCCTCGAGCGTGTCGACCAGTGAGAGCTTGTCCCCGCGCTCTCCCCCGACGTTGAGCAGCTCGTCGAGTGCGATGACGTTGACGAAGGAGACCTGGGAGAAGATCGTGTGAAGCTCTTCGAGCTGGATCCCGAGCTCGGCGGCGACCTCCGCCTCCGTGGGCGTGCGGTGTAAGCGGGACTCGAGGGCGGCGTAGGCCTTCTCGACCTCACGGGCCTTGTAGCGGACGGAGCGCGGGATCCAGTCGATCGCGCGCAGCTCGTCGATGATCGCGCCCTTGATGCGGCTGATCGCGTAGGTCTCGAACTTGATCGCGCGGCTGACGTCGAACTTCTCGATCGCGTCGATCAACCCGAAGATCCCGTAGGAGACGAGGTCCGCCTGCTCGATGTTGGGCGGCAGGCCGACCCCCACGCGGCCGGCGACGTACTTCACCAGTGGTGAGTAGTGCAGGATCAGCCGCTCGCGGAGCGCGAGGTCACCACTGTCCTTGAACGACCGCCAGAGCTCGCTGATCGCCTCATCGACGGCCGCCTTCTCAACCCGGGCGTCGTCATCCTCGAGCGCGACCTTGTCACGCTCGGGGGTGCGCGGACTCATAGGTTGCTCTCAGCCGTTCGATAGAAACGTGGGTATAGATCTGAGTGGTTGCGAGCGTAGCGTGACCAAGCAGCTCCTGAACGCTTCTCAAGTCGGCGCCGCCTTCCAATAAGTGAGTCGCCGCGGTGTGTCGTAGTCCGTGTGGCCCGAGATCGGCCGCGCCAGGCACCGCCTTCAGCCGCTGGTGCACAACCCGTCGAGCCGCCCTCGGGTCCAGCCGTCGGCCGCGCGAGCCGAGCAGCACCGCCGGCGGGCTGTCCGCAGTCACCAACGCGGGCCGTCCGCGCGCCAGCCACGAGGCGGTCGCACGCGCAGCCGGCTCGCCGAGCGGCACCACGCGCTCCTTCGCCCCTTTCCCGAACAACCGGACGGTACGCCGCTCCCGGTCCAGATCGTCGATGTCGAGCCCGCACAGCTCGCTGACCCGTGCACCCGTGGCATAGAGCAGCTCGACGATCGCGGCGTCCCGCAACCCGATCGGGGTCCCATCTTCGGCTGCCGCCGCCATCACGGCGGCAGCCTGGTCGACACGTAGCACTTCAGGCAGCTTGCGCACCGCGCGAGGCGTCGCCAGCCGAGCGCCGGCATCTGTTTCGGCAAGCCCGTCACGAACCGCCCAGGCCATGAACATTCGCGCCGATGATGCGCGCCTTGCGAGGGTTGCCCGACTCTTGCCCGTGGTGTGAAGCTGCGCCAACCACGAGCGCAGAACGCCGACGTCGATTCCTGCGACAGTGGTCCGCCGCATCCGGGCGGCGTGGGTCAGGAGGCTGTCGAGGTCGTTGGCGTAGGCCCGAACCGTGTGGGGGGACAGGCCCCGCTCGAAGGTCAGATGCTCGACGTAACGAGCCCGTGCCTCGGCCAGCTCCGGGGATACCTCGAGCTCGGCGGTGGCCACCCGCCCACGCTCGACGCGTGGCTGCGCAGCGTCAAGTCGCCACGCTGCTTCGCAGCGTGATGTGGCGCTACCACCAACCGAGCGCCAGCTCCTCGGCCGAACCTGGCGCCGGCCCGCCGCGACGCTCGTCGCGCCCCGACTTGCTCATGCGCCACCCGCCGCCAACCTTCTCGACGAGCCCCGCCGACTCCAGCGCCGCCAACGCGGCAGCCATCGCGTCAAGGCGCAACCCAGCCGTCGTCGCAATCCGCTCCAGCGGGACGGGCCTCATCACGGGGACCGCCTCGAACGCGCGGCTGACCGTCGGACCGAGTAGGTCACGGCGGCGCACCGGACCGCTGACCCGCTCGGCGAAGCAACCGAGCGGACCGACCTGTTCGATCACCTCATCGACCTTGGTGACGAGCACGGCATCCGGTCGGTCGCGCAGCAGCTGGTGACACCCGGCAGACAGGATTGAGCTGACCGGTCCCGGAACCGCCATCACGTGCCGGAACAGCTCGGCCGCGTGCCGCGCCGTCGAGCGTGCACCACTACGCGGTGCCGCCTCGACGACAACGGTTCCGCCGGAGAGGGCCGCGATCAGCCGATTCCGCACCAGGAACCGGCCGCGATGCGGCGCCGAGCCCGGCGGTTGCTCGCTGACGATCACACCTTCGGCTCTGACGCGGTCGTAGAGCCCTCGGTTCGCGCCGGGGTAGACGACGTCGACGCCGCTAGCGAGAACCGCGACGGTTTGCCCGCCGGCCGCGAGCGCGCCGCGATGGGCGGCGGCGTCGATGCCCAGTGCCAGTCCGGACACGACTGTCCAACCGCGTTCGGCCAGGCCCGTGCTCAGCTCGGCCGCGATGGAGACGCCGTAGTCGGTCGGGGCGCGCGTGCCGACAACAGCGACTGCCCGCTCGCAGACGTCGTTCAACGAAGCGGTGCCCCGTAGCCAGAGGGCGAGGCAACCGGCGTCGAGGTGAGCCAGGTCGTCGAGGCCCGCAGGCCATTCCGGATCACCTGGGCACACGAGCCGGGCACCAAGCCGCGCGGCGAGCTCGAGCTCGCGCTCGGGCGACACGTCGAGGAGACGCGTGGCCATCGCGGCCACATCGAGGTTCGGGATCGGTGCCCGCCGACGGATGTCCTGAACCGCCTCGACCGGACCGACCTGTGCGACATGCCGCAACAATCCGGCCGATGGCGGCTCCGCGGCGCGCAACAGCTGCGCTCGAGCGGCTCTTTCCACATCGGTGACCACTAGGCGGTCCTCGCCAGCTCTGGGGTCGATCCCATGGCACGAAGTGCGCGCGCCCGTTCGACGTCGTCGCGGATCGGGAGGTCGCGACCCGCGAGATCGGCCAGCGTCCATGCAACCTTCATCACGCGGTCCACGCCGCGCGTCGACAGCCGCTGCCTGTCGAGATCCGCCGACAGCGACACGAGCGCATCGCTCGGGATCGGCCAGTTGCGACGGAGCTCCGGCCCCGGCACTGCCGCATTGGTCCCCCAGGGGGTCGAGCCCAGTCGGCGCACCGCTCTCGCGCGAGCCTCGAGAACCCGCGCGCGCACATTCGCGGTCGGCTCGCCGGTCGCGCCGGCCGCAAGCACGGCGCGGCTCACCGGGGTCAACCTCGCGCGCAGATCGATCCGGTCGAGCAACGGACCCGAGATCCGGTTCTTGTACGTCCGCAGCTGCACCGACGTGCAGCGGCACGACGCTGCATCGGTCGACTTCCCGCCGCGTGCGCACGGACACGGGTTCGCCGCCAGAACCAGCTGGAAGCGCGCGGGGTAGGTGGCTGCTCCGCCGGCGCGGTGGATCGTGACCGCGCCGGACTCCAGCGGTTGCCGCAGCGCATCCAGCGCTCGTCGTTCGAACTCGGGCGCCTCGTCCAAGAACAAGACGCCCCGGTGCGCCAGCGAGATCGTGCCCGGAGCCGGAACGCCGGTGCCGCCACCGACCAGGGACGCGACCGTCGCCGAGTGATGGGGTGCACAGAACGGCGGACGGCGCAGCAGCGGCCGGCCGGGGGCAAGTCGGCCGAGCAACGAGTGGATCGACGTGACCTCGAGCGCCTCGTCACCTTCCAGGTCAGGGAGGAGACCGGGCAGTCGCTCGGCCAGCATGGTCTTCCCGACACCGGGGGGCCCGGTGAGAAAGACGTGATGTCCGCCCGCCGCGGCAACCTCTATCGCGTGGCGGGCCTCTTCCTGTCCGATCACATCAGCAAGGTCGAGCGGTACGTCATCGGTGGGCCGCGGTGCCGGCGCGTCGTCGTACTCCGCCGTCTCCTCGCCGCGGAGGCGGCTGCACAGCTCCCGGAGCGATCCGACCGCAGTGATCTCGACGCCCGGCACGAGGGCGGCCTCAGCAGCGTTGCCTCGTGGCACGACGACCTTGCAGTGACCGAGCCGCACGGCGCCGATCACAGCGGGAAGGACACCCGTCACAGGATGGACCCGGCCGTCGAGGCCGAGCTCGCCGAGCACGACGAGATCGCGCACCGCCGCCGAGTCGAGCGCCCCCTGCGCCGCCAGGACCGCGACAGCCACCGCCAGGTCGAAATGACTTCCGCTCTTCCGCACTGATGCCGGGAACAAGCCCACGGTGATCTTGTGCGCCGGCCAGTTCTCACCAGCGCTTTCAACCGCCGAACGCACCCGTGACGATGACTGACGAACCGCCGTGTCGGGCAGACCGGTCCATTCGGTGCCCGGCAACCCCACCCCGACACTCGCCTCAACCGTGACGGCGTGCGCGACGAGTCCCGTCAAGACGACCGATCGGGTGCATCCGAGCTTCACAGCACACCTCGGTAGTGCTGGAGCTGAGTGCGGCCGTTACGCGGCATGACGATGCTGATGACGTCGAAGCGGACCGACCGCGGTGTCGGGTGTTCCCGCAGCCACCGGACCGCGAGCTCCCGAAGCTTCGCCGCCTTCTGCCAGGTCACGGCCTCGGCGGGAACGCCGTAGTCAGTCGACGACCGGGTCTTGACCTCGACGATGACGAGGTCCGAGCCATCGCAGGCGACGATGTCGATCTCGCCGGCATCGCAGCGCCAGTTACGGGTGACGATGTCGAAGCCGGCACCGATGAGATGACGAACGGCGAAGTCCTCGCCGGCCTTGCCTAGCTGATCCTTTGTTCGCATGCGACGACCGTGCGGGTCGCCGACGACTCGAACGGCCGAGGTGCGAGGGGGTTGTGGGTGACGACGTGTTGGACGCCGGCTGTGGCTAGCGGTCCTCGGGAAGCTCGAGATCCGAGGCCGGAAGCTCCTCGACGTTGATGTCCTTGAACGTCAGCACCCGCACGTTCTTCACGAACCGCGCCGGGCGGTACATGTCCCACACCCAGGCGTCGTGCATGACTGCCTCGAAGTAGGTCTCACCGCCTTCGGTGTGCTGGATCACCTGGACGTCGTTCGTGAGGTAGAACCGCCGCTCGGTCTCGACGACGTAGGTGAACAGCCGTACGACGTCGCGGTACTCCCGGTAGAGCTGCAGCTCCATCTCCGTCTCGTACTTCTCGAGATCCTCGGCGCTCACGACACCCATTCTTCCTGATCGACGACCAGCTCGGCGTCCACCTTGCGGACGTTCACGTAGGAGCGGCGATGCTCGGGGCATGGTCCGTGCATGGCGAGCGCGCTCTGGTGCTCCGGGGTGACGTAGCCCTTGTGGCTGGCGAACTCGTACCACGGCCAGGTGTCGTGCATCGCGACCATCAACCGGTCGCGGGTGACCTTGGCCAGCACAGAGGCCGCCGCGATGCACGCGGCGACCCGGTCGCCCTTCCAGACCGCCAACCCCGGGACATCGAGCCCAGGGACGGGGAACCCGTCCGACAGGACGTAGCCCGGGCGTACCGATAGGGAGGCCAACGCGCGACGCATCCCCATCACGTTGCTGACGTGCAACCCGATGCGGTCGACGTCGCTTGCCGGGATCACCACGACCGCGTACGCCGCGGCGCGCCGCACCACCTGGGCATATACCCGTTCGCGGGCGAGCGGGGTCAGCAACTTCGAGTCCGCAAGACCCGGAATCTCGCCGCGCTTCCCGGGCCGAAGCACTGCGGCAGCCACCACCAGCGGGCCGGCGCAGGCGCCGCGGCCGGCCTCGTCGACCCCCGCGACCGGCGTCAGCCCGCGCTTCGCCAGCGCCCGCTCGTAGCCGTAGATACCCGCCTCGCGGAACCAAGGAGCGGACGTTCTCACCGCCGAAAGCGCCATCAACGGCGAGCGTACGCGCCTGTCAGGCGCGATTCGCCGGCCGCCGCCGGCGCCGGCGCGCCCGCGCCAGCGCAACCGGTACGACCAGCGCGGCGCCGCCGAGCAGCGGCGCGCCCGGCAGGTTCGCAGCGGCCAGACCGACCTGCTTGAACGTCGAGGGCACCGGAAGCGTCTTCCAGTCGGAGATCGGCCAGATGACGACGAACGCACGGCCGATCACGTCGCTCACCGGAACGAACCCGTGGACCCGGGAGTCGTCGGAGTCGTCGCGGTGGTCGCCCATCACGAACAGCGCGCCCTTCGGGACGACCTTCGTCGTGTTGTCGAAGGCGCCGCCCGAGCACGGGTGGGAGCCCGGATAGAGGTACGGCTCGTGCAGCACGCGCCCGTTGACGGACAGGACGTCGTTCTTGCAGGCGATCTTGTCGCCCCCGACGGCGATCACCCGCTTGATGAAGTCGCTGCCGCCCGACGGCGCGATCCCGATCGCGGCCCCGATGCCGTGGAAGAAGCGCAGCACCGGATTGCTCGGGTTGGAGAAGTCGGTCTCCTTCGGCCACCCCGGTGGCTTCTTGAACACCACGATCTCGCCACGGTGCGGATCACGGAAGTCGTAGACCAACTTGTTGACCAGCACGCGGTCGTAGGGATGCTTGCCGGTGTCGGCGGAGTTCGCGAACGCCCCACCTCCCTGCAGGGTGTTCTCCATCGACGCCGACGGGATGTAGAACGCCTGCACCAGGAAGGTCTTGATCAGCAGCGCGAGCACCAGCGCGATGAGAATGAGGAACGGGAGCTCACGCCAGAACGAGCCGTGATGGTCCGACTCGCGGTTGCGGGTGGCCGCGCCATCCGGCGGGCCACCGTCGGACTCGACGGACTCCGCGAGGCTCTGCTCGGGGAGCTCGTCGGTCTCAGTGACGGATTCGTCGGTCACGTGACGCCGCTGTGCGCTTTCGCTCAGCTCGCCGGGGTGGCGTCGCGGCGCTCCTTGATCTTGGCCTTCTTGCCGCGGAGCTCGCGCAGGTAGTAGAGCTTCGCCCGGCGGACGTCACCGCGAGTCACGACCTCGAGGTGGTCGATGATCGGCGAGTGGACCGGGAAGGTTCGCTCGACACCGACGCCGAAGCTGACCTTGCGGACGGTGAAGGTCTCGCGGACGCCGCCGCCGTGACGGCGGATCACCACGCCCTGGAACACCTGCACACGCGTGCGGTTGCCCTCGACGACGCGGACGTGAACCTTGACCGTGTCACCGGGGCGGAAGACCGGAACGTCGCTTCGTAGTGAGGCGGCGTCGATCGCGTCGAGCGTCTGCATGAGGTCGAATCCTTGTTCGGGGCACGCGCGAATGAAGCGGCGCGGTCGGTCAGGCGGTCTATCCACTTTGCCACAGCGGACCTGAAGGGCGGTAATCCGGTTCTTCAGGTAGGTGGGGTCACAGCAGGTCCGGGCGGCGCTCGCGTGTCAGGCGCTCGGACTCGGCCCGCCGCCAGTCCGCAACGGCCTTGTGGTCCCCCGAACGGAGGATTTCGGGCACCTCGAGCCCGCGCCAGCTGGCCGGCCTGGTGTACGCCGGCGCCTCGAGCAGCTTCCCCGCAGCGAACGAGTCGTCCAGCGGCGACTCGGGATTGCCCATGAATCCCGGTAGCAGCCGCACCACGGCCTCGATCAGCACCAGCGCCGCCACCTCCCCGCCGGCCAGAACGTAGTCGCCGATCGAGACCTCCGCGACCTCCATGCGCGTGGCGGCGTTGATCGCGACCCGCGCGTCGATGCCCTCGTAGCGACCACACCCGATGATCAACCAGGGCCGCGACGCCCATTCCACCGCCCGATGCTGTGTGAAGCGCTCGCCAGCGGGTGTCGGCAGGACGAGCAACGGCGAAAGGCCCGGGCCAGGCGGGTCGGCGAGCAGCGCATCGAGCGCTCGACCCCAGGGCTCGGGGCTCATCAGCATGCCGGGCCCGCCGCCGTACGGCGAGTCGTCGACTGATCGGTGAACGTCATCGGTGTGCCGGCGCAGATCGTGCACCCGGACGTCGATGTCCCCGCGTTGGCTCGCCTTGCCCAGCAACGAGACCGACAACGGACCGAAGTAGTCGGGGAAGATCGTGATGATGTCGATGCGCATCAGGCGTCACCGAGGTCCAGCAGCCCGTCGGGCGGATCGATCACGATGCGCCCGCCCGAGACGTCCACGGTCGGGACGATCTCGGTCACGAACGGGACCAGCGCATCCGCGGCATCACCGCGGTCCAGCACGAGCACGGACGGACCCGGTGGGTGGAGCACGTCGCTGACGGTTCCAACGATGGTTCCGTCGGGCAGTACCGCATCGAGACCGACGAGATCGTGGTCCCAGAAGTCGTCCTCGCCACCGCCGCGGCTGGTCGCGGAGTCCGCCACGAGCAACGTGCCCTGCAGTGCCTCGGCGGCGTTGCGATCGGGGATGCCTTCGAACCGGATCAACAACCTCCCGGCGTGCCACCGCACCGCCGAGATCGTCAGCGGACCCCGTTCCGGCGGGTCGGTGTGGAGCGACGCGCCGAGCGCATAGCGATGCCCCGGGTCGTCGGTCCGCACATCGACCGAGACCTCACCAGTGATGCCGTGAGCTTTCGCGATCCGGCCGACCACGAGCTGCATGGCGCCTACGTCGAGCTAGTCGACGAGATCGACGCGGACACCCTTGCCGCCGATCGCGGACATCACGGCGCGCAGCGCCTTCGCGGTGCGGCCCGAGCGACCGATCACCTTGCCCAGATCGTCGGGGTGGACCCGCACTTCGAGCACGCGCCCGTTACGGCGGTCGCGAAGGTCGACCCGGACGTCGTCAGGGTGGTCGACGATGCCGCGAACGAGATGGTCGAGCGCCTCGGTGAGCACCGGCTCACTCAGCCGGGGCTTCGGCAACAGGCTCGTCGGATGCCTCTGCCGCCGGAGCCTCGGCGGTCGCGGCTTCGGCCGGCGCCTCAGCTGCCGGGGCTTCCTCGGCCGCAGCCTCGGCCGCCTTCTTGGCCGGCGCCTTCTTCGCGGCGGTCTTCTTGGCCGGCGCGTCGTCGAGGGTCTCCTTGGCCGCAGCCTCGAACGTCGCCTTGCGGTCGGCCTTCGGGGCGGCGGTCCGGACGCCCTCGGTCGGCGCCGGAAGGCCCTTGTGGGCCTGCCAGTCCCCGGTGAGCTTCAGAATCGCCGCGACCGGCTCCGTCGGCTGAGCGCCGACCGACAGCCAGTAGCGCGCCCGATCGGAGTCAACCTCGATGAGCGACGGGTCGGACTTCGGGTGGTACTTCCCGATCGTCTCGATGACCCGGCCGTCGCGCTTGGTGCGCGCGTCGGCGACCACGATGCGGTAGTACGGCGCCCGGATCTTGCCCAGCCGCATAAGTCTGATCTTGGTTGCCACGAGGTGCTGCTCTCCAAAAGCTGGAATCAAGAAGGTCGTTCGCGCGCCTACGCTCGCCGCGCCGACCGGGCAGTCTACCTGGCTGGCAGCGAGCCCGCTTTCCAGATGTCCCGCAAGCCCAGGGGCATGATCACGAACCCCCACGCTCCTAGGCCGACCAGGTCGAGTCCCCCGGTGACGATCGCCCCCGCGATGAAGAAGACGAGCACGGCAACCAGGAAGGCGGTCCAGCTGACCCGGCCGACCGGACCGAACGTCGTGGGGGTCTTCCGCCACCTGGTCTTCACCATGGGAAGGGGCGGTGCGTTGGCGGCCAGCTGGTTGGTGCCGGCCATGATCGAGCGCTCGACGGGCGCCCCGGCGGCCGGCGCCGCGAGAGGCGCGCCGCCACGCGGCAGGTAGCACTGAGCGCACCACTGCGCGGTAGCGGGCAGGGCGGCTCCACACCCCGAGCACTGCTCCATGACGAAGCGCCTTTCAGTCCGCCCCCGGCAACTTCAGGTTAGACAGATCCGGGGCCAGGCCGGGCGGGAGCTTCATGCCCGGCGGCAGGCCAAGACCGGGCGGGACCTGCGCTCCTGGGGCCAGGCCGCGGGCTGGGCCACGTCCGCGCTTCGAGCCGCCCTTCTTGCCCTTCCGAGACGAGGATCGCCGGGGGCCGCCCAGGCCACCGGCCATCTGCTTCATCATCTTGCGAGCCTCGAAGAACCGGTCGACGAGCCGGTTGACCTCCGTGACGGTCGTCCCGGAGCCGTTCGCGATCCGCAGGCGCCGCGAGCCGTTGAGGATCTTCGGGTCCTGCCGCTCGGCCGGCGTCATCGAGCGGATGATCGCCGCGATCCGGTCGAGGTCCTTGTCGTCGATGGAGGCGATCGCTTCCTTCATCTGGCCCATGCCCGGCAGCATCCCGAGCAGGTTGCCGATCGGACCCATGCGGCGGACCATCATCATCTGCTCGAGGAAGTCCTCGAGGGTCAGTTCGCCGCCCCCGAGCATCTTCTCGGCCATACGCTCGGCTTCGTCGGCCTCGAAGGTGCGCTCGGCCTGCTCGATCAGGGTGAGCATGTCGCCCATCCCGAGAATGCGCGACGCCATGCGCTCGGGATGGAAGACGTCGAAGTCGGCGAGCTTCTCGCCGGTCGATGCGAACATGATCGGTCGCCCCGTGACCTTGGCGACCGACAGGGCGGCACCACCGCGGGCGTCGCCGTCGAGCTTGGTCAGTACGACGCCGGTGAATCCGACGCCGTCGCGGAAGGCTTCCGCGGTGTTGACGGCGTCCTGGCCGATCATCGCGTCGACCACGAACAACGTCTCGTCCGGCGACACCGCGTCACGAATGGCGACCGCCTGGGCCATCATCTCGGCGTCGATGCCGAGCCGACCCGCGGTGTCGACGACGACGATGTCGTGACCCATGCGGCGAGCGTGCTCGATCGCATCGCGCGCGACGCCAACCGGATCCCCGACCCCGTTACCGGGCTCGGGCGCGAAGACGTCGACCCCGGCCTGACCCCCGACGACCTTCAGCTGGTCGACGGCGTTCGGGCGCTGCAGATCGGCCGCGACCAGCAGCGGCGCATGTCGCTGCTGCTTCAGCCAGCGTGCCAGCTTCCCGGCCAACGTGGTCTTGCCGGCTCCTTGCAGGCCGGCGAGCATGACGACCGTTGGCGGCGTCTTCGCCAGCGACAGCTGGCGGGTCTCGCCGCCGAGGATCGCGACCAGCTCTTCGTTGACGATCTTGATGACCTGCTGGGCCGGATTGAGCGCCTGACTGACGGCGGCACCGCGAGCGCGGTCCTTGATCGCCGCGATGAACTCCCGCACCACCGGAAGCGCGACATCGGCCTCGAGCAGCGCAATGCGGATCTCGCGCGCTGTGGCATCGATATCGGCCTCGGAGAGACGGCCTTTGCCCCGCAGCGAGGTGAAGACCGACTCCAGCCGGTCGGAAAGAGTGTCGAACATCGCAGCGTCAGCGTACGTCGAAGGGTGACGTCACAGACCAAGCCTGTTCCGGCCTGAGCCGGGGTTGGGGCCCCGGCTCAGGTCAGCGCGGAGCGCAGGGCGAAGTCCGTGCTGATCTCGACCCCGCCGCCCGCGTACAGCGACTCGACGAGTTCGCCGTAGCGCGCGAGCACTCCGCGCCGCTTCAGCTTCATCGTCGGGGTGAGCACGTCGGTGTCCGGCTGCCACTCCTCGTGGAGGATGGCGATCCGGCGCGGCTGCTCCACCCGAGACAGCCGCTGGTTCGCCTCGGCCACGCCGTCGGCGATCTCGCGGATGACCTCGGGGTCAACCGCGACCTCGGCGATCGAACGGCCCGGGAACCGTCCGGCGACTGCATCGGGATCGAGGGTCAGCAACGCGATCAGATACGGCTTCGCGTCGCCGATCACCATCGCTTGGCCGACGAGCGGGACAGTCTTGAGCACGGACTCGACGTTGGCCGGCGACACGTTCTTGCCACCGGCGGTGATGAGCAGCTCCTTCTTGCGGTCAACGATCTTGAGGTAGCCGTCCGCATCGAACTCCCCGATGTCACCGGTGTGCAGCCAGCCATCGGCATCGAGCGCCTCGGCGGTTCGCTCCGGATCGTCGAGGTAGCCGGGAAACACGATCGGACCGCGGCAGAGGACCTCTCCATCTGCTGCGGTGATCACCTCCGTACCGGGATAGGCCGTGCCGACGCGGCCGACCTTGACGCGGAACGGCTCCCACGTCATCCCGCCGCAGTTCTCGCTCATTCCGTAGACCTCGCTCATCGGCAATCCGATGTCGCGGAGGAAGTCGATCACCTCAGGCGGCACCGGAGCAGCGCCGGAGAACACGAACTCGGCCTCGTCCAACCCGATCGCCGCACGAATCGGCGCGAACACCATCGCATCGACGAACTCCCAGGTCTCCGCGAGCTCCCCGGTCGGCTCCTCGCCGCGGGCACGCAGCTGGGCCACCTCGTGCCCGACCCGCAGCGCGTCCTTGAACTGCGCCTGCGTGGCCGCATCGCGCGCGGCCACCTGCGCCTGCACCCCGGCGACCAGCTTCTCCCACACCCGCGGCGGACCGAAGAAGCCGCCGGGCCGCACCTCGACGAGGTACTTCGGCAGCTCGGTCAGCTCGGCCATCGGCACCACCTCGGCGCCCCGAAGGATGGGGCTGTAGTGCGTGACCATTCGTTCGGCGATGTGGGCCATCGGCAGGTAGGAGATCAACCGGCGACCTTCGTCGGTCTCACGTCCGATGTAGCTCGCAAACGCGGTCGAGGCCGCGATGACGTTGTTGTGGGTGAGCATCACGCCCTTGGGCGGCCCGGTGGTACCAGACGTGTAGATGACGGTGGTGAGCGAAGCCGGGTCGAGACCTGCCGCAACCGCGCCGATGTCGACCGGATCGCCCGCGGCGACCTCCTCCCACGGGATGGTTCCCTGCGGGGCGTCGCCGAGAACGACAACGGACCGCAGTTGCGGGCAGTCATGCGCCGCCGCGAGCACCCGTTCGGCAAAGTCGCCGCCCTCGACGACGGCGACCGAGGCCTGGCAGTGGTTGACCAGGTAGGCGATCTGCTCCGGCGAGGACGAGTTGTAGATCGAGATCGGAGTGGCCCCGGCCGCCAACACGCCGATGTCGGTCACATGGAACTCGATCCGGTTGCGCATCATCAGCACGACCCGGTCCCCCGCGGTGACGCCGAGCCCGGCAAGGCCACCGGCGAATCGGGCCGCCCGATCGGCGTACTGGGACCACGTCATCTGCTCACCATGCAGCTCCCGCACGGCGACGTGGTCCGGTTGCCGTTGGACCGTCCGCAGGAAGGCGTCAAGGACGTTGCGGGGCAGGTTGTTGCTCATACGCGGAACGGTACGACGCACAATGCCTCTGTGACGAGTGGGGTGTGGGAGGCGCGCTATCCCGACCTGAACGGCAAGGTGGCGGTGGTGGCGGGAACGTCGGGTGCGCTCGGCGACATTGCCCAGGTGTTGGCTCGAAGTGGCGTGCTGGCCGCCCTCGTCGTGGACGACCGGGAGCTCGTCGGGACCGCGACCGGCTATGCCGATGGCCTGGGCGTTGCGTCGTTCGGCGTCGTCGCGGATCCGACACAACGCTCGACCTGGGAGCGGGTGGCGTCCCACATCGAACAGCGCCTCGGGCCCATCGATGTCGTGGTTGCCGCCGGTCCGCCCGCCGCTCGGTTGACCATCGCCGACGCGCTGATACCGGATATGGCAGCGCGCGGGCGCGGCGTCGTCATAGAGATCGGAGCGGCGGCGGAACCGCTTGTCGTCCCCGCAGGCCTGCGGCACCGAGCCATCGCGGCAGCGGCGGACGTCAGAGCTCTCGACCTGGCCGCCGTCGTCGCGCTGTGCGCGAGCGACCTGCTCTCGGCAGCTGAGGTAGGCATCACCCTCGCCGATCCCTAACAGGCAGCGATCAGTGCGGCCTCGATCTCCAAACGTCGCTGCGCATCATCGACAGTCTTGCCGTTGACATCGACGACGTAGAACGCGTCGACCACCTCGGCACCCAGCGTCTGGACCCGCGCCGAGCGAACGTCGAGCCGCTCGTCGGCCAGCACCTTGGTCAATCTGTGCAGCAGACCGTCGGCGTCGTGCGTTCGCACCTCGACGATCGTGGAGTGGTGCGACTCCTCGTCGAACCAGAGCACGAGCGGCGGCGCAACCGCGCGCGTCCCGTCGCGATAGGCCTGCTCGCGCTCGCGCAGCCTGTCGGCAAGCGGCAGGTTGTCGTCGAACGCCCGTCTGACGTCGGCCGCCAGCGCATCGAGATCGGGTAACGAGCCGAACTTCGGCGCGACTTCGAGAACCGTGACCGCCATCCGGCCTGCATCGGTCGAGACCGACGTCGCGGTCGCGGAGCGAATCGCGAGCCGATGTAGCGCCGCGACGCCGGCCCACCGCGACAGGAGTCCGGGACGATCCGGCGCGACGATCGTGAGCTGGGACCCCGACAGGTCGACCCCGAGCTCCCCCGCATGGGCAAGCGAACGCTGCTCCGCGGTGGTCGCCTCGTACTCGGGCAGATGCTCCCCGGCCATCGCTGCCGATGCGCGTCGCACCAGCTCAGTGATCAGGCCTGCCTTCCAGTCACTCCATGCCGCCGGCCCGGTTGCAGCGGCGTCGGCGATCGTCAGCGCGTGGAGCAGCTCGAGTGTCGCGACGTCACCAACGGCGCGCGTGACGATGTCGATCGTCGCCGGGTCACTGAGATCTCGGCGGGTCGCCGTGTCGGGCAGCAGCAGATGGTGGCGGACCAGGTCCGTGACGATGTCGGCGTCCTCGTCGGACAACCCGATGCGCCTGGCGATGACAGGGACCCGCTCGACTCCCGCCTCGGTGTGGTCGCCGGGGAACCCTTTGCCGATGTCGTGGAGGAGCGATCCCAGCAACAGCAGATCGGGGCGAGCGACCTGACGCGCAAGGGATGCGGCTTCGACCGCCGCCTCGATGAGATGGCGGTCAACCGTGTAGCGATGGACGGCGTTGTGCTGAGGCTTGCAGCGCACCGGCTCCCACTCCGGAACCAGGCGGACGAGCAGACCGGCTTGGTCGAGCGCCTCGACGGCCGCGACTGCTGGCCGGCCCGCGCCGAGCAATGCGATGAACGCATCACGCGCCTCGGGGGGCCAGGGCTCCGGTATCGGGGGACAGTCCTGCGCCAAGCGCTTTGTGACCTGCTCACCGATCGGCAGCGCGGCCTGGGCGGCAGCAGCAGCGACCCGGAGCACCAGCACTGGATCGTTGGCGGGATCCGCGTCACGCGCGAGATGAACCTCGCCGTCCTGTTCCACGACGCCCTCGGCGAGCGGTCGCCGCGGCGCGACGCCACCGCGCCTCCCCCAACGTCGTGGCGGACGGCTCGCGACCAGCGCGCGGCGGCACGCCTCGTCGGTGGCGTAGGCGATGGTGCGCGCCGCGTCGAACACCCGCCGCATCAGCTCGTCGGCGTCGTGCAACCCGAACGTGGCGGCGATCGGGAGCTGCTCCTGCTTCACGAGGCGGTCACTGCCACGCGGCGAACGCCGATGCAGCTCGCCGCGTACGTCGAGCAGCCAGTCGTACGCGTTGCGCACCGGCTCCGCCGGTGCATCGGCCACCCACGCGAGCGCGATCGCAGTCATCGCCTGGACGTCACGAAGACCGCCACGTGCGTCCTTGAGATCCGGCTCGAGCAGGAATGACAGCTCCCCGCACCGCTCGCCTCGCTCCTGCACCGCCGCTACCAGCTCCGGCAAGCGACGACGAACGTCGCGACGCCACGTCTCGAAGATCCGGGTCCGCAACCTCGCGGTGAGCGTCTCGTCGCCGGCGACATGGCGAAGATCGAGCAGCCCCAGCATCGCCTTCAGGTCCTCGCGTGCCACCTCGATCGCCTCGTCGACCGTCCGCACGGAGTGGTCGAGCCCGACGCCCGCGTCCCACACCGGGTACCAGATCGAGTTCGCGAGCTCCTCGAACTCCACACCGTCGTGATGTAGCAGCAACAGGTCGAGGTCGCTTCCCGCCGCGGGCTCGCGTCTGCCGTAGCCACCAACCGCCACGAGCGCGACACCGCTCGCATCACTGCCATGCGCGATCGCCAGGGCACTGCAGACCCGGTCGGTCAGCCAGCTGTCGGCGGCCTCGGTCAAGGCCGCGCGAAGCGCTGCCCCGGTCAGCCCCTCGGTCGCCAGGATGCTCGCACGCGCGTCCCGAAGAGCCGCGGACGAGTCGTCGGTCACGAGCCGGTCAGCCGAGGCGCGCTGCGCGGGTGTTGCCGAAGTCGTACGCCGACTCGGCGTGCAGGACCGTGTCGAGGCCTTCGACCTCCGCAGCTTCGGTGACGCGCAGCCCCATCGTCTTCTGTACGAGGGTGGCGATGAGGTAGGTCATCGTGAACGCCCACGCGATCGTGACGACGACCGCGAGCGCCTGTACGCCGAGCAGGTGGAAGCTGTGGCCGTGAACGAGGCCGTCGTACTTGATAGCCCCGTTCACCTTCGTCGTGGCGAACACGCCGACGAGCAACGTGCCCACAAGGCCGGCCGCGCCGTGCACGCCCACCACGTCGAGCGAGTCGTCGTACCCGCCCCGATGCTTGAAGCTGCAGGCGAACAACGACACGGCTCCGCCGGCGGCTCCGATCAGGATCGACGCCATGCTGTTCACGAACCCGCACGCAGGCGTGATCGCGACGAGCCCCGCGACGGCCCCGGAGGCCGCGCCAAGGGTGGTGGCTTTGCCGGTGCGTGCCTTCTCGAGGACCAGCCACGCGAGCATCCCGGCTGATGCCGCGAGCTGTGTGCCGACCAGCGCCTGCGAAGCGAGCGCGCCGGAGGCAAGTGCGCTGCCGGCGTTGAAGCCGAACCAGCCGAACCACAGGATGCCGGCGCCCAGCATCGTGAACGGAAGCGAGTGCGGCGCGATGACCTCGCGCGGCCAGCCTTTGCGCCGGCCGATGACGAGCGCGAGCGCAAGCGCGGAGGCGCCGGAGTCGATCTCGACGACGTTGCCGCCGGCGAAGTCGAGAACGCCTTTCTTGGCGAGCCAGCCAGCCGGCGAGAAGACCCAATGAGCGATCGGCGCGTAGACGATGACAAGCCACAGGACGGCGAACAGCAGGAACGCGCCGAACTTGGCTCGCTCTGCCACCGTGCCGGTGAGCAGTGCGGCGGTGATGACCGCAAACATCATCTGGAATGCCGCGAAGGCCAGCGGCGGCACCGTCAGCTGGAAGCCGGGCACCTGCATCTCTGGGTGGGCGAGTCCGGCGAGGTGAAGGTTGCCGAGCAAGCCATGGCCGGCGTCAGGGCCGAAGGCAATCGAGTACGCAACCACCGCCCAGACGATGCTGACGACGCCGATGGTGGCGAAGTTCGCGACGATCATCGCCAGCACGTTCTTGGTGCGGATCATGCCGCCGTAGAACAGCGCCAGCCCCGGCGTCATGAACAGCACTAGTGCAGCAGAGCCGAGCACCCACGCGGTGTCTCCAGCATTCACGCGGCTTCTCCCCCATCGATGTGTTCGGCGGTAACCCTAGAGGTCACCGCCGAACACACCTGCCCCTGGCAGGGCGAGTCGGTCGATCGGAGCTAGAGCGCGTCGGCGCCCTTCTCCCCGGTGCGGACCCGGACGATCTGGTCGACCGGGGTCACCCAGACCTTGCCGTCACCGATCTGGCCGGTGCTGGCCGCCTTGACGACCACCGCGACCACCCCATCGGCGTCCGCGTCGTCAACGACGATCTCCACCCGGATCTTCGGGACGAAGTCGACCTTGTACTCCGCACCTCGGTAGACCTCGGTGTGTCCCTTCTGCCGGCCGTAGCCCTGCACCTCGCTGACGGTGAGGCCGGCGACGCCGTAGGCCTCGAGGGCGCTCTTCACGTCCTCGAGCTTGAACGGCTTGATGATCGCGGTGACGAGCTTCACGCCTGCACCTCCGTGCGGTGGCCGAGGGTCGAGGACAAGACCGAGCTGGTGGCGAAGGACGACCCTGAGAACGAGCCGGCCGACAGAGCGTTGAAATCGTAGGCCGACTCGGCATGGAGTGACTCGTCCATGCCGACCATCTGTTGCTCGTCGCTCATCCGGATCCCGATCGTGTGCTTGAGGATGAATCCGATGATCATCGTCGCCACGAATGAGTAGCCGACCGCCGCCCCCACCGCTTCGGCCTGCAGCTTCAGCAGGTGACCGCCGCCGCCGTAGAAGATGCCGTTCGCACCAACGCCGGTCTTCGTCGTCCCGAAGAAGCCGATCAGCAGAGCACCGAGAACGCCGCCGACGAGGTGCACAGCGCCGACGTCAAGCGCGTCGTCGAGACCGAGCTTGAACTTGATCGTCGTACACGAGGAGCAGACGGCGCCGGCGATCAAGCCGAGGAAGATCGCGCCCACCGGTGAGACGAAGCCGGCCGCCGGCGTGATCGCGACTAGACCCGCGACCGCCCCAGACGCCGCTCCCAGCGTCGTTGCATGACCGTCACGAAGCTTCTCCACGATCAGCCAGCCGAGCAGCGCCGCCGCAGTGGCGGTGTTCGTGTTGACGAAGGCGTAGCCGGCGAGGTTGTTCGCACCGAGTGAGGATCCGGCGTTGAAGCCGAACCAGCCGAACCACAGCAGACCCGCGCCGAGCAGAACGTAGGGAACGTTGTGCGGACGCATCCGCTCCTTCGGCCAGCCCTTCCGCCTGCCCAGCAGGATCGCCATCGCGATGCCCGCGGCGCCGGCGTTCGCGTGCACCACGGTGCCACCCGCGAAATCCTCGGCACCCTTCTGGAACAGCCAGCCTTCCGGGGAGAACACCCAGTGCGCGATCGGCGCGTAGACCAGCACAACCCACAGGCCGATGAAGACGACGTAGGAGCTGAACTTGAACCGGTCGGCGGTCGAGCCGGTGATCAGCGCCGGGGTGATGACCGCAAACATCAGCTGAAACGCCACGAACGCAAGAGGTGGGATCGTCGCGCCGACGCCGCCGACGACGGGCTCGTTCATGTGACCGAGCCCCCATTGGTGGAGGTTGCCGGCGAAACCGCCGAAGCCGCTCTTTCCGAAGGCCAGGCTGTAGACGACGAGCACCCAGAGCACGCTGACGACACCGATGGCAACGTAGTTCTGCATCAGCATGCCGAGCACGTTCTTGCCGCGGACCATGCCGCCGTAGAAGAACGCGAGGCCTGGGGTCATCAACAGCACGAGCGCGGCGCTGACCAGCACCCACGCCGTGTCACCGGTATCGGGCGCTGGTAATGCAGCGGCGAGATGAATCATGGGGTCGAGCGCTCCCTCCTGCACGGACTGATTGCAAGAGGAAACCGGGCGGGTGTTGCGCGACCCGTACGCGCGTGTTTCGCGGGAGTTACATCACGGCCGCAGGATGATTGCTGCCCTCCTAGGGCAGCAGGGCGTCCACGAAGATCTCCGGATCGAACGGCGCGAGGTCGTCGGGGCCTTCGCCGAGTCCGACCAGCTTGACCGGCACCCCGAGCTCACGTTGCACCGCGATGACGATGCCACCCTTCGCGGTGCCGTCTAGCTTCGTCAGGACGATGCCGGTGACGTCGACCACCTCGGCGAAGACTCGCGCCTGGATCAGGCCGTTCTGGCCGGTCGTCGCATCGAGCACCAAGAGGACCTCGTCGACCGGCGCCTCTCGCTCGACTACGCGCTTGACCTTCCCCAGCTCGTCCATCAGGCCGGTCTTGGTGTGCAGCCGGCCGGCCGTGTCGATCACGACGGTGTCGACGGCCTGTTCGACACCGTCGTGAACGGCGTCGAAGGCGACGCTGGCCGGATCGGCGCCCTCGGGCCCGCGTACGACGGACGCCCCGACCCGCTCGGCCCAGGTCGAGAGCTGGTCGGCAGCGGCGGCGCGGAAGGTGTCGGCCGCCCCCAGCAGCACGGTGCCGCCGTCACCGACGAGGACGCGGGCGAGCTTGCCGCAGGTGGTGGTCTTGCCGGTGCCGTTCACGCCCACGACGAGTACGACGGCAGGGCGCCCGTCATGGGGCGCGGTTCGAAGCGCGCGGTCGGCATCGCCGCCGACCGCGACGAGCAAGGTGTCCCGCAGCATCGTGCGGACGTCATCGGCAGTCCGGGCACCCATCACCCGGACCTGCTCGCGCAGGGCAGCGACGATCTCGTTCGTCGCGGTGAGCCCGATGTCGCTGGTGAGCAGCGTGTCCTCGACCTCTTCCCAGACGTCGTCGTCGATGACGTCGCGCGACAGCAGTGTGAACAGGCCACGACCGAGGGCCGACTGCGAGCCGGCGAGCCGGCCGCGCAGCCGGACCAACCGGCCGGCTGACGGCTCGGGCCGCTCGACCTCAGGGTGCGCTGCCGGAGCCGCTGCCGGAGCCGCTGCCGGCGGAGGCGCGGGAGCTTCGGTCTCGACGGGTGACGTCTGGACCGGTGGCGGAGCAGGTGGCGCCTTCGGAGCCGGCGTATCGACCACCTTGCCGCGTCGCCGTGACGGCGCGAGGACAAGTCCGAGCAAGGCACCGACGAGGAGAACTCCGACGACGATGCCGACGATGACGTAGACCATCTAGACGGGCTCCGGTTCAGGCTCGCGCAGTCGCTGGCTGATCACCTCGGTGATCCCGTCGCCGCGCATCGAGACGCCGTACAGCGAGTCGGCGACCTCCATCGTCCGCTTCTGATGCGTGACGACGATGAGCTGCGATGTCGACTTCAGCTCCGAGATGAGGCTGACGAGCCGCAACAGGTTGCGGTCGTCCAGAGCAGCCTCCACCTCGTCCAGGACGTAGAACGGCGAAGGGCGGGCGCGGAAGATCGCGACCAGCAGGGCCACCGCCGTCAGCGAGCGCTCGCCGCCGGACAGCAACGACAGCCGCTTGATCTTCTTGCCGGGCGGGCGAGCCTCGACGTCCACGCCGGTGAGCAGCCAGTCATCGGGGTCGGTGCGCACCAGCTTCCCCGACCCACCTGGGAACAACACCGAGAAGACGGTCTCGAACTCACGGGCAACGTCCTCGTAGGCCTCGCGAAAGACCTGCTCGACCCGCTCGTCGACCTCCTTGACGACGACGAGCAGATCCCGACGCGATGCCTTGAGATCTTCCAGCTGGTCAGAGAGGAACTTGTGGCGCTCCTCGAGCGCGGCGAACTCCTCCAGCGCCAGCGGGTTGACCTTGCCCAGCAAAGCCAACGCGCGCTCAGCGGCCTTCAGGCGCTTCTCCTGCACGACGCGGTCGTACGGCGTCGCGACCGCTTCAGGGCCGCCGTCCGCCGGCGGCGGCACGGCGACGTCCGGGCCGTACTCGGTGAGCAGCGTCTCGGTCTCGATGCCGAACTCTTCGGCGACCTTCGCTTCGATGGCCTCGATCCGCAGCCGTTGCTCGGCGCGCGCGATCTCGTCGCGGTGCACGGCACCGGTGAGGGTCTCCAGCTCGGCGCTCAGATCCCGGATCGAGGTACGAACCGACAGCAGCTCACCCTCCGTGATCGTGCGCTGCTGCTCGATCGACTCGCGTTGTGCAGCAGCGGCGCGCAAGGACTCCTCGAGCGCGGTCAACGCCGCGGCCGCCGCCTTCGAGACCGCCGCCGCGACGACCGCCTCGCGCGCTCGACGGCGCACGAGCTCGGCTGCTCGCTCCCGCGCAGCGCGCTCGGCCTCGGCCGCCGCCTCGAGCTGCTCGATTCGGGCCGTCAGCGCGCTGCGGCGCTCTTCGTCGGTACGGACGGCGAGGCGGGCCTCGAGCTCGCGCGCGCGCGCGGCAACCACGAGCTGCCCGACCTGGTCGCGTTCGGCTTCATCCGGCGCCGCGTCAGCCGGCATCGCCTCGGCAGCGGCCAACCGCTCCTCGAGCGCGGTCAGACCTTGCAGGTCGCGGTCGCGCGCGTCGGATGCTTCCTCGACGGCGCGGGCGAGTCGCTCGCTCTCCCCTGCGGTGGCCCGGGCAGCGGCGCCGAGCTGACCCAGCTTCTCGGCGACCGCCGCGAGCCGAGCATCCGACTCGTGCAACGCCGCGACTGCGGAGTCGAGCTCCTCGCGTCGTGCCGCCACGTCCTCCGACGCGCCACCGAGTGCGAACCGCAGCCGCTCCGCATGGTGCGACAGCTCTTCGAGCTTCTGCTCCGCCTCGCTGTGCGCCGCCCGGATCTCCAGCAGAGACGGGGTCGCATGCGAACCACCGGCGGCCCAGCCGGTGCCGAACAGGTCGCCGTCTCGCGTGACGGCGCGCAGCTGGCTGTGTTCCGTGACGAGGCGCTGCGCCGAGTCCGCGTCGTCGACCACCACTGTCGACGCCAGCAACACAGCGAGCGCCGAGCGGACCGCGTCGGGAGCGGTGATCGCGTCGAGCGCCGCTCGCGCGCCGGCCGGGACCGCGGTGCTCTGCTGCGCGCCGGCACCGGCGACCAGCAGTCCGGCCCGACCGCCGTCCTGCTCCCTGAGCAGCACGATTGCCGCTGCGGCGTCAGCGAGCGATCGGACGGCCACGGCGTCCGCCGCGGCGCCGAGGGCTGCGGCGACAGCGGCCTCGTAGCCGGCTTCGACCTCGACGAGCTCGGCGACCCTGCCGAGCAGCCCGGGAAGCTTGTCCCGAGCACCGAGCAGTGCCGCGGCCGCGTCCTTGCGGTCCAGGCCGAGCGCGAGGGCGTCACGGCGGGCGGCGACCGCGCTGCGCTGCCGTTCGGTCTCCCGCTCCTCCTCCTGCAACGCGGACAGCGCTTCCTCTGCAGCCGCGAGAGCTGCGGCGGCGGACTCGTGCGCGGCATCGAGGTCGACCTCGCCGGCGTCCAGCCCGGCGACCTCGCCTTCCAGCGCCGCGAACTCGGTCGCCGCGCTGGCGGCGCGCGTTTGCGCGGCCTCGAGTGCGACGGACAGCCGGCCGATCTCGTCCTCGGCGGCACGGGCGCGGGTCCGCATCGCCTCGACCTCGCCCTGCAGGCGTACCCGGCCCTCGCGCTGATCGGCGAACGCCCGCCGCGCGGTGGCGAGCGCCTGCTCCTGGGCAGCGAGCGAGGCTTCGAGACGCTGTCGCTCGACCTCGGCTGACGCGAGCCGATCCCGGTCGGCCTGCAGCACGCCCTCGACCTCGCCGGCTTCGAGGCGCAACTGGTCGATCTCGGTCTGCCAGGCCATCGGGTCGCGGCCGCCGGTGCCCAGGTCGACCGCGATCGCGGTGTGGCGCTGCCGCTCGTTCGCCAGCGACGCCGTGCCGCGAAGCCGCTCGCGCAGGCCTGAGAGGCGGTACCAGGTTTCCTGTGCCCGAGCGAGCTGCGGAGTCTGCGAGGCCAGCGCCGCGTCCAGCTCCCCCTCGCGGGCAGTGGCCGCGGTCAAGGAGGTCTCGACCCGGCTGCGCCGCTCGAGAAGTGCCGTCTCGTCGGCCACCTCCGCCTCGAACGCCCCCTTCATCGAGATGAGGTCGTCGGCCAGCAACCGCAGCCGGGCGTCGCGCAGGTCGGCCTGAATCACCGACGCACGCCGCGCGACATCGGCCTGCTGGCCGAGCGGCTTGAGCTGGCGGCGGAGCTCGGCGGTCAGGTCGTTGAGCCGGTTGAGGTTGACCTGCATGGCGTCGAGCTTGCGAAGCGCCTTCTCCTTGCGCTTTCGGTGCTTGAGGACGCCGGCCGCCTCCTCGATGAACCCCCGGCGCTCCTCCGGCGTGGCGGACAAGATCGCATCGAGCTGACCCTGGCCGACGATGACGTGCATCTCGCGACCGATTCCGGAGTCCGAGAGCAGCTCCTGGATGTCCAGCAGCCGGCAAGGCGACCCGTTGATGGCGTACTCGGAACCGCCGTTGCGGAACATGGTCCGCGACAGGGTCACCTCGGTGAAGTCGATCGGGAGCGCGCCGTCGGTGTTGTCGATCGTGAGCACGACCTCGGCGCGACCGAGTGCTGGGCGCCCGGCGGTGCCGGCGAAGATGACGTCTTCCATCTTGCCGCCGCGCAGCGACTTCGCGCCCTGCTCACCCAGCACCCAAGCGATCGCGTCGACGACGTTGGACTTGCCGGAGCCGTTCGGCCCGACAATCGCGGTGACGCCGGGCTCGAAGCGCAGCGTGGTCGACGACGCGAAGGACTTGAAACCCCGAAGGGTCAAGCTCGCAAGATGCACCCGTGAGACTCCCGGGTTGAGATGGTCAGGCGGGGAAGACCAGCCGCCACGCTACCGCGTCGACGGCGTCATTCGTCGCAGGCGGGTCGTCAACCGCCGAGGGCGAGCTAAGTGAGTGCGGGCTCGATATCTCGGACCGGGTCGGCGACGGTGAGGCTCCGCTCGACCGAGAATCGGAGCATCTCCTCGTCGACTCGAGCGAGCGAAGACAGCTCAGCGTTCTCTGCACGCAGCCGGATGACCTCGGTCTCGAGATCCCGAACCCGGTCGCGGAGCCGCTTCATCTCGGTCGCCATACGAAGGTCGAGACCGTTCCCGACATGACCCAGAAGGGCTTTCGCCATTTGTTGCCGATCCTCCACGGTGAGGACACGTCGCAGACTCGCCGGACACCCCGATATGGGTGGACGGGCGAGCCCCCGACTGGTGACGCTGGACTCCGCACCTTGTGGATCAGGTACAGGACGCAGCAAGTCAAGTGTGCCGCCACGACGGGTGACGGTCAATAGCTGGCGACTGCCGGTTCCCCTGCCCGCCCGGGCGCCGAGCGCTACCAGTGTCCATTTCTCGGTCGCGGTTGGCATCTCGGGCAGAAGTACGACGAGCGGTTCGTGAACCGGACCCGGACGATCGGCGTCCCGCACCGCGAACAGGGCTCGCCGTCCCGGCCGTACGCCTCCAGCGCGCGGTCGAACCATCCGCTCTCGCCGTTGACCGCGACGTACAACGCGTCGAACGACGTACCGCCGGCGTCGATGGCCGCGCGCAGGACCTCGTTGACCGCCGTGAGCAGGCGGTCCACGTCCGGCCGCCGCAGCCGCTCGGTTGCGCGGGCGAAATGCAGCTTCGCCCGCCAGAGCGCCTCGTCGGCGTAGATGTTGCCGATGCCCGAGATCAGCGTCTGGTCCAAGATCGCGCGCTTGATCCCGGTGCGCCGCCGTCGCAGGGCCGCCGCAAACCGCACGGGATCGAAGGCCGGCTCGAGCGGGTCCGGCGCAACGTGACTGAGCACCGTGGGGACCCCGTCGTCGGTGAGGTCCGCCGCAGCGAGGGCGAGCCCGCCGAAAGTTCGCTGGTCGCAGAACCGAAGCTCCATGCCGCCGTCGTCGAACTCGAACCGCGCCTTGGCGTGGCGGCTGGGTTCTGAGCCCTGCGGAACCGCGAGAAGCTGGCCTGACATCCCAAGGTGCGCCAGCAGGTTCGCGCCGTCATCGAGCGGGAGCCACAGGAACTTGCCGCGCCGGCGCGCCGCGACGATCCTTCGCCCCGCGAGCCGGGAGGTGAAGTCCGCGGCGCCGCCAGGATGGCGCCGCAGGGTGCGTGCCCCGAACGTCTCGACCGCCGAGATGCGCCGTCCGACGACCCACTTGTCCAGACCGCGCCGGACGGTCTCGACCTCCGGCAGCTCAGGCACTCGAAGGCGGCGAGGCGGCGTTGCCCGCAC
This sequence comes from Mycobacteriales bacterium, assembly GCA_035548055.1. Classification (GTDB taxonomy): domain Bacteria; phylum Actinomycetota; class Actinomycetes; order JAFAQI01; family JAFAQI01; genus DASZTV01. The sequence goes on along the minus strand of DASZTL010000091.1, from coordinate 41,432 downwards.
CGCCCGCGGGCCCGGCGCTCAGCGCCGTCCAGGCCTGCTCGGCGGCACGCTGCTCGGCTTCCTTCTTGCTGTTGCCGGCGCCCTCGCCTGCGCCCGCCCCGGCGAGCATCGCGACCGCGCGGAACGACTTCGCGTGGTCCGGCCCGCTCTCCTCGACGGCGTACTCGGGTGCGCCCAGCCCGCGTTCGGCGGCGAGCTCTTGCAACGAGGTCTTCCAGTCGAGCCCGGCGCCGAGACCGGCCGCGTCCTCCAACGCGGCCGCGAACAGCCGAAGGATCAGCACGCGGCTCGCCTCCAGGCCGCGGTCGAGGTAGTACGCGCCGATCAGGGCCTCGAGCGCGTCGGCCAGGATCGAGGACTTGTCCCGGCCGCCCGTGCTCTCCTCCCCGCGGCCGAGCTTCACGTAGCCGCCGAGGTTGATCGTGCGCCCGACGCCGGCCAGCGCTCGCGCATTCACGACGGCCGCACGCAGCTTCGCGAGCTGCCCTTCGGCCAGGTCCGGATAGCGGCGGTACAGCTCCTCAGTCACTACGACACCGAGCACGGAGTCGCCGAGGAACTCGAGCCGCTCGTTGGTGGGCACGCCACCGTTCTCGTAGGCGTAGGAGCGGTGGGTGATCGCGAGGTCGATCAGGTCACGGTCGACGTCACCACCGACGATCTCGATCAGGCCGTCGATCGGCTCGCCCTCAGGCATGCGCCGCCCCGTTACGCATTCGCGAGGTAGGCATCGATCTCGCCGAGCGTGGCGAACTTCGCGAGTGTGGCGTCGTCGATCCGGACGACGGTTCCGGCTTCCGCGAGCTCCGCCTCGACCACATCGGCGATGCTCACCCGCGCAAGCGAGTCCGCCCCAAGCGATTCCAGCGTGGTCTCGGGGGTCAGCCCGGCCGGCTCGACCCCACACACGAGGGCCACGGCAGCGCGCACCGGGCCGGTCAGGCCTGCAGCGGTGCTCACTCGCCGACGGTCAGACCGCGACGACCTGGCGGTCGTTGTAGGTGCCACAGACGCCGCACGCGGTGTGCGGGAGCTTGGGCTGGCGGCAACGCGGGCAGGCCACGAGGGACGGCGCGGAAGCCTTCCACTGCGAGCGTCGCGAGCGGGTGTTGCTGCGCGACATCCGGCGCTTGGGAACGGCCACGGCTAGTTCTCCTCAGGGTCTTCAGGGCCGGGCTCGGCCCGCACATGTGCGCTGTTGCTGTCCTTCAAGAGTGCAAGGGCAGCCCATCGCGGGTCAACTTCGTCGTGCCGGTGATCGGGCTCGACGTCGGCCATACGAGCCCCACAAGTGGCGCAAAGGCCCTCGCAGTCAGGCTCGCACAGCGGGTTCACCGGGAGCGCGAGCACCACCGCATCCCGCACCACCGGCTCCAGGTCGAGCAGATCGCCGTCCAAGACCGGCGCCTCGGCGTCCGCCGGATCAGGCTCGTAGCCGAAGAGCTCCTGAACCGGCACGGAGACGACGGTCTCGATCGGTTCGAGGCACCGGCCACACTCCGCGGTGACCGGGACCTCGGCGGTCGCCGTGACCAGAACGCCGTCCATCACCGCTTCCAGGCGCAGATCGATGTCGAGCGGGGCTCCCGGCGGCACCTTCACCAGGCCCAGCTCCCAACCGTCAGGAGCCGGGATGTCGAGGTGGTCCTCCCGCATCGACCCGGCACGACGCCCGAGTTGACGGGTGTCGTAGACGAACGGCGACTTCACGTTGATCCAGGCTACGGCCGATCAGCCGGTGGCGGGTCGGATCATCAGCCCGGGAGTGGCTCGACTTCCGCTTCCTCGTCGACGTCCTGGAGCGACTCCAGCTCGTGTCGGCCGTTGATCTTGTTGCGACCGTGCTCCACGGCGTGCAGCGTCCGGTTGAGCACGATCTCGAAGTTCGCGAGCTTGCCATCGACGTAGTCGTCGACCTCGCGGCGCATCCGCTCGGACTCGGCGTTCGCGGCAGCCAGCAAACGCTCGGCCTCGCGGGTCGCTTCCTTGACGACCTCGGTGCGCGAGACCAACCGGGCCCGCTCGGCTTCGGCCTCGGCGAGGATCGCCTCCGCTTCGATCTTGCCCTCCTCGACGACCGTCACGCGGTCGCGAAGGACGCCGCGCGCCTTGCGCAGCTCCTCAGGGAGCGCCTTGCGCAGTTCCTCGACGGCTTCGAGCAGCTCGTTGCGATTCAGGATGCAGGAGGCGGACATGGGCATGGCGCGAGCGTTCTCGATCATCGCGACGAACTCGTCGAGCTTCTCCGAGATACCCACTTGGTGCCCTGCCTCCTTGGCCGTTCGTACGGCGCCTGTCGGTTACGAGGTCGTCAGTCGTTGTTGAAGCCGGCGAAGGACTGCCTCCGGCACCAGCTTCGAGACGTCGCCGCCGTACATCGCAACCTCCTTGACGAGGCTGGATGAAAGGAAACTGTAGTGCGGGTCAGCGGGCATGAACAGCGTGTCGACGGCCGCCAAGGAGTGGTTCATCTGGCCCATCTGGAGCTCGTAGTCGAAGTCGCTGACGGCCCGCAGGCCCTTCACGATCGCCTTGATGTCGTGCGCGACGCAATAGTCGACCAGCAGGCCCCGAAAGGTGTCGACACTGACGTTGGGCAAGTGGGCGACCACCTCGCGGATCTGCTCGACCCGCTCATCAGGCTCGAACAGCCGATTCTTCGACTGGTTGATCCCCACGACGACCACGATCTCGTCGAACAAGCGGCTCGCCCGCTCGATCACGTCGAGATGGCCATTGGTGATGGGATCGAAAGAACCCGGACACACCGCCCGCCTCACGAAGCGCGACCGTACCAGAGGGTGCTTTCGCCATACCGTCGCGAGCGCAGACCGTCGACGCCGTCCGGCCAGACCGGCCCGGCATCTCGGGAGGCCCGCTCCACGCAGACGACGGCGCTCGGCGCCAGCCATGCACCCGCCCGCAGCCGCCTCAGCACCTCCGTCACGGGCTCGGCGTACGGCGGGTCGACGAAGACGATGTCGTAGCCAGACGTGCCGGCCGGCGCGCGCTCCAGAAAGGTCGCGACGTTCGACTCCACGAGCTCGACGCCCGTTACCGCGACCGTCGCGATGTTCTCGCGGATGACCCGAGCCGCGCGAGGATCCCGCTCGACCAGGGTGACGCGGGTCGCACCGCGGCTCGCAGCCTCCAGTCCGACCGCACCGGAACCGGCGTAGAGGTCCAGGAACGACAACCCGTCGAGCGTCCCGCACAGCGACTCGAGCGAGGAGAAGAGCGCCTCGCGGGTGCGGTCGCTGGTGGGCCGGGTCCCCCGGCCCGGCGGTGTGGCGAGCCGGCGACTGCCGCCGGATCCCGAGATGAGCCTGGTCATGTCTTTCCCAGGTAATCCGCGCGTTCGTTCTCGGCCAAGGCAGCGACGACCTCGCGTAGCGCGTCGTGCCGCTCGAGGACGGGATCCGCCGCGACGAGCTCCACGGCGTCCGCGCGGGCCGCGACGATCACGTCCTCGTCCCGCAGCAGCCGCAGCAGCCTCAGCTGCGAGCGGCTGCCCGACTGCGACTGCCCGAGGACGTCACCTTCCCGACGCTGTTCCAGGTCCAGGCGGGCGAGCTCGAAGCCGTCGACCGTTCGGGCCACGCCGTCGAGGCGCTCTCTCGCCGGTGTGCCTGCCGCGGCGCCGGTCACGAGCAGGCACACGCCGGCGTGCTCGCCGCGCCCGATCCGGCCCCGGAGCTGGTGCAGCTGGGAGATTCCGAACCGGTCGGCGTCGAGCACGATCATGGCGGTCGCGTTCGACACGTCCACGCCGACCTCGATCACGGTTGTCGCAACCAGAACATCCACGGTGCCCGCGGCGAAGCGTCGCATCACATCGTCCTTCGCCTCCGCGGTCATCCGGCCGTGGAGAATCTCGACCTGCAGCCCGTCGAGTGGTCCCTGACGCAACATCGGCGCGAGGTCGACCACGGTCGCCGTGGCAGCCCAACCGTCATCACGGTCGGCGAGGTCGTCGACCGGTTCGTCGTCGCCACCGTCGATTCGTGGGCAGACGACGTAGACCTGCCGGCCGGCGGCGACCTCCTCGCGGGCGCGCTGCCAGACCCGCTCGAGCCAGCCCGGCTTGTCCGCCGTCGGTACGACGGTCGTCGAGATGGGCTGTCGGCCGGCCGGAAGCTCAGTGAGCGTCGATGTCTCGAGATCGCCGTACACGGTCATCGCGACCGTCCGTGGGATCGGCGTCGCCGTCATCACCAACACGTGCGGCGGCGTCGCCGCTTTGCCGCGCAACGCGTTCCGCTGCTCGACACCGAACCGGTGCTGCTCATCCACGACGACCAGCCCGAGGTCGAAGAACTGCACGGCGTTCTCGAGCAGCGCATGCGTGCCGATGACGATGCCCGCATCACCCACACCGATGTCGAGCAAGGTCGCGCGCCGGGCCGCTGCGGTCATCGAGCCGGTGACCAAGGCGATCCGAGTGGCCTGGTCAGCGGATCCGAGCTGGCCACCACGACCGAGCGGACCCAGCAGCGCGTCGATCGATCGGGCGTGCTGCTGGGCGAGCACCTCGGTCGGTGCCAACAGAGCCGCCTGACCGCCGGAGTCGACGACGGCGAGCATGGCGCGGAGTGCGACGACGGTCTTGCCGGAGCCGACCTCGCCTTGCAGCAACCGGTGCATCGGCACCGGTCTTGCGAGATCCGCCATCAGCTGCTCGCTGACCGCCTGTTGTCCGGCCGTCAGGCTGAACGGGAGAGAAGCGTCGAACGCCTCGAGCAAGCCACCGCTTCGGGCGGCCCTGGGCGTTGCGGGCTCGAGGGCGGCGAGCAGACGGCGTTGGGCGAGCACGACCTGGAGCACGAACGCCTCGTCGTAGCGCAGCCGGTCGCGGGCGGCCTTGACCTGCCCGAAGTCCTCGGGGGTGTGGATGCCGCGAAGCGCCTGCGCTCGCCCGATCAAGCCGCGACGCTCGCTGACGGCGGCCGGCAGGGTCTCGACCACGTCCACCACGTCCAGGGCATGAGCGATCGAGCGTCGAAGCGCCCAGGACGACAGCGCCTTCGTCGCGGGGTAGACGGGGACGAGCTTGCCGGCGTCCTCCACGAGGCCGTTGGCGTCGAGAGCGATGTCGGGTTGCTTGAGCTGCAGCTTGCCGCGGAAGATCTCCACCTCGCCGGCGAGCATGATCTCCATCTCCGGTGACAGGACCCGGGGTAGATGCTTCTGGTTGAAGAAGGTCGCGACAAGCTTGCCGGTGCCGTCGGTGACCGTGACGTCGGTCTTGTGGAGCTTCGGCCGGATCTGGTGGGCGTCGACCTTGACGACGCGGACCTGCACAGTGGCCTGCTCGCCCGGGCGCAGCTCGGAGAGGTCGGTCAGCTCCCCGCGTTCGAAGTAGCGGCGCGGGTAGTGCGCCAGCAGATCACCGACCGTGCGGATCTCGAACGCCTTCTCGAGCACCTTCGCCGCCTTCTCGCCGACGATGGCTCGGACGTGCGCCGACTCCTCGACCACGGTCAAAGGCTAAGCGGCGACTGCGACGCTTTGAGTCAGGCTCGCAAGTCGGGCTACCCTGTCCGCCGTGGCTTCCGTCTGTGATGTGTGTGGCAAGGGTCCCGGGTTCGGCATGAACGTGTCGCACTCGCACCGGCGCACCCGTCGCCGCTTCAACCCCAACATCCAGCCGGTCCGCGCCCTCGTCGGGAGCACCCGCAAGCGGATGAACGTGTGCACAAGCTGCCTCAAGGCGGGCAAGGTCTCCCGCTAGAGCTTCTTTCCGAAGCTGATCGAAAGCGGCGCACCGGCGTAGTAGCCGAATCCTTCGATCCGCTCGTAGCCCGACGACTCGTAGAGGCTGACCGCCTCCGGTTGCCGGTTGCCGGTCTCCAGCACGATCCGGCTCGCGCCCATCCCCCTCGCTCGCTCCTCCAGCGCCGAGAGCATCACCCGCGACAGCCCCTTGCCGCGGGCTTCCGGCACGACGTACATCCGCTTGAGCTCGACGTCGATGCCGCCGCCGTCCGCGTTACCGGCATGGCGGCGCAGCCCGCCGGTGGCGACCGGCTCGGTGCCCAGGTAGCCGACGAGGAAGAGACCGTGCGGCGGCATGAACTCGGTGGCGTCGATCGGAGCCTCGTCGGGGCCGCCGTACCGGACGACGTACTCCGCTTGTACGGCGGCGATCAGCTGCTGCGCGACCGGGGAGTCGAAGGGCTCCTCCCGCAGCTCGAGACCGGCGCTCAACGCTGCCGCCAGCCGTGGTCCACGGGTCCGATGCCGGCGCCGAGCGGGAAGCCGGCGGCGATGGCCCCGGTCACGTACTGCTTGGCGCCTCCTACGGCGTCGGGGACCGACCGCCCGAGGGCGAGGTAGGACGCGATCGCGGAGGCGAGAGTGCATCCGGTGCCGTGGGTGTGGACGGTGTCGATTCGCTCTGCCGACAGCTCGACCGCATCTTCACCGTCGGTGAGGAGATCGAAGGCGTCGTCGTCGGTGAGGTGTCCGCCCTTGACGAGGACCCACTGCGGGCCGAGCGCGAGGAGCGCATCGGCGGCCTTGCGCTGCCCGCGGCGGTCGTCGACCTCGACCCCGGTGAGCCGAGCGACCTCCGGAAGGTTGGGCGTCACGACAGTGGCCAGCGGCAGCAGCTCGTCCACGATCGCGGTGATCGCCGAGTCGACCAGCAGCGGATCGCCGTGCTTGGAGACGCACACCGGGTCGACGACGAGCGGCGCGTCCACACCACGCAACCGCTTCGCGACGACACCGACGAGCTCCGGCGAGGCGAGCATGCCGGTCTTGACCGCATCGACGCCGATGTCGTCGATCACGGCCGCGAGCTGAGCGTCCACGGCCTGCGGTTCGATCTCCCAGTAGCCATGCACTCCGGTCGAGTTCTGAGCGGTGACCGCCGTGATGACGCTCATGCCGTGCACGCCGAGCGCGAGCATGGTCTTGAGGTCGGCCTGGATGCCGGCGCCCCCGCCGGAGTCGGAACCCGCGACGGTGAGGACGCGAGCCGGAGTCACCACACCGAGATTAGGAGACGGCGAAGTGCTCGTGCCCACCGTTTTCGGGTGTCTCACGGTCGGTGAACGTCACCGGCGGGCGGGCGGGGTCGGGGTCGACGACGATCCCGATGACGGCGACCCCCGGTGGGACCTCACCGCGGATGGTCGCCGCGAACGCGTGGTCGTCGCCTCCTGCCGCGACCAGGAGCGCCGGGTCGATGCCCAGCTCGGCGGCGGCTGCGGCGACCTCCGGCGCCACCTCGAGGCGTCGCGAATCGACGTGAATCGAGACGCCGGAGGCCGTGGCGATGTGCGCGAGGTCGGCGAACAGGCCGTCGGAGACGTCGATCATCGCGGTCACGTCGGCTCCCGCGCGCATCGCGAACGCCGCGTCATAGGCGACGTCCGGGCGACGGTGGGCCGCCACCAGCGGGTGATCGGAGCGACCCGCCTCGAGCAGCGCGAGCCCCGCGGCGGCCCAACCCAGCCGTCCGATGACGACCACGTGGTCTCCGGTGCCCGCGCCACCTCGGGTGATCGGTGGGCGCCCACCGAGGTCGCCGAGTGCCGTGACGGACACGATGATCACATCGGCGGCTGTCACGTCGCCACCCACCACTGACGCCCTGACGAGCGCCGCCTCGTCCTGAAGCCCGTCGGCGAGCGCGTCCGTCCAGGTCAGGTCCAGGTTGGGCGGGGCGGAGAGCCCGACCAGCAGAGCGGTCGGGCGGGCCCCCATGGCGACGACGTCCGCGAGACTCGCTGCGGCGGCTCGCCGCCCGACGTCGTAACCGCTGGACCAGTCCCGACGGAAGTGGCGTCCCTCGACCATCACGTCGACAGTGGCCACAACCCGGCCATCGGGGGCTGCGACGACGGCCGCGTCATCGCCCGGGCCGACCGTCACATCGGCGGCCTGAGACAGGCGCGCAACGATGCGTCGAACGAGGCCGAACTCACCGAGGTCGGCGAGGGTCTCGTCGGCCGGGCGGGAATCCGAGATGACGACCTCCCCTCCCCTTCGGGTACGGTCTGGCACGTGACGGTACAGGCGTACATCCTGATTCAGACCGAAGTGGGCAAGGCAGCCGCGGTCGCCGCCGAGATCCAGAAGATCAAAGGCGTGACGCTCGCTGAGGACGTGACCGGGCCGTACGACGTGATCGTCCGCAGCGAGGCAAAGAGCGTCGATGAGCTCGGCAAGCTGGTCGTGGCGAAGGTGCAGTCGGTCCCCGGCATCACCCGAACGCTGACCTGCCCCGTCGTTCATCTGTAGCCGCTGTAGCCGCGGGCACCTCTCCATTGCCGCCTGAGCACCCTCTAGCGTTCTCAGATGGCAATGGGGCTCGATCTTTGAGGCTTTCGCGATCGGCGGCACTCGCGGTCGGCGTCGCGCTGGCCGTCTCCGCCTGCTCGTCGGGCGCGGTGCCGATCGCGCCTCCGGACCCAGCCGGGCCGGTGCTGGAACGCTGCGATCACCTCGGCAACCAGGTCCCTGACCGCCTTGACGGGCTGCGCGCCCGCAAGACGCAGCCCAGCTCTCCGCTGACCTTTGCGTGGGGCTCGCCCGCGATCACCTTGAGCTGCGGGGTCCCCGAGCCCGCCGGCTACGCGCCGAGCTCGTCGGCCGTCCTCGACGTGAACGGGGTGCGGTGGTACCAGCAGGTCGGGTCTTCCGTCGTGACCTGGACCGCGGTACGTCCCGGCCCGGCAGGGGCCGACCACGTGTACGTCGCGCTGCGGGTGCCTACGCACTACCCGGCGAGTGCCAGCTACCTGACCGCACTGGCGCAGCCGCTGAAAGCAGCGCTCCCGTAGCCCCGAGTCCGGTTAGCGGAGGCCGGTTCCGCGGGCCAGCGCGTCGTCGATCAGGCGGGCGACGAGGGTGGGGTAGTCGACGCCGGTCGCGGCCCACATCCGCGGGAACATCGACGCCGGTGTGAAGCCCGGCATCGTGTTGACCTCGTTGACGAACAGCCCGCCGTCGGCTGTGAGGAAGAAGTCCACCCGGGCGAGCCCTTCGCAGTCCAACGCCTCGAAGGCGGCGATGGCCGTCGAGCGCACCCTGTCCATGGCGGCTGCCGGGAGGTCCGGCGGGATGTCGAACTCGGTGCCTGACTCCGGCATGTACTTCGCGTCGAAGTCGTAGAAGTCGACCCCTCCGGCGAGCCGGATCTCTGCCGGGAGCGAGGCCTCGGGCGCTCCTCCGTCACGACCTGCGAGCACCCCGCACTCGATCTCGCGACCGACGATCGCGGCTTCGATCAGCACCTTCGGATCGTGACGAAACGCCTCGGCGAGCGCACCTTCGAGCCCGGATCGGTCGGCCACCTTCGAGATACCGATGCTCGACCCGCCGCGGGCGGGCTTCACGAAGACCGGCCAGCCCAGCTCACCCGCGCCGGCCGGCACCGGCCGGCCGTGGTGCGCGATGACATAGGACGGCACCTGCAGGCCCACCGCCGACAGCAGCCGCTTCATGTGCGCCTTGTCCATCGCGGCGGCAGACGCGAACACCCCCGACCCGACGTACGGGATCCCAGCCAGCTCGAGCAGACCTTGCAACGTGCCGTCCTCGCCGTACGGACCGTGCAGGACCGGGAAGACGACATCGATCGGACCGAGCACCTCGGGCAGGGCAGTCGGATCACCGGACAGCGCGACCGAGTCGCCGCTCGCCACCACGGTTGGTAGCTCGCGACCGCGCATCACCAGCGCGTCGGTGTCCGCGCAGACCCATCGACCTTCGGCGGTGATGCCGACCGGCACGACCTCGTAGCGGTCAGGATCGAGGGCTGCGATCACACTGCCGGCGGTCACGCACGACACGGAGTGCTCGCTGCTGCGTCCCCCGAAGATGACCGCGACGCGCACTCGGCGGCCTGGCGAGCTCAACGCTGATACGGGCGCACCGCGCCGATGTAGTCGCCACGGAAGGCTCCGCTGATGCGCACGTTGGCGCCGGTGTACGGCGCCTCGACCATCTGCCCGTTGCCGATGTACATGCCCACATGATGGATGGTGTTGGGGTCCGAGGTGTTGTAGGCGAAGAAGACGAGGTCGCCGGGCCGCAGGTCTCCCTTGGCGATGTGGGCGCCTTCGGTCCACTGGTAGCCGGTCCAGTGGTCCATGTGGACGCCGACGCGCGAGTAGGCCCACATCACGAGCCCGGAGCAGTCGTAGGTGTTCGGGCCGGCTGCGCCCCACTGGTAGGGCTTGCCGATCTGCGACTCGGCTTGCTGGACCGCGGCGGCGCCGGTCGAGGCCGAGATCGTGCCGCCGAGGTCGCCGGTCGTGTTCGCGTAGGGGCTGGGGCCGCTCGCCGGGGGGTCCGACGCCGCCGCCGCGGCTGCGGCGCGCTGGCGGGCGAGCGCTTCGATCCGCTGCTTCTGCAGCCGGGAGGACTTGGCCTTCGCCGCCGCGAGGAGCGCATCGAAGTGTGCCTGCGTGTGCTGCAGACCGCGCAGCACCTTCTGCTGGCTGTGCACGGCGACCTCCGCCGCGCGCTTCGCCGCTGCGGCCTCGGCTGCGGCGGCCCGCGCCTTGGCGGCGACGGCATCGGCCTGCTTCGTGACGGCGGCTTGGTACACCGCTGCCGCATCGAGTCGAAGGAGCGTACGGTGCTGGCTCACCGACACCGCGTCGATCGCCCCCACGCGCCGGACGAGAGATCGTGCCCCGCCGGGCGCGAGCAGCGCGTCCATGGTGGACATGCCACCGCTTTCGTAGGCGTTGCGCGCGAACCGGGTGACCGCGCGCTGCGTCTTCGCGACCTGGCGGTTGGCGACCGTGAGAACCTGGTTCGCGGTGTCGGCCGCACGCTGGGCGGCCGCGAGCTTCACCGCGGCTTCGTTGTACTTCTCGACCACCATCTCCGCGGCGTTGTTCAGCCGCTGAAAACGGGCTTGCGCCGTACCGAGCGCGGAGGCCGCGTGCTCCACCTGCTGCTCGCGGGCCGCGACCTCGGCCTTGCTCGCGGCGACCTGGCCCGCCGTGGGGCCGGGCCCCGGGTCCGCGGTCGCCGGCGACGGAACACAGGCAAGCAAGATCCCGGTCACGGCAGCCGCGAGGGCGGCCCGAACGCGGGCTGGCATGGGGTGACTGTAGTGCCGGAAGTGCCGGATGTCCGGTTCCGACGCAGTGTTCAGCCTGCGCTTCGCGCAGATATGAGCCGGGGCCCCAACCCCGGCTCAGGCCAGGGCCTGTTGGAGATCCTGGATGAGGTCCTCGGGATCCTCGAGGCCGATCGAGAAGCGCACCGCGGCGGGCGCGATGCCCGCGGCGGCGAGCGCCGCGTCGTCGAGCTGGCGGTGCGTCGTCGACGCGACGTGGCTCACGATCGTGTGCGTGCCACCGAGGCTGGTGGCGACCTGGCCGACTTTGAGCCGGTCGGCCAGCCGGAAGCCTGCCTCACGGCCGCCGCGCGGCGTGATCGTGACCACGGCGCCGTACCGGGTGCCTTCCGGCCCGGCCTCGAACAGCTTTCCGGCGAGCGCGTGCTGCGGGTGTGCCGCAAGCCCCGGGTAGTCGACCCGTTCGACGGCAGGGTGATCGCACATCGCCTCGGCGACCCGGGCGGCGGTCGCGCAGTGCCGAGCGACCCGCAGCGGGAGCGTCGCCAGGCCGCGGTGCAGCAGGAAGGCCTCGTCGGGTGCGAGGCTGCCCCCGAGGTCGATGCGCGTCTTGCGCACGGCGGCTAGCAGATCGACGTCCCCGACGACGACTCCTCCGGTGACGTCGGAGTGACCACCGATGTACTTCGTCGCCGAGTGCGCCACGAGGTCTGCACCCCACTGCAACGGCCGGCAGACCGGCGGCGGGGCGAACGTGCTGTCGATGCACAGCGGGATGCCTGCGTCGTGGCAGATGCCGGCAAGCCCTTCGATGTCGGCAACAGCGGTCGTCGGGTTCGCGATCGTCTCCGCCCAGACCAGTGCGGTCTCCTCGCGCATTGCGGTCCGGACCGCGTCGGCATCGGTGACGTCGACGAAGGACACGTCGACGCCGAAGCGACGCAGCACGTGGTCGAGCACGCCGTACGTGCCGCCATAGACGGCAGCCGGCGCGATGACGTGCGCACCGGCGCGGCACAAGGCCAGAACGACGGTGGAGATCGCAGCCATGCCCGAGGCGAACGCCTGCGCGGCAACCGGACGGTCGGAACCGTACGCTTCCAGCGCAGCGAAACCCAGCGCGAAGGCGTCGACCGTCGGGTTGTCGATGCGGCTGTAGGTGTAGCCCGCCGCGCGGTCGCCGAGCACATCGGCGTACTGCTGCGAGGTGTCGAACGCGTAGGTGCTCGTGCGGTACGTCGGCAGGCCGAGCGCGCGGACACCGCTGAAGTCCGGTCGCGGAGTGTGGACCGCGCGGGTCCCCTCGCCGGCGTCGGAGTCGCCCGGCTCCACCACCGGGAGGTTCGAGGGCAGATCAGACATCGTCGTGGTCAGACATCAGCGTCCTGCTCGTGTTTCGGAGCGCTTGCGAGCAACGACGCCAGCATGTCAGGAACCGTGATGCCTTGGTCGACGACCTTGACGACGTGCTCGGTGATCGGCGCCGCCACACCGTGGTTGCGGGCGAGGTCGAGGATCGACTTGCAGGACTTCACGCCTTCGGCGGTCTGCTTGGTCTTTGCGATCACCTGCTCGACCGACAGGCCGCGGCCGAGGTCCTCGCCGAAGGTCCGGTTGCGGGACAACGGCGACGAGCAGGTCGCCACCAGGTCCCCCATCCCGGCGAGGCCGGCGAACGTCAGCGGCTCGGCACCCATCGCGACACCGATCCGGGCGGTCTCGGCCAGACCCCGGGTGATCAGCGACGCGCGCGCGTTGTCACCGAACCCGAGGCCGGCGGCCATCCCGACGGCAAGCGCGATGACGTTCTTCACCGCACCACCGAACTCGACGCCGATCACGTCGTGGTTGCGGTACGGGCGGAAGTAGCCGGAGTTGCACGCAGCCTGCACCTGACGAGCGATGTCGAGATCGGTGCAGGCGACGACGGCCGCTGCCGGCTCACGACTGGCGATCTCCTTGGCGAGGTTCGGCCCGGAGATGGCAGCGACACGCTCCTGCGGGACTCCGACGACCTCCCGGATCACCTCGGTCATTCGCTTGTCGGTGCCGAGTTCGATGCCCTTCATCAGGCTCACGAGCGTGGCGTCACGGGGCAGCAGGTCGACGAGCTCGACGAGGTTGGCCCGCAACGTCTGCGAGGGAACCGCGAGGACGACGATGTCCGCGCCATCGAGTGCGACTCTCGGGTCCGCGGTCGCGCGCAACTTGGAGTTGAGGTGGATGCCCGGGAGGTAGTCCGGGTTCTGGTGGGAGTTGTTGATCGCGTCGGCGAGCGCGTCGCGCCGGGCGCACACGACGGTGTCCGTGCCGGAGTCGGTGAGCACCTGTGCGAACGCCGTCCCCCACGATCCCGCCCCGATCACCGCAGCCCGTGTCATGCAGCCGCCTTCGGATCGAACGTGACCGCCGGCGGGGTCCCACCCCGCAGCTCGACGAGCAGGTCGGTGATCCGCGCCATCACGACCTCGGTGACCTCATGCAGAAGCTCGGCATCGATCGGCCGGCCGGCGTACCTCGACAAGTCGATCGGCTCGCCGGTGACGACCTGGATCCGCTTACGCGGGAAGGGGCGCGGCAGCTTTGCCTTGTACTTCCACAAGCGTTGCGGTCCCCACTGCGCAAGCGGTACGACGGGCGCCCCGGTCTCGAGCGCGAGTCGCGCGACGCCGGTGCGAGCCTTCATGGGCCAGCAGTCGGGATCCCGGGTCGCGCTGCCCTCGGGATAGATCAGCACCGACTTGCCCTCCTTCACCGCGTCGATCGCCGCGGTGAGAGCGTTGGCTGCGTCGACGGTGCCTCGGTAGACGGGAATCTGGTTCGCGCCGATGAACACTCGCTTGAGGAACGGAATCTCGAACAAGGAGGACTTGGCCAGGTAGTACGGGACCCGGCCGGACTCCAGAACGTACAGGCCGAGCGTCAGCGGATCGACGTAGCTGAGATGGTTGGCGGCGAGGATCACACCACCGGACTTGGGGATGCGGTCCTGGCCTCGCCAGTCACGAATGGTGGAGATCCGCAGCAGCGGACTGACCACGACCACCACGAGGCGGTACCAAAAGCCGAGCCGCCCGTATCGCACCCCTGCGAGGATGCCAGACATGACCCAGCCCGCCGACCGGTGGTCGCTCGTCGTACCGGTCAAGCGCGTGGAGAACGCCAAGACAAGACTCGGTCTCGACGCGGCGTCCCGCGCCTCACTCGCGATCGCGATGGCGGTCGACACTGTCGCCGCCGCACTGGGATGTGCACTGGTGTCGGCAGTCGTCGTGGTCACGGACGACGCGCGGGCACGCGCAGCCCTGGCGCCGCTCGGCTTGCGCGTGGTGGCGGACGAACCGGACGCCGGCCTGAACGCCGCACTGGTGCATGGTGTCGCCGTCGCGGCAAGCGAGTCGGCGCCGATGACCAGGGTCGGCGCCTTGGCCTCGGACCTCCCGTCGCTTCGCTCGGACGACCTCGGCCTGGTCCTGAGCCGGGCGATGGAGCACGACCTGGCGGCGGTCGCGGATCTCTCCGGCAGCGGGACGACGCTGCTGTGTGCCAAGTCGGCGGCACGGTTCGCCCCGCGCTTCGGGGTGGAGTCGTTCGCCGCGCATCTCGCTGCGGGAGCGGCTGATCTCACCGAGCTCGCGCCCGAGTCGGTGCGTCGTGACGTCGACACCGTCGACGGGCTGAGCGGCGCAGTGGACCTCGGGGTGGGCGAGGCGACGAAACGCGCACTCGCCGAGCTGCCCGTCGCAGAAGGCCTGTGAGATGCAGGGCACGGTTCGCAACTTCGACGAGGTCGCCAGGAGCGGCGACCTGTTGCTTGATGACGGCAGTGTGTTGGCATTCGACGCCGCGGCATTCGCAACGTCTGGTCTTCGGCTGCTGCGGCTCGGTCAGCGGGTACGGCTGGAAATTGACGACGCCGGGCGGGTCAGGTCGCTGACGATCGCGACCTTCCCCGACCCGGCGCAGAGCAAGCGCTGATGACGCTGCGTCGTTAGCGCTTCTTTGCAGGAGCCTTCTTCGCGGTGCTCTTCTTTGCCGGCGCCTTCTTGGCCGGCGCCTTGGCTGCCTTCTTCGCCGCCGTCTTGGCCGCGGCTGCCGCCTTGCGCGGGCCCGCGGCGGCGGTCTTGCCCGCGCTACGAGCCGTGGAGGCGGTCGACTTGGCGGCGGCCTTCGTCGCGGCGTCGGTCACCTTCGCCAGCTTGATCGACCCGCTGACGACACCCTTGAACTGCGTGCCGGGACGGAACTTCGGCACCGACGTCGCCTTCACCTTGACGGTCTGGCCGGTGCGCGGGTTGCGCCCGGTCCGAGCCGCGCGGTCGACCCGCTCGAAGACACCGAAGCCGGTGATCGCGACGCGCTCACCGGCCGCGACAGCACGCTGAATGGTGTCGAGCACGGCGTCGACCGCGTTCTCGGCGTCTGCCTTGGACGCGCCCAGCCGGTCGCGAATCGAGTCGATCAGTTCGGCCCTGTTCACTTGCACCCTCCGCAATTCACGTCGAGGACCGCCCTCGACTCACGCGGGGACGCTAGGACGTATTCGACTCCGGCACAACGATTCCGGCGCACTTTTTTGTTGTGTCGCCAGCAATTTTTCTACTGGGTGACGGGCAGATAGGCCGGGCGAGCCGCCTCGAACGCCGAGATGTCATCCGTATGGCGCAACGTAAGGCCGATGTCGTCGAGACCCTCCATCAGCCGCCAGCGCGTGTAGTCGTCGATGTCGAATCTCACCGTGAGGCCCGGCGCGCGCACCTCGCGACCGTCCAGGTCGACGGTGATCTCGGCAGCCGGATTCGTCTCGGCGATGTCCTGCAGCTTCGCGACGTCGCTCTCGTCGAGCTGCACCGGCAAGAGGCCGCCCTTGAGCGCGTTCCCCCGGAAGATGTCGGCGAACCGCGGCGAGATGACAACGCGGAACCCGTAGTCCTGCAGCGCCCACACCGCGTGCTCTCGCGACGAGCCGGTGCCGAAGTCGGGGCCCGCGACGAGAATCGTCGCGCTGTCGTACCGGCTGTCGTTGAGGACGAACGACGGGTCCTTGCGCCACGCGCCGAACAAGCCGTCCTCGAATCCGCTTCGAGTGACCCGCTTGAGGTACTCGGCCGGGATGATCTGGTCGGTGTCGACGTTGCTGCGACGCAACGGGACCGCGCGGCCGGTGTGAACCGTGAACTTCTCCATGGCTGCGATCCCTTCTACAGACTTGCCGGAGCGGTCAGCTTGCCGGTGACGGCCGTCGCGGCAGCGACTGCGGGCGACACCAGATGGGTGCGACCGCCCGGCCCTTGGCGACCTTCGAAGTTGCGGTTCGAAGTCGATGCGCTTCGCTCCCCCGGTGCGAGCTTGTCGGGGTTCATCGCGAGACACATCGAGCATCCGGCCTCACGCCATTGGGCGCCGGACGCCTCGAAGATGTCGTTCAGGCCCTCCGCCTCGGCGGCCTCCTTGACCTTCACCGACCCGGGCACGATCAACATGCGTACGCCGTCGGCGACCTTTCGGCCCTTCAGCACCTCCGCGACCGCGCGGAGGTCCTCGAGTCGGCCGTTGGTGCACGAGCCGACGAACACGGTGTCGACTTTGACCTCACTGAGCGGGGTGCCGGCGGTCAGCCCCATGTACTCCAGCGCGCGCTCGTCCGCGGCGTCTCGGGGCTGCGGCACGGAGTCGGTCAACGCGGCGCCCTGACCGGGGTTCGTGCCCCAGGTGACCCACGGGGAGAGCTTGGTGGCGTCGACCTTCACGACCTTGTCGAACGTCGCGCCGTCGTCGGTGGCGAGCTCGCGCCAAGCGGCAACGGCCGCGTCCCAGTCGGCGCCCTTCGGGGCGTTGGGACGGTCGTTGAGGTAGGCGAAGGTGGTCTCGTCCGGCGCGATCATGCCGGCGCGGGCGCCGGCCTCGATCGACATGTTGCAGACCGTCATACGGCCTTCCATCGACAGCCCGCGGATGGCTTCGCCGCGGTACTCGATGACGTAGCCCTGGCCGCCGCCGGTGCCGATCTGGGTGATGATGCCGAGAACGAGGTCCTTGGCGCTGACGCCCGCGGGCAGCGCGCCGTCGACCTCGATCGCCATCGTCTTGGGACGCTGCAGCGGCAAGGTCTGGGTGGCGAGGACGTGCTCGACCTCGCTGGTGCCGATGCCGAAGGCGAGCGCACCGAAGGCGCCGTGAGTGCTGGTGTGGCTGTCGCCGCACACGACGGTCATGCCCGGCTGGGTGAGGCCCAGCTGCGGGCCGATCACGTGAACGATGCCCTGGCCGGCGTCGCCCATCGGGTGCAGCCGGATGCCGAACTCTTCGCAGTTGCGGCGCAGCGCTTCGACCTGGGCGAGGCTGACCGGGTCGACGATCGGGCCTGGCGTGGTCGGGACGTTGTGGTCCTCCGTCGCGATGGTCAGGTCGGGTCGCCGTACCTTGCGGTCGGTGTTGCGCAGACCGTCGAAGGCCTGCGGGCTGGTGACCTCGTGGATGAGGTGCAGGTCGATGTAGATGAGGTCGGGCTCGCCTTCGGTGCGCCGTACGACGTGTTGCTCCCAGACCTTCTCCGCCAGCGTGCGGGCCATCGGCTGCTCCTTCGCTCTTACCGCTTGCGTCTCACTATTTGGTACGTCAGTATTGCGATATGACACAGCGTAGCAGCGTCGGCGTCCTTGACAAGGCGGTGGTCGTGCTCGACTGCCTGCGCCCGGGACCGGCTTCGCTGGCCGAGCTGGTGACGCGCAGCGGGTTGTCACGCGCGACGGCGTACCGGCTCGCGGTGGCGCTCGAGGTGCACGGGCTCGTGGAGCGCGACGGCGACGGTCGGTTCGGATTGGGACCGCATCTGTACGAGCTCGCATCGGCGGGTCGAATCGATCCCCTGCTGCGCGCGGCGGAGGACGTCCTGGAACGCCTGTCGGCGAGCACACACGAGAGCGCGCAGCTTTACAGGCGGGTCGGGGAGTTCCGTCGCTGCGTAGCGGCGGCGGAACGCTCGAGCGGCCTGCGCGACACGGTCCCGGTCGGCGCGGATCTGCCGATGACCGCAGGGTCGGCAGCGCAGGTACTCCTCGCCTGGGAGTCGGCGACAGATGTCGCGTCGATTGCGGCGCGCGCGAAGTTCTCCGCCGCCGGTCTCGCCGCCGTACGTCGCCGCGGTTGGGCGGCAAGTGTGGCCGAGCGCGAAGCCGGTGTCGCCTCGGTGTCGGCACCGGTTTTCGATGCGCACGGCAGTGTCGTCGCAGCGGTGTCGGTGTCCGGCCCGATCGACCGGTTGACCAGAACCCCGGGCAAGCTCCACGCCAACGCCGTAGTGGCAGCAGCGAAGGAACTGACCAAAGCGATCGGTGGGTGACCAGCCGCTACTCCCGGTTGCGATTTCCACGAAGTAGCACATGTTGCCCGCCTCGAATCGGACAACGAGCCCAGAAGTGGCTCGCGCGACGTACTTGATGTGCTACTTCGTGCTCGAAGGCGCTTCCGCGGACGCGTTCGAGATGCGGGCCGAACGACGTATATCCGGATGCCCGTGGCCCGTCGTGCACGCGTGCGGCACGCTCTGCCTGTGATCGACTACCGAACCACGCTCGAGGGAATCGAACCCGCCCAGGTTGAAGGGTTCTTCGACGGCTGGCCGATGGCTCCGAGCGCAGATGCGCTGCTCCGTGTCTTGCAGACGAGTACTTTTGCGGTGCTCGCGTGCGAGGACGACCGAGTCGTCGGATTCGTCAATGCCCTGTCTGATGGCGTGCTGGCCGTTTACATCCCGCTCTTGGAGGTGCGTGCCGCGTTCCGAGGCCAGGGCATCGGGACCGAGCTAGTCCAACACGTGCTTCGCCACTTCGCCGGAACGTACATGGTCGATGCCGTCTGCGACGCAGCGATCGCGCCCTTCTATGAGCGGCTTGGGATGATCCGCCTCGTCGGGATGGCACACCGAAACCGTGGCGCAACCATCCTTCAACCGGCTCGATAGATCCGCCGTTGCGGCGGCTCCGAGAGATTACGTATGACTCCGCGACGTGTTCGGTGTCGCCTAGCGCGTGATGCTCAGGTTGGCCGCGTCGGCCGGCGCGGAGCCATCGCGCACTGCGACCGAGGCGAACTCGACGGTCCGAGCCCGAAGCGTCCGGAACTTGGCGACGACGCGGTGCTTCGACACCCGGTGGCGTGACACCTCGCACACCGCGCCGGCATGGTGCACCGGGCGCGGGAAGGACACGTGCCAGTTGGGGCTGCGATAAGTCACGACTCGGACTATCGAATCTCTACCGGCGGTGGCGCTCTCGTGGGGGCCATCCCAGTTGATCACCATTGTGGTGAGGGCGGGACCGCCAGCGCAGTGATCATTCGAGGACACCGCCGCCCCAGCAGGACCCACCAAGGTGAAGGCCCCACCGACCACGAGGCCGACCACCTCTGCTGCGAGCCTCCCGCGGCATCTCACCCGCGAATGGTGACATCGCTCGACGAGTTGCATCACCGCGACGCAGGTTCGGTCTACTGCCGTACGTCGGCGCGGTGGGCGGCAAGCGTCGAGAAGCGGGAAGCCGGCGTCGCCTCGGTATCGGCACCGGCACCTGCACCGGCACCGGCCAAACGGCAACACCGTCGCAGCGAAGTGGCGCGCGACATACTTCATGTGCGACTTCGTGGCCGAAGTCGCTTTCGCGGAAGTGCTCGCGAGGTACCGCTCGCGACCGGATGGGAGCCTCGTACCGTGACGGCACCTACGCGGCCCGGCGACCGTGCGATGTGCGTTGCCGCGTAAGCGTCCGAAGGTGCCGTCGCGGCCGTTCCGCGTCAGGAGCGACAGACGGCGCTGACCACGTGATCGGTGGACAGCGAATCATTGTCCACAACTCTCTTTGTTTGCAACAGATTTCCGTCGTACCTCCAAGCGACCATGATCGTGGAGGAATCGATGATCAAGGGATGCTCGGTCGACGGTTGCAATCGAGACGCCAAGGAGCGCGGTCTCTGCCACGGTCACTACCAACGGCTACGGCGTCTAGGCCACGTGCAGGCCGAACGCCCGTTGGGCCGGAAGACGGAGGGATACTGCCTGATCGAAACGTGCGATCGAACAATCTATGCGAAGCGGTTGTGCGCTCCGCACTACCGCCGTCAGCTTGCGGCAGGCGATGTTCGGGTGGAACAGCCGGTCCGCGCGCCAGCTAGTGATCGACACATCAGTCACGGGTACTACGTCATCACGGTGCCTACAGAGATGCGCTACCTCACCGGTGGCGAAAGTCAGGCGCTTGAGCATCGCTACGTGATGGCGCAGGTTCTTGACCGTCCGTTGTGGCCCGACGAGAGCGTCCACCATAAGAACGGTGACCGCCTTGACAGTCGACCAACCAACTTAGAGCTGTGGAGTCGATGGCAGCCCCGTGGCCAACGAACCGAGGACAAGGTCGCGTGGGCGCTTGAACTCCTGCGCAGATACGCCCCCGAGGCTCTGTCGGATCAGGGGGGCACATAACGCGGCCGTTCGGCCCGAATTAGTCTCTCAGCGACCGGTCCGAAAACCTCCATTTAAACTGGAGTAAACTAGTTAAGTGGAGTACTCTCGAGCGGATTCGAACCGCCGTTACCGCCTTGAGAGGGCGGCGTCCTAGGCCCCTAGACGACGAGAGCTTGACTACCCATTGTAAGTCGCTGGGGTACCAGGACTCGAACCTAGACTAACTGGGCCAGAACCAGTCGGGCTGCCAATTACCCCATACCCCATTGGCACAAATGACCCGCTGGCAGCGGGCCGTCGGTCAGTTTAGCCCAGCCGAAATCAGATCAGCGCGGCGTCGAGCCGGACCAGCGTCTTGTCCTTGCCGAGGATCTCGATCGACTCGAACAACGGCGGCGAGACCGTGCTGCCGGTGACGGCGACGCGAATCGGCCCGAAGGCGTGCTTCGGCTTCAGACCAAGACCCTCGACCAACGCGCTCCGCAACGCCGTCTCGATCGATGCCGTGTCGAACGATGGCAGGTCATGCAGGGCCGCGCGGGCCGCTTCCAATGTCGGCCGAGCGTCGTGACCTAGCTGCTTCGCTGCCGCCTCCGGGTCAACGACGTATCGCTCGTCGAGCAGGAAGCCGACCATGTTGGCTGCCTCCAGGAGAGTCGACACCCGCTCCTGCACTAGCGGCGTCGCCTTCGTGACGACGTCGGCCGCGGCACCCTCGATACCCATGAAGCTGACCAGACGTTCCGCGAGCTCATCGACCGGCAGCTCGCGGATGTAGTGCCCCGACAACCACTTCAGCTTGTCGACGTCGAACACCGGGCCGACGGGATTGACCCGCGCCCAGTCGAAGGACGCGACCATCTCCTCGAAGCTGAAGACCTCCTGCCCGTCGGGCATCGAGTACCCCATCAGGCCGAGGAAGTTGCGCAGCGCCTCCGGCAGGAAACCCTGCTCCAGGAACCAGGTCAGCCGCGCCGCCGGGTTCTTCCGCTTCGAGATCTTCGACTTGTCGGTGTTGCGCAGCAGCGGCATGTGGGCGAACTGCGGCGCCTCCCAACCCATCCAGGCGTAGAGCAGGACATGCTTCGGCGTCGACGCGATCCACTCCTCGCCGCGTACGACGTGGGTGATGCCCATCTCGTGGTCGTCGACGACGTTCGCCAGGTGGTACGTCGGGAAACCATCGGTCTTCATCAGGACCTGGTCGTCCGGCCGCGGCGCGTTGACCTCGCCGCGAATCAAGTCCGTGAACGTCAGCGGCGCGTCATCCGGAATCAACATCCGCACCACGGGCTGCTCCGAGAACCCCGGCAGCGCAGCGCGCTCGTCGCGCGTCTTGCCAACGCACAACCGGTCGTAGCCGGTCGGCTGCTTGGCCTTCTGCTGCGCCTCGCGCATCTCCGTGAGCCGCTGTGACGAGCACCAGCAGTGATACGCGTGCCCGCTCGCGAGCAGCGCCTCGACGACCGGCTGATACGTCTCGAGCCGCTCCGACTGCCGGTACGGCGCGAACGGCCCGCCGATGTCGGGCCCCTCATCCCAGTCCAGCCCGAGCCAGTGCAACGTCTCGTAGATCTGCCGCTCGCTGTCCTCGTTGAACCGCGCCCGGTCGGTGTCCTCGATCCGAAGGATGAACGCGCCGCCCTCGCGTCGTACGAACGCAAGGTTGAACAACGACATGTACGCCGTGCCGACGTGCGGATCACCGGTGGGCGACGGCGCCACGCGAAGCCGGACAGTCATCGCGCAGCCACCGAGTTCCGCAGCACGCCAATGCCTTCGATGTCGACCTCGACCGAGTCGCCGAGCTGCATCGGCCCGATCCCGTCCGGTGTCCCGGTGAGGATCACGTCCCCGGGCAGCAGCGTCATGCACGCCGTGATGTAGGCGATCAGCGACGGGATCTTGTGCACGATCATCGACGTCCGCGAGTCCTGCTTCACCTCACCGTTGAGCCGCGTCGTAATCCGCAGATCGCTCGGATCGACCTCGGTCTCAATCCAGGGGCCGAGCGGGCAGAAGGTGTCGTAGCCCTTCGCCCGCGACCACTGTCCGTCCGCCTTCTGCTGGTCCCGCGCGGTCACATCGTTGGCGCACGTGTAGCCGAGTACGACGTCCATCGCCCGCGCTTCGGGCACGTCACGACAGAGCCGGCCGATCACGACCGCGAGCTCGCCCTCGTAGTCCACCCGCTCCGACGTCGGCGGGTACGCGATGTCGTCTCCCGACGCGACGACCGACGTCGACGGCTTCAGGAAGATCAGCGGCTTCTCCGGCACGTCACCACCCATCTCGGCGGCGTGCTCGGCGTAGTTCTTCCCGATGGCCACCACCTTGCTCGGCAGCACCGGCGCGAGCAGCTTCACCGCCGACAGTGGCGCCCGCCCGCCGGTGAACTCGACCGGCGCGAACGGATGAGCCGAGATCTGAGCGATCGTGTCGTCCTCGACCACACCGAACGAGACGTCACCGTCGTGGGAGAACCTGGCGATCCGCATTTACCCGAGTTTATTGAGCGTCCTCATGTCGTCGGGTGACGGCACCCACTCCCCCGCCGCGGCGTTCGCCCGCACCTGCTCCGGTTTGGTCGCGCCGGCGATGACGGACGCCACCTGCCGCTGCGCTGCCAACCCGCCGATTGCGACGTCCAGCAGCGAACATCCTCGCTCCTCGGCATAGGCCGCGAGCGCCTCGACCTGGTCGAACCGCTCGTCGCTGAGCCACTCGGGCCGCGATGCCAGGCGCGACCCCTCCGGCGCCTGCTCGCCCCGCCGGTACTTCCCTGACAGCAGCCCGTTCGCCAGCGGGTAGAAGGGCAGGATCCCGACGCCGAACCGCTGGCAGGCCGGCGCGAGCTCGGCTTCCGCGCCACGCTCGACCAGGCTGTAGTGGTTCTGCGCACTGACGAAGCGCGGGTGCCCACCGGCCCGCGCCGTCCAGTCGGCATCCGCAAGCTGCCACCCCGCGAAGTTCGAGCAGCCGACATAGCGGACCTTGCCCTCGTCGACCAGCTCGTGCAGCGCCGCGAGCGTCTCCTCGATCGGTGTCGATGGGTCGGGCGCATGCAGCTGGTAGAGATCGATCCAGTCGGTACGCAGCCGCCGCAACGACGACTCGATCGCCTTGCGGATGTAGCGCCGCGACCCGCGGGCACCCCAGTCGGGCCCCAGCAACCCGTGCATGTCCATGCCGAACTTCGTCGCGAGCACGATGTCGCCACGTGCTGAGCCGAGCACCTCACCGAGGAAGTCCTCAGACTCGCCGTAGATGTCGGCGGTGTCGAACAGCGTGATCCCGGCGTCGAGCGCGGCGTGGACGACCGCCCGCGTCTGCTCGAGGTCGATCCGCCGACCGAAGTTGTTGCAGCCCAGGCCGACGACCGACACCCGTAGCCCGGACTCACCCAGTGCGCGATGTTCCATGAGCCCAGCGTTTCAGGTCAGCTGGTCTTCCCCGGCAGCAGCCCGAACGTATAGGCGTCATCGAGCGCCTGCCACGACGCGGCGATGACGTTCTCGTCGACGCCCACGGTGTCCCACTCCCGCTCACCGTTCGAGGTCCGCACGAGCACCCGGGTGATCGCGCCCGTGCCATGCACCCCCTCGAGGATGCGCACCTTGTAGTCGACCAGGTCGAGCTTGCCCAGCTGCGGGTAGAACCGCTCCAGCGCCTGGCGAAGCGCCATGTCGAGCGCGTTGACCGGCCCGTTGCCCTCACCGGTCGCGACGATCCGCTCCTCACCGACGTACAGCTTCACCGTCGCCTCGGACCGCACTGCGCTCGCGTCCTGGCTGTCGGTGATCACCCGGTAGGACTCCAGCCGGAACGGCCGCCATCGTTGCCCATCGACCTCCTCACGCAGCATCAGCTCGAATGAGGCCTCGGCGGCCTCGAACGAGTAGCCCTCGGCCTCCATCCGCTTGACCCGCTCGATCACCCGACCGACCACCTCGCGGTCCACCTCGATGTCGAGCTCGCGCGCCTTGAGCTCGACGCTCGCCCGGCCGGCGAGCTCGGAGACCAACACGCGCATGTCGTTGCCGACGAGGGCCGGGTCGGTGTGCTGATACAGGTCCGGGTCAACCTTGAGCGCCGACGCGTGCAGTCCTGCCTTGTGGGCAAATGCACTCGCGCCGACCCACGGTTGGTGGTCGTCGGGCGCGATGTTGGCGAGCTCAGCGATCGCGTGGCTGACCCGGACCAGCTCTGAGATTGCCCCGTCGGGCAAGACCGGTAGGTCCAGCTTCAGCTGGAGTCCGGCAACGATCGAGAACAGGTCGGCGTTGCCGGCCCGCTCCCCATAGCCATTGGCGGTTCCCTGCACATGGGTCGCGCCGGCCTGTACGGCGGCCAGCGAGTTCGCGACCGCGCAGGCGGTGTCGTCGTGGGCGTGGATCCCGATCCTCGTCTCGGGGTGGCCGAGCCACCCGACGACCTCGCTCACGACATCCGACAGCCGGGTCGGCAGCATCCCGCCGTTCGTGTCGCAAAGCGCGACCACCTCCGCGCCCGCCTCCGCCGCGGCGGCGACGACCGCGAGCGCGTAGTCGCGGTTCAGGTGGTAGCCATCGAAGAAGTGCTCGGCGTCCAGGAACACCCGGCGCCCCTCACCGCGCAGGAACGACACGGTGTCGCGCACCATCGCAAGGTTCTCCTCAAGCGTCGCACGCAGCGCCCGCTCGACGTGCCCCGTGTGCGACTTCGCGACGAGGGTCACCACGGGCGTCTGCGCGTCGACAAGGGCACGGACCTGCGGGTCGTCGGCAGCAACCGCGCCGGCCTTGCGAGTCGCCCCGAAGGCGGCGAGCGTCGCATGCTTCAGGTGCAGCTCGCCGGCCGCCGCGCGCCGGAAGAACGCCTCGTCCTTAGGGTTGGCACCCGGCCAGCCGCCCTCGATGAAGCCGACGCCCAGCGCGTCGAGGTGCGCGGCGACGGCGAGCTTGTCGTCAACCGACAGCGAGAGCCCCTCTCGCTGCGTTCCGTCGCGCAGCGTCGTGTCGTAGACGTGCAAGTCGGTGAGTGCCACCGGGTACCCCTTCGAGGAAGTCTGGCCCTGAGTCTGTCCAACGTCCGTCCAACAAAAAACCCCCGGCCCGGTCAGGGCAGCGGGGGTCGCGCGTCGGCTGTGGTGCTTAGCCGACGCGCTCGCAAATAATCGTGGCGAACTGCGTCACATGCTCAGTCTTCGGCAGAAGAGGCCCCGAGGTCAAGCCGATCATCGGGCGAGGCGCTCAGCAGACCTTGTGCATCCAGCCATGGGTGTCCGGGCTCCGGCCGTACTGCAGGTCGATCAGTGCCGACCGGAGCTTCGTCGCCACCGGGTTCTCGGCCGGTGAGGTGACCTCACCGCCGTGCCACTTCAGCGTTCCGATGGGTGCGATCACGGCAGCCGTCCCACAGGCGAAGACCTCCGTGATCCGACCGGTGTCAACGCCCTTGCGCCACTCGTCGATGTCGACCCGACGCTCCTCCACCTCGTGCCCGAGCTCGCCGGCGATCGTCCGCAGCGCGTCGCGGGTGCCGCCCTCGAGGATCGTGCCGGTCAGCTCCGGTGTGATCAGGGTGCCGTCGTCCTGGACGAACCAAAGATTCATGCCGCCGAGCTCCTCGACCCACCGACGCTCGGTGGCATCGAGGAAGAGGACCTGCTCGCAACCGTTCGCGATCCCCTCCTGCTGCGCGACGAGGCTCGCGGCATAGTTCCCGCTGCACTTGGCAGCTCCGGTGCCACCCGGCGCGGCGCGGGTGTAGTCCTCCGACAACCAGATCGTGACCTGCTTCGCTCCCGACGCGAAGTACGGCCCGACCGGCGAGGCGATGACGAGGAAGGTCACGTGGGAGGCGGGCTTCACTCCGAGGCCGACCTCCGTGGCCATCATGAACGGACGCAGGTACAGACTCGCCTCGCCATCGCTCGGCACCCAGGCCGCATCAGCGCGGACGAGATGATCGGATGCCGCAACGAAAGCATCGACCGGCAGCTCGGGGAGCGCGAGCCGGGCGGCGGAGCGGTTGAACCGCTCCGCGTTGAACCCGGGCCGAAAGGTGGCGACGCCACCGTCGGGCTGGCGATAGGCCTTGAAGCCTTCGAAGATCGCCTGGCCGTAGTGGAAGACGTGGGTGGCCGGATCGAGGCTCAGCGGTGCGTACGGACGCAGCCGCGCGTTGTGCCATCGGGCGTCCGGGGTCCACTCGACCGTGACCATGTGGTCGGTGAAGTACTTGCCGAACCCGGGCGCCGCGAGGATCTCAGCGAGACGCTCCGGCGTGGTCGGCTGCGGCGCCGACTCGATGCTGAACTCAAGACCCATACAGCGAGATTAGGTCAGGCGTGCAGCGATCGCATCTCCGATATCGGTCGTGCTGCGCGTCGCGCTTCCGCGCTCGGCGAGATCGGCGGCGGCCGCCGCCTCGACCCGGCTTGCGGCAGCGCGCAGCGACAACGAGTCCAGCAGCATCGCCACCGACAGCACCGTCGCCGTCGGGTCGGCCAGTCCCTGGCCGGCGATGTCCGGCGCGCTGCCGTGCACCGGCTCGAACATGCTCGGCGCCGTTCCGTCGACGTTGAGGTTCCCGCTCGCCGCCAGCCCGATCCCCCCGGCGATCGCCGCACCGAGGTCCGTGACGATGTCGCCGAACAGGTTGTCAGTCACGACGACGTCGAACCGCTCCGGCTGAGTGACGAAGTAGAGGCAGGCCGCGTCGACGTGCGCGTAGTCGACGGCAACGTCGGGAAACTCCGGCGCGACCTCGTCGACGGTGCGCTGCCAAAGGCCACCGGCGTGCACGAGCACGTTCGTCTTGTGAACCAGCGTGAGCTTCTTGCGCGGCCGCGCCGCCGCTCGCTTGAACGCGTCGCGAACGACGCGCTCCACGCCGTACCGGGTGTTGACGCTTTCCTCGGTCGCCACCTCGTTCGGTGTGCCGTGACGCATCGAGCCGCCGACCCCGACGTACGGGCCCTCGGTCCCTTCTCGTACGACGACCATGTCGATCGTGGCGGGCTCGACGCCGGCGAGCGGCGTGGTCACACCCGGGTACAGCTTCACCGGCCGCAGGTTGACGGCGTGCTCGAAGGCGAACCGCAGCTTGAGCAAAAGACCGCGCTCGAGCACCCCGGACGGCACAGTGGGGTCACCGACAGCACCGAGCAGGATCGCGTCGTGCCCGCGGAGCTCTTCCAGCACGCTGTCCGGCAGCGTCTCACCGGTGCGATGCCAGCGGGCCGCGCCGAGGTCGTAGTCGGTCGTCTCGACCTTGACCCCGTCCGGTTCGACGGCCGCGCGAAGTACCTTCAGGCCCTCGGCGACGACCTCCTGACCGATGCCGTCGCCGGCGATCACTGCAATGCTCGTCACGAGCGGCGAGGCTAGTAGATCGCAACCCCTGACCTCGCGCTGCCCGAATCTCGCTAGGCAATGTGGCATTGCCTAGCCGAAATTGCCCCCTAGCCGCCGAATCGCGGGGGCGATGCCACATTGCTTGCGCGAGATCTCGTCGCTGCCCGCTCCTATCGTCGACCCCATGTCGAAGCGCGGGTGGGTGCTGTTCGTCGCAATGTGCTTCATCTGGGGTGTCCCCTACCTGCTGATCCGGGTGGCGGTGCGTGACCTGAGCCCCGCTGACCTGGTCTTCGCTCGTACGTCGATCGCCGCGCTGATCCTCGTCCCGATCGCCGCCTGGCGTGGGGTGCTCGGCGGGTTGCGCGGCCACTGGAAATGGGTGTTGGCCTACACGGCCGTCGAGCTGACGATCCCCTGGCTGCTCTTGTCGAGCGCAGAGGAGCATCTCACCAGCTCGTTTGCCGGTCTGCTCGTAGCCGGAGTCCCGCTGGTCGGGATCGGCATCACGCGCCTGCTCGGACTGCAGGAAGAGATGACCGCGAGGCGCTGGCTCGGCTTGCTCATCGGCATCGCCGGGGTGGCCTCGCTGGTGGGCCTGCAAGTCGGTGAGGTCGACATGACCGCGGTTCTCGAGATCGCGTTCGTGGCGGTCGGCTACGCGCTGGGCCCATTGATCCTGTCCCACCGACTGGGTGCGGCACCAGGCCTCGCAGTCGTCGCCGCCTCCCTCGCGGTCACCGCGGTTGTCTACGCACCTTTCGCCATCGTCCGGCCGCCCGACCACATGTCCGGGAAGGTCGTCTGGTCGGTGATCGGGCTCGCCGTGATCTGCACAGCCCTGGCGTTCGTGGTGTTCTTCTGGCTCATCGGCGAGATCGGACCGACCCGCGCAACCGTCATCACGTACGTGAACCCAGCGGTGGCGATCGCCCTGGGGGTCGCCGTACTCGGCGAGCACGTCACGACAGGCATGGCGATCGGCTTCCCGCTCGTGCTGATCGGGTCCTACTTCGCCACCGCCCGCAAGCCGGGCGAGCCCGGTTCGGAGGCGATCGTCGTCGAGGACGCGGTCGTCAGCCCCGGATAGCCTGCGGAGCCATGGGCGACCGTCCGCTACGCGTCCTCATCATCGATGACGACAGGCCGACCCGCTCCCTGGTTGAAACCCTGCTAGGCGACGAGGGGTTCGTTGTCGATGCCATCGCCTTCGCGACCGACGCACTGGCAGCGATCGAGCGAAACCCGCCCGACGTCGTGCTGCTCGACATCATGATGCCGGAGATCAGCGGGTACGGCCTGATGGCGGAGATTCGCGACCGCACCGACGTCCCGATCATCTTTCTCTCGGCCAAGGGCGGCGAAGCCGACCGCGCCCGAGGCATTCGCCTGGGCGCGGACGACTACGTCGTGAAGCCGTTCAGCAACGACGACCTGATCAAGCGGATCCGGGCCCTCGCCGGACGCAGGATCAAGCGCGATTGACGGCGCTCACGAGGGCGTAGAGAGATGCCGTCGTGATGCTCGGCGAGATACCGCAACCCCACAGCACCTTGTCGCCGACAGCCACCTCGAGGTACGCCGCGGCCTGCGCCTCTTCGCCGGCACTCCGCGCGTGCTCGTGATAGTCCAGCACGCGAGCGTCGATGTCGACCTGGGCAAGAGCATGCACCAGCGCGGCAATCGGTCCGTTGCCCTGTCCGGTGATCTCCCGCTCGGTCCCGTCGACGGTCACGGTCGCAGTGATGTGGTCGATCTCGCCGGACTCGATCGAGTAGTGCTTCAGCTGCAGTGGCTCGGTCCGCTCGAGGTAGGTCTCGCGGTACATCTGCCAGATCTTGTCGGGCGCAACCTCGCCGCCCTCGTTGTCGCACACCGTCTGCACGATCCGTGAGAACTCGATCTGCATCCGGCGCGGAACATCGAGCTGATGGTCGTACTTCATCACGTACGCGACCCCGCCCTTGCCGGACTGCGAGTTGACCCGGATCACTGCCTCGTAGCTGCGACCGACGTCCTTGGGGTCGATCGGCAGGTACGGCACACCCCAGGTGAAGTCGTCGACCGCCACACCAGCCTCCGCGGCGTCGCGCTCGATTGCCTCGAGGCCCTTCTTGATGGCGTCCTGGTGGGACCCGCTGAAGGCCGTGTAGACCAGGTCACCGCCGTACGGGTGGCGGGGATGAACCGGCAGCTGGTTGCAGTACTCCACCGTGCGACGGATCTCGTCGATGTCGGAGAAGTCGATGCCCGGATCCATGCCCTGGCTGAAGATGTTCAGCCCCAGCGTGACCAGGCAGACGTTGCCGGTGCGCTCACCGTTGCCGAACAGGCATCCCTCGACCCGGTCCGCACCGGCCTGTACGCCGAGCTCGGCGGCCGCAACCGCCGTACCCCGGTCGTTGTGGGGGTGCAGGCTCAGGATGACCGCGTCGCGCCGCGAGATGTTGCGACCGAACCACTCGATCGAGTCGGCGTAGACGTTGGGAGTCGCCATCTCGACCGTCGCCGGCAGGTTGAGCACCACCTTGCGGTCGGCGGCGGGCTCCCACACGTCCATGACGGCCTCGCAGACCTCGACGGCGTAGTCAAGCTCGGTGCCGGTGAACGACTCCGGTGAGTACTGCCAGCGCACATCGGTTCCGGACAGCAGCGACTCGGCGTACTTCTGGCACCACTGCGCGCCGCGCACCGCGATGTCCTTGATGCCCGCCTTGTCCAGGCCGAACACGACCCGTCGCTGCAGCGTGGAGGTGGAGTTGTAGAGGTGGATCAACGCGGTGCCCTTGAAGCCGACCAGCGACTCGCACGACCGCTCGATCAGCTCCTCGCGGGCCTGCGTCAGGACCTGGATCGTCACGTTGTCCGGGACGAGATCCTGCTCCACCAGCTGGCGGATGAAGTCGAAGTCGGTCTGGCTTGCGGCCGGGAAGCCGACCTCGATCTCGTTGTAGCCGATGTCGACCAGCAGCTTGAACATCCGCATCTTGCGCTCAGCGTCCATCGGGTCGATGAGCGCCTGGTTGCCGTCGCGGAGGTCGACGCTGCACCACTGCGGCGGGGCGGAGATGACTTTGCTGGGCCACGTGCGGTCCGGCAGGTCGATGGGCGCGAACGGGGTGTAGCGCTTGTGCTGCGGCATGCGTGCCGTCTGATCAGTCATTGAAGGTTTGCTCCCTGTAGGCCTGGCGCGCGGAGCGCGACCTGGATGGTTTCGGTTGGCAAACCGGCGCTGGCTCGGTGGTTCGCAGACCACGACGACTCCCGCAGCGGGGGGCCGGTGGTCGACCCCGCTACGGGCGGGTAAGGAGCAGGAGCGCGCTCATCTCGTGATCACGGTACCAAACTCGGTCGCCAGCGGCGTAGTGGGAAATACACGAGCGCGAGCAGGACGAGCGCGGCGACGCCGTCGAGCCAGTAGTGGTTGGCCGTCACGACGATGAAGTACGACGTGAGAACGGGGTGCACCAGAGCCAGCCAGCGCCACCTGCTGTTGCTGACCGCGATCACCGCCCAGGCGACCAGGACCGCCCAGCCGACATGCACCGACGGCATCGCCGAGAGCTGGTCGGTGATGCCGCTGCCGAGACCGTCGTAGACCGACTGGTGGAACCGAGCCGCGAGGTCGACCATGCCGAAGCTCGGGATCAGCCGCGGTGGCGCAGTGGGCATCAGACCGATCAGCAGCGAGATCGCCGTGAACCCGACGACGAGGTTGCGCCACTTCGGGTAAGCCTCGCGATGGCGGACCATCAACCACAGCAGCGCGGCGGCGAAGACGACGATGTGCGCCCACGCGTAATAGCCGTTGGCAATCCGGTCCCAGGTGGCGTGACCCAGGATCTGGCGCTGCAGCGCGGCCTCGCTCGGCAGATGCAGGACCCGTTCCGCGTGCCACAGCCAACGGCCACGAGCGAACGCTCCCGCTTGGTGGAACAGCGAGATCCGGCCGACGATGCGCCACAGGATGAACAGGATGTTGAGCAGGACGAACTCGCGCAGCAACCAGCCCCATCGAGCCAGGCCTTGCCGCGTCCGTTCCTTCGCGTCAGGCTCGGCGAGCCCCTCGCCGAACGGCCTCCCGCACGACGTACAGACGTTCTCCGCCATCGGCATCCGCGCCCGGCAGGCGACGCACACCCACGCAGGTTCCGGAGGCACGGGGCGAAGCGTACGTGTGTCGAGTGATCACTACGCTTCGCTGGTGATTCCCGTTGACACCCATCTTGTCGCTCCGCTCGGCCAGGAGGACGTCGAGATCCGGCGGCTCGCCGACGTCGGGTTCGACGGCGCGTTCACCTTCGAGGGCTCGCACGACCCGTTCTTCCCGCTGGTCGCCGCCGCGAAGGCCGGCACCGGCCTGCACCTGATGACCAACGTCGCCATCGCGCTGCCGCGCTCGCCGCTCACCCTGGCTTACGCCGCGTGGGACCTGCAGACGCTGTCCGGCGGAACCTTCCGGCTCGGTCTAGGCAGCCAGATCAAGACCCACATCGAATGCCGGTACGGCGCACGTTGGGAGTCCCCCGTCGGGCAGATGCGCGAGTGGGTCGAAGCGATTCACGCGATCTTCAACACTTGGCAGAACGGCGAGAAGCTCGACTACCGCGGGACGTACACCTCACACACGCTGATGACGCCGTTCTTCAACCCCGGGCCGAACGAGTTCGGCCCGCCGCCGATCCTGCTCGGTGCGCTCGGACCGAAGATGACGCAGATGGTCGCCGAGACGGCCGATGGCCTGCTCACCCACCCCTTCAACAGCCGGCGACACCTGGTCGAGCGGACGCTGCCCGCGGTCGACGCCGGACTTGCGGCAGCGGGTCGGCCGGCACGCGGCTCGCCGGACAGCAGCTTTCAGCTGGTGCTCGAGGCGATGGTCTGCTGCGGCCGCAACGAGGCTGAGATCGCGGCGGCGGAGGCCGACACCCGCAACCGGCTGGCGTTCTACGGCTCGACGCCGTCCTACCTGCCTGTCCTCGAAGCGGAAGGCTGGGCAGACCTGCAGCCCGAGCTCAACCGGCTGTCAAAGCTCGGGCAGTGGAAGGAAATGGGCAACCTCATCGACGACACGATGCTTCGTACGCTCTCGGTCCACGGCACGCCGGCCGAGTGCGCTGCAGGGATCAAGGAGCGGTTCGGCGAGGCAACCCGGATCGCGCTGACGATGCCGCAGGGTTCCGATGCGCCCCTGACGGCCGAGCTGCTCAGCCTGCTTCGAGAAAGCTGACCACGGTGTCCCGGAACTCCTCCGGGCTGTCGATCCACGGGTAGTGCGCACCACCCGGCAGCTCGACGACCGTGGCATCGGCAAACATGTCCGCGACGAGGTGCCCGGCCTTCACACCGGTGATGCCGTCGAGCGATCCGACCACTACGAGCACCGGTGCCTCGACCGCCTTGAGGCGCTCTGTCAGGTTCAGCTCGGCGGCGGCATCGGAGTCGGGGATGAAGGCGGCCATCGCCCGCATCGACATCTGCCCGTCCGTCGAGTCGGCGTGCGCCTGCGATCGTTCGTCCCACTTCGCATAGCCGAAGACCCGTAGGCCCGGGTCGAACCGCATCCGCATCCGTGGCGGCATCAGCTCCAGCTCAGCCTCGACGGCGGCGGCCTCGGCGTACCAGGGCTCACCGGAGCGGCTGGCGCGGATGGCCTTGATGTCGCCCTCGACGTCGCCGAACGGCTTGCCGGACGGAGTGACGAACACGATGCGGCCGACCCGCTCCGGGAACTTGGCGGCATACGCCAACGTGACGAAGCCCCCGGCCGAATGAGCGATGAGATCGATGGTCTCGAGACCCTGCGCCTCGCGCACGACGTCGAGATCGTCGGCAAGCCGGTGGAATGCGAGTGAGTCACGGTCCGCCGGCAGCGGGGACAGGCCGGTGCCGCGTAGGTCGACCCGCAGCAGCTTCCGCTGCTCCGACAGCCCGGCGAAGTCCTCGAGGTACGCCGACGCGCGCGCCGGCCCTCCCGGCACACACATCAATGGCTTGCCCTCGCCGATCACGTGGACCGCGATCGTCTCGCCATCCGGGGTGTCGACCCGGACCACAGGGTGGGCAGGCGGCTCCATCAAGACAGCCATCAGTCGACGGGAAGGTGCGCGGCGCGGACGTGCGAGGCGCCGACAGTGCTGGTGATCTCGTCGAGGACGGCGGGCGGGATCGCCGAGTCGATCGTCAGCACCATGAGCGCTGAGCCGCCCTCCGACGTACGGGACACCTGCATCCCGGCGATGTTCACCCCTGCCTGCCCGAGCAGCTGGCCGACGGCACCGACGATGCCTGGCCGGTCCTCGTAGGTCACGAAGACCATGTCTTCGGCGAGCGCCACCTCGACGTCGAATCCGTTGACCCCCACCAGCTTCTGCACCATCCGCGGCCCGGTCAGGTTCCCGCCGACGGACACCGTCGTCCCGTCGGGCAGGGCCCCCCGAACCGTGATCAGGTTCCGGTAGTCCGGGCACTCCTCGTCGGAGGTCAGCGTCACCTCGACGCCGCGCTCCGCCGCGAGGAGGGGTGCATTCACATAGGTGACCTGGTCCTCTACGACGTCAGCGAAGACGCCCTTCAGCGCCCCGAGCTGAAGGACGGAGACGTCGTGCGCAGCGATCTCGCCACGGATGTCGACGGTCAAGCTCGCCGGTGCGCCCGCCGCCAAGGCGGTGAACAGCCGCCCCAGCCGCTCGATCAGTGGAAGGCTCGGCCGCAGCTCCTCAGCAACGGCACCGCCCTTGACGTTGACGGCGTCAGGGACGAGCTCGCCGGCGAGGGCCAGCTTCACCGAACGCGCAACCGCAAGGCCGGCCTTGTCCTGCGCTTCGGCCGTCGAGGCACCCAGGTGCGGGGTGACGACGGCTCTGGGCTCGGCGAACAGCGGCGAGTCGGTGCACGGCTCCGTCGCGTAGACGTCGAACGCGGCCCCGCCGATGCGGCCTTCCTTGAGTGCCAGCGCGAGGGCGGCTTCGTCGACCAGCCCGCCGCGCGCGGCATTGACGAGGATGGCACCTGGCTTCATCAGCCCGATCTCTCGCTCGCCGATCAGGCCGGCGGTCTCCTTGGTCTTCGGAAGGTGGATCGACACGAAGTCGCTCTCTGCGAGCACCTCGTCGAGGGTCATCATCTGCACCCCGAGCTGCGCGCCACGCGCAGCTGGGACGTAGGGGTCGTACGCGACCAGCCGCACCCCGAATGCCTTCAGCCGTTCGGCGAACAGCTGGCCGATCTTGCCGAGGCCAACCACACCGACCGTCTTGTCGGTGACCTCGACACCCGTGAAGGCGCTGCGCTTCCACTGCCCTGCCTTCAAGCTCTCGTTCGCCGCCGGGATGTTGCGCGCCGCCGAGAGCAGCAGTGCGACGGCGTGCTCCGCCGCAGATGTGATGTTCGAGGTCGGGGCATTCACCACGAGTACGCCGCGCGCCGTCGCGGCTTCGGTGTCGACGTTGTCGAGGCCTACCCCCGCACGAGCGACAACCTTGAGCCGGCTGCCGGCCGCGAGCGCCTCGGCGTCGATCTGGGTCGCGCTGCGCACGATGACCGCGTCGACGTCGGCGAGCGCGGGCAGCAGGGCCGCCCGATCCGCGCCGTCGACGTGGCGAACCTCGCAGTCCTCAGCAAGTACCTCCAGCGCCGCCGGCGCCAGCTCTTCAGCGATTAGTACGACGGCCTTGGACACCAGCCAACCCTACCGACGCCGACCTGACCGAATCGCAGGCGATCGGCAGGTCTGCTCGTTCGAAGTAGCACATGAAGTCGTTCCGGCCGGCCAGTTATGAGCGTGGTGTCCGGTTCGAGTGGAGCAACATGTGCTACTTCGGTGAGTGCTCTGCGCGAACGACGAGCTACGCGTCTTGCTTGATCCAGCTCATGAGCCCGCGGAGCTTGCCGCCTACCTCTTCGATCGGGTGGGCAGCGCCCTCGGCGCGGTACTTGTCGAAGTTCGGCCGGCCGGCGTCGTCCTCGGCGATCCACTCGCGGGCGAACGTGCCGTCCTGGATCTCACCGAGGATTCGCTTCATCTCAGCCTTGGTGGCGTCGGTGATGACGCGCGGGCCGCGGGTGTAGTCGCCGTACTCGGCCGTGTCCGAGATCGACCAGCGCATCTTGGCCAGGCCGCCTTCGTACATGAGGTCGACGATGAGCTTCAGCTCGTGCAGGCACTCGAAGTACGCCGCCTCCGGCTGGTAGCCGGCCTCGGTCAGCGTCTCGAACCCCGCCTGGACCAGCGCCGACACACCGCCGCAGAGGACAGCCTGCTCGCCGAACAGGTCGGTCTCGGTCTCCTCGGTGAACGTGGTCTTCAGCGTGCCGGGGCGAGTGCCGCCGATGCCTTTCGCGTAGGACAGCGCGAGTGCCTGGCCGTTGCCGTCCGGGTCCTGCTCGACAGCCACGAGGCACGGCACGCCGCGACCCTCCTGGAACTGGCGGCGGACCAGGTGACCCGGGCCCTTCGGCGCGACCATGGCAACCGTCACCCCGGCCGGTGCGGTGATGTAGCCGAAGCGGATGTTGAAGCCATGACCGAAGAACAGCGCGTCGCCGTCCTTCAGGTTCGGCTCGATGTCGTCGGTGAAGAGGTGACGCTGCACCGTGTCCGGCGCGAGCACCATGATCAGGTCGGCCTCCGCCGATGCCTCGGCAGGCGTGACGACCCGAAGGCCCTCCGCCTCGGCGGCGGCGCGGCTCTTCGAACCCTCGGGCAGACCGACGCGTACGTCGACCCCGGAGTCACGCAGGTTCAGAGCGTGGGCGTGGCCCTGCGAGCCGTAGCCGAGGATGGCGACCTTGCGGCCTTGGACAAGCGCCAGGTCGGCATCGTCGTCGTAAAAGATCTCGGGCACGGCTATGCAGTCCTCTCAACAGAACGAAGGGTTCGATCAGTAATGCTACGAGCGCCGCGTCCGACCGCGACCACCCCGGACTGGACGAGCTCGCGGATGCCGTACGGCTCGAGCACCCGAATGAAGGCGTCCAGCTTGTCCGCGGTGCCGGTCACCTCGATCGTGACGGCATCCGTCGCGACATCGACGACCTTGGCCCGGAAGACCTGAACGATCTCGAGCACCTGCGTGCGGATCGCCTGGTCGGCCTTGACCTTGACCAGCAACAGCTCACGCTGAATCGCCGACTCCGACTCGAGCTCGACGACCTTCAGCACGTTGACCAGCTTGTTGAGCTGCTTCGTCACCTGCTCGAGCGGGAGGTCCTCGACGTTGACCACGATCGTCATTCGCGAGACGTCGGAGTGCTCGGTCGGACCCACCGCGAGCGAGTCGATGTTGAACCCGCGCCGCGAGAACAAGGCGGAAACGCGGGCCAGCACGCCGGGCTTGTTCTCGACGAGGACCGAAAGCGTGTGCCTACTCACGTCCACCCTCCGTTTCATCGACGACCTCGCCCATCTCGTAATCGAAGTCGGGCGCGGTCTCGCGTGCGATCTTGATGTCGTCATTGGAGGTACCGGCCGCCACCATCGGCCACACCATCGCGTCCTTGCCGACGACGAAGTCGACGACGACCGGTGCGTCGTTGACGGCCATTGCCTTCTCGATGGTCGCGTCGACGTCCGCTGCCGATTCACAGCGCAGCCCGACGCAACCCATTGCCTCCGCGAGCATGACGAAGTCCGGCAGGTACTGGGAGCGCCCGGCCTTGAGGTCGGTGTTGGAGTAGCGCCCCTCGTAGAAAAGGGTCTGCCACTGCCGGACCATGCCGAGCGAACCGTTGTTGATCACGGCGACCTTGATCGGGATGCCCTCGATGGCGCAGGTCGTCAGCTCCTGGTTCGTCATCTGGAAGCAGCCGTCACCGTCGACCGCCCATACGAGTGCGTCCGGCCGACCGACCTTGGCGCCCATCGCCGCGGGCACCGCGAAGCCCATCGTGCCAAGACCGCCCGAGTTGATCCAGGTGTAGGGGTTCTCGTAGGAGATGAACTGCGAGGCCCACATCTGGTGCTGGCCGACGCCCGCCACGATCACCGTGTCGGAACCGGCGATCTTGCCGAGCCGGTCGATGACGTACTGCGGGACGAGCGTGCCGTCCTCGTGCTCGTCGTACCCGAGCGGGTAGGTCTTCTTCCAGCCGTTGCACTGCTTCCACCATGCCGCGTAGTCGCCCTTGCGACCGGCCTCGTGCTCGGCCTCGAGTGCGACGACGAGGTCGGCGATCACCTCGCGCACGTCACCCACGATCGGCACGTCGGCGAGACGGTTCTTCGAGATCTCGGCTGGATCGATGTCTGCGTGCACGACGGCCGCCCCTGGCGCGAACGTCGACAGCTTGCCGGTCACCCGGTCGTCGAACCGCGCGCCGAGGGCGATGAGCAGGTCCGAGCGCTGCAACGCTGCGACAGCGGACACCGTCCCGTGCATTCCTGGCATTCCCATGTGCTGCGGATGGGAGTCGGGGAACGCGCCTCGCGCCATCAGCGTGGTCACGACCGGGATGCCGGAGACCTCCGCAAGCCTGCGCAGCTCAGCGGCGGCACGTGCCTTGAGGACACCGCCACCGACGTAGAGCACAGGACGCTTCGCTTCGACCATCAGCCGCGCGGCCTCGCGCACCTGCTTGCCGTGCGGTTTCGCTGCCGGTCGGTAGCCGGGCAGGTTCAGCTCGACCGGCCAGCTGAACTCGGTCTGCGCCTGAAGCAGGTCCTTCGGGATGTCCACGAGCACCGGACCGGGCCGGCCCGTGGCCGCGATGTGGAACGCCTCCGCAAGGGTGCGGCCGATCTCGCCCGGGTTCTGCACCAGGAAGTTGTGCTTGGTGATCGGCATGGTGATGCCGCAGATGTCCGCCTCCTGGAAGGCGTCGGTTCCGATCGCGGACGACGGCACTTGGCCGGTGATCGCGACGAGCGGCACCGAGTCCATGTAGGCGTCGGCGATCGGCGTCACCAGGTTCGTCGCGCCCGGCCCACTCGTCGCCATGCACACGCCGACGCGCCCCGTCGCCTGGGCGTAACCGGTCGCCGCGTGTCCTGCTCCCTGCTCGTGACGGACCAGGATGTGACGAAGCCGCTTGGAGTCGAAGAGGGGGTCGTACGCCGGAAGGATGGCCCCGCCCGGAATACCGAATACGACCTGGGCGTCCAGCTCCTCCAGTGCACGCACCATGGCCTGCGCTCCGGTCACCCGCTCCGCCACCGTCATCACTCCCGACTACTCGTTCTCGTTGTTGCCTGCACTTGCGCCGTCTCACGAAAAAGCCCCTTGCGCAAAAGCGCGAAGGGGCGGCACGTGAACTGAGTGTTACCTCAGAGCACGCGCTCACTAACTACGAGAATTCGACGCACGCAACAACGTTGGACTACGAGCCCCGACAAGTCAAGCCCGCACCACCCTCCGTGATCTTGACGTTGTGCGCCTCACACGCGCGCTGATGGGCGCACTACGTCAAGATCACCGCATCAATTGGTGACGGCTCCGTGCGCCGCCGAGCCGACGAGGCGGGCGTACTTGCCGAGCACACCGGTCGGGTAGCGAGGCGGCGGCGGCGCCCAGCCCTCCTTGCGACGCTCCAGCTCGTCCGGATCGACCAGCAGGTCCAGGGTTCGCGCCCCGACGTCGAGTCGGATCCGGTCGCCGTCCTTCACGAAGGCGATCGGCCCGCCGTCGGTGGCCTCTGGCGCGACGTGGCCGATGCACAGGCCCGTCGTACCGCCGGAGAAGCGGCCGTCGGTGAGCAGCAGGACGTCCTTGCCGAGTCCAGCGCCCTTGATGGCCCCCGTGACAGCGAGCATCTCCCGCATGCCGGGGCCGCCCCGCGGGCCTTCGTAGCGAATGACGACCACGTCACCGGCCTTCAGCTCACCGTTCGTGACGGCGTCCATCGCCGGCTTCTCGGTGTCGAAGACACGCGCCGTCCCCTCGATGACCGCGCGGTCGAAGCCGGAAGTCTTCACGACCGCACCCTCCGGAGCTAGCGATCCCCGGACGATCGTCATGCCCCCCGTTGGGTGTAGCGGGTTGGACAGCGCCCGCAAGACGTCGCCGTCGAGGTCCCTCGGCGCCAGCGCCGCGAGGTTCTCGGCAACGGTCTTGCCGGTGACCGTGAGGCAGTCTCCGTGGAGGAGGCCGGCGTCGAGCAGCGCCTTCATCACGACCGGGATGCCACCGACGCGGTCGACATCTGTCATCACGTGACGACCGAACGGCTTCACGTCGGCAAGCAGCGGCGTCTTGTCGCCGATTCGGTTGAAGTCGTCGAGGGAGAGATCGACCTTCGCCTCATGCGCGATCGCCAGGAGGTGCAGTACGGCGTTGGTCGAGCCACCGAGCGCCATGACGACGGTGATCGCGTTCTCGAACGCCTGCTTCGTGAGGATCGCGCGCGCGGTGATTCCTTCGCGCAGCATGGCGACCACGGCTTCACCGGATGCAACGGCTGCCTCATCGCGGCGACGGTCCACGGCGGGGGGTGCGGCGCTGCCGGGCACCGACATCCCGATCGCCTCGAAGGCACTCGCCATCGTGTTCGCGGTGTACATCCCGGCGCAGGCGCCCTCACCCGGACACACGTTGCGCTCGATCGCATCGAGCTCGTCGCTTGTGATGCGACCGAGCGCACAGGCGCCGACGCCCTCGAAAGCATCGATGATCGTCAGGTCGCGATCGTCAAGCCGGCCGGGCAGCGACGTGCCGGCGTAGAGGAACACCGAGGCGAGATCGAGCCTCGCCGCAGCCATCAGCATGCCCGGCAGCGACTTGTCGCAGCCGGCAAGCAGCACCGATCCGTCGAGCCGCTCCGCGAACATCACCGTCTCGACCGAGTCCGCAATCACCTCGCGCGAGACGAGCGAGGCGTGCATGCCCTCGTGGCCCATCGAGATGCCGTCGGACACCGAGATCGTGCCGAACTCCAACGGGACGCCGCCGGCCTGCCGGACGCCATCCTTGGCCCGCTGAGCGAGCCGAGCCAGGGACAGGTTGCAGGGCGTGATCTCGTTCCACGACGAGGCGATGCCGATCTGCGGCTTCTCCCAGTCGTCGTCGGTGAGGCCCACGGCGCGCAACATGGCGCGGGCGCCGGCCCGCTCGTACCCGTCGGTGACGTCACGGCTGCGGGGCTTGAGGTCAGGCTTGTCTGGGGAGGCTCCCCCGGCTTCGGAGCTGGTCACGCGCGGCATCCTACGCGCACCGTCCGGCGGTTCCGGCCGCACGACATCTGGGACCATGACCGCATGAGCACCGTCCCGAACGCCCGTGCCCGCCCGACCAAGCTGCGGTCCGGCCGGCTGGGGCTGCTCGCGGTCGGGCTCGCCCTGGTCTGCGCGGTTCCCCTGGCGGCCGGCGATCCACCGTGGACGCTGCTCGTCCTGCTCGTTCCTGTGTTCGTGGCGATCTGGATCCTGCGTACGGGCGTGGACGTGAGCAGCTCCGGCCTCGTCGTCCGCGCGCTGTTCGGCAAGCGCTCGGTGCCGTGGGACCGACTGGCCGCGGTCCGCGTCGGCGAGCGGACGGCGTTGTGGGCCGTGCGCACCGACGGTTCGCAGGTGCGCCTGACCGGGCTCAGCGCTCGGGACTTGCCGCGGCTGTATCGGCTCACCGACGGTCGGATCGGCGTCGAGGACCCGCGCCCC